>DAONFG010000045.1:414-24979 GCA_035403465.1 Spirochaetota bacterium | reverse complement strand
AGGTAAAGGTTACGGTTTTGACAGCGACAAGCGAGGCATTTTCAACGCTGTACAAAACAGCAGGCTGAATAAAGTAGATAATATAAAATTTGAAGTCAGGGCTGAATCGGATATTCATCCATTCAGGTATAAACCTGATTTTATTGTAATAGATCCCCCCAGGTGCGGCATTTCAAAAAACGGGAGGAAAACAATTAACGCAATCAGGCCATCACGCATGGTTTATGTGTCGTGCGATCCGTCAACTTTTGCAAGGGATACTGCTGATTTTATCAAAGGGGGACTGGCACTGGAGAAGCTTACCCTGATTGATATGTTCCCGTGTACTAAACATATTGAAGTGATAGCCGGATTTTCACTAGCTCAGTCATAATATGTATCATTTACATTCCGGAGTGAGCGGGGATAAACAGTAAAAACGATAATCAAAGTTGGTTATAAAGAATAAGATTGACCAGCAGGGCAACAAAATATGAACCTACCATGAGAAAAAAAGGTATGGTTAGTATAAACGTAAGAAATTCAGATTGTTTTATCACCCCTTTTCTGAATACTTTCTTGCCAAAAAAATTAATATCAAAAAAATCCGGATCTTTTGAACGCTTGTAAACCCTTATAAGGATTATTACCTGCAGAAAAAAAAGTATTATCATAATCAGTCCGGAAATAACCCATAGAATAAACTTTACATCTATTTTTTGAATTGATGAAGGCGAAGTCAGGGCTATGGTACTTGTAATGACCATGAGAATGGTGTTAATGATAAAAGTACCGAGAAAAGTTTTATAATAGAGGTCTCTTTTGCTCGAAAGGTAAAGGATAATAATAGCTATCTGGAAGCAGAACGAGAACGAAAGAGCAATTAGCAGTGAAGATATAATCATACATTTTTAACCATTAGAATTTTTGACATATACATTGTCTGATGTCAAGAAACTAATATTAAACTGCTGCTTTCATTCCAGATTCTTTAAAAGCTCAAGCGCCTCTTCATTTGATGGATCAGTCATTACGGCTTTCCTGATGTAAAGAAGAGCCTTTTCATTATTATTGTGGCTCATATAAAGCTTCGCAAGCTTGTAGTTTGCATTAAAATGCGCCGGATTCTGTTCAAGAACAGCCATGTAGGCTTCTTTGGCAAGCCTGTCACTATCCTGATCTTTATCTATTTTCATATAGTAGAAGTCGCCTAAAAGAGAATGTATATCAACAGATTCCCGGTTATAACGGAGTGCTTCTTTACAGTATTTGATTCCATCTTTGCTGAATTTTTTACGGCTTTCCAGCAGGTTGTTGCTGTGATATGCTTCAAGAAAACATAATTCAGCCAGAGATTTAAGAAGAACGAACCTGTCTTCATTATCATAAATATTTTCTATATGTTCGTAAGCTTTTTTAAATTCATTGTACGCGAAATTGTATATTTTATCATTATAATAAATCATTCCAAGTGCAAAACGGGAAGATGAATCATTCCTGTTAAGTTCTATAGCTTTTTTATACTGGGCTATAGCTTTGCCCTTGTCGCCTGTGCGATGGTAATAATCCCCGCGGGATTTATATTTGTAGGATTCATTTGCTTCCGGATCGTTGACGGCCTGCGCAACACGGTAATCCCTGCCGCTCAGTTTAAGGTTGCCGTAACCTATAAGCATATAGCCGAATGTCTGATTATAGAAAATTTCTTTAACTGTGAATTTGGAAACTACAAGGTTATTTTTATCTATCACATAGAGAACGTCACCGATATTGAGCCCATCCCTGTCGAAAAGGCGTACTGTCACTTTTGTTTTATCAAGCGCGATCCCTGAAAGCTCACTGTCTGGAAGCTCCTCGCTTGATGAAATTGATATTACTTTGCCCCTGATAAGCACGTCCTGGCCAACAGAACCTGTGTGGGTGAAGAATATGACAGACTTTAGGTTCTCTGAACTTTTCATGTTTGCATGAAGTCCTGAAGCGGACATTACTGCCAGCAGCAGAATTAACATTTTTTTCATTTTTTTAATAACCTGCGTGGATTTAACGGAACTGTTCCTTTCCTGATTTCAAAGTGAATATGTGCGCCGGTTACTGCACCTGTGTTGCCCGAAAGTGCAACAACCTCCCCTTTTTTTATGATTTCACCGGTTTGAACAAGAATTTTGCTGTTATGGGCATATACAGTTATATAATTTTTTTCATGCGAAATAACAACAAGATATCCATAAGCACCTTTCCATCCGCTGAAAATAACCTTACCGTTACCTGCTGCTTTAACCGGTGTCCCGATCTCTGCGCCGATATCCATGCCGCAATGAAATCTTTTATTTCCTGAAAACGGGTCTTTCCTGTATCCGAAACCTGAAGTCACGGGTCCCCTGAACGGCCATGAGAGTACTATACCTGAAGATCTCTTTTCTATGTTCTTTTTTGAGTTATTTCGTCTTTTAACATCTGCTAAACGGAGGTTCTCTTTATCTCCGGATGCACTTTTTTTGAAAACGGTTTCTTTCTGCTCCTGCGCATCGGGTATGAATATCATTTTCCCTGCCCTGATATCTGTGCCGTCTATATTATTAAGTGTTGCTATCACGGAAATTTCTGAATTATATTTTCTTGAAATGCCAGTGAGTGTATCACCTTTTTTTATGGTATAATAGATACCCTGCTTTGAAGGTACAAGTAGAATCCGGCCCTTGCGGATCTGTCCGGGATTTTTTATATTATTGAGTTCAACAATCACAGAGGTATCAGTACCGAATGTTTTTGCTATGATCCAGATGCTGTCATTCGATCTGACTTTGTATTCAACAAGATGCCAGCGCTTGTCATCTGACCTGAGCTTTTTTATAATTTGTCCTGATTGTCTGGATGATTTTATTTCACGATCTGATTTTTTACCTGAATCGGCAAATGAATCATCAAAGATTACTTCACCTGTAATATCCTCTTCTGCGCCCAGCTCTGAAAAGGTATCCGCATCCATCTCCAGGCTGTTTACTATCATTGATTCGTCAAGGGGATCTGCCTCGTGCCGTATTTTATCAGCTGATGCAGGCGTAACAATACAAATAATTCCCAGCATAAGAACATAGATAATCTTTTTGTATTTCATAGTTTTATTTTCGGAAAAAGGAGGTCGGAACTTGACAATCTATTGCCATAATCACTGTTCTGGAGCGATGTTCTCAGGAATTTTTATACTTCCAGTTTATTTTTTTTCCATTCAGGTATTCTTCAAATTCCAAAATTGATTTAAAATAGAGTGAATACGGAGAGTCGTAGAATTCACATGAACCTGCACTGTCCCCGTGTCCGCGGCAGATATGGGGCCTGTCGGGATATATCCCGCACCGTTTGTCTTTTTCCAGGTAACCGCAAGGTGTCCTGAATTCAACAAACCAGTTGCGTTCATGGTCAACAAAAACGTGAACATTTTTATGAGTAAGATACCATCGGATATAATCGTAATCCTTCTTTGAACCTGGCTTGTCTATCTGTATCGCTATATAATTGCAGCACCTTCCACCGCATTCGGAGCATGGGGGGGTATATTCAGACATATTATTCTTCCATTATTCGTAAATTTTGTTAAGTGCGATGGGGATTTTTTTTACAATATCACCCGCTTTCATGAGCTGAAAATTATTTTTCACGGAAAATAAATCAGCGCAGAGACCGTGGAGAAATACCCCGCACGATGCGGCTTCGATGATACTGCAGTTTCTCCCCATGAATGAGGCAATTATCCCTGAAAGTACGTCACCTGAACCGGCTGTGGCAAGCCTGCTGTTGCCTGTTGTATTGATATATGAAGTTTTTCCATCTGATACTATAGTGGCAGGTCCTTTAAGCACGACAGTAGAGCTTGTCTGCCGGGCTATATCTACGCATGACTGCAGCCTGTTGCTTTTATGTTTTTCAACAGATGTACCGGTTATCCTGGATGCCTCCATAAAATGGGGAGTTATACAGTATTCCGGTCCCTCCGGGAGTCTTCCGCTTTTAAGATACCCCGCAAGATGATAGAGCCCGTCACCGTCGATAAGTATCCTTGATATACCGTTACCGCGCGCTGAATTTATTAAAGCATTAAATAACATCGCCGCGTATTCAGATCGCCCCATACCTGGTCCGATCACCAGTCCAGTGAATTTACGGTTTTGAAGATAACAGTTTATCCATTCTGAAAGGTCGTCATTAGATACCGCATCAGTCATCAGTTCAGGTATCTTACCTGCTATAACCTGCCTGGATTCCGGCAATGTAAGCAGGGTGGCAAGTCCGGCGCCAGTCCTGAAAAGGGCCTTTGCTGTAAGAAGAATCGCACCCTCCATGCCGGGGAATCCGCCGGAAAGAAGCGTATGGCCGCGGTCTCCCTTGTGCATGTCCGGGATATCTGTGAAAAGCCCGGATGCTTTAACGAGATTTTTTTCTATTAAATTTACATTCAGACCGGAACCGCTGGTAAGGTTTGCAGGGAAACCTATATCTGCAGTTATAACTTCGCCGCAGAATTCTCTGCCTGGATACGTAGCTATCGATACCTTCGGCAGCCCGATGGTAATTGTGATATCAGCCTTCACCGCTTCGATACCTTCTATATCCCCATCAGACGGGAGACCGCTTGGAATATCCAGTGAAACTATTTTAAGTCCAGAACTATTGATTTTTTTTATTACCTCGCGGTGTACACCCGAAGGTAAACCACTGAAGCCTGTACCGAATATTGCATCAACAATTATTCCCGGATTGAATGTGAGACCTGCAATCTGCCCGGCATCAGAATATTCATTAACGGTCAGCCCGGACTTTTTGCAAATATTCATGAAAATCCGGGAGACCGTTGATACACTATCCGTCTTCCCGCAGAGGATTATGCTGACATCCCGGCCCGAGTTGAAAAGATAGTACGCTGCAGTAAATCCGTCACCACCGTTATTTCCAGTTCCGCAGAGGATATTAACCGCACATCCGGGAAATCTTTCGTTAATGAAATCAGCTGTGTATTTCCCTGCTGAATTCATCAGGACTTCCGCAGGTATACCGTAATCTTCGATTGCGGCCCTGTCAATCTCTCTCATCTCAGCAGCTGTAACAACTTTCACCGGTCATTTCCATTCGTATATTTTCATTGTATTCTCAATTACATGGTAGGAGAAAATATTTCCTTTTTCATCCGTGATGATCTTTGAAAAGATTGTGTTGTTATCCAGTTCAAGTCTTATGTTGTTAATAATATTTCCGTCAGTATTGATAAGCATGAACTTTACGTTTTTGCCTTCGATGTTCCAGAGATATATGATCTTGTCATCGATGATGTTAAAAAGCACATTCTTTGGATCGGGGATCGTGGTCATCTCACGTACCACTTTATCCTCCTCAAGGGAAAATTCATATATCTTCCTGTATTTAAAACGGACGTCATGATAATAAGCAACGGAAATAAGCATACTTTCACCACTTCGGGTGATTATCATATTCTCGATTTTGCCGCTGTAGGTATAACCGTTTTCATTCTCGCTGAAATCAATTTTGGAAAAATCTATGTATTTCTCCCGCTTCTTTTTGTTAAACATGTACAGTTCCCAGCTGTTGAATGTCCGTGTAATAACAAAAAGCCTGTTTGATGAATCTGTAAAAAGTTTTTCAATATAAAAGAATGGAAGGTCAGGTGTTCCGGTTTTCCCCATGGTATACTGAAGTTCACCGTTTTTATTGAAGACAAGTATATATGAAGGTGAAAAACTTCCCCCCTCGTCACCTTTTCGTGATTCCAGCCTGTTCTGGATATACAGGTTATCGGAATCGTCCATTGTGAATGATCCGATTACGCTGAAGTTGAAATTTACAGCTTTATATTTTGATTTGTCAATATTGGTAAGGGATCCGAGTATCAGCTCCGGTTTACCTGATGATTCGATTACCTGCAGCCTTCTGAGGTTGTTGTCAGCGAGGATTACTTTCCCATCATGAACTTCAACCCTGAATGAAAGGTCATTAAGCGCATACTCATCACGGACAATCTGCACCTGGCCAGGTCCGTCGCCGCTTTTAATTTCGAGGATCTTGTTCTGGCTGAGCGAATTTACAAACCAGCGTGTGCACGATGCAGTAAAGAGAAGCAAAACTGCCAGAAACAGATAAGTGATTTTTTTCATAAAAACCTTCAGGTATAACTGTTATTTAAAATATGTCACTGCATTTCTGAAAATCTGTATACCGTCTGAATATTCAGGTATATCCTCATCCCTGCGCCTGTATTCCTCGCGAAGGCTGGTCCAGTCATCGCGCTGGGTAAAAAACATTCCACGTTCAGGATGCGGCATCATCCCCATGATCCGTCCGTCAGGGCTGCACACTGAAGCTATGTCCATTACGGATCCGTTGGGATTAAACGGAAACTCACCCCCTGCAGGCGTACCTTCAGGTTTAATGTAACGCATGGTCACAAGTTTTTTAGCATTTATAGCATCAAGTATATCATCGGGCGCATAAAAGTTTCCTTCTCCGTGCGCAACCGGTATATGCATTCGTTCAATTCCACGTGTAAACATACATGGTGATTCTTTATCGACATTAACGTCAATCCACCTGCACTGGTACCTGAATGTTTTATTATACTCAAGTGCCGCCTGAGACTTACCGGTAAAACCATCTGTCGCAGGAACAACTCCCAGGTTGACAAGAACCTGGAAACCGTTGCATATCCCGAGCATCAGTGTGTCCCTTCTCATGAATTCCCTTATTTCGTCAGATAAATTATTCTTTATCCTGTTGGCCAGTGCCTTGCCGCTGCCCGTGTCATCACCGTAAGAAAATCCGCCTGGAAACATCATAATACGGTAATCTTTAAGCATGCTTTTATTTTCGATGATATCATTTATGTGTACAATTGAGGTTTCGGCGCCTGCGATTCTGAAAGCATAAGATGTCTCTTCTTCGCAGTTAATGCCGTATCCTGTTATTACAAGTGTTAAGGGTTTAGCCATGTTTTTCCTCAGTATTTATTCAGGGGCTCGCGGTAGAAACTGTCTGCAGTTTCAACATCAGTATCAATGATTGTGGATCCGCTTGTGGCCTTGAAGATTATTCGGCGGTCGTTTCGTACAACCCCAAGTTCACTAAAATCTGAGCCTTTCATGCATTCTTCAAATTTAGCTTTTAGACCGGGATTTACTGATACAAGGAACCGCCCCTGTGATTCAGAATAGAGCAGAATATCGTTCCTGTATTTGCCGGGTGCCGGTACCTTTGAAAGATCAATTTCAAATCCCGAAAGACCTGCAATTCCGCTTTTCGCAGCTGCCACGCCAAGTCCGCCCCTCTCTATACTGATACACGATGAGAGGAGTGACTGATCAATTGTATTCTCAATCTTCCGGTATATCTCTATAAATTTTTCTGTATCGACAGACGGGACATTCGATCCCATATACGGGTTTCCACGTTTTATTTCACCGGCAAGAGCATTATACTCGCTGCATCCGGTTTCATCGAGAGTTGATCCCACGAGGTAAATAATATCTCCCGGCACTTTAAAGTCAACACTCATCGCCTTGCGAATATCCTTCATAACACCGATTGATGATATGAGTAGCGTCGGGGGGATAGATATCTCAACCGGTTCAAAGTCAGCATTATATCCCCTGAAATCGTTAAACATGCTGTCCTTCCCCGATATATACGGTGTCCCATATGCAACCGCATAGTCGTAACATGCGGCGGATGCTTTTTTAAGCTGCCAGAGTCTCTGCGGATTATTTGAATCACACCAGCAGAAGTTATCAAGAAGGGCAAGGTGATCCAGAGAAGCTCCGGCTGAAACCGCGTTTCTCACCGCGGTGTCGATTGAACATGCAGCCATCCGGTACGGGTTTATTTCGCTGTATGACGGGTACAACCCCTGGGAAAGCACCACACCACGCCAAGAATCGAGCAGAGGCCTTATAACAGATACATTCCCGTTGACCCTGCCTTTTCCCTGTAGAGGCTTAATGACAGAACCAGCCTGCACTTCATGGTCATATTGTGTGGATATGAACTCGAAGCTGCAGGTGTTTAACCTTGATATCATTTTATGGAAAATTTCTTTATGATCTGAAGGTTCATCTATCCTGACTTTTTCTACAGTAATTTGCGGTTCTTCTGTATCCATGCTGCGTTTTGGAAGCCCGTCGTGTAGAAAGTCAAGGTCAATATTGAATATCTCCTTTCCGTTGTACCGGACAATTCCCCTACCAGAAGCGGTAAACCTGCCTATAACAGTAGCCTCAACTCCGCGCCTCTTCATAAGATGTATGAATGTAGTAACTTTATTTTCCGGTATAGAGAGTGTCATCCGCTCCTGCGATTCGCTGATCCATATCTGCCATGGCGATAGTCCCGGGTACTTGAGCGGAACCTTGTCCAGTTCCACTTCAAAGCCGCCGGACTCGCGCGCCATTTCGGCAACGGAACATGAAAGTCCCCCTGCCCCGTTATCTGTAATTGAATTATATAGCCCCAGGTCGCGTGCTTCCTTGATAATTGCATCTGAAAGTTTTTTCTGTGTAATCGGGTCCCCTATCTGAACCGCGGTTGCCGGGCTTCCGGAACTTAGCGCCTCGGATGAAAATGTTGCTCCATGTATACCGTCACGTCCGACCCTTCCTCCGGTCATGATTATAGCGTCGCCATTTACGGCATTTTTTACAACAGATGATTTTCCGCAGATGTTCTTCGGCATAAGCCCGATGGTTCCAACAAAGACGAGAGGCTTGCCTTTGTACCTTTTATCAAAATATATGAATCCCTGGGGTGTCGGAATTCCTGATGTGTTGCCGCCGGCATTTACACCGTGGATAACACCTTCCATTATGCGGCGGGGCGGAAGAAGTTTTGATTCAGGAGATTTATTTTTATATAACGGTGATTCATCGCCGGGAGGTGCAAAACAGAAACCGTAACGGTTTGCAACAGGTTTGGCTCCTATACCGAAACCTATTGAATCACGGTTAACGCCGACAATACCTGTTATCGCTCCGCCAAAAGGATCGAGAGCACTTGGACTGTTATGTGTTTCAACCTTGTCTGATATTATATAATCATCGTTGAATTCAATACCACCTGAATTATCGGTAAAAACCGAAATACAGAAGTCCTTATCACCTTTGTCACGTCTTATCTTTTTTGTTGCCTCTTTAATATACGTGCGGTAGATACCTTCAGGTGTGTCATCGTCAATAGCAGATGCAAAAATAGTATGCTTGCAGTGTTCGCTCCATGTCTGTGCTATTGATTCAAGCTCGATGTCTGTGGGATTGCGTTTTTCCTTTTCTGTGAAATATTTCCTGATCACGTTCATCGAAAGCATGTCAAGTGCAAGGGGCCCTCTCCTGCTCCCGTTGCTCTCTTTTATTCCGTCTTTTCCAATCGCCGCAAGTTCAGTGTCGTCAACATTCAGGTTGACTACATCAGCAGAAGCTTTTTCCGAGATGGATACTAATGGAATTGTATAACCGAAACCGTTATTTTTTTTATATTCATCCCGGGAAAATATGCGCGATCTCTGGATAAGGGGATTGTAGAATTCGGCACATGCATTCCCGGCCTCTTCACGGGAATTAAAGCCCTTGATATAATACGATATTGTAGAGAAAACGGATTTTTCCCTGTCGAGCGGTCTGTGGAGTAAATCTTCAATTGATTCCCTGACTGTATTCGCAATATTATCCGTAACCCCGGGTAAAAAACCTATCTCGATACAGTAGTCAAAAGATTCAGGCATATATGGGGTATTAATGCTGAATACCTGTGCTACAGGCTGGATAAGAAGTTCAGCGACACTTTCAGCCTCATTGTTCGTTAACTCTGCGTTAATGAGATAGTTATCTGATATTGTAATCTTTTCAGTGCTGAATCCAAGTGTTTGAAGTTTTTTACATATTGTTTCCCCTCGCGAATCAGGAATTTTATAAAAAACCTCAATCCTGTAGAGGGCTTTGTTGTTTTCAGACATATTTTACTCCATGTATGAATTTGTTAAAAAATATAACGCAAAATGTCCACAATTTTTCTTATTATAATTTTTTTACAGCCGGACCAATATTTTACATCTTTTTCTTGAATTATTCAAGGGCAGGAATAACAAGGTAACAATTATGATCTTTACCTGTCATATGAATAAAAAATCAGAGAGGTTATACATGCTTAAAGTTGAAGAAAACAAGGTTGTTACCTTCGATTATACTCTTACAAATGATTCCGGCGCTGTCATTGATACATCAGAAAATAACGAGCCCCTTTCATATATACATGGAAGCGGCGAGATTATTCCCGGTCTTGAAGCGGAACTGCTCGGTAAATCAGTTGGAGCAAAATTTAAAGCTACAATCAAACCGGAAGATGCATACGGACTCCGTATGGATGATTTCGTCAAGAAAATCGCAAGGGAACAGCTCTCTCACCTGTCAAATCTTGAAGTTGGCATGCAGCTCCAGGCTCATGATGAACAGGGAATGCAGATACTAACAATTGTTGAATTGGGTGATAACGATATTACGCTTGATGCCAACCATCCCCTTGCAGGAGAAACGCTTCATTTTGATGTTGAGATAGTTGACATCCGGGAAGCAACAGACGAAGAGCTTGAATTTGGCCTTCACAGCTGCGGTTCTGACTGCGGTGAAAGTTGCGGTGACGGCTGCGGCTGCGGCGGCGGATGCTCCTGCTAACCATGGCGATTAGTACTGATAAAAAGCGGCAGAATATGCCGCTTTTTTTATGCATCGGTTATTGTTATAATCGCGTAAACGTAAAAGACCGGTTTAATTAAAAATACCGGCAAAGTGAGAGTAAATTTTTTCAGTTTTTGCATGACTGTCAGATTCAGCAATGATCCTGAAGATGGGTTCAGTGTTCGATGATCTCAAATGTACCCAGCCGTTTTTAAAAGGACCATCGCATTTGAAATCGATCCGCACCCCGTCAATAGCCGAAATCTTTTCGTTCGAAAAGTCAGATCTAATTCTTAACAGAAACTCACCGGCACTTGACGGATCTTTAAGTGTAACCTTGCCTTTTTTCATGAAATACTGAGGCATATCAGCCTTGAGTTCAGATATCTTTTTATTGCGCTCAGCCATCATTTCAAGGATATATGCAATTCCTGCGAGACTGTCCCTGCCGTGATGGATTTCCGGCGAAATAACACCGCCGTTTCCTTCACCGCCAATCCGCGCACCTTTCTTTAACATTTCATCAACTACATTGATCTCACCGACTTTTGCCCTGTAAAACGGCACACCATGACGCAAGGCAACATCCTCAACTGCTTTCGTAGTAGAAAGGTTAACCACAACACAACCCTTTTCTTTTGAAAGCAGGTGGTCCGATACAAGTGTAACAGTGTACTCCTCGCCAAGCGGGATACCATTTTCATCCACAATCGCAAGCCTGTCAGCATCCGGGTCCTGCGCAAAACCGATATCCGCCTTGTTCTTTTTCACAGCTTCACTAAGCTGTTTCAGGTTTTCAGGAAGCGGTTCAGCGCCTCGGGGAAAAAGACCATCAGGTGTGCAGTTGATCTCTGTAACCCTGCAGTGAAGAAGTTCAAGCATTGCCGGTGTGATGAATGACCCTGCGCCGTTGACTGAATCTAAAACAACATGGAATTTTTTCTTTTGTATTTTCTTTACATTTACTGCATCCAGGACAAGATCAATGTGAACAGTCGATGCGTTGAGTATTCTGTCGATCTTTCCGATTCCATCCCACTTCCTGTAAGTCGCGGGCTTATCCATCAGCTTGAAGTATTTCGTAATATCTCTTGAATTCAGGAAAGTTCCCGATGAATTTATCAGTTTAAGCGCATTCCATTCAACGGGGTTATGTGATGCCGACATTACTATTCCGCCGGCTGCACCAAGTTCCTCAACCATTATCTGGACTGTAGGCGTTGGCACAATCCCGAGATCAATAACATTACAGCCGTTAAGAACAAGAATCGAAATAAGGTTCATGGATAGTGCTTCACCGGTCGGGCGAGAATCCCTTCCGACTACAATAGTGCCGTACCTGCAGTAAGCGGCAAAAGCAGAACCGGCGCTTGCAAGAAGTTCAGGGGTGAAACTTCCTCCGACCACTCCACGTATTCCGGAAACGCTTTTCATGAGCACATCGGACATTATGTTACCTCCTGCTCCTTCTTGTTTTCTTCCTCTTTACGCCGCCTTCAACAGGCCTGTCGTCCTCCCTGGGTCTTTTGGATATCCCGGACTGTGTAGGAATACCGCCTGAACCGAACTGCCCCACTTCGGCATGAAATTCGTTGCCTGCCGGAACCTGTGAAACCGGGGCCGGGACCTCCTCTTCCATTTTTCTGACTTCAACCTTGAGCAGAAATTCAATTATGTCCTCTTTCAGGTTGCTGAGCATGTCAGCAAAAAGTCTTGCACCCTCGATTTTATATTCAACAAGCGGATTCCTTTCGCCATAACCCATTGCCCAGATTCCATCCCTAAGCTGGTCCATTGTTAGAAGATGCTCCCTCCATTTATTGTCAATTACCTGGAGAGAGATCAGCCTTTCAATAATACGCATATCTTCAATGCCGTTTTTTCCCTCTTTCTGATCATAAAGCCTGTTCAGTTTGTCAATCAGCAGATCAAGAAAATCATTATAGTTGAGTTCAACAGGATCGATTTCCGAAAAATCAAGATCGATAGTAAATTTCTTTTTAAACCATGACCGCAGGCCTGCAAGATCCCACTGTTCAGGATGACGCATCCCCATGGTGAAGTTTTCAATTTTCTGGTCTATTACTTCTGCAAAGTAGCCCCTGATCTTATCTGATATATCAACGCCGTCCAGTATTTCATTGCGTTCCCTGTAAATGTAAGTTCTTTGCGAGTTCATGACATCATCATACTCTAGAAGATGCTTTCTTATTTCAAAGTTACGGCCTTCAACACGTTTCTGCGCGCTTGCAATCGCTTTTGAGACCATACCGCTTTCAATCTCCTGGCCCTCCTCCATGCCCAGCCTGTCCATAACCCTGGCTATACGTTCCGAACCGAAGAGGCGCATAAGATCGTCCTCCAGTGAAAGATAAAAACGCGATGAACCCGAGTCACCCTGACGTCCTGAACGTCCGCGCAGCTGGTTATCAATACGTCTTGCCTCGTGTCTTTCGGTTCCAAGTATATGGAGACCACCTGCGTTTACAGCACGTTCATGGTGAACCAGCCAGTCCCTTCCAGCCTTCACTATTGCAACTGCCTTATTCCTGTCCTGCCCCTGCATTGACTCGATCATTGAATCGGCATGGTCAAAGTTTGATTTCATTATATGAAGCCTGAAATCCTCCCACATTTCCCTGTCATGGACAGCCTTGTGTTGGTCAAGATCATCAAGGTAGGACTTCTTTCCCCCAAGAACAATGTCTGTACCGCGGCCTGCCATGTTTGTTGCTATTGTAACATATCCCGGACGCCCGGCATCTGCAATAATCTGCGCTTCCTTTTCATGATGTTTTGCATTAAGAACATTATGGATCACGCCGCGGGACCTGAGGACCATGGAGAGTTTTTCTGACTTTTCGATTGAAATTGTCCCGACAAGTATTGGCCGGCCTTTTGCGCTGTACTCGGTGATCTCGTCAACGATTGCATTGAACTTTTCGTGTTCTGTTTTATATACTTTATCAGGGTAATCTTTTCGTACCATCGGCATGTTTGTCGGAATTACAGCAACATCAAGCCCGTATATCTTTTTGAATTCCACGGATTCTGTTTCAGCAGTTCCAGTCATGCCTGAAAGTTTTTTATACATGCGGAAATAGTTCTGGAAGGTGATTGACGCAAGGGTCTGGCTCTCTCTTGCCACAGTGACATTTTCCTTTGCTTCGAGTGCCTGGTGAAGCCCGTCGGAAAACCGCCTTCCCGGCATAAGCCTGCCTGTAAATTCATCAACTATTACGACCTGCCCGTCCTTGACGATATAATCAACATCCTTCTGAAAGACAGTGTGTGCCTTAAGCGCCTGGTTTATATGGTGTATGATATCTATGTGGCTGTTGTCATAAAGGTTGTCAATCTTGAGGATTCTTTCGATATGGGAAACGCCCTCCTCTGTAAGTGTTGCATTTCTCTCCTTCTCGTTAACCTCGTAGTCAACATCAACCCTTAGCTGCGGGATAATTTTGTTTATCTGCATGTACTTCTTTGTTGATTCTTCGGCAGATCCGGATATAATAAGAGGGGTCCTGGCCTCGTCTATGAGAATCGAGTCAACCTCATCCACAATGCAGTAATTGAGTTTTCGCTGGACCTTAAGAGTTTTATGCTCAACCATGTTGTCCCGAAGGTAATCAAAACCGAACTCATTATTGGTACCGTAAGTAATATCACATGAATATGATTTCTGCCTGTCAATGGGGCCAAGGTTGTGTTGTATTGTGCCTACTGTCAGTCCGAGACTTTTATATATAGGAGACATCCATTCTGCGTCACGTTTTGCAAGATAATCGTTAACTGTTACTACATGTACACCTTTCCCTTCAAGGGCATTCAGGTAAACCGGGAGTGTGGCCACTAAGGTTTTACCTTCACCGGTTTTCATTTCTGCGATCTGCCCCCTGTGAAGAACAACCCCGCCCATCATCTGGACATCAAAGTGTCTCATACCAAGGGTCCTTACTGAAGCTTCGCGCACCAGGGCAAAAGCCTCGGGCATTATGCTCTCAAGGTGTTCTCCCTTCTCAATCCTGTTTTTGAATTCCCATGTTTTTGACAGGAGCTGGTCCTGGGTTAGTTTCGCTATTTCAGGTTCGAGCAAATTGATCCGGTCAGCAAATGGCTGAAGTTTTTTCCGGTCACGTTCAGGTTTCGTCCCGAATACTGTGTTGAGTATTAGTTCAAGCATATACGTTTATACCACCTGTAGAGAATTTATTCAAAAAACATCAGTGCAGATTTAAAGGGTAATTTAACAGTTCATTCTGTATCCATAACTGAATAAATTTATTATAAAACTGATTATGTAACATATAAATAACAACATTTTTTTATCAACAAATTAATTGATCACGGAATGAAACTGAGTCTTTACCGGCAGGGTCATCCTGCCGGAAGTTTTCCCGGCCTTAGCCCCGGGATCCTGTATACATTTATTGAAATGTAAAAGCAGTGTAATTGTTTAATTTCTATCAGTTTCTAACCCTGCGTCAAAGGGGAATACCCTGTTATGCTTTTCATGCAGTTCTGCGATTTTTACCTTAAGCTGGTCAAGATTGATCTTCGCTTTTGCGGAACCTATAACTGCATCAGAGTACCTGTGATGAATAATGTTTACAGTTTTTTCATCAACAAGATCAGATTTGTTGAAAAACATGATCACAGGCTTATCCTGGATTGAAAGTTCTGCAAGTTCGGCCTCGACGGTCCTGATATTATTTTCAATATCAGGTGCTGATGAATCGACAACATGAATAATAAATGATGAGTTTTCAATATCTTCAAGTGTTGACCTGAAAGATTCGATAAGGTTTGCCGGCAGGTTCTGTATAAATCCAACTGTATCCGTTAAAAGCGTCTTTACGCCGGGACCAATGTAGGCTGAACGGGTATATGAATCGAGGGTGGCAAATAGCCTGTCCTCGACAAAGAGATCATCCCGGGCGAGTAGATTTATGAGTGTTGATTTACCCGCATTGGTATATCCTACAACAGCGCCCGATAATACACTCTCCCTTGCGCTCCGGGTACGCTTGCGGTGTTCCCTGTAATGTTTAAGCTTTCTGCTAAGTGTATCAATTCTTCGAAGTATATGCCTGCGGTCTGTTTCCAGCATCGTTTCACCGGGGCCGCGTGTCCCTATCCCGCCGCCGAGCCTGGAGAGCACTCCGCCCAGACCTTTCAGTCTGGGCAGTATATACCTGAGCTGTGCAAGTTCTACCTGGATCTTGGATTCAGCGCTTCTTGCCCGTCGTGCGAAAATATCGAGTATAATCTCGTTGCGTCCCACAACACGGCATTTCAGATCTTCTTCAAGATTTCTTATCTGCGCAGGCTTGATATTGTTCATGTCGAATACTATGAGTTTCAGGTTATGTTCACTGATCATATTCCTGAACTTTTCAACATAGCCTTTACCGATAATAAAGGCCGGATCAATGGAATCACGCCTGACCGTAATTGCATCAACGACAATACCTCCTGCGGTCTTGACGAGAAGCTTAAGTTCATCCAGTGAATAGGAAATCCTGTGATTATCCGCGCCCTTTATCTGAAGGGCTACAAGCAGCGCGCGTTCATCAGCAGATGACGCAATTCTATTTACCGAGGCATCCATTAAAATCCAGTTTCATTCCAGGTTCGATCCCGTTTTTTTTAAACCATCCCGCATTTACCTCAAGTGCGTATTTTGCAGGTTTTTTAGACGGGTAGACAATAGAATAATCCAGGGGTTCCATCCTGTATATTTCGTTGATTATCCCCTTCGAAGATATATACGCGATGTCGAGGGGTATGTATGTGTTTTTCATCCAGAAGGAAAGAGATCTTTCGCTGTCAAAAACAAAGAGCATTCCCCTGTCATAAGGCAGGGAAGACCTGAACATGAGGCCTTTTTCTTTTTCAGGCTGGGTATCTGCGATTTCAATCGAAATTGGTATTTTACCGGATTTATACCTGAGTATGAATATCGTGAAGCTGCCGCTTTTCGAAAAAACGGGAAGAATCAATACAGCAAGTAATGCAGGAATCAATATGTGCCTGGATTTAAAATTCATTATGATACTCAATCCTGATCACCCTGTTCGGTTTTTCTTCATGTTCCATTATTACGGCAATCTCAAAACCGATCATGTCAAGATAGTTATACTTGATACCGACGTTATATAGCCAGTCGCCAGGCGTCCTGAAATTCCAGAATACACGTTCCATTTCGAACTGGAAACGGAATAATTCACCAAGGGGTATATCAATAGACGTGAAATATGATGTATTGTCAGGTTTATATTCTGGCTGGGTAGGAGTTCTGAGGCCTATGCTAAGATATTGTTCCGATTCAAAAAGGTATATTGAACCTGTGAAAACAAAATATGGTCCGTAAATAACCCTGTTTAGATCATCCTCCTCGCTCAGCGTCATATCCTCTTCGCGTCCTTCACTACCGGTATAGAATGAATCGTATCCTGCGGCCATCGCAATTGGAAAAGAATCCCAGCCGTCAGTAAACTTCAATCTGGCGATAACACCTGGTACGTTGTAATGTGGTTTGTCCTTTCCAATGGCATTCTGCACGTCAAAGGATACACCAAGGTAGATGAAATCATGAAGTCCCAGGAAAGTCTTGAATTCCATACCGCCATTATCATACTCAAGAAGAGAAATTTTATATGTACCCCGGGAAATGGTAAATGCTGTTGGTGTGTCGATAATGACTGTCTGTTTACCCTGCGCTTCAAGCTTGCCCTGGATTAAAGCAGAAAGAACTGCAGCTGCAAGAAAGTATTTTAAATATTTCATAAAATGCCTGCAAATTTTATTTAAATCATTTATACATTAAGTAATTATTTATCACAGTCTGTACGGAACACAAATAGGGCCATACAAGTGTTTTAATAATTCTATCGGTTATTTCTGCAAAATATTCCAGATGATTTTAATAACGGGACCGTTATCAGCAGTACCTGTTCTGAATTTCGAAAAGTCCGGTAATTCCTTTCTGCGCAAGTTTGACCATTTCATTCATTTTCTGAACGGAAAATGGAGCCTGTTCGCCTGCGCCCTGAATCTCTATCAGGTTGAAATCACCATCCATTACAATATTCATGTCAACCATGGCTCTTGAATCCTCTGAATAATCAAGATCCAGCAACAACTCATTATCAACAATACCGACTGAGACCGCAGCAATATTTGTTTTTACCGGATTTGAAAGTATCACCCCTTCTTTCAGCATTTTAGCAAATGCAAGCTTTATTGCGATGAATCCGCCGGTAATGGATGCGGTCCTGGTACCACCGTCTGCCTGGATAACGTCACAGTCGACAAAAACAGAAATTCCCGGGATAAGCGAGAAATCCACACCGGCGCGCAGCGAACGTCCAATAAGCCTCTGTATCTCGACAGACCTGCCGTCGCGTTTTACAGTATCCCGCTTTTTGCGTGACAGCGTCGAATAAGGGAGCATGGTGTACTCTGCAGTGAGCCAGCCTTCATTTTTTTTTAATGCATGGTCCGGGACATCCTGTGTTATGGATGCCGCACATATTACGCGTGTGTTGCCTGTGCTGAAAAGTACAGATCCCATTGCATGAGGGCAGAAGTCAGGTATGACTTCAATATTTCTAATAGAGGAATTCCCCCTTGTACTGGTCCTTGTTAAGTTCATTTTCCAGATCCTTGTTTTCCTGTTTGAGTCTCTTTATCTCTTCAAGGTCTTCAATCTTTCTGTCAATATTTTTATGGTATGGATTGTAATCTTTTGCCTTATTAAATTTTTCAAGCGCTGTATCGATGTCATCGGCAACAAAATACTTTATACCTTCCTTGTATTCACGTTCAGCATTCAGTTTGTCGCGTACAGTAATAATTTTAGGGATCAGTTTGAACGTAACATTGAATGAATAGACAGGGCCGAACTCACCGTTGTCAGAATAGGAAGTATCAATGATAAATGCCACATCACCAATACTGTAGTTGAATCCGAAACCGGCAGAGTATGTCCCTGCGTCATTAAATCTCCACCCTCCCCTGAGGTAAAGAATTTCAAGATAGTTAAATTCAACGCCCGTAGTCAACCTGAAACTTTCATCAAACCCGTAAGTGAAATCATAAAGGTCCGATATATTGATAAAATTTTCTGTTAAGTCGATGTTAAACCCGAAGAACTTGGTCAGCTTGTATGAAGCACCCAACCTCATCATCCTTGGCAGAGCATCATCCTGAACATCAGTACCTATATTAAGGATTGATATTCCTATGTTGAAATTACGCACAGGGCTGTCAAAAGGAGAAAATAAATACATGCTTTTAAGAATGCCCATGTCAACAGCTACGGAGCTCAGGAATAGTGTATCAATCTTCTGGTAGATATACTTGATGCTGCCCCCGGCATAGAAGTTGTTAAAATCATATCCATAGCCCAGAGTAAAGCAGCCATTATAGAAGTCTACTTTTCCGACAGTATCACCGTTGATGTCGATTTTATCAAATGAAGGAACCCAGAAAAGAGAGTTTGATGCCGCGAACCAACCGCCATATAGTTTTGTGGCTACACTTATGTTTTCGAACCTTGAATCGAGTATCAGTTCCTGGTGAAAAATGGATAGAACCGGATACCTGAGTGTTCCAAGACCTGCAGGATTGTAATAGAGAGAGTTTAGGTCATTAATCTCTGCGGTGAAGGCTTCACCCATGGCAAGCGCCCTGCTCCCCGTACCGATTTCAAGAAAGTCGGCGCCCGAAGTTCCAATACTTCCCTCTGCATACAGAAAGCCTGCATGAAGCACAAGAGAAAGAAAGAAGATTGCAGTAATAAGTCTGTTCATCGCTTTTCCGGGAACCCCCATAATAGAGCTAAAACTTTAAATGTACATCCTGTAAGACGATAAAACAGGTAAACTGTATCATTAAAAAGTTCCAGATACATTGATAATTACAGGTTAGTACAGGTTTAACTATTTATCAAGAATTTATTTTTTACAGGAAGAGTCTTAGAAACTGGCTTTCACATGCGTACCTGCTGTTGTCAAATGATGCGATGGTGATAATTTCAGCATTTCTGTTGATATCCTCAATAACAGCGTTTACAGCAGCTAGTTCCTCAACGGAACATACAAGGAGTGTCTGATCAATATCGACCCTGATAAACAGGGAATTCCTGTTAAGGAGCTTTTTAATTCTGGATAGGAGGAATGTAAATATAAAAATATACTCTTTTGAAGAATAATTTTCAAGTTGTATAATCGAAAGCTGCATACTGGAATTGTCTGATGAGTTTGCGATGAGTTCAACAAGAAGAAGTGTATCCCTGTAATTGAATTTTGAAATAGCAGTTTTAAGTGAATAATTCATCATGTATATTCCCAGTGGTATGGCGGCATACCGGGTCAGAATGCCAAAGATGTCCTCCGGCATGAGCCTGTTTGTTTTATCAAGTTCAATTACAAGAACAGGGGAAATGATATCATCATAACCAGACATCTTTTCCTCGTAAAAAGTATTTTTACAAGACTCTCTGCAAATGCTGCTTATTCTGCAGATATAAAAGGGGGGGATATCCTCAGGACTGCTAAATCCATCCTTGAATTTTTTTATCAGGAATTTATCATTCCTTATCCGGTCTGGCGGAATAATAATTCCGGAACTACTGTTTTTCATCTGCTCAATAATGCCATCTTTCAATCCGAAAAAAATACCGGGTGTATAATCCTCTCTGATCATATTAATATCAGTCCTGAAGGCATTATCGCTTAGGTTAAAACGCATAAGGAGAAATTTATTCATCCCGGATTGTTTCATACCCGAGATGATATAATCATTAAGATCATCAATTTCATCATAAACATCTACATCAATATCAAAAGGATCAAAGTGAGATGTATTATCAGCAGTCTCTTCAAGGTGTTTAAGCCTGTATATCATTTTCTCAATTTCAAGAAGTGCTGTCTGCTTAAGTGAAAAGTCAATGTTATTGTCATCATTTACTGATTGAACAGCCGGCTGTTTTTCGTTACTGGATATTTTATTCAGCAGGAAGCCCAGATCACTATTGAAAGTTTTCTCCCGCAGAAAAATTGGCCCCTTGGCGGTTTCAACAGGTATATCAATATCCAGGTCGTCAACACTGACTTTCAAAAGTTTTGTTTTTCGTATATTCTTCATATTTTTACAATTATTATATTAACGGTGCATTTTTTGTATTACTTAAACAGAATAAGTGTGATTTTGCAAGTTATATTCCTGTGGAAAACTTTAAAAAAAGTATACCAGAAATATTCTTAAATACATATTTCAGATTTTTATTAGATCATTTTTAATTATTCCAGACTGAGGGTATATTTGCTTTGAATAAATATTTTTTGGGAGAATAATATAGAAAAAATAAATAGACTTTATTCATTTATCTGTGGATGCCTGGAATTCGCTTCTCTGAAAAACCGTAAGGAGATATCTGTTGGCCGTATACTCGAAAAACAGGTTGCGAAATAAATCTTCCGTTTTACGCAAGACCATATTTTATAAGAATAACAAAAGTGATGGATGTAACGGCAAGCTTTAAGCAGATCAAATCAAGACTGCCGAATGAAGGTTTTAATCCGGGGACAGTGAAAGATCCATTATACTTTATTGACCCGGAAAAGTGCTGCTACATCAGGTTAATAAAAAAAGTCTATAAGAATATACAGTCCGGAGTTTACCTTTTTAACGGTTCTGCACTGTAACTCCTGGATTCAGGAATGGTGCGCATTTTTTCAGAATGCACCAAGCTGGCAATTATTAATTTTGATCTTCATTTTTTCACATGCAGATGCCACATCGATTTTTCTTATTTTCAGCTCTGCAGCAATATCCCATGCCGCCTGGCATCCCAATCTGCCTTCAACAAGGTATGTGAATATGAGGTCTTCCAGCTTTTCAGATACACTCTCAGCAGGTTTAACAGTCTTATTACCGGAACCGCAACCGAATAATCCCATCTGGCATTCACATATCTTTATTTTAGTTTCATTCATGGCCACTCCCAGGAGATCGGGAAAAATGCATTGTTTTTGTGAAATCGCGAATGCCTGGGCACATGTAATTTTATTGTCTACAGCTGCCTTTTTAAGAATATCATTTATACTTTTCTGATTCAAATTTTTACCTCGTTAATCCCGTATTTAACTGAATCACCCCAGAGTTTTTCAAGCTGGTAATAACTCCGCATATCTTCAGTGAATATATGTATTATAAGAAAACCGAAGTCAATTATAATCCAGTCAGAATTATAATCGGGGCTCCCGTACTGTTTTAAGCCTTCATCATGAAGTTTTTTTTCGATGTCTTTAGCAAGGGATCTGCAATGAGTATGTGAATTTCCTGTTGCTATAATAAAAAAATTGAGATAACTGTTTACCTTCCGTAAGTCCATAAAAACCGGGGACTCGGCCTTTTTCTGATCAAGAAATTCAATACATGAAATCCCCAGAGCTATGATTTCATCAGCAGTATCATTCTCATTTCTGCTTTTCACTGACCATATCCTCGCCTATAATTATTAATACATTGGTTAACTGTGATGTATCAGTTATGAAGTAAATCCTGTCAATGCCTGCTATTTCTGCGGTCCTGTTTGCTGTAAATATATCGCACTGCCTGCATATTATTACTGAATGTTCAAAATTGCCGTTATTAGATGTGCCGAATTCAGTTACAGTAAGCCCGTCACGAATAAGATCATTCCTCAGCTTTCTTGCCAGGCCCTGAACACTTGTGCCGTTAAGTATTTTTATCTTAACCGAAGGTTCGGCTCCTCCCTCTGCCACAAGCGGACCAAGGAAGTCCTGCTGGTAAGTTTTAAAATTTATTTCATCGACAAGATAGAAACCGGCACTTGTTCCGCCTGGGAGAAGCGTAGACATTACGTTTCCTTTCCCTGATATCAGCTTGATGACCGAGAATATCTCCTGCGGAAGAAGGTTTGTGCGGATGTTTTTTATTATCTCAGTGATATAGTCTTCGTTCAGCTGTGCAAGACGTTTCTCCCGTTCATAATAAAGAGTAAGAAGCACATCAAGTATACGGTCATACTTGATATAAATAGAATTCATATTGGCGCAGTTTATATAGTCTAATGCTTTATGGCCGTCCAGATAGTTGAGTCCTGTTTTCCCTTTGGTTATGCATTCCGCCTGGTCAAGGGAGAAGAGGTTTACTCCATCGAGAAGATCAATTGTTCTTATGACATCAGATGCATATATCTTCACATAAAAGGGTACATTGAGCTGGAGATCTTTCTGCAATGAATACCTTATCCTGTCAAAATAGTAAAAATCAACCTCGGATATTTTTATTGAATCTGATCCGCTGTCATTCATCATGATCCTGTAGTCCGGAGGGATGAAGGTTATCCCGATATTGTTATTTGCAGGATTTATGCTCACAAGGGCATAGAAGTTAAAAGTATTCTCCTTGTACACGTTGCGCCCGGTAATAAGGATGTTTATAAGGTCCTTGTTATCGACGATCTTTTCAATTACGTTCCTTGTACTCTTGATATAAAAGCTTACGCACAGGTAGAGTATTATTCCGGCTACGGCTGCTGCAATTATCAGTTTTTTTCTTTTATCCAATTTTATACAACCCCTTGCTGTATATGTAGTCTATAACACTGTCGGGTGTCATGTATTTTATCGAGTGGCCTGACATGATCCGTTCACGGATACCTGATGAACTTATACCGATGAGAGGATTTTCATGTAAAATGAACCTGCCGCCTTTCATAAGCATGTCCTGCCTTAGTGTTACACTCCCTGGCCTCTGCATAATAATAATTGCGACCCTCTTAATAATTTCAGTATAGGCTTTCCATGTGTCAAGTTCATTAAATGAATCTGAACCTATTATGAGAAAAAGCTCAGTGCCGGGATATAACCTTTCCAGTGTGTCAATGGTGTAAATTGTATACGAAGCGCTTTCCCTTGTTATCTCCATGTCTGAGACTGAAAAGTATTCATTACCATCAACCGCGGTTTTTACCATTGCCAGCCTGTCTTCAGGAGAAGCATAACAGGTCATTTCCTTATGCACAGGCATTTTAGCAGGGATGAATATAACCATGTCCAGTTTGAACTTATCCCTGACAGATTCAACGTTTACCAGGTGACCGTAATGCACGGGATTGAACGTGCCACCGTAAATCCCGATTTTCAGCGGATTATCGTGTTTCGCCATTTCCGTAGACAATATACTTAAGTGTTGTCAGCCCCTCGATACCCATAGCCCCCCTTGCATGAAGTTTTTGCGTTGATATGCCGACCTCGGCACCAAGCCCGAATTCGCCGCCGTCATGGAACCTTGTTGATGCATTGACAAATACAGCTGCGGAATCCACCTCCTTCAGGAACCTCTGGCTGAGAAAGTAATCTGAAGTAACAATTGCTTCACTGTGACCCGAACTGTATTTTGCAATATGCAACAGTGCTTCCTCAAAGCTGTCCACTATGCGCGCAGAAATGATAAGGTCCAGGTACTCGGTATTCCAGTCAGCCTCAACTGCGGGTTTTATTTGGCCGGGTATGATGGCTGTTGTTTTTTCACATCCGCGGATTTCAACCCTCTGGTCGAGCAGTGAGGTTAAAAGTTCTTTTTTGTAAGGATACTTATTATGAATAAGCAGGGTTTCAATTGCATTACATACGCCGGGCCTCTGCACCTTGCCGTTAACAGCAATTTTTTCTGCTATATCTTTTACCGCGCTTTCATCGATGTAAAGATGGCAGAGTCCCTTTTCATGCTTGATTACAGGAATAGTCGACTCTTTAATAACCATTTTTATAAGACCTTCACCGCCCCTGGGGATTACGATATCGATGGCGTCATCCCTTTTGAGA
>DAONFG010000045.1:0-404 GCA_035403465.1 Spirochaetota bacterium | reverse complement strand
GTCGGGATTATAATTCATACCTGCAAGTATATCCCTTATCATTGCCGCGAGTATCATATTTGTATGTATTGATTCCTCACCACCGCGCAATACCGCGACATTTCCTGATTTTATGCATAGCGAGGCTATGTCTACAGTAACATTCGGTCTCGATTCATAGATAACAGCGACAACTCCGAGAGGTACGCGCATTTGCCCTACACGTATGCCCGATGGACGTGTTCTCATATTCTCAACACGTCCAATAGGGTCTTCGAATGCTGCAATCTCCTCTACTGAGCGTGCCATTGCGTCTATTCTTTTCACGTCAAGCAGCAGCCTGTCGTAGAATGCGCTTGAGACTCCCGATTTTTCAGCAGCCTTCAGGTCCTTTTCATTTTCAGCGAGTATGGATGCACTGTTTT
>DAONFG010000044.1:0-25046 GCA_035403465.1 Spirochaetota bacterium | reverse complement strand
CGGGACGTGGTCGGAGAAGAGAGGGGTAAGGGAAACAGGCGGATAGTGGATGAAAAAGACTGGGATAAATTCATACGCCTGCTTAATGCCGCGAAAAAACGAAGGGAGGAACTCTACAATTCCTCCCCTTCTGACCGCAAGACCACCCGGCCTTAATCCCTTGTAAAAAGGTCGCGGGTAAAAACCTTTTCCTTCACATCCTCAAGTTCAGGATGCATCCTGTTTGCGACTATAACGTCAGATATCTTCTTGAATTCCTCAAGTGATTCAATCTTTCTTGAATTAAAAAATTTATTCTCCTTAAGAGCAGGCTCGTAGAGCACACACTCGATCCCCCTGGCATTAATACGTTTCATGATCCCCTGGATAGATGACGCCCTGAAATTGTCAGACCCCTCTTTCATCACAAGCCTGTATATACCCACCTTATCCGGTTTCCTGGAAATAATAACATCAGTGAGGAAATCCTTCCTTGTGCTGTTGGAGTCAACTATGGCCTGTATTATATTGTTGGGAACATTTTTATAATTCGCACGCAGCTGCTTTGTATCCTTGGGCAGGCAGTATCCGCCGAACCCGAAAGACGGGTTGTTGTAGTGCAGCCCTATGCGCGGATCAAGGCCCACTCCCTCGATGATCTGCTTTGTATCAAGGTTGTACTTGAGCGCGTATGAATCAAGCTCGTTAAAATATGCTATGCGCAATGCAAGGTACGAATTGGCAAAGAGTTTGATCGCCTCTGCCTCCGTAGGTTCTGTGAAGAGTACCGGGGTATCAGCGTCGAGCGAACCCTCTTTGAGTATCTGCGCGATAATCTCTGCATCAGCTGATTTTGCGCCCACTATGATCCGCGACGGGTGCAGGTTATCGTAGAGCGCCTTCCCCTCGCGCAGGAATTCAGGCGAGAATATGAGCTTCATGCCGGGATATTTCTTTTTAGTATTAACAGTATATCCTACCGGTATTGTTGATTTTATGCAGACAATCGCCTGCTTATTGTATTTAGTTATATCATCAAATATTTTTTCAATAACAGAAGTATCAAAAAAATCACCTTCGGAGTTATAGTCTGTAGGCCCTGCCACAAAAATAACCTCAGCATCTTTATATGCCTCTTCCGCATTGGTTGTTGCCCTGAGGCTGAGTTTTTTATTCGCAAGAAAGTCCGAAATCTCATGATCCTCGATAGGAGAAATCCTTTTATTGATAAGGTCCACCTTCTCCTTTATAACATCTACAGCAACAACCTCATGTCTCTGTGATGCCAGCACTGCAATAGAAAGTCCCACATACCCTGTACCGGCTACTGCTATTTTCATTATGCCCCTCTTTATATGTATATTTCTTCTAAATTCAATTTTAACCTATCCGCTGATAAACCGGATTACAGCCCGATAGGTCAAGTTTTTTTTGACCATAATTTTCTGAATACCATAACAAAAAAGCAGTCCCGCGGGACTGCTTTTTTCATTCTTTACCTGGTTCTTTATTAATAAAGGGCTGCCTTGTTTAAAAACTCGGTCATTTTCATGTCAGCATCCTTTGAATCCTTCGAGTTTACCTCGGAAATGAAAATAAGCATGTTGTTCAGTATTGCAAGATTTGGAATAATGAACTGTATCTTGATACTGTTCCTGATCGGTCCATCCATGGTGTTCTCTATCTCTGCGAGCTTTTTCTCTTTAACAAGAATTTTTTTATTATACTGGTGTGTCAGAACTATATCGTCAGTCCCCTCGGTAGCAGGAGAAGGATCAACCATGGTCACGATCTCCTCTTCAAGTGTCCTGAAATTCTTTTTTCGCACTATTGTAACAATTTTGCTGATTGTCTTGCCGTCGGTATACATCTGCATTGTTTTCTCTTCGTAACCTACAACTTCAGCACCCAGTTCACCGTTTCTTGTATAAACATGTTTTTTCAACTCAACATACTGGGGATTCTTTGAATCAGGCCCGTAATTAATTTCGGACTGGTACGGGAGCGACCTGAATTCACGGTTTTCCATAAACTTTCCATCTGCTAAAAGTTTCTGAATGTCAAGGTTCAGTTCATATATCTGTTTATCATAAAGCTTTCCAAGCTCGTTAAGATTTACGGATTCCCTTTTACCATCCTGGGCTGCAAGAAAAAAAGGAACCATAATAAAGGAAAAAACAGCTGCATAAAAAAACTTCTTCATATATCCTCCTGAAAATTTCCGTATCAAATCTGCCTGATTATTCACATCCCGAAAAGGGTTCATGTCAGGTATTTAAATTATCGGTAATTATATTCAATTAATCAACCTTAATACAGATACTGCCTTATTTTTCCATAAAAAAACAGGCATGTGAATACATTATTAAAAAAAAGTTGCCTACAGGCATGGGAACTTTATTAGTATCATCTTCATCGGTTTTACATATTAGATAAGTCAAAAAACTTTATTATCAAAAGGTCAGGTATGTACAGAATACTTATAGCAGATCCATCGCCCTGCAGGGATGAGCTTGCCGGGCTTTATATAGATAGTGGATACAAGGTCGATACATGCGACTCGGCTTTTGACGCTATATCAAAAATGAAGGCATATGAATACGACCTGGTTGTATCAGAGGTTGAGCTTCCCGGTGACAACGCCTTTGACCTGTATGAATATATCAGGGAAAACTACCCCTTTATCCCTGCAATAATGATCACTGATAAAAAGATTGATTCCTTTTTCAACATGATCTTTACAAGGGGAATCGGTAATGTACTGCAAAAACCTGTACCCGAAAAGGAACTGCTGAGCCTCAGTGCCAAACTTATTACAAAAGAGAACATATTCGGGCTGCAATACTACCTGGAGGATATGCGCGACCTCAAACGCATAAAAATTACAAGGTCCGTCCAGATAACAGACGCAATCGAGATGATGATTGACCAGATAACGCAATGGGGCTTCATAATTCAAAGCAGGATGGCAATCAGTCTAATCCTGAACGAGATGATAATAAACGCTGTATACCACTCTCACGGACTTACGGAAGAGAAACTTCACAGGAAGCCGGTGACACTCGAAAATGGCAAGTCGGTTGATCTCTTTTTCTGCAGGAATGACAGTTCCTACGCCGTTTCAATTACGGACTATAACGGGTGCCTAACGAGTGAACGCATACTGGAAAGTATCAACAGTGTTATCGAACAGGAGATACTGATTGAACGATCGGTCCTTACCGGCGAAGACATCATGGAGCATATTTCTGAAACAGGCCGGGGTATTGACCTGGTCAGGAAGCTTTCCTGGGAATACTATTTTATCATCAAGAAGAATACCCGGACAGACGTGATTATCATATTCAACGACTCGGCTAAAATAACAAACAGGGAAAGGACTTCTCTCAAGATAATTGAGGACAGAAGCTGATCCGGAAGCCCCTACCTGTTCCTGATAAAATTCTTCACTTCCTCTTCAGGTACCCTGTATGCTGCGGGTTCGGGACTGTTTATGTTCTGCTTAGTCTTTGCCGGAAGATATGTTTCGTTGTAGAATGCTGCTATCCTGTATATACCGTCATCCCTGAACTCTTCGCGTAACTTTACTTTCAGGTAAAACTCCCGGCGTCTGAAACCTTTGTCAAGGGTATCCAGGACAGAACTGACCGTATTTCCGAAATGCCTTGAATAAATCGCAATTACAGCAGAAAGAATTATGAACAGCATGAAGGCTGCGATAGCCCCTGCTGCAGCATGAGCATATTGTGCACCTGCCCTCCGCATGATAAAACCGCACACAGGGCCAGTGGTTACCGCAGCGCCGCAGATAACAGTGCATATTAAGGTTATGTGCCGTTCTGTCATCCCCGAACCGGAAAACAGCGGGAGGGATGCAAGCCTGGTCATCCTTGAAACACGCAGTAACCCTGTAATGCACAGCGAACTCCAGAAAAAAGTCATTGTCTTCATAAAATTGACCCCCGCCGATTCTGTTCCGGACGCGATTATTATTACAGATGGAACTGAAAAGAATAACAGCACCGGCACAGATCCGCAGAAATCTACAATCCCGCGTCCGTGAAGCATGAACGAACGGATTTTATGCCTCCTGGCAGCTTCAGCCGCGTCAGAAATAAAAACAGCAGTAAAAACCACATCAAAAACAAACGAAAGCAGCGCCAATCCCATGACAGCCTGCACAGGCATAATAATCACAGCAAAGAGATACTCGCATAATGCTGCGATTGCCGAAAGCATCACCGCGGCAGTGACAGCAGCCTGACCGCCTGTATCCTGTGTCCGCATTACCAGTTCCTCTCCAGGGCTATTTCATAAAATATTCCGGCCAGCTGACGGTTCACCCCGGCTATCCCGGGCTTGCGCACAGTATCAAACCAGCTGGCATCGGCGCTCATGCATCCCTTAACAGGGAGCTCATAGTATCCGGCATT
Source organism: Spirochaetota bacterium (assembly GCA_035403465.1). Lineage (GTDB taxonomy): Bacteria > Spirochaetota > UBA4802 > UBA4802 > UBA5550 > JAAYBQ01. Next base: position 20,634 of record DAONFG010000044.1, on the reverse strand, counting down.
CCTGAAGCGCATGTCAAGGATGTCGATAAAATCCCCTGCAAGAGGGGGATTCTGTTCCGGGTAATCATCAGGATTTATGCTTCGCGGACACTCAGTTGCAATATCAGGGAAGGATGCAGGATAACCCTGACCATCAGGCAGATACCTGCAGTTTACAAGTATAAGCGCAGTTTTAAAAAACAGGGACGATTCATCAGGAGACAGTTTCCGGGAATTCACTGATGCCACTGATTCATATACCAGGGGAAACTTACGCATAATTTCGCCGAGGTATCTTTCTGCTATACCGTAACGGATCACAGTGTACGCGCTGTTCAGCCTGAGCCGGGTCGTCCTCAGCTTAAGGAGAGTTTCAGCAAATCCGTATAGTTTCTCTCTCCTGAATTCATCAGGGACAGATCCGCCTGAAAATTCATCGAATAATGTAAAATCAGCTTCTTCAATGAATCCCCTGATCACCGGGAGGACTTTTTCGTTTGTTACACTGTGCAGCATACCAAGCAGCAGCCTGTCTATTGAGGCAGGCTCCATATCCTCGAACCATCCGTTATAGCGGAAGAGGTCTGCGTATCCAGCACCCAGGCCGCTGATGAATTTTTCAATAGAATGCTCTGAAAATAACGGGGGTTCACTGCAGAACTCAGGGAGGGAAAAAATAAACCGGATCAGTTCAGAGGCCCTCCCCCTCTGTTCCCCGGTAAAGCCGGTGCGGGACAAACTCTCTACCTAAAACCAGGCCGTAATGCCCACTGTGGGTACGATTATATTCTGGAACCCTTCCACATTCTCACCAAGATTATCGAAGATCAGCTGTACACCCGCATTTATAATAACCCCGTTGCTCATAACAAATTTGAATCCGAAACCATTGGAATACCTGTAACCAATATTATCATTAATCGAAGAATTCCTGCTTATTCCCGCCATGATCTCGGTGTAGAAACATATATCCTCTTTCTTTGTCACGCCAAATACATACTGCGGCCCTATACCTGCAGAATATGCCTGCGTATCAGTGGTTATATTGAATTCAGCCTCGCCCTTTACTGCAAATGCGATATGCTCATTAATAAAATATGCAAACTGAGGGAAGACCTTGAGTATGTTGTTATTATCGTTCACATCCGAATCAACGCCCCTGGCCTGGTAGGATATATATCCGCCAATCTCGATTGTGCCGGGCTTCAGGTACTTGCTCTTCTTTATCTTTATCGCGTCCTCAATCTCCTCGCGGACGATCCCCCGCACCTGCTCAACGAAGTCGTTTTCTATAACGCGCTTTTTATCATTGTCCTTGTCATCCTTAAGGCTCGAATCTATCTCTTCGCGGACCGCGCCCCTGATCTCATCGAGAACATCCTCCCTGTCTTCAGGCTTAATCTCTGACAGCGGTTTGTCCCGGCTGATATTGTAATCCTCATTATAACCCTTTTTATTTCTCTGGTCAATATAGTCCTCATAGCTCTCGCGAGCCAGGAGTGACCCGCCTATTGCAGTTATCACTATTATTGAGAAAAAAATAATATTTTTCCTGAATCTCATATCAGTCCTCCGGATGAACATTGGACCTGCCGGTAGTAATCTGAACAACCGCAGCATTAACCGGCACAGAACCGGTTTTCCGACAAGTCTGTTTAATTATCGTCAAAAAGGTTCAAATTATATCAGTAATAATTCATGAAACCTTTTTTTATAACGGTCCAGGGAATGATTTGTACCGGTCATTGCGAACAAAGTGAAGCAATCTGTTCAGGCAGAAATGCGTTTAATATAATGAAATGGTCGTTCTCAAAAACAGACTGCCAGGGTATTACATGCCTCGCAGTGACGTAATATATAATATTCAATCGAAAAATGCCAAAGTATAAAAACAGGGAACCAGTCCCACGTGATTCAAAGATAGGCACGAGTCCATCTTCATTCTAAAAAGTTACAGAATTAACAGTGAAATTAAATCGAATATATCCCGATAAATAAAAGGGTACTGTCATATGTTATATTAATATAATACCTTAATGCCTGTTTTAAAAGACCGGCAGCTGGCTTACATTGAATCAATAAGGGGAATATCAACATGCAAAAGTCCAGATGGATAAAAAAAGCGGCAGCGGGAACAGCTCTTCTGTTTATTCTGACCGCTGCATACCTGGCATACGGCCAGTCAGTAGTATTCAACAATACCGGGATGCTGATAAATACTTCGGGAGATGATTATTCCCCATCATGCACTGCTGACGGTAAAACAATAGTTTTCAGTTCGCGGAACGAGCAGGAGAGCACCCATAAAATTTATACATGTACAAATGACGCCGGAGTCTGGAGTGAACCCTACCCTGTTCTCGAAGTAAGCTCCGAATCAAACGATGAAACCCCCTTTATTTCAGCAGACGGGCAGATACTTCTTTTTTCATCAGACAGGCCGGGCGGCTACAGCCCATCAGCCACTGCAGACAATAACAAACGTATAACATACGACATATACATATCGAGAAGGGTAAACGGCCAGTGGACGTTACCTGAGCAGGTAGCAGGCGATGTTAACTCCAACATGAACGAACGCTCGCCTTCACTCAGTTCTGACGGCAGGACTATATTTTTCACAAGGTTTCCATACAGGAATATATCAAAGTCTGTTATATACATGGCATCATGGGACGGCGGGAAATTCAATGATGTCAAGGCCCTGCCTGAATCTGTCAATTCAGGCAACTATGAACTTGCATTTATTCCATCATACAGCAGGGCCGGCGTATACCATTTCGCTTCAAGGCGCAGCGGGGGATACGGCGGCTGGGATATCTACTCCACGACAATGAGTGAAAAAGGATTCTCTGATCCGGTAAATGCGGGAAGCAGCGTCAATTCACGCTTTGACGACCTATACCTCGCAGAGACAGCGGCCATTACGATGTTCTGCTCAAACAGGACAGGCGGATTCGGCGGTTATGACCTCTACGTTTCAAGCGCGGTTAAAAGTGCAGAAGATAAAACTTCCGGCAGCAGTAATGCCCCGTCGGGAATCAGGCTGACGGTAAAGGATAAGACAGGCGGTCAGCTCATCGCTGGCGCGGAGGTTTCGGTCTACAGGCAGTCTGTATCAGGTGAAGGCAACCAGGCTGGCCGCTGGGAGGTCCTGACCTGCGACAGCCGGGGACAGCTTGTCATAAATACATACGCCGGGGAACGCTGGCTTATGGTCAAACCCTCGGGGAAGACACATAAAGGGAAAACAGTCCGGGTAAAACTCATGCCGGGGCAGGTCCAGGATATTGAACTTTCTGCTGAGAAACTGGCAGGCGGCAGTACATATAAAAATTCAGCAACCGGAAAAAATAAAGATACATCAGAGAAGTATGGAGAAGTCCGGGAGCAGGTCCAGATCTACAGCACAGACGGTTCAGGCCTTCCGGAGCTGAAGCCGGTATATTTTAGATTCAATTCCGCAGAAATCAGGACTGAATATATCCCTGTACTCCATGGAATTATTGAATACCTGAGAAAAAATCCCGGCACAGATGTTATAATCAGGGGACACGCAGACCGCAGGGGATCAAAAAAGGCCAACTACAAAATCAGCCGGTTAAGGGCTGAAAAGGTTGTCCAGTATATGAAATCCATGGGTATTGATGAATCAAGAATAAAAATTGTATCCCTTGGCGAAACCGACCCGCAGATACACGGAGGTAAATATGACGATGCCCTGAACAGGCGGGTCGAGTTCGAATTCGAAAACAGGGGGGCCGGCTTTCCGGGAAAATAATTTTTTCCGTATAATACCGGCCATGCTCTAATAACGCCCTGATGCATGGTCAGGCTTAAATAAAAGAGTCTCCTGCTTATACGCTTTAGCCGATAATAACATTATAATAGAACCGGCAGACAGCAGGCAGTGCCTGCTGGTTCAGGCACCGGTTAAAAAATTTGCACTTTCAGAAATACATGCTTGATTGAATTTTAAGAATGTGCTCTTTTAAAAATCTGTTTTTAAATTAAAAGACACAAATTAATGCGCCAGGCACAGGGCTTTAAACTATTGCGAGATCTTTTTAATTGCCGCTATTAATTTACAGGCTTATATTATAATAAACATGCACCTGAAACTGAAAATCTAAGGGAGCGGGGATTATAATAAACAGGCAGAGGTTAATACAGCACAATCAGAAAAAATCCGTGGAACAAATGGAGACTGATAGTGAATAAACGCATAAGAAAATTATTTAACCAGATACTGGTAAACTCGTTAAACACCCAGCAGGTGAATTTCCTGGGTGAACGATATAACCAGAAATTCAGTCTCTACCGTGAATCCGGTTTCAGCCAGAGCACTCCTATTCCCCGCCAGACCGCAGCTGACACTCTGTTATTGCGCTTCAAAGAAGATGACGATATTGTAAACCTTTTTTCAATACTTCTCCAGTACGAGGGGAAACGCTTTTACAACAGGGACCTTGCCATCTGGGGCCGTGATGATTTTATCAGGCTGCTGATCCAGAACAAATGGATATTTGACCGGGACCTGAAACAGTTCTTTCTTGATCCGTTCTATGAACGTGAAATCAACTATCTCAATAAAATCAAGATGATTGACCTCAGGGATGACATCAACGTTAAGGAGATAATCAAAAATATAACTGAGATATGCAGCGGGATGGGCATCAAGGACCTTGACTGGCGTGTAACCATACGGTTATTTGACCTTGAAAGAGATTCCGCTGAACTGGTGCGCAAACTTATTGAACTGCTTCTTACCAGGCAGAACCTGCAGGCATTTGCAGGTGAATTATTCTTCTGCTTCAAGGAACTGGGTATCAACGCAAGTAAGGCAAATTATAAAATTCTTTTCCAGAAATATATGGCCCCTGAACTGAACGTCAGCCCTGAAAAGGACTATAATGAATTCCTTGAAAAATTCAAGGAGGAGATTGAAGAGAACGGTAACAGCAATTTCTTCGCGCTGGCCAAAAAGGATAACCGTTTTTATACCATTACATTTCAGTCTTCAATGGAATCACTTGAAATATGGGTAACAAACACCCAGAATATCACCATAATCGAAAAGGAGCAGATCCTGAAAAAGGTCGCTCCTGCACGCCTCAGCAACGACAATTTCTTCAACGAAGAGGATGAGAACACCGAGGGTGCGGGACTGGGACTTAACCTCATTATAACAATCCTGAAAAAATACAGCAGCGATGAAAACCCGCTGAAAGTAATTTTTTATCCTGAATTTATAAAAATTGGTTTTGAACTTAACCGTGCGGAACTTCTGGAAGAGCTGAAAAAGCAGGAGGCAGCCGAGGCAGCAAAAAAAGCAGCCCTTGAAGACCAAAAAGTAGCACAGGTGCCCCCTGCAAAATAATGATTATGCATCCAGCAATCATAATTATGTCCCTATACGGCATTTTACAGCACAATCAATGCTCCATTTCGGTAAATAATCCCCAAAATTAATATTTTTACTTCTAAAAAAAAAATAAAAAACCGATAATAAAGTACAACGTGGAAAAGGAGGTTCGCGAGATGAATATCAACATAACATCATTGCCGGGAATTCATGATGCATACAATCCGGCGATTGTACCTGACAGCAATTACAGGGAAGTAAAACAGCCTGTTCAGAAAACTGAAGATGTTCTGAATGAAAAAAGACAGCGGGAATTCAAAGAATCCATTCATAAAGCGGTAACGATGGATACAGCCGAAGTAAGAGATTTTCTTTTTATGCTGATCGGAGCATCAATCAAGGTTAAACCGGAAACAGAAAATACAGGCAATATGATTAACAGGATAGCCTGAAAAGGCTATCCTGCCTGCTCCTAATATCCCCGTTTTTATTGATCATTTTTTATTATTTTGATTAAAAATTTATTGACCTTTTGAACAAAGCTGATATTTTTTACAAAAATAAAAAACTTTATTCATTTTAAATTAAATAGCTAATAATTACGGATAGTTTTTAATCAATAACTTCTATTAAAAGGATTATGCTATTCATTCATGGATTTTCTGTTTTTTTTCTAATGCTATATTAATTTTGCTGTAACAAATGCCGGTATTATTGCAAAACTGATTATATAAAAAAATACAGATATTTTCCTGTTTATTTCGCTTCGGGTCATACGATAATAAAAAAAACTGAAGAGATTTATATGAGCAAGGAACTGCAGGAAAAAGCTGACAAAATGGTCGAGGAGCTTAAAGAAGCCCTGGCTCCCATAACAGAGGAAATCAGAAGACTAAGCGGAAAAAACAGCAGCGGCGGCAGGAGAATTTAAAATCCATCTTCAATTATTTTACTCCCCCCCTGAACCATTATTATCATGAGGTTATACCCATGCCACCTAAAGGCGAAAAAAGGAAGCAGCAGATTATTGACACAGCCAAGGATATGTTCATCACCAGGGGATTTCAGAGTACCCACATCGGGCAGGTTTGCGAACACCTTGACATTGCGCGTGGCACGGTCTACCAGTATTTCAGCAACAAGAAAGAGATCCTTTATGCCATACTTGATTCCGTATCAGAGGACATGGAAGACATCCTTGATCCTGACGATCTCAAGGATTACCTTAAAACAAAACCCGATAATGAGACAATTATTAAATTTGTAGACAACAGGATATCCTTATGCCTGGAATTACTATCCAATGAACCCATTGTAATCAAGCTGATGTACAGGGACATAGTGGGTATAGATGACGAGGTCTCCGATAAGGTACAGATTTTCACGAACAATATTGTTGAAACAATCGCGCACGAGATCGCAATTCTACGCGACAATGGCATATTCAAAAAAGAAATCGATCCATTCATAGCATCCTCAATGCTGGTCGGCGGCATCATGATGGTAGTCTACGAGTACATGAAGCAGAAAAAGAATTTCCTCGACAAGAACGTTACAAAATCAATGGCGGTCCTTTACATGCATGGAGTTTATGATTTCTCCTGATCATGAACAGATTCACTCTACCAGCAATACTCTTCTCACTAATAATCTGCGCCGGCTTTGTGCAGGCGCAGGATACAAAGTACTATAAGAATACAGCTGAAGCAATCGCTGATGGTGATAATCCCCGATACACCGGGGCAGTTGAATATATCAGGCAGAACATGCCTGCAGGGGTTGTCCCATTCCTCAAAGAGGAATTTATGGATGACGATGATTTTGAAACCAGGATGCGGATCATTTCAGCCTTAAAGCTCTATCCCTCCAGGGAATATGCCGATGTATGGACCTTTTTTCTCAGGAACAGCGAAGATAAACGAATTGAAATAGAACTTATAGAATTCCTCGGCCTGGCAGAAAACAATCCTTTCATAATTCCCATAGCGGAAAAAATCACCGTCCCGAGGGCTGAAGTCAGGATCAAGGCTGCACAGGTACTGGGTGTAGTCAAGGACGACAGGATGCTCCCCGTGATCCTGTCAATGGGCAACAGCACAAATCCCGTACACAGGATATACTTTCTCGAGGCTCTTAACTTCATCTACGATACGCGCTTTCAGAAGACCGTAATATCCCTGCTCGAAGATGAAAATAAGTCGGTGCGCATTTACGCTCTTGAATGCGTCATAAAAAACGATATAAAGGAAGCCCTGCCCCAGGTAAAGGGGATAATCAGGAACGACGAAAACTTTGAAGTTAAAAAAAAAGCAATCGCAGTTATAATACAATTCAGGGATACCCAGTCAGGCTATTTAATATCGGGTCTGCTTGATGACAATGAACGGGAACTCAGGCTGGAGGCAGTAAAGGCCGTTGCGGAACTCAAGTATTACGCGGCGGCTCACCAGGTTTCAACAATGCTGCTTACAGAACAGGACAACGAGGTCAAGAATGCAGCCCTTGATACTCTGTATGCCTTCAGAAAATCCGGAGAACTTGAAGGCCTTGAGTACATTCTTACAAAGGACCCGGGTTCCGAACTGAGAGTAAAGGCTGCTTTTATTCTCGGCGAGCTTAAGGATGACGGGAAAACAGTTGATATTCTCGAAGAGGGCCTGCATGACAGCGACTACAGGGTGCGCGGCGAGATATGCAATTCGCTCGGCAACTTCCGCCGCGTGAAGTCAGCGGATATACTCTTTAGTGTAATTTCAGGCGAAACTTCAAGATACGTAAGGACATCGGCGCTCTATTCGATCGTGCGGATCAATGATTCAAAAAATATCGTCCGCCTGTTTGATGTTTATGCAGACGAGAAGGATATGGTTTTCAGGATGCTCCTTCATGATGTTATACGTGCAGGAATGGAAAAGAATATCCGGTAAGTCAATTATTCCGCACTCCCATGCACTTTCTGTTTCAGTCCGCTCATTCTTTCAAGGCCAGTACCGGCCATTTTGCGTATGACTGCTTCATCCCCGGCAATAGTAACTTTTTTCCTTCCCCGTGTCACAGCAGTATAGAGAAGCTCCCTGGACATTACCGGGCTCCATACATCGGGCAGGACTAACAGCACCTCATCAAATTCCGATCCCTGGCTTTTATGCACGGTCATGGCAAATGCTGTCTCATGGACCGGCAGCCGCGAACAGCTGATGCTCCTGGCCGTTCCGTCGGACGCGGTAAAAACCGCTACCTCACCTGATGGCGAACTGTCAACTATTCCTATATCGCCGTTAAAAAGCCGGAGGGGATAATCGTTCCCTGTGACCATGACCGGCCGGCCTTCATAGAACGTGACAGAGGGATCGATCACTTCTTTTTGAGCAAGCACCCTCTCTGCAGTATGGTTCATCTTCTCCATGCCCGCGTTTCCTTTTCTTGTTGCGGTGAGTATGCAGAATGAGCCCGTGAACCCGGAAACTGACCTGAACGGTGAATCATGCGAAGTTATGTATCTGTCCGCGGCCCGTTCAATGACTCTGCTAACCACGGAATATTCCGGTGAAGGAATGAATTCCAGGTCGGAAAATTCACCGGATAACAGTATCCGCATTACTTCATCGCCGCTGCCGCTGTTCACCGCTGCCGCGAGCAGGCCGATACCGCTCTCCTCCCCGAACCTCCAGTTCCTTGTAAGAAAGGTTAAGGAATCCCTGATTGCAGGGCCTTTAACCTTCCCAGCGGTGAACGGAACACCGGTAAGCATGCTGCACCATGCAGCCATACCGCTGCTGTAGCCTGTCGTTCCTCCGCCGCAGATGTCCCCGAAGACCGCACCACCCTCGACTGAGGCGAGCTGGTCCCTGTCGCCAAGCAGTATCAGTCTTGATCCCGGCTTAAGCGCTGACAGAAAACTGTGCATGAGCTGGAGGTCAGCCATGGAGCATTCGTCTGCTACAACAACATCGTAATCAACCGGGTTATCGCGGTTATGCCTGAATCCAGAATTCCAGCTGTATCCAAGCAGCCGGTGAATGGTAAACGATTCGGCCGGAGGCATCCCGGCATCCGCCTGCCATGCATTAGCCGATAGGGCAAGCTTTGCCGCAGCCTTGCCCGTGGGTGCAGTGAGTGCCACTTTAGTATCCAGCCCGGAAAGCCGCCTGGACTCTGTAATGAGCGCGAGAATCTTCACCACTGTTGACGTTTTCCCGGTACCCGGACCGCCGGATATTACAGAAAACCTTTTCCTGAGAGATACTGCCGCTGAAGCAGCCTGCATATCCGGACCACGGTCAGCGGCCGCAAAATATTTACTGAACAGAGGCGCAAGTTTATCTTCAGCAGGAAGGTCATCCGTGTCAGCACACATTGATGACACCATGGCAGCGAGTTCATCCTCGCAGACCATGTAACGGTGAAAATACAACCGGTTCCCTGCAAGGATAACGGGCAGCCGGTCCCCCTCATCCCCTGCTGCTGAACTTTTTTTTATGCATGATACAAGCTGTTCAACTCCCGGTATGGTTAAATCCTCATATAACTTCGCGTTATCCGGGTCTTCAACAGAGAGCCATGAAAGGTTCCTGCCTGCGATCCGTTCAAGGGAAAGGCATACGTCACCCTTTTCAATGCACCGGCTGAGAAGCATTACCACAAGAAAGAAGAGCGGCGAATCATACCCGTCTATTGATGCAAGGTACGATGCTGTATGCCTGTCAATATCGCTGAAGGCTTGCAGTTTTTTCAGTTGTTCAATCCCGTAATTCACGATTTATTCCTGTCCCATGAATATTCTGTCAAGCTGCCCCGTAAGTTCCCGGTCCGGCCTTGCCCGGAACACGCCGCTGGCGTCAGTACCGTTCATGCCGCGGATAAAAAGGTAATATACTCCGCCGAAATGTTTATCATAATCATAGTCCGCTCCAAGCCTGAGCGCCAGGTACCTGTGAAGCGCCACGGTGTATATATGATACTGGAGGTGATAGTTATGCTTCTTCATCTCTGCAAGTAATGACTCCTGCGAGTAATCGCCATGCGACAGTTCCAGCATGTTGGATTTCCAGTCAACAATGTAGTAACGGCCATTATGGCGGAACACAAGGTCGATGTATCCCTTCATCATCCCGGCCATTGACGGCATGCCGTGCGTCGCAATGCCATGAAAAAATTCCGGGCCCCCATCACCTGAAAGGAATTTCTGCAGCCCGCTTAATGTTTCCACCGGGAAGTGAAACTCAAGTTCGCTTAAGCGTTCCTCATTCCTGATTCCCGATAGCTGCAGCCCGTTACTGTCAAGCGGGGTCCGCAGAACATTCATCACCATATCCGTTACAGCTTCCCTGTACTCTTCCCCGTAACCGTACTTCCCGAGGGACGCAGCAGCTCTTTCCCTGAACAGCTCCCTGGCTGACCAGGTAAAATCCGAGTTTTCAAAAATTTCATGCAGGCAGAGGCCCGACTTCGCGCCTGGCGGAAGCACACCGGGCGCAGGCCTGTACGGTATAGTTCCACCCTCATCCTCCTTGTCCTCTGCATCATGCAGCGCAGCCGTTATCGCTGAATAGCTGTACATCCTCCAGCGCTGTGATAGATTCCCGGTAAACTCCCTGCACTCAAGATCAGCGGGTGATGCAGCGGTCTTTGAATAGGGCTCTCCCGCAGGGAACTCCCCCCCTTGAGCAAAACCTATAGCCCCGCCCGACTCACTGCATATAAGGCCAAGCAGACGCCCGGCATTCTCCCTGTCCAGTTTACCTTCGATACTTTCCGCTACCAGGCTTCTAGATGTAAAAAGTATTTTAGCAAGAATGGTTTTATCGAAATCCCTGGTGATTTTCATCATTACATTACAGTGCGACCTGGCCCTGGTCAGGGCAACGTATATGAGCCTTGCGGTTTCGGAATCATCCTCCTGCTGTTTGTGCATTTTTACGTCTTCAGGCAGGTTCTTATCCAGATAGAGTACCGGTGTGCTGCCGTTATCATCATTTTCATGGTAAACGGTAACATCATCTTTCCTTACCGGTGATGCGGCAAGATACGGGCAGAATACAACGGGGAATTCCAGGCCCTTTGATGAATGCATTGTCATTACATTTACCGCCTCGTCATCGGTTTCAAGCCTCATGTTGTACTCTTCGCCTTCAGGCGGATCTGCGATGTAGCGTGCGAGCCTGTTAAGTGTATCAACAGGGCTGAGCCTGCTGCCTACAGCCTCATCTCCCAGCAGTTCCGCAATGTGTACAATGTTGGCCATACTCCTGCCCCCTCCCGCGTATGCAAAGAGCCTCCCGGCAACAGCTTCACCCTCCATGAACATTATGAACATATCCATGAAGCCCTTGTTCCACGCATCCCTGTATGAATAAAACCTGGAGGAGACAGATTCGCCCTGGTCCGTTTCCCCGGCAGCGTTCGAACCCCCGGCCATTGCTGCGACCTCACCGGCTGTGTAACCGCATATAACCGTGGAGAGCGCGGTGCGCAGCCTTCTCTGGTCAGCTGGATTAAGTATGGCAGAGAGTATAAAATACAGCTCTTTTGCCTCGCCGGAAAGAAAGACCGATTCGGAACCCCGCGTAACAGCTGGTATGCCCGCAGACGAGAGCGATGATTTGACGGTCGCTGCCTGTTTATTCGAGCGCACAAGAACCGCGATGTCTGCGGGCCTGAGCCTTTTTCCGTCTATGGTATAATCGCCGGTAAGCATTGTTTGTATTTCAGCAGCAAGCCTGGCCGCTATGATGCTGTCCTTGTCAGGTGCGTGTTCATCGTCTTCAGCCCCGTAATCCACTAGCTCTAATAGGAGCGGTGGAACCGGCCGGCCTGCACAGACCAGGTCATGTCCCTGGCCTTCGATTCCGGGTTTTACCGGGTTGAACTTTATTTTTTCAAATACAAAGGGATTTTCACATTCGCCGAACACTTTGTTCACGGCATCTATGAGCCCGCCGGTTGACCTCCAGTTTCTTGCCAGGGTATACCTGCAGTCAGCCATGTCCACTGCCTTCATGTAAGAAAAGATGTCTGCTCCCCTGAACCTGTAGATCGCCTGCTTCGGATCGCCAATGAGAAAGAGCGCAGTACCCGTGCTGAACATGGAACTGAATATGGCAAACTGCATACTGTCAGTGTCCTGGAACTCGTCTATGAGCGCGGCCCTGTACCTGTTCCTGATCTTTTCACCGAGCTTGTCGCCCATGCCTGAACGGAGCCCATGGTAAACGCCCCTTATGAGGTCATCAAATCCCCTTTCACCCGATGACGCGGCGTGCATGCTTATCTCTTTGTCAGCGGAATCGAAGAGCTGCTTCATCACGGTAATCCTGAAACGGTTCACTGTATCATTGTATGAATCGATGCATTCCTTCATGATTTGTGCCGCATCGAAGAATGGCGACACAGGTGGTTCCTTGCCCTTGTTGATCCCGGATTCAATTGCGCTTCGTGTAAACTTTTCCACGGTGTCGTTCCACATAAGGGGATCGCCCTGCTGCATGTATTTATCCACCCTTGCAAGGTAGCCGGGCAGACGTTCCGGCTTGTACCTGTTTCCGTTTAATGACTTTGAACCGGTAATCATGCTTTTTACATTATCGCCCTCTCTCTGCCACACTTCGCAGAGATCGCGGTAACAGCCGCATACCGTTCTGTATGCGGCTTCAACATCATCTGCCCCTGCATCTGCCAGCTGTGGTCTGAGCAGGTATTCCGGAGCCATGGGCTTCTTCCTGTAGAGTTTAAGCAGGGACTGCGGGTCCATGGATGACACAAGCACGTACGCTGCATGTTCAGGCATTGCGTAGGCAATGCGCCTCCAGTAATCTGTAACCGCGAATTCAGGCCTGAGGTCGTCTGTTGTGATTTCGGTGCGGAACGGCGATCCGCTCTCAAAGGCGTTGTCCGAAAGCACCTGCTGGCAGAACGAGTGTATTGTAAAGACCGATGCCTCGTCAAAGCTGCGCAGCGCGGAATGGAGCCGTTCGCGGAGCCCGGGCCTGTTCCTGTTCCTTCCGATTATTCCGGCTATGCTGTCATCCACGGGCGCGTCATGTTCAAGATGGTCCACAGCGTTTTTAATGCACTGCCTTATGCGGGTTCGTAGTTCCGCTGTAGCAGGGATAGTGAAGGTTACGACGAGTATACCCTCGACCGGTAGTTCATTCTCAACAACAAGGCGCAGGTATATCATTGAAATAGTCCATGTTTTACCGGTACCGGCGCTGGCCTCTATAAGGTTTGTCCCTTTAAGCGGGGAATCAAGGACGCTGAATTCACGCATCATCCCGGACCTCCCCTGACATGTTTTCAATTAACGGGCCGTAAACCCTTAGTGCCGTGTCCGTGAATTTTTTTTTGGGAGAATACTCCGCACCGAAAACTTTAAGTATATACGGATCGGACTTTTCAGGATAATTGAAATTATAGAATTTTCCCTTCGCAGCCTTCATCCCCCTATCCTGCGGTTCGTCGCTTCCTGCTTTCATGAATGCCTCTGCAAAAGCACGCGAGCTTTCGGGAAAAAGTTCAACAGGGGACACCATTCCCTCTTTATACAAAACCGCAAGACCTGCCAGAATATCCCGTGCACCGGGAATATAATCCCATGCTGCCTGCTTAACAGAATAATCACCCTTCACCTCTTCAACGTAAAACAGCCGGGTGCGGATTTTACCTCCCGCAGCGCAAAGCGCCAGGTGAGCTGTCCATGCCCTGAGCAGGTCAATGCTCCTCAGCCTCCCCATGCAGGCAAGAACCTGCTCCCCTCCGTAAAGAGTCCCGGGCTTCAGCCTGATGTGTACATCTTCAATTAACAGTTCTTCGGCCTCAAAGGATTCGGGCGATCGGAACACACCTGGAATCATTGAGAGGAATTTTTTCACCCTGTCAGCAGATACATTAAATGCCGCCCTGCCCGCGGAACCATGAGGAAGCATTCCCGCTGCTTTCATTTTTTCAAACAGGATAGATGTGTCTCCCTCACCTGCAATAATCTGCAGGAGTCTGTCATCAAGGTCATACTTAACGGCCCGTTCAATGGCAAATGGTTCTTCATCTCCGGGAGTCGTGTCCCTTACTTCAAGGGATATTCCCAGCCTCCTGCTGCATATGGTTCTTGCCGGGTTGCGAAGGAACCAGGCAAGGTCATCGGTTGTTATGCTGTATTCATCGTCAGTTGCGGTTATACCGCCGCTGAAAAAAACGGGCGCCATACCCGGGTTGTTAAGCGCGGCGGCAGCCTCCCTCATGTTCCCTGCTGAATAGCTGAACAGTCCGCTGCCAGGCATAAAGTATGCAGGGCTGTACCTGTGAAGTCTCTGCCTTGTCACCATCAGTTTCTTTATCTCTTCTGAATCCTTTTCACTGCCGAATGAAGCTATGTAGTCTATGAGTTCACTTACAACAGGTGATGGATCATTCTGTGTATTGTTGATTATATTCTGCCCTGTATAGCTGATGTAGAGATTGTCACGGGCCGAGATTATTGTTTCAAGGAACATATAGCGCTCCTCATCCCTGAGTGACCTGTCTCCCCTCCTGGGCTCTGCAGCCATGAGGTCAAAACTCAGAGGCCTTGACCTGCCGGGGAATGACCTTGAATCCACGCCCATTATGCATACGATCCTGCATGGAATGCTTCTCATTGGAAGCATTTCACAGAATGTGAGAGCGCCGCTGATGAAGTCTTTCACTGAACGCGGCGCCGCAACGCGCGACTCAGCGAATTCCCGGACTGCTGCAATGCCCGCGGGCGAATCGTATCCTGAACTTTTACGGACTTCACACAGCAGCGAAGCCACTTCAGCAACAGGCATCATAGCCGCAGGGATTCCGTCATCTGAAGAGAAGAGCGACCTGATTATAAACATGAAGATATCACCCCACTCATCCAGGGTATGTTCTGATGAAAGCAGCCCGGCGATCTCTTCGAGTGTCCCGATGTATGTTATAAATCTTCCAAGCAGGAGGGAATCACCGGCATCAACTGATGCAAGGGGTAGAACACCCAGGCAGAGCCCGTCCCCGGAAACCAGCAGGCCTGTTATGAGCCTTTTAATTCCCGCGCTGAAGGTGTTGGCCTCATCGCATGGCAGGTCCATTTTTCTTTTAAACTCAGAGTCAACTCCCCAGCGTATTCCTGAATCGGCAATCCACAACGTAATACGCTCCCTGTCTGAGGGTGAAAAGCCGAAATGTTCCATGACATCAGCGCAGTCCAGCAGTGATAGTATACGCGATGCCGTGAACCTGGAAGCGGGAAGGTCAAGCAGATCAAAAAAAGCAGCAACAGAGGGCTCCGAACCGGCCGGTTTCCTGTCGGCAATCCTGAACGGGAATGCGATTCCCGACTCATTACCTGAAAAAACTGATTCAACGCACCCTGAATAAATTTCAATATCCGGGGCCATGACAATTATATCACGCGGTTCAAGTGTGGGGTCACTGTCGAAAAGATCGAGTATATAATCGCGTAGTACTTCGGTTTCGCGCATAGGGCTGTGACACGAATTAATTATTATGGACCGGTCCGCAGCAACCTGCTCCACTGTGAGTTTCACATCACTGCGCGCCCTGTCTGTCATATTGAAAATGTCCTGCTGCACCATTGCCAGGAGTGACGAGCCTTCCGGCTCAAAAAAACAATCCCCGGTCACGCAGTCCATGGAAAATATATTACGGATAAAGTCCCTCCCCGGACGCCCCATTGAAGCAAGGAGAGGGTTGCCTGTGTCAAGGTGAAGCTCCGTTTCAGGGTCAGCTGAGGGTATGGGAAACCTGGAAACAATCTTCACCTTCTCTTTTTCGCGCACAATGTCGCCCCAGTATGCGGCAGATGGATTGAGCATGTACATTCGTATATCAATAAATGACGATGCTGCGAAGAGCAGGTTAATGTGAAAGAGCGGTAGGTACGATATCCCGAAGAGTGTAAGTCGGCCGGGGAGTTGTCCTGCCGGCCTGTACCCTTTATCAGACAGCATGACCTTCAGTTTCTCCATGAGAAACGGCGGGTTGTAAGAGTTAATGTCAGATGTTATCATGCGCCAGAGTTCAGCCTGCCAGAGGTCTTTATCAGCTCCACGGTCCCACCGTGTTATCATCTCCGGCCTGAACGTCATATACTGGTCAAATACATCGCTTATGCCGGAAGAGAGCTGGTAGAGCTTGATCCCCGAAACATCGTCGCTTATGTAACCTGCAGGCTGGCTGAATACAGGTTTATTCATTACGGACTTCAGTATCCGCATAACCTGCCACGGCATGGAGTCGCGGTCAAAGTAGCGTTCGTTCCCCGAACCCGGGAAAAAACCGTTAAGCAGCATCGACGACATTTTGTTTGGGAATATATAGCTGCAGTTGGCCCATACGCCGCACTGCTCCGCGAGCCTGAGCGATAACCATTTCATCATGCCCATGCTCTGTACGGAGATAACCTCTGGCGCCATGGGCGGAAGCGGGTCGGACGCGAGGTCAAGGCTGCACCTCTGTGCCAGGTCTTCAAGCCTGTTCCCTGTGATTAGTGTGAATCCCGGCACCTCGACCTCCTGAAGTCTCCGCCCGATGGATCCCGGAGTCCGGCGCATTCGGGACATCGTGTACCTGCGCCGGCATCAACCCCATCCCGGGAACGCGGGGAAGTTTTTTATAAACCAGTAATATTACTGAATGCCATACCCTGTCTTATTTCAAGCATAAATCCATGCTGTCAAAATATCATACCCGGTACGACACATGGTGTCCTATGCATGCGTGTAGTGTAAAATAATAATTTTTCATAAAAAGCTGACAGCCTTGGCTCCGCGGGTCACCGGGGTTTTTTTCAAACGGCAAGTTACTTGCGCGATTAATCGCTTCAGCTCCTCACCTGCTCCATAAGCTCCTGTATGGCCTTGATCAGCGTGTAATATTTGAACGGCTTCTGCACGTACCTCATGGGCATATCGCTCTTAAAATTTCCCGGCAGAAGGTTTTCGTCATAACCGCTGAAGAACACAACCGGCAGTTTGAGTTCAGGTCCGCGGATCGTGTTGTACACATCCCATCCGTTCATCCTGGGCATTATTATATCAAGCAGCAGCAGGTCGACTGCTTCAATATTTTTTTTGTAGAGTTCAACGGCTTCCAGTCCATTAGATGCTGTTATAACACTAAATCCTGAATCTTCAAGTATCCTGCATGTATATTTTCGTATGAGTTCATCATCCTCTGCCACAAGTATAGTTCCCTTGCCGCTGTAATCATCCTCGAACTGGTTCTGATCTTCAGCCTGATCGATATCAGCACCCTCCATGTAGGCAGGAAGATAAACACTAAAAGTGCTCCCCTTTCCTACTATGCTGTGAAGGTCAATATACCCCCTGTGCTGTTTTACTATGGCGTATGTTGTTGCCAGGCCCAGTCCCGTACCGCTATGTTTACCCTTGGTGGTAAAGAACGGTTCAAATATCCTGTCCAGGTTTTCCGGGGGAATCCCCATGCCGCTGTCAGTCACGCTTATCATGAAGTATTCGCCTGCCGGTATGATGCTGTCGAAACAAGGCCATGGTTCATCAACCATTACATCCTTTGTTTTTATTACGATTGAACCTGTACCTTCCGCTGCATCACGCGCGTTGATGCAGAGGTTCATAATGACCTGCTCCAACTGCCCTGAATCGCCGAATATGCTGCGGGCCTCATCACCCGGGATAAAATCCAGTGAAATATTCTCGCCAATGACCCGTTTTAGCATCTTCGTAAGCCCTTTAATCAGGTCATTCGGATAAACAAGTTCAGGCTTGAACTTTTCCTTCCTTGCGAAGAGCAGCAGCTGACGTACAAGGTTCCGTGCCTTCTCCCCTGAATCGACGATGTTGCTGATGTATTCGAACATCTCGCTTTCATTGTCAACATCCATAAGCGCAAGACTTCCATAACCCATGATAACCTGCAGTATATTATTAAAATCATGCGCCACGCCCCCCGCGAGCCTGCCTATTGCCTCCATCTTCTGGGACTGGTACAGCTTTGTTTCTATCTCCTTGCGTTCGGTTACATCCTGGAACAATCCCCTCAGTGTTAAAGGCTTTCCTTCAATGTCCCGGCTGTTTATAACAGCTGATATCCGGAACCATCTATAATCGGATTTGATTTTATACCGGAGTTCTATTTCACCGGTCTCATCTGCCCCCCCGGTTAATCTATCGAACCACTGCCTGCATCTTCTTACATCCTCGGGATGCAGCCACTTGAAAAAATCATCAAGTGTAATGACAACAGATGTATCACCTGCCCCCTCCACGCTGTATTCATCACTCATCAGGTAAAGCTTCATTTCGGGTACACTGAAATCCCACAGCCCTAATCCAATTCTTTCAGTAATAAATTTAAGACCTTCATATTTTCTTTCAAGGTTCGATTCAAGCATGTGCCGCGTAGTAAGGTCCTGTGCAACACCTAAAAGCTTAACAGGTTTACCGTTCTCAAAAACTACTTCAGCGATAAAATGCTCGTATTTGACCTGGCCATCTACAACAATCCTGAAAACCATCTCAAAGTTTTCACCTTTTGTGACAGCTTTGTCGAACTGCTCCATCACATAAGGCCTGTCTTCAGCATGGATCCTGTTACGGAGCTCTTCCCGGCCTATGGGCTCCTGTCTCGCGTAATAATCTGTGAATCCCCAGAATTCCGACAAACGCCTGCCTGTTATAATTTTGTCAGTACTGAAAATATATTCCCACGGCGACATCCGCCCCAGCTTCATTGCATTTTTTAGCCTGCTCCCGCTGTCGCGCAGTTTCTGCTCCCTCTCCCGTATCTGCTCCTCGAATCCCTTCATCACGGTTATATCCAGTACATAACCGTTCGCCGCTAAAGGGGCCCCCGCGCTGTCACTCTGACTCACACTGCCGTTCACATGCAGCCAGCGCCAGCCCCCTTTGCCGTCTGTTATCCTGTATTCGACATCAAATACACCGGCCGAACCTTTGACCATATCCGCAATTGCCGGCATAAAAACAGGCCTGTCGACCGGGTGGATCAGCTCAAGCCATGCTTCGAAATTCACTCCCGACAGCCCGGGTTCAAATACCAGTTTATCGTTAAACTGGTTGTATAGTTTAAAATTACGCAGGTCCAGTTTCCATGGCAGCACCTTGACAGATTCAAGCGTGGATATGTACTTTTGAAAAAAATTTACCGCTCTTACTGCAATGGCATCTGCGGCAGCTGTCTCAATAATCCTTCCCGCAACAATGCTCTCAAAGCCGCTGCCATACAGGATCCGTTTAAACCTGATCCTGTATTTTTTCCCGTTGATCTCTTTATCAACGGACAATAAAGTCATTTCCGGGGATTCGCCCCGGTCATCAACAGCACAGGAGAAGCACGATGAATCACCAGTCAGCCCTGATATGCAGAACCTGCCCGGGGCAATAACCTCCCTGCCGAAAAGTTTTTCAAACTCTTCATTATAGCTCACAATCCTGCACCCGTTGGAAAGGATCACCCAGGCTTCATCAGGTTCTTCAAATCTCTCTTTGTTGTCTAAACCGGCCATATCACCAATCTCTATTAAAATAACTCCATGGGGATGTTTTACATCACGCTCCCCCGCTTAAAAAAGCCGAGTTTTTAATTGCCTCTATGATTAAATTATTGAAAATTACAATGATATATTTTTCTCTGTTATACCAGAAGTCAACACTATTCACAGGAACAGAATATGTCATCATATAAAAACAGGTATCATAAACTCTCTTACAATGTAATAAATTCAACTGCCGATAACAATTACAACAATACATTGCTGTTAATTCACGATAACGGCCAGTCATCGAAAATATTCGATTCTGAACTGAAATATTTTTCAGGATACTTCAAGACAATAACCGTTGACCTTGCAGGTCACGGTAAATCACCGGACGGTACAGGTGCATCTGACAATTTCTGGGTTGACCATGCCGTAACCCTCTGCGAACTCCTTGATAAAATAAAGGTGAAAAGAACCTCGATCATTGGTATCGGAGGAGGCGGCCTTGTTGCACTTAATATGGCAATGGTAAATCCCGGTGCTGTACATGGCATCCTTACTGAAAGCATCCCGGGCCACATACCAGACCAGGAATACCTGGACAGCCTTATCAGGTACAGGGAAAAGATTAAAAACAGTGAGCTCAGAAACCGCTACCAGGCATTAAACGGTTCAAAGTGGGAAAGGATTCTTGACGAGGACACGGCCATGCAGAAAAGGTTTCACGATTCACGACACGGGTATTTCCTGAACGACCTTTCAAAAGTGAACTGCCCCGTACTCTTTG
>DAONFG010000043.1:0-25877 GCA_035403465.1 Spirochaetota bacterium | reverse complement strand
AGATATCCACTTTTTCAACTCAAAATCTTTGTCTTATTTTTGGGGCTCATTATAGAGTGACATTTGTGCAGGTGACAACAAATCCTTCAGTAGTAATTTTTTTAAGTAATTCTACTCTATCAAAAATGTTGAAAAGTTCTATTGCTTGTACTATTTTATTAATATGTTCCGGTTTTTGAATTCCGGACAGAAAGGAGGTACAATATGACAGCTGCAATAGATAAATACATGAACGCACAGGCTATATACTGGCAAAAGCAGAAGTTTAAACATGAGGAACCGGAGAAAATCAACAACCTTCCATTCGTTACCATCTCACGTGAATATGGATGCTGCGGTTACATGGTGGCAAAGAAAATAACTGAAATTTTCAACACCGAATTCAACCCTGAACCTTTATGGGCGGCTTATGACAAAAAACTCTTTGAAAAGATGATGATTGATACAGGTTTATCAGCAAGTCTTATAGACACACTTACAAACAAGGCAAGAAATAAACTGACAGACCTGGTCCAGACGACGTTCAGCGATTTCCCTCCGCAGGTTGCCGTTCATAAAAAACTTGTAGAAATGATAGCAATGTTAGCCATGAACGGAAACGTGGTTATTGTAGGAAGAGGCGCCAACAAGGTGACAAAAGACATGACCAGCGGTTTTCATATCAGACTTGTTGCCCCTTTTGAGGCCAGGGTCGAAAAGATAGTTAAAGCATTAAATATCTCAAAACTTGAAGCAAACAAGCTTATTAAAGAGAAGACAAAACAGCGTGAAGGTTACATGAAGGAGTTCTTCAAGATTGATCTTACCGATCCTCATAATTATGACATGGTTATCAATGACTCAACATTCTCGGTTGACAATTCCGCAAGACTGATTATCCAGGGGATGAGATATAAAGGAATACTGCCGGGGTGAAATATCAGACTGGATTTCACAAACACTGACTGTAAATAATACCGGGGTAACCCTGTATTATGTTTTGATGGACTGTTAAATTTCTGTGTATTTTTCGGAAATATTCTATCTGATAAGTGATATCAGCACTGACTGTTTACTCAAACTAAATCGCGATAAGCTTGTTAAAATACTCTTCTACTCAACTGCAGGAGATGATATATAAAATTAACCGGGCACTGCCTGAACCGGGGACTTAAGCTGCTATCCTGAATGCAGACTTATCAAATAAACCGTACCTTCCACGCCTGTCGACGCCTTCATATGTACCGCCTGTACCCCTCATGGGATTTATTCCCACCATGGTCCACCCGTCAGATCTCATGAACATCCTGATCCTGTTCCATTCAATCATCTGGTCAAGGATCATCGAATCAACAAATCCTTCCTTGTTGTCAACGAATACTACTTTTATATTCATATCATACCTCCTTTTCATGGATGATATAAATATACCATTCTAAATTATTAGACATACACCGGTATTTTATGTTGCAGATTATTCCTTTTTTCAGAAAACTGCTTATTACTTAAATGAGGGTATTCATGCGGTATCCCGACTCCCGCCACCAGGAGGCCAGGCCCGCAGAAGTTTATTCAGATTGCTAAAAAATACGGATAATACGCAGCGCCAGTATAACGCCAAGAACAAGTATAATAATATTGACTATGATAAGAAATATATAAGCCGCGAAAAAATATATTCTTCTTTTCTTCCCGTTCCCGGTTTTCATTCCCGCTGTCCCTGCCTGCGCCCGATCAGTTTCTTGATAAAAATCTCCTCCCTGTCGATCTCTTCAAGCCTGTCAGTTATATACTTCTTTGTATCCTCGTACGAAGGAATGAAAATTTTTTCAAGGGCATTCACCTTGCGCTGTACTTTCTTTAATTCGGCTGAGAGCAGAAATACTTTTTTTGCAAGTGAGGCGTACTTTATTATCAGCTGTAATACCGGAAGCGACTTCACCTTGATCATGTCATACGATGCCCCTGTACCGGCCATTGATGCATTCACAGTTAAAGGCCCCTGCTGCAAAGTGTAACCGGTTATCGTTATACCCATGAGCCGCGTGGTCTCCCTTTCCAGTGTATAGTTTAACTTTTCAGAGAACGACTTGACTGCAAGAAGTTCAGGGCCGCTCTCAACGGCTGCAGTCCTGTACTTCATGTACAGTTCATCAAGTGCTGCTTTAAGTCCGGATTCAACTTCTTTGATACTTTTAATGGTCTTTACAATCTCCATGACAAGTATCTCCCTCTTCTGGTTGAGCAGGTCAAATCCCTCGTACGCGAATTCAAGGTCGGATTTAACCTTTCTCAGGTTCGATTTTGTAGGCGCAATATCAATCCTCTGCATCATGCGCCTCCCTTGTCAGGGATATAGTATCTCTGTATATCCTCGCGCGAAATGCGGTAGAGCTCATCCTCGGGCAGATACGAAAGCATTTTCCATCCGATAGCAAGCGTGGTCCCGATGTCCCTGTTCTCATCGTACCCCTGGCTGAGGAATTCCTCCTCGAAAGCTTTGCCGAAGCGCAGGTAAAGCCTGTCAAGCTTTGAGAGCTCCTCTTCGCCAACGATCGCGGCAAGTGACCTTATCCTCTTTACCCTGGCGTAGCATGCAAATAACTGCGCGGCAAGCCCTGCATGGTCTTTCCTTGTGCGCCCTTCGCCTATACCGTCCTTCATTAGACGCGAGAGTGACGGCAGCCCCGCGATCGGCGGGTATATCCCGCGGTTGAAGAGTTCCCTCTCGAGTACAATCTGCCCCTCGGTGATGTACCCCGTAAGGTCAGGAACAGGGTGCGATATGTCATCGCTGGGCATGGTGAGTATGGGTATCTGGGTGATCGATCCGCTCCTCCCCTTAAGGCGGCCTGACCTCTCATATATTGATGCAAGGTCGCTGTAAAGATACCCGGGATAGCCCTTCCTTGAAGGGATCTCACCGCGAGAACTGGAAAGTTCTCGCAGAGACTCGCAGTAGTTTGTCATGTCCGTGAGTATCACCAGCACGTGCATGTTCAGGTCATAGGCCAGGTGTTCAGCTAGTGTAAGCGCGGCCTTGGGCGTAATCAGTCTTTCTATTGAAGGGGAATTTGCAAGGCTCAGGAATACCGCGGAGTTATCGAGTACGCCGCTCTCCTCCAGTGAACTGATAAAGTAATAGGCTACGTCGAATTTTACACCCATTGCCGCAAATACTACCGTGAACTCCTCTTCGGATGTAAGTATCTTTGCCTGCTTTGCAATTTGGGCCGCTATCCTGTTATGCGGCATACCGCTCCCGGAAAATACCGGGAGCTTCTGGCCGCGGATCAGCGTGTTCATTCCGTCAATGGCAGAAATGCCGGTCTGGATAAAGTCACGGGGGTACTCCCTGCTGTAAGGGTTCATGGGGAGTCCGTTAACATCGCGCATGATATCGGACACGACCTGCGGAGCGCCGTCAATCGGCCTCCCGAGACCATCAAACACCCTGCCCAGCATATCGCGGTGCACCGGAATCTCAAGTGTCTTACCCAGGAATACCGTACGCATATTCTTCTGTGACAGGCCGGAGGTGCCTTCAAATACCTGTACTATAGCCTTGTCCTCATCAACCTCAAGCGTCTGCCCTATCCTGATCTCGCCCGAAGGTGTCCGTATTTCAACAAGCTCTCCGTAACCGACATTCTTCACACCCTCGACTATTATAAGAGGGCCCGTAATCCCGGCGACGTTCATATATTCACGTTCTGTCACCAGCCCCTCCCTGTTTAAGTCTCTCAGTCAAACCGGAAAAATCAGCCTCGAGTCTCTTTTCAAATTCATCTATTTTATCAAGCTCATCGTTACCCGTATCAGATTTAAGCCTGGTGATTTCAGATATGCTTTTCAGATTCAGCAAATCCTGCAGAGCGGCTCCTGCCTCAAGGTGTTTGTTCCCTGCTGCATAAAACCCTGTGATAATTTTAAGAAGCTTCATCTGCTTCTGCGGCGTGCTGTACATATCCTTCGGATCAAACGCATTCTGCTGCAGGAAACCGTTTTTGATCAGCTCCGCGCAGAAGAGCAGGAACCTCTCACCTACAGGCAGAGCGTCAGGTCCTACCAGTTTTACTATCTGCTGCAGCCGGTTCTCCTCGAGGAGTATATTAAGCGCATCTTTCCTTACCTTCTGCCAGCCGCTGTCAACGTTGAGCCACCAGTCTTTGATGTCATCGATGTATTCACTGTAGCTGTCTATCCAGCTTATTGACGGGTAGTGACGGGCATCGGCAAGCACTTTGTCAAGAGCCCAGAAGCACCGCACAAAGCGTGTCGTGTGCTGAGTAACCGGCTCTGAAAAGTCGCCGCCCGGCGGCGAAACTGCACCTATGATCGATATACTGCCGTCGCCTCCACCCAGCGTGTCTACGTAACCTGACCTTTCGTAAAATTCGGCAAGCCTTGTTGCAAGGTAAGAAGGGAAACCCTCCTCTGCGGGCATGTCCCCCAGCCTGCTCGAAAGTTCGCGCAGTGCCTCTGCCCAGCGCGAGGTCGAATCGGCCATAATGGCAACGCTGTATCCCATATCGCGGTAATACTCGGCTATGGTTACCCCGGTATATATGCTCACCTCGCGCGCGGCAACAGGCATGTTCGATGTATTGGCTATCATAACGGTCCGTTCCATGAGGGGACGGCCTGACCTGGGGTCAACAAGTTTGGGGAATTCGTTCAGTACATCAGTCATCTCGTTCCCCCTTTCACCGCATCCTATGTATACAATTATTTCTGCGTCGCACCACTTGGCAAGCGCGTGCTGAGTCATTGTCTTTCCCGTACCGAAACCACCGGGAATGGCTGCCGTGCCGCCCCTTGCTATGGGGAAGAAGGTGTCGATGATCCTCTGGCCTGTAACAAGAGGAACGGATGATTTTTTCTTTTTACTAAAAGGCCTGGCGATACGAACGGGCCAGTAGTTTGCCAGCCTGCCGGAGAATACACCGCTCTCAGTCTTTACCCTGTATATCTCCTGCTCAATATTATACTCACCATTCCCTGTAATAAATTCTATTTTACCGGTTATTGCCGGCGGCACAATGACTTTGTGTATAACAGCACTGCTTTCCCTTATCTCACCGATGATAGTACCGCCGTGTACATCATCACCAGCAGACGCCCTGACCTGCAGATCCCATTTCTTTTCAGTATCAAGAGGCGAAGCCTTGACCCCTTTTGTGATGAATGAACCTGTAAGCTTCTCAAGGCTTATCAGCGGCCGCTGTATGCCGTCATATATATTCGATATAAGGCCGGGGCCCAGAAGAACTGAAAGCGGCCTGCCCGACGTGGAGACCGTGTCCCCTGGCTTGAGGCCCGTATTATCCTCGTAGACCTGTATAACCGCCACCTCGTTCTGGAACCTTATTACTTCGCCTATCAGTTTAAACGGCCCGACCTCGGCCATATCGAGCATACCTGCGCCCTTAAGCCCCGTTGCCCTGACAATAGGTCCGTTAACACTTATAATTTTCCCTGTTAATCCCTGTTCATTCACAGGCTAACCATCCTGGTTTACTCCAGGTTCTTTCAGGCTCCTGACAATTTCGCGCCTGATCTGTTCTTTTTTTCTGTACACAATTCTTTCAACACTGTTGTTATAAATAACTTCAGCGTCATCATCAATCACCATGGCACCCCCCGTTTTTACACGGTCATCAGCAGATATGTTTATTTTGAATGTATATCCGCCTGCCCTGATTTTATCAGTCACATCACCGGCATATGACAGGTCTGCCTGTGAGACAAGGAGAGTTGCACTCCCCCCTTTCACGTTATCAAGAGCAGAAATTACGCAGCTGTTAAGAAAATCAAAATAGCGCGGGTTATTCCTGATCAATCCCGCTGCATCATCAATGATCCTTCCAATGAATAATTCAATACCTTCAAGCTTCTGTTTCTTCATACCGGTCGAGGCGAGGTTCCTGATCTTCGCACCTTCATATTTAATAATCTCTTCATGCATTGTCCGCTGCGATTCCCTGAATTCCTCAATCTCACTGAAAAGTTCACCGTCAATCACTTCAATTTCATGATCAGCTGCCCGGTTGACCTCTTCAATTTTGAGTTGGATGATTTCTCGCAGGGAATCGATAAGGGGGGCGGTATCACCCCTTTGAATATCAGCGGTCATCTTTTTATTCATTGGATTACCCATACGCACCTACAGGGCAACTCCCAGCGCTTCCGTGATGTAGCTTGTGAGCGACCTTCCGAAACCGCGGATGTCATCGACACCGGGAATCTCTATTATAACTCTCCCGCCGGATTCAAGGTTAACCTTCCTGATTGTATCTGAAAGTGATTCAGCGAACTCACGCGTTACAAGTATCACGGCCGCATCCCTTTTAACAAGCAATCTCCCGAGTATAACCTGAGCCGGTTCCCCACCCGCTGCAAAGCCCTCGATACCGCAGATCCTGAAGGTGTTGACGGTATGGACGTCCCCTATAAGATACACACAATCCATACAGGTCATATCTTGTTTATCAGCATGATAGCTATTATAAGCCCGTAGATCGCGATACCTTCGGCCATTCCCAGGAATATCAGGGCACGCCCGCCGATCTCAGGTTTTTCGCTCATTGCACCCATTGCCGCTGAACCGATCTTTGCCAGCGCGTATGCACTGGTAATACACGACAGACCAACCGATCCCATCGCAGCATAAGCGATCATGACACGGTGCCCGTCCGGCACCACAGCAGTCCCCTGGACATCCGCGGCCGCAGCAAGAGCGAGTGCCTTTATAAAAACAATAAGTCCCGCAGTTATGATAAATGTAAAACTGACTTTAAAAAATCTTCTTTTATTATTCATTCAATGCCTCCATCTTTTACCTGTTTCAGACCCAGCGAGAACGGCGTAAAAGCTACTCCATCCCCTTTAAAGAATTTACCGAAAAATTCGTAATATTCAAGCCTCATCGACTGGATACCGCACACAAGACCCTCGAGAAGAATTATAAAAATATTGCCTGTGACTATAACTAAGATTGCGCCTATGCTGTTCATAGATGGATCAACAATTCCGGCCAGGGTAAACACAGCTAAGCTAAGGCCGGCATGGCTCAGCGCGAATGCCCCGGCCCTTATATACGAGATAGTGTTCCCAAGGAATCCCGAGAACATTTCCATAATCTCGATGATTGTTTCAACAATGTACTCAAACAGTCCGTTATGGAAAATATGTTCTCCATGAAAAAAAATAAATTCCAGCGGTCCCCTGAGGCAAAAAACTGCGGCGGGGAAAGCGAGTGCTGAAATTATTTCCTGTGTACCCGGCACTTTACCTGCGAGTATGAACCGCATGGCAAAAAAAATGCAGGATCCATAGATTGCAAGACCCGGCATCCCCCTTGCACCGCAAAGCGAATCTTCATACCTGCCCGCCAGCAGGCCGTTAATAATATTAAGAAGAAGTCCCAGCGAGATGAAGACTGTGCCCATCATTATAGCCATCAGGAGGAGCTGCATCATGTTCTCCATAGGATGGAAAAGAAGTGCGGGTATAAAATGTTCATAACTGAAAAAGCTGCCGTATAGAAGACCGAATGCAGCCGCTGAGAATCCGCACCATGTCATGATGCTTCCAAAATCCGAGATATTATTTCCTGCCCTGTATTTTTTTTTACCATATACATTAAGCATCAATCCGGTTAAGACCAGAACAAGTCCCTGTCCTGTATCACCGAACATGACTCCGAATATTATAACATAGGCCAGGGCTGCCGCAGGTGTCGGATCGATCTCCCTGTTGCCCGGGAGACCCATCATACGTACCAGGAGTTCAAAGGGTCTGAACAATAGATTATTTTTAAGGATTACCGGCATTCTATCCCTGAATCTCCTGCTCTCGACCCTGGAACCTGTTTTGAAATAGAACCGGGTACCGCATACATCCTCAAGTATGATGCGAAGTTTTTCAGCATCCTTCAGATTTATCCAACCGCTTATGACAACAATATCTTCCGAAAAAAGAAATTTCGATTCCGCTCCGGAGATTTTAAGAAGAATGGAATATACAGCCTCGAGATAGCTCATACGCTCTCTCCAGTACTGGAGTTTCTCATGATAGAAAGTGTCGATGCGGGCAATACGCCTCTGCAATTCAGTGATACGTTTTACCGATGCAGACTCTTCATCCTCCAACGTATTTCCGCGTCTTATTATACCATCAAGGTCTTCAAAACCTTCCCGTTTAAAGTTGTTCAGAAAATTATCTTTCAAATCCCGCGGGAAAACTGCTAAAAGATAATCTCCATTTTTGATATAAAAAATCCTTTTATCAACAGAGTTCAGCCATTCATTTCCGCTGACCCTGCCGTATATGTATGAGATGTTTTTTAGCCCGCGCAACTGTTCCAGGTCAATACCGCTCTGGCGCAGCTGCCTGATTTCTGCCAGTTTTGTTTCTAATGATTTAATTTCGATACCGATAACTAAACGGGTGTCTGTATACTGTTTTACTTTCTTTTTGATTATTTCTGCTTCATGAAGGTCGGCTTCAAAGTCCCCGGCTAACAGGGACGGTATATCATCAAAAACTGTATCAGGATTTTCCGGATCGCCGGGAGCGGAATATGTTTCTGAATGAAATTCTTTTGCGGCAGCGATGATCTTATCAGCAATGATAGTATTAACAGAAAAAGAAAAAACAGCTTCAGGATTCACTGCACAGGTAGTTTCATCGCCGGTTTCCCTGTCTATGTGCATAAGCCTGCTTTTACCAAGTCTGACAACAAGCGTGCCGTAATCTTTTTCTGTTACAGCGATACTTACCTTCCTGATGTCCGCCCTGGTAAACATCATACCTCACATATTATATTTTCCATGATCACATCCGGCGGAAGTCCGAACCGCAGGCCGTCAACTATTGAAAACAGGTTCCTGATCTGCCTGTACAGCAGTACAAGGTAACAGGTTACAGTATTGATTGAATGGAAATCTGCACGGAACATTCTGCTGATATCGCCGAGAATGATTTGTTCCATAATTTTTTCTGTAGCGGAAAGTCCATCACCTCCGGTCACAGTTCCGGGGGTATACTTACTATTGACCTGTTTCAGAAATTTCAGGTTCCATTCTTCAATATATTGCTTCAGCGGTCCCGTGGATTCCGGAAGCGGCAGGTTCGATTCAATATATTTACTGATACTCTCCTGGTCCATACGGTAGATATGCTGAAGCCGCCTGCTCCAGGCCATGCGCAGATAAACAGCAAGCCCTGAAACCAGTTTCAGGGAACCGCTTCTATCCTGAAAATTTATTAAATACGGAAAATCCGCTGCAATCCTTAACACTTCCCGGTCTATTACAAGTTCAGTTTCCTCTAAAGAGGCCGTACCGCCGGAGACAAATATGTTTTTCATCCATGTATCACGGGTAAGTTCCACGACTGCCTCGATACCGGTAATATCCTGCAGCATACTTCTGTGAAGTACGGCAAAATCCCCGATGTCATACCATATCGACGGAGAAGGCATCAATCCGAATGCCTCCGCGCATAGAAGCTTGAGATTCTGAGTTTCAAAACACCTCAGGAATAGAAGGAAAAGTCCGCGGGATGAAACCGGGGACTCAGCCAGTGAGATCACATCGCTCACCTGGCTTTCGAATATTTTCTCTTTGATCACCGTGAAGTCATTTTTAATATTACCAGTATCAAGGCCGGGAAAGGCAGACTGGAAATTCAGGTTCTTTGCAATATTGTAATAGTCCCTTCGTGCAAGGAGCAGACCATGCAGCGCGTATATTTTGGCATGAATATAATTACTGTCAGCATAGTAATTCATGAATGAATCCTGTTACCGGTTTTCGAGTATTAACGACACTATCCTCCCGGTTATTTTATCCCTGAGCTTCGCATCATCAATGAGGCGCTCCTGTTCCATGCGCAGTTCCCTGCTTTCACTATCCATTGCACTTCTAATCTCATTCAGTTTTATTTCAGTCATTTTATTGAATTCAGATGAAATCCTTTCAAACTCTGAAGATTTTTGTTCAGCTGCCGCCAACCTGCTGCTTTCAATCCTATTACGGGCTGCTGCCCGGGCATCCTCCAGCGTCCTTGTGAGCTTCTGCTCTTCGTCAATTAAATACTTTATGTCCGGGTCCATCACTCTGCCGCCATAAATCGATTTCCACTTTAAATTTAGCTAATCATTGAGTCGGGATCAAAAAATAATCAGCAGAATGATGATTTATAGAATTTTTCGATTGATGCGGGATTACAAAATTGCGGGTATTTAAAACAGCCGGCCGATAACTGCAGCTACAACATTCTCAACGCGGAGAATCCTCTCTCCAATATTGACAGTGGTGAAACCCGTCTCTTCAAGGAGTTTCACCTCGTACTCTATGAGTCCGCCTTCAGGGCCGATAACCAGGGTAACCGGCTGTTTAACGTCCCTGGGGCACACGGTTTCTGCTCCGGGGTGAGCAGTAAGTTTCATGGTACCTTCGGCTATCAGCGGCAGTTCATCTTCGACAAACGGCCTGAAAAGTTTTTTTACCTGTATGTCCGGCATAATTGTATCGCGTGCCTGTTCGAGTCCAAGAATAATCTCCATATTCAGAGAATCATCCTCAAGTACAGGGGAATCGAAGTAGCTCTTCTCGACTTTCCAGGTCCTGAAAATAATTATTTTTTTCACTCCCATTGCGGTTGCATAATGTATTGCCTTGCGGAGACTTTTTGGCCTGGGCATAGCCATGATAAGTGTCAGCGGCACTGCTGCAGGCGGAGCTTCATTAAGCGATGTTTCAAGTATCGCGTAATCGCTCCCTGTTTCAAGCACAAGTGCCTCGCCTCTCATGCCGCCTGTATTTCCGGCTTTAAGAGTGTCACCGGTTTTTATTTTAACGATAGACTGAAGGTGGGTGAACCTTCTCTCTTTAAGTATTACTTTATTTTCAGAGATGTAGTCTGCCGGGAATAACAATATCTGGTTCATTGAGAAGGAATCCTTTTGTCGACTAAAGAAACATTGCCAGTGATGAACGATTATTCATTTTGTGTCAATCTCTATAGAATCCGATCCACTGCCCGTTCCAGCATGCTTTGCCCCAGCGAAGTTCAGGGTTTGCCTCGTACCAGTACGATCCGATAAATTCATCAGCAGATATTGTTTTTATAACTTCTCCGCCGTCATTATTGGGATTCAGGTAGAATACAGTTGCTGATACGGGATCATAGCCTATGAGTACTATATAGTGCCCGGGGTAAGGCCATTTTCTTTTAAGATGGATTATTACCGGCCTGTTACGGTTAAGGAACCGTGAAACAATTTTATCATAAAAAATTTTCTTTCTATCCTGCAGATTTTTGCCGCCCGACACTGATTCCCTGTCATCGTATTCAATGACCGTATAAAATCTTTCCCGCAGGTTGTTATCCTTTATATAGTAGAGGTTTTTGATTGCACCGGTCAGTTCCCCCCATCCGGTTGAATTATTTTTTCCATTCATCCACTTCGACACGGAACTGTTTTTTTTGATTATTACTGGTGAGCTTTTCCCATTGCCGACACTGGCATCGTGCGGCAGGTAATCAATCCCCATGCGAAAGACAGCACCATCGGTTCCTTTCGAGAACATGTACTCCCTGCGGTCATCGCCGTAATACCTGAAAACGATGTAGAATGAAGCAGGTCCGCATTGCCCTGCCCCCTGTTTCACCTGGTATAAAGACGGATTTTTGCTGATGATATCAACAGGCTGTGCCGCGTAAAGATATACACCGTAAATGACAGTGATTAAAACCTGGGCCAGAATAACTGCTGCAGTGTGTTTTATACTATTGAATATATTGATCATTCCGTGAACCGGTACAAGTGTTATATCTCATTAAATAGAGTTGTTATTATATGTCCCGGATCCGCTGATAATGTTATCAATATTTTTCCCGGTATCTGTTAAAAATCCGGCAGCCGTCTTAAGGTAATAAAGGCCGATCATTGCGCGGAATATCATAAGAGATACAGTATATACCAGGCTCATGGCAAATATATTGGGCGGAGTACCGTAATCTTTAAAAAAATAGAGCATAGCAGCCTGGATTGTTCCAAGCCCGAAAGGGGTTATAGGCAGGTTGCCTACAAAAAATATAATCGGCACCAGTGCCGTAAGAGTCATGAAAGGGATATCCATATGGAAAGCACGTACAGTAAAATAAAAAAATATAACGAAGGTCATAAAATAGCCCATTCTCTGGAAAAATATCTTCACATAAACTGAAAATGTACTCTCCCTGACAGGCATAAGAATTGAACTGTTGACGAACCTTTTTAAAAATCCCAGCGCAGGAATATATTTCAGAACTATGATTTCAATATTATAAAAGAGAAAAAGTCCCGAAGCAAGGTAGAACACCCACTCCTGTACTCCTGATGAATCCCCGGCAAGAAGAAATCCTGCAGCGGCCATAAATGCGATCCCCGCACTTTCAACAACCATGTAATAAAAAAGGATACCCGTTGACCTTAGCAGACTTACGCCTATGAGTTTTTTCAGATACATGGCAATCGCGCCGGCGCCAAGGCCGTAATTTATAATCATCAGGAGAAAAGTGGTGCCCCTTATTGAAAGCATTGTGCGATATGACACATGGTGCCCGAAGTACTGGTATAGTTTCTGCACATTAAATGTTTCAACAAAAAACCAGATAAATATAAACAGAATTATCAGCGGAATATAAATTGAGATCTCTGCCATCTCAAGTGATTCAATAAACTTCACATAATCAATCCGCCAGAACAGGAAACCGATTATCAGGGCTGCAATAAGCCATGGAAGAAGGCGTTTTATAATCGGAGATTTCAGTGTTTTCATTATTGCCGGCATATCAGATTATTTCGCTGTGGATATATTTACGCTTAACTTTTTTAACACGGCCTATATCTTTTACCTCGCATGGTTTCACAACAAAGCCGGGGCCGAAAAGCTCCCTGCTGCGGCTGACAATCTCGTTTATGCAGGTATCGGTAAAGTGCGGACCGCGAACGTAATAGAAATCAGCATATTTAAGACTTTTCTGTACAAGGTAAAAATCATTGAGCAGCAGGTGTTCGATGTTATGCTGGTGCAGGGGTCTTTCTATTGCCTCATATATACTCCATGCAGGAATGTGGACCTTATCGGCCAAAAGAAAGTAATCATCCTTTCGTCCCTCGATTTTTCCCAGCAGCGGCATATGCCCTCCACATGAACATTTCTGTTCCGATAATGACGATATGTCGCCGATCCTGTACCTTATAAGGGGCATCGCAAAACTGTTCAGGGCAGTAAGCGTCACCTCTCCTCTTTCGCCTGGCGCACATGGATTACCCTTGCTGTCGAGAATCTCAACGACAACATTATCGCTGTATATATGCATGCCATGTTTTCGGCACATGCTTGCTATTACACCGGTTTCAACGCATGAGTACTCCTCGAATACCGGGCACATATATTTCTGTTCTATCAGCCTTCGGTCTTTTTCAAGTATCATCTCTGAATTGAGGCAAATGGCTTCAATCCCGGCCTTCTGTATATCACCCGGCTTAGAATATTCAGCCAGGTCCGCAGCATAAGAAGGATAGATTGAAAGTATATGAGGACGGAAGCTTAATAAAAAATCCCTGACCTCTTCGAAAGGGTGGTCAAGCGTTAATCCCTTCTGCCGGAAGAGGCCGAATGTAAAACCCGGGTCCTCAACTTCAGGCAGGAAAAATAGAAGCTTTTTGAAAGGCGAATACCCGATCATGGTATACGCCCTGTAGTAAAGCTGGAAGCGGGACTGTAAATTAAAATTATCCCATACAACGCGCAGCATCTTGCCCGAAGATCCAGATGTAGTGCGCATCAGGCAGTCATTGATATCGTATTTACGTGAGAGTATCCCGTTAAAATTCTTTTGAATATCATCTTTTGTCACAGCAGGAATTCTTACGAGGTCACCGGGTGTGTTAATATCATCAGGTGTAACGCCAGCCCGCTCCATCAGGTCCCTGTAAAAACCTGATGTATAATACGCATGCCTTATGATGTTACTAAGCTTTTTATTCTGGATATTCCTGATATAATCAGCTGATTTAAGATGGTTATTATGAAAATGAAACCAGGCATATATTTTATTGATCATCAGGAAAAGTCTCCGTTTGCACAGTGCATATTAAATACTTTACGCCTGTCATCCTGACAGGCGTAAAGTATTTTTTATAACTGCTGCTAGATGTATTTTTTAATTTTAATTAATCCCGTCTTCTCCTGTAAACACGGTGCATCAGTATCATACATAGCGGGAAGAGCATGGTAATCATAAGGCTGATAAACCCGGATAAACGGTCTGCCTGGTTGATCCTTCCTGAAGAAGCAAAAGCAGACATTCCGCAACCGCCGCCTGAACTGGGATTATTTTTTACAAGGCTGCCGGGGTCACTGTAATCGCCTTCACCCTCATAATCATCGTCACCGTAGTACGGGTCCTCGTTGCCCGGATCATTGTAATCACCGGGTATCTCCTCATCATCAACGGCATCATCTACAGCTTCGGGCAGTACATAATCCCAGGCCAGGAAAGAGGCTGACTGGCTGCTGTAATTCTTGTAAACAAAGGAGTTACAGTAATCGGAAAATCCTGCAAGCAATTCCCGTGTCACAAGTTCAGGATTGTCACGCAGCACTGCCATAAGAAGATTAGTGTTGCGTATTACGATATCTTCAAGCGGGAGTGTCCATTCCTGGAGTGAAACAAGTCTGGGATAGTTGATTGTATTATCCATGTAATTGTCACTTGATACTACCCGGCTTGATGTATCACCGCCCCAGACACCTGATCCGTTGTTATAATATAATGAAATATTTTTATATATAGCATTAAGGTCCGGATTGTTTGAACTGCTGAACGGATTTGACTGGACACAGTCAAAAAGCAGGTTAAGGAACGAGTTCGCACCTTTGTCCTCAGTTGTAGAAACTCCATCCCAGTAATAGCCGCTGTTATTATGCTTATCGTCAGTGGCATATTTTGAAATTGTCCCTGCGTATGGGTAGTAAGGGACAAAAACACTCAGGGAAGGTTCACATAAGGCAACCCACATGGTTGTAAGTTTAGCCTGCTCTTCTGTTGCAGCACCTTCAATTACAAGACCCATACTGGTCTGGTACCTGCTTATCGCGTACCTTGTAAAAAGCTCCCCTTCATAATTCGGATTATTCCAGCTGTCTGCTGATGCGTCCCAGTTACTCTGAACTAAATCAAACCAGTATTTGCCATTGCTTGTATAGCCGTTATCAGTCCATACACCGTTGTAAATTTTATCTGAACAATAATCAGTAGTATCACCGCCAAGGACATCCTTCGAAAGAACACGCATTATATTCCTGGGCGACAGGGCACCGGAATCTTTCATACCCTGCAAAAGCTGGCGGGCCCGCAGTTCCCTTGGTGTATCTGACCATATCTGTATAAAGCCGTTTGCATGGTTGCTGTTGGTACGGTTCAGAAATCCGGTTGTCTGCGGAAATCTTAAATCAGTAAAAGCTGCACCATTCTCATCGGTTACAAGCCCTGTATCTGCATTATACTTGCGGTACTTAACAGCCTTACTGTTACCGTTTGACCACATCTCGTATATTGCTGCACCGCCGTATGCGTCGATAACAGCAAATATACCGGATATATTTTTGCCTGACCATATCGAAGTGAATTGACTTACAAGATCTTCGAACTGGGCAAGTGTCTTACAGTTTTCAAGCGCTTTCTCCATGAGTTCGGTATTAACATTTGCCGCTTCAAGAAGTACACTCTCGTAGCACGTTGTGTTTGTTATTGCGAAACCCGATTCATTAGTCCCTCCGGTACACACCGAAACCCCGGATCCGAAGGTTGTTTCACCCATTAACCGTACACTTCCGCCGATACCCGGAGTTACCTCAGGATAGTATAAAACTTCATGCTTGTAGCTTTCAGCATGGTCCCGGTTCTTCCAGATGAAAGGTCGCCCAGTGGCAGATGCCTTTGCCGATACAACAGCAACATTGCACGCTTTTGATTCAGATTGAAGACCTGGTGAACAAGCACTGTTGCAATCAGAATGATCATGAGTTTGGATACTATTCTTTGCATAAACTTCTCCTTTACATCTTCCGGTTTAACTATATTTCACTACATCGTATTTTCAGGAAACTGCCACCCTTCTTCTCTCAACAAAACCAACCTGTTCTCTTATCCGGTCTTTTTTGCGGCGGTTTGCTTTTCTTCGCTCAACAAACAGGACTGAGTCAGTTGAAAGATATTTATAAATATGGTGATATTTTTTTCTGCTGAAAAATCCAAGCTTTTTATCGAACAGAATTCCGGGGCCCAGTGCCTTGAGGGAAAGTATGACCAGTACAGGCAGCAGGCGTACCTTGTCAAAAAGGCATAAAAAAAGAAAAGCATCACCCCTTCCATTAAAATCGAGCCCTGGAGGAAGCATCTTCCTGACCCTTTTTGAAGTTTTCTGTGTATGGTCTGTCGGTTTTAGTGAACCGGGAAAAACATTCCTCAGGAAGAAGGGATAACTGTCATGAACCAGAGATTCGCCCTTTTTTTCAAGCAGGTAGTCATGAATCTTAAGAAGCTTTTTTGAAGGATTGAATGTACTATCAAGAAAGTATATAGCATGGCGTATTCTATCAAGAAGATTTACCAGTCTGAGATTAGGAGTAAGACCGACAAAAGTCATTTTCCGTATACCTCTTATTTTACGGATACGCAGTATGTAGGTCCGGGAGTTTATACAGGACAGGGCCATTGCAAGGTTTTTGCCGCGGTGCCCCTTCATGACCATTGTTTCGTCAAGGTCAAATATAAAGACATCATCCACAAGCCAGTATGATGCTATCTGGAATGCTATTACTTTGCCTTCATGAACAGCATAGGTAAGAAGATTGCGTTTCCTTGCATAATCAAAAAAATTCTCCTGCGCGATCCAGCAGGCTTTTTCTATAAGCTCACATTCCCTGAGTACTGCATCAAGTTTTTTCTTCGGGGTATTTTTAATGTCAATGGTAAAGAAGCGGTAGCCTTTATATTTATATACTACCTCTGATTCTTCATCAAGAGATACTTTTTCATGAGCAAACTTGTTGAAAAAATCAAGACTGTTACCCTGCTTATCAATATGTTCAGCGAAATCGTTCATAAAACACTCCCTAAGGCAGAAATGTGAGCATAAATATAAATTCAAATTTTTATATCTATTGCTTAATAAATATTTATTTATTTTAAAATATTTATTTTTTTTACTTGACTACTTATTAACTATATATATAATTAATCTAGATGTGTTTTTTTTTCAAGTAAAAAACTGAACATTCATTTTTTTTGTTAAAAAAATGAACAAATATTAAAAATTATATACATATATTGATGTCAAAAGTTTTAAATATATGCAATATGTGACGTAAGAAGAAAAACGTATAATTAACCAGGGGTAAAATAAAAACAGTCCGGTCGGTTTTCTGAATTATTCTTTAAAATTAATCAGGAAATGACACCATAAGTCAAGAAGAAAATAAAAAATGAAAATGACCAAAACAGAAATTTTATCATCAAATAAAGCAAATCCGCTTATTATCAAGCTGGCCATACTCCTGTTTGCTTTTTTTATAGCCATATCTTCAGCATATGCCGCTGAAAAAGATGAATTTGTTGATGATTTCGGCGAAGATGAGACTTCGCTTGGATTTCAGACCATATTCAGCGGGTTTATTGAAATCGAAAACTTTATCCATAATTATCGTTATGAAGAACCGGGAGATGCCAATAAAAAAAATGAATTCCGGGCCAAACTCTCGCTGCAGCTTGGAACAGAGAACACATATTTTAAAATTGTACCCAATTTTTACGCACTTCCGGCTTTCGGCAGCAACAAGTACCCTGATTATGTTTATGCGGAATTAGATCCGGGTGATAAATATACAGTAGCCAGGAACGGAAGAATTTCAGGAAAATATTATGAAGCTTCATTCAATGAATGCTACGTAAACCTTGGATTTGATTTCATAAAATTCAGGCTCGGCAACCAGATTTACGCATGGGGGACAGCAGACCTTTATAATCCTACATCATATATAAATCCATCAGACACACGCGAACTATTTTACAAGGATGCAGACGAGAGCAAACCTGGCGTACCATCAGTATCAGCGATGGTCTTTATATCTGATTTTACACTGGAACTTGTCTATATTCCTGTGCATACAGGATCAATATCACCTGTACCGGGCAATTTCTGGCGATATCATTATAACCTGTCATTTATTGAACTCCAGGGTAATGAAGACACAGAACTTCCTGTTGCAAAACAGAACATGGGATATGCGGCAAGGCTCTCATCGACCTTTGGTGGAGTTGACATTTCTATCAGCGGCTACCGCGGACCTGACACCTCGCCGCTCCTCAGGCCAATGGCATGGATTGGGCTGACTTCGGATGTAGAAGTGGAACAGGAATACCACATTAGCAATAATGCAGGCATTGACTTTTCTTTCAGTTTAGGCGATTTTGAGTTGCATGGTGAAGCTGCATATTCTCCGGACAAATACGGCGTTGTTGATGAAGAATACGGCAGCTCCCTGGGTGATGAAGATTTAGTCCTGCTGCCGTTCAGGATCAGGACTTCAGGCTACTATTCATATGCCGCAGGTTTTAACTATACCCATGGTAAACTGATTTTTACCGCGGAATGGGTACAGAGCAAATACACCGACAAAGAGCTTATGGCTCCATTCTATTCAGACATCATAGGTTCCAGTATAAGCTACAGCCTTTTCGAAGAACTGATCAATTTATCCCTTATTGGAGCCTATCACATCAAAAATCACGGTTACATTTTATCCCCTGCAGTAAGTTTTGAATTTGACAACGGGCTCTCGTTTAAGCTATCTTATGGATATATCGGAGCCGAAGAGAGCGATGAACCTAATATGTTCACACTGTATGAAATGAAAAAAATCTTTATAGTAGGAGTGCGCTATGTATTCTAGGATATTATCATTAATAACATGCGTTTTCTTAACCATGGTATTAAGCTCATGCGCAGCCATTCTGCAAACCGATATCAGCGTCTCGGGCAAAGTTGAAGCTGCGGCCTCAAAAGCTAAATCCGGCAGCTCTGTCTTTCTGGTTATATCCAAAACTATCGATTACCAGCAGATCATGGATGCCCCCCTTGACACGATAGTAGACATGGTGCAGATTGACACCTCTACAGGAACTTTTAGCGTCGACCTCAGTGAATCAGGTTTAAAATCAGGCAGCAAGGTCTGTTTTTTCGCTTTCAGTACTGAAAATTACCAGGGCGGAATCCCGAACCTTTCAGAGGGCGACATTGTCGGTTACTATATTGATTCAGCGACATACAGCTACTACTACACTCTTCAGAACGGCGAGAATTCCGGCATAGTTGTTACGCTGGATAAAACATACAAAGAAAACAACGCCACGGTCAGTGGAACAATCAAAGGCACCGAAAGCGGTGATGTAATTGTTATTGCATACACCGGCGAAATCACCTCTATGGATGCAGACATTGACTTCAGCAAAATAATAGGGTTCCTGAATACTTCAAAGGAGGCAGCGGATACAGCTTACACAATGGAGCTTCTCCCCTTTTGCCCTGCATTCCCGATTGCAAATGTTTATATTATAGCAATACTCGATGTTAATCTGAATGGTGTACCTGATAATGGTGACAGGCTGGGATTCTATTCAAATAACGAAAACAATATACCGTCACTAGTAGAACTTAAAAATGAAGCAAACAGCGGGTATAACATTGAATTTACCATGGATTACACAGAGCCTTCAGGCAGCGGTGCAGAGATATCCATAAACGGTTCAATCACTCCCCCTGACGGTTATACGGCATCAACAA
The DNA here is from genome assembly GCA_035403465.1 of Spirochaetota bacterium. Classification (GTDB taxonomy): domain Bacteria; phylum Spirochaetota; class UBA4802; order UBA4802; family UBA5550; genus JAAYBQ01. The sequence goes on along the minus strand of DAONFG010000043.1, from coordinate 5,992 downwards.
AACCGATATTCATATTAATCACCACTGCTGCTGACGCTGATGATCTTTTTGAAAACCCAATCTCGGCGATAAAATATTTTGTCAAACTGCCGCAGGGGACAACAACTTATAACATAGACCTTACAAATACAGGACTGGCAGCAGGCGATGAGATAAGGATTATCGCGCTCTGGGACAAAGACTACACAGTAGGATTCCCCAGCCTTTCAGCCGGCGACATGATCGGCTACTACCAGAACAGTTCAGAATTCCTGTATTCAATGGTTCTTGCTGAAGGTACCAACACTGCACTCATAACAGGCGGCTGGACTTTTGCCGTAAACAAAACATATACTGCAAACAACGCAGTTGTAAACGGCACAATAACAGGCGCCGGGAGCGGTAAAGTAATTATCATAGCATATAACGGCGCGATAGATTCCCTTGACGCTGATATAGATATGGACAAGATTATCGGATACACAGAAGTTACAAAAGGAATTTCAGATGTTCCTTATTCAATCGATCTCTTCCCGTTCGTAGGCAGCTTCCCTGTATCAGGTGTTTACCTGATCGCGGTACTTGACCTTAATAACAACGGGAAACCTGATGACGGCGACAGGCTTGGATTCTATTCAAATAACGAAAACAGTATACCGTCACTTGTAACACTTAATAATGCCACAAACAGCGGGTATAACATTGAATTCACCATGGATTATGCTGCGCCGGTTACAGGCGGCACACCGCTGTCCATAAGCGGATCTTTTACCGCGCCAACAGGTTACTCGACAAGCTCAACAAAACCTGTTTTTATTATAATAGCGAAAGCTGAGAATACGTTCGAGTTGTTCAATGACCCGATGTCAGTGATAAAATACTTTGTTAAAATTCCGCAGGGATCAACCACATATAACATAGACCTTACAAATACCGGCCTTGTACCCGGCGACGAGATAAGGATACTTGCTCTTTACGACATAGATTACACAGGTGGATTCCCCAATCCTACAGCAAACGACAAGATCGGGTACTACCAGCAGAAATCAAGCTTATCGTATTCTAAAGTACTGACTGCAGGTTCAAATACAGCAAGTCTAAGCAATGGCTGGAGTTTTGGTATAAACAAAACACTTAACAATTATAATACAACATTCAGTTTCAAATTCAACCAGACCACCAGTTATGCATACGACATGAGTGCTTCAGATATCAGGGGCAAAGATGTACTTGTTGTCATGATATACAAGGACGGTGTTGATGACAGCTGGGACTGGTGGGGAGGTACACCCAGCTACGGCATAACAGATATGGATTATATCATATCCATTGATTATCTGAAAATACCGGATACAAGCACCTGGCAGAACCAGACATATACAGTCAGTCTTTTCCCATTCATATATGACAGCATACCTGTTACTTCCACTTACAGTTCGAAGTATATACAGAATGTTTATGTTTATGTAATACTTGATGCAAACGGAAACGGCTGGCCGGATACTGGTGAAAATCTTGGTTATTACTGGACATGGTACTACATTGGGCTTATACCAACAGGACAGAAAGCTCCTATGAAGTACCCGAGGCTTTACCTGAACCAGACAAATACGCTTAGTAATGAGTACATAAGTATCTTTTCAAACAGGCAATATGAATAAGAACACAGTTCTATAAATATAATATTATAATAAAACTTGAAACAGGAGATTTAAATGAAACGCATAGCTTTACTGACACTGGCAATCCCCTTTGTAGTCACAACATTGCTTTTTGCCATGACCGGCAGGGAGATAATAGACAAGTCGGAAAAACTTGCCAAACCAAAAAGTGCCAAGACCAAGGTCACAATGAATATCTACAAAGGGAGCAGCGTAAACGAAAAAGAATTCATCCTCATGCAGAAAACCACTAAAAGCGGAGACCGGGTGCTGATCACCTTCACAAAACCGACACAGATAAAAGTCCTTACCCATACAAAAAAAGACGGTGAGGACGACCAGTGGCTGAGGCTTTCATCAGGCAAAGTGAAAAGAATTGTCGGCGGAGATAAAAGTGAAAACTTTGTGCAGTCACACATGACTTATGAAGACCTTGAGAGCAGGGATGTCGAGAATTACACTTACAAGACACTTGCAGATGCAAAAATCAACGGCGATGATTGTTATACGGTTGAGGCAATAAAAAAATCAGGAAATAAAACTTATAACAAGTATACACTATACGTTCGAAAATCAGATTTTTTCGTAGTTAAAATTGATTTCTACCAGAAAGATAAACTTTTCAAATCCCTGGAAAACCAGAACATAAAAAATACCAATGGAATACTGACTCCCATGAAGATTGTTGTTACAATGGCAGATGGTTCAGGCAGAACTGAACTCGTAGTTCAGAAAGTACTCTACAACATCGACATAGAAGATTCAACATTCTCCAAGGACGCATTGCGTTAATCCATTACTGCTGCTGATCTATGACCGGGAAGAAAAAATTCAGGCCTCAAACGAATGCTTCCCGCTTATGGGTGGCAGCAGAGGAATTATGGCCCCCTTTTTCTAACCAGATGGTCATTGAAGGCAGCGGCTCAATAGATCCTGCCGAACTGCAAAAGGCAGTTAAAGAAGCGTCACAGACAAATCCCGGATCACGTCTTTTGCTCAGGGGTATGCCCTGGAGAAAAAAGTGGGTCGATTCCGGACAAACTCCACCTGTCCGTATAGTTGACGGATCAGCATGGTCCGGTTATGACATGAATGGCGCCCCGTTTCTTCTTGGCAGGCTTAATATTGTTTCAGGTCCATCATGCGAAGTCCTTTTTATTACAGGCAGAAAAATCCGTGTCGCCTTCAGGACTCACCACGCGGTAATGGATGGCAGAGGTACTGCAACCTGGGCCGAAGATATCTTCCGCGTACTGCGCGGCGAAAAACCTGAAGGTTCAGAGTATATCACTACTGAGGATAACCTGCTTAACCTGTCCAAAAAAACAGAGAAAACTGTCTCCGAACGCTATCTCTCACCGATGGGAAAGCCCGGCACAGGAGACGGATTTACCTGGTTCAGGAAACAGATTTACGGCAGATTTACAGACCTGCTTCCATCGGTTATGATGTTTATTGCTTCTGAGTCATGGAGATACGGCGAAGGAAAAATCCGCATTGCCATACCCGTAGACTTGCGAAACCGAAGGGAAGGACTGCGCTCTACAGGGAATCTTACAAATGCCATTTTTTTAAATCTTGATAAAGCTACAACACAAAGCAGACTGAGCGATGACCTTAAAATGCGTATCAACGAGCATATCGACGGGGTCCTTACATGGGAGGACCATATTTTAAAGTTCATCCCGCGATATGTTCTTAAAGCAGCCCTGTCCAGGGAAGCAGCCGAATCACAAAGAACCGGCATCTTCCGTTGTTCAGCAACCATTTCAAACCTGGGCAGGATATCCTCCGGGTCATTTACAACTAATACATTCACTGCCGAATCAGTATTTTTTGTTCCGCCCGGGAACAGACTCTCCCCCTTTTTCATAACTTTACAGGGAACTGCTGCCGGTCTTGAAATTGTTCTCACTGCACCATCATGCTATAATAAAAATGGTACAATTGAAGATGTTTTAACCAGGCTGACAGCCTGGTTAAAAGCAGATGCCGGGATTTTGCATGACCAATAGAATTTATTCCAGGAAATTGTCATATAACGAGCGCATGTTTATTGCTGCTGATGAAATATGTCCGCCGGTTGTTAACCAGCTTTTCCTAGATGGCGAAGGTTTCTTTGATTTAAACAAATGGCGTAATGCGGTAAAAACAGCTTCAGCAGCGAATCCGGGAAGCCGGCTGATACTCAAGGGGCATCTGGCTGGAAGCAGGTGGGTAGACTCGGGTGTTACCCCTGAAGTTATAGAAATAGACTCCGGCCGATGGGATTGTACGGGGCCTGATGGAGCGCCTTTTTTAGAAAAGAGACTGATACCGCGCGAAGGCCCTACGTGTGAAGTTCTACTGCTGCATGGAAATCCCTTACGTGTCTGTTTCAGGACACATCATTCGGTTATGGATGGAAGAGGCACACTGCTCTGGGCTGAAGACATTTTCCGCGTGCTCAGGGGCGAAGAACCTTCGGGGTCCCATTCGGCAATCACCGACACTGAACTGGCCCGATCTGTTCAGGCAGAATACCGTACCCCCTTTCCCAGAAACTGCATAGCTCCAACCGGTCAGCCGGGAAAGCCTGCAAGGGGTGTAACCTGGAAACGTATAACCATACCCGGCAGTTTTAAAAATATTCTCGGACAGGTCATGGTAATTTCAGCGCGTGAAGCATGGAAGCACCAGCAGGGACCGGTCCGGTTTTCCATTCCCGTGGACCTGCGGCCACTGGATAAAAATGTAAAATCAACAGGAAATCTTGCCATTGCCATATACGTTGAGGTTAAACAGGATTCCACCCCTGAATCAATATCATATGATATAAAAAAACAGCTTGAAGGGAAACGCGAATGCATGATAGACAGGTTTGATCCGTTAATTTGTCATCTTCCCATTGGATTGCTGAAACGCGCGGGAAATTACAGAATTAAGACCGGCACCATGAACATGAAATACGGTACTTCGGGTATTCTGAGTAATATGGGATTTATACCCGTGAATGTTTTTAAAAAAGTTTTCAGCGGCGGAGGTTTTAATTCAAACATCTTATGGGGCATTCCCCCCAGTTTTGAAAACGTGCCTTTTTTCCTGGGGCTTACGAGCCGGGAAAACACCCTTGAAATAATACTGACTTTACCAAAAGTTCTTGCTGATAATAACAGGCTTGATAATATACTTAAAAGTATTAAAAATAAACTAATACAATCATGAACATACCGCCGCGGCAGTATATACGCAAAAAATAACGGATTATAATATACACTATAATGTACAAACGATCCCTTTCATTTAATGAACGATTTTTCCTTGCAACTGACAGGATAACTCCCCCTTTCTGCAACCAGATGATTTATGAAGGTGAGGGAACCTTCGATGAAAGTAAATGGAGGTTAGCCCTTGAAATTGCATCAAAGGCAAATCCCGGCAGCAGGGTTACTTTAAAAGGGGCACTCTCTTTTTCCAGGTGGATTGATTCTGGGGAAACACCTCGTCTGCGTCTTGTTGATGGAGCGGACTGGTCAGGTACAGGCGATGACGGTGCCCCATTTCTCCAGGAGTATCTTAACCCGTTCAAAGGTCCAACATGCGAAGTTGTTCTTATCAAGGGTGATACACCACGTGCAGCATTCAGAACTCATCATGCGGTAATGGACGGGAGAGGGACAATTCACTGGGCTGAGGATATCTTCCGTGTCCTTAGAGGTGAAGAACCTCTTGGTTCAGATTCCACACTTACAGATTATGAACTGGCCATGAGTCTCAACAAAGAGGGCCGTTTCCCTCCCCCTCAGGAATTTATAGCTCCAACAGGAATAGCGGAGGGTGATAAAGGTGGGGTTACATGGAGACGCATAAAACTTGACGGCAGGTACAGAAAGCTTCTTCCGCAGCTTTCAGTACTTGTGGCACAGGAAGCGCGCAGACACAACAAAGGCAAAGTCCGCCTCACAATACCCGTTGACCTGCGGCAGCGCAAGCCCGGGCTCAGCTCAACGGGAAACCTGACCAACACTATTTACATCGGGATACCTGAAGAAGCAACGGCTGAAACTGTTTCAAAAGATATAGACTGGCAGATAGAAAATCTCTACGACTGCAGAATGTATCAGAGGGAAAGATTTATGAACCATGTCCCGATCAGCATAATGACCCGGGAACTGAAAAAAATCATAAAACAGAAACATGCTGCGGGGCTATATCATAATTCCGGCATCATTTCCAACCTGGGAAAACTTGATATGAAAAAATTCTCGGGCGGAGGATTCATGGCGGCATCGTGGTTTGCCATACCACCATGCCAGGAGATAGTTCCGTTTTTCATGGTACTGGCAGGTTCAACAGCATTCGCCAACCTGACG
>DAONFG010000042.1:0-26288 GCA_035403465.1 Spirochaetota bacterium | reverse complement strand
CCTTGTTTCGACAAGCAGCGATGCTATCAAGCAGGCTGCCCTGAGCCTTTCACAGAGCACTAACGAACAGGCTGCCAGCGTAGAGGAGATATCCGCAACGCTTGAGGAGCTGATATCAACTGTTACACAGAACGCGGAGAGTGCAGTTACGGCAGACAAACTTTCGGATAACACCTATGAACTTGCCGCTAAAGGCGACGAGGTCATGCACAGGGCGGTTGTGGCAATCAATGAAATCAACGAATCATCCAAAAAAATCAGGGATATCATAGATATTATAAACAGCATTTCGTTCCAGACAAACCTGCTTTCACTAAACGCTGCGGTCGAGGCTGCGCGCGCGGGTGAACACGGCAGGAGTTTTGCTGTTGTTGCCACCGAGGTGCGTAATCTTGCGCAGCGTTCCGGGACTTCGTCAAAGGAGATCGAGGCGCTTATCAAGAACTCGACAGAGAAGGTAAACGAAGGGACAAAGCTTGCTAATGACAGCGGTAAGGCCCTTAAGGAGATTTTTGAAGCAATTAAAAAGGTCAGGACCATTATTCAGGAGATCAGTGCGGCTACAAAGGAACAGACTTCGGGATTAGGGCAGATATCAGAGGCTGTGAACCAGACAGACAGCCTTACCCAGCAGAATGCATCAGCGGCGGAACAGCTGTCATCAACTGCCGAGATCATGCGTGATAACGCGGAGGTGCTCGACAGGCTTATGAACTATTTCAGGGTATAAAATAGTTCAGATCGCCTTTGTGAAAATCTTTTCGACTGCTGCGGCCGGAACCTCCCGTCCGCAGTTTTTAAGCAGCAGACTGCCCGTAGCCTGCGCGGCAAGTTCCCCGGATTTATCCGCTGTAACCCCGCGTTCCCTTAAGCTGAAGCTGATCCCGGACCTGAGCCGCAGTGAATCTATTTCGTTTACCAGCGCGTCGCGTATCCGGTCATGCCCCATACCTTCCGTGTCGACGCCTGTTGCACGGGCAAGGTCGCTGTACCTCTCCGAGCTTGAATAGAAGTCAGCGCGTGAAATATATTCAAGCAGCACTGCGCAGCACTCGCCGTGGTTAAGGCCCGTGATACCCGAAAGTGAATTTGCAGCTGCATGGTATAAGCCTGGTCCCGTGGCGCTGTACGCCATGCCTGCAAGCAGCGATGCGTACATCATCCTGTCCCTGTAGCGCAGGTCGTAGTGGTGCTCGATCGCGGGTACAAGGTTGTGGAATAAAAGGTTTACAGCCTTAAGCGCGTACATGTCTGTAAGCGGCGAAGACATGGCTGAAGTGTATGCTTCAAACGCGTTTGCAAGTGCGGCCATGCCTGAATACGCGGTGAGCTCAGGCGGCAGTGTTGTTGTCGTTATGGAATCGATAAGTGTTATGCGCGGCATTATTTTACGGCTTTTGAGCGCAAACTTGCGGTCCTGGTCTGTGCGCGTGATCATTGCGTACTGCGACAGGTCTGATGATGTCCCTGCTGTCGTGGGTATGCATATTACCGGAGGGGGCTGGAGCGGTACAAGATCATCGCCCTCAAATTCGTTTATTTTTACACTGCCGGAATAGGATGCTGCGATCCCCTTGGCGCAGTCAATGACAGAGCCCCCTCCCACTGCAAGTATCAGGCTGCATTTCTCTTTGCCGAAGAGGAGGGCGCCTTCTGCAACTTCAGTATTTTTGGGATTTGAAGTTACACCGCTGTACAGGACGAATTTTATACCTGTATTTTTCACAAGCCTGTCAGCTACCTCTGCCCAACCGGCCTTAAGTACTCCCGGATCTGTCACAACCAGAATCTTTGCAGCACCATGTTCCTTAACACACTTGTCAACCATCTCCATGGCTCCGCTGCCGAAGAGTATCTCAGGCAGGATAAAATTGCGTATTTCAAAGGGATTGTATCTTTCCATATTTCCTCCGGGCTGTGGCCGTTTATACTGACACGGGCTTCTGTTACAAGTATATTGCAAATTGCGGAATTTTCAAATATCGTTTACAATAGGACAGTCTTTTTGCGACAGAGGCTCAGAGAGCACAGAGGGGGATAAGTTTGTAACACAGATTGACCACCGATAAAAAATAGTAGAACAACCATGCTTATTTTTTTATCCGGGAGAATTAAGCGAAACGGCAGATTAATTCTTTGCTCTGTGCTATTCGCGGCGTAAATTTTGGTAAGTATTTTCATTATAGAAATACACTCATAAACAGGTATTATCATGTTGACAATTCCCGGGGATTGTGTATATTATCCGGTGCTTAAAATTTATTCATCACATGATTTAAAAGTATGCCGGCATCGATCCGTTGTTATTAAGCGGATTATTTTATTCGCAATAGAGAGTTCCAGATGCAGATTAAAAAAATAGTATCAGGTATAGTGCTAATGCTTCCTGGATTACTGGTAATCCAGGGCTGTTCAGGAGTTGCAGGGAGCAGTGCCGCAAACCACGAGGTTGCCACACTTTCAGTTCTTGAATCGCTCTCTGATTCAGAGATTAATAATGCCAAATCAAAACTTGTGATTGCCTACGGCCACACATCTCACGGCAGCCAGATTGATACAGGACTGGACGGACTTGTCGAATTTATGAATGGAAGGGGTCGCACAAACAATCTTTATGATGGACTTGATCTGAGATGCGATATGGGAGGTTATGGAAGTGCGTACGGTGCATCTGACCTGAACCAGAGTAATTATGGAGACTGGGTCGATGCCACACGTCTCTATTTAAGCAGTCATAGTGAAATAAATGTAGTAATCTGGTCATGGTGTGCGGGTGTTTCACATGCAGACGAGACAATAATAAATACATATTTATCCGACATGACACAGCTTGAAAGTGATTATCCTGATATTGTATTTGTTTACATGACCGGTCACCTTGATGGAACCGGTGTCGACGGCAACCTTAATCTGCGGAATGAACAGATAAGAGACTACTGCAGAGATAACAATAAAGTACTGTTTGATTTTGCGGACATCGAGTCTTATGATCCTGACGGCCTGGTTAATTACATGGGATTACTCTGCACCGACAATTGCGATTATGACAGTAATGGTGATGGTTCACAGGATACAAACTGGGCAACTGTATGGCAGACTGCTAATCCTGGCGAATGGTATAGCTGCTCCCCGGAACATACCCAGGCGCTTAACGCAAACATGAAAGCTTACGCCTTCTGGTATCTCATGGTACAGATTGCTAACAGGATGTGACAAATATTAAAGATATCGATCATTGATTTATCATGCTCCTGGTGATGCAGTCACGATCCCTGTACAGGCTAAAAAACAATTGACATCAAAAGTTTGCAGGATTCACCTGATGCCTGCGCCGGTAAGATGCAGAGAACGCTTCGCCGGCATGTGTTATTTACATAAAGGCAGAAAGGAAATGAAAGAGAGCCATAAGGGATTGTATACCGAACTGAGCGGCAAAATTACTGCGGCCAGGCTTAAGGATATAAGCATAGAAATAATCAGCAGGTACAGGAAGAAGGACCATCGGTACCTCTCAGATATGGCTGAAACTATCGGTATCAGTTCATCCGGTGCTGATATGAGCAGCCTCTTTGCCGGGATGATACAGCTCTACCATCCGGATAAGTTTAACAAAATTACAGCGGATATCGAGGAGTTTTACACAACCGGCAACACTGACGCGCTGATCAGGATGAAGGGTGTCTACCTCGTTGACTTTAAAAAGAAGAAAAGTATTCCTGAATACGATCTTGATTTTGAGAGCGAGTATTTTTATGAAGAGGATGATTCCTCTTTCAGCGAGTATGATGATGAAGCAGCTGAAATGGATGACGATGAGGAATTTGATGATGGTGATGATGTTGAGGAACTGACAGAAGATGAGGAGTACGGATTCATCGAGGCTGTGAATGATCTTTATATAGGCAACATGGAGTACGAACTGTCAATCCATGACCTGCAGAACCTGGACGGCGAGCTTGACCTTTCGGGTTTTGACATCGACGACCTTGCCGGGGCAGAACACTGCGTAAATATTACAATCATGAATCTTTCAGGAAACAGGCTGGTTAAACTGCATCCTCTTGCCGGGCTGGTTAAGCTTGAATCGCTCTACCTTTCAGAGAACAGCATAGAGGACATAAGAAGCCTTGCAACATTGACCGGGCTGCGTGAACTGGATTTATCCTTCAACCAGATTGAGGATATCTCAGTGCTGGCTGAACTCACTTCGCTCCAGTATGTAAACCTCGTGGATAATCCGGTTAAAAATACAGGTGTGATAGACGAGCTCGTCAGGAAGGGAGTAATCGTGATTTACTGATTCATGCCGCATCCCCGTACTATGCGCGGGATGACGATATGTACGGTTGAAGAGGATGTTATTGCCTCTGCTGATCCCTCCGCACAGGAGAATTCAGCAGAGGCCGTGACAGTGTTATTTAGAACCCATCTGGTGCTGGCGCAGTTTGCGTTTAAGCTCGGTTATCTCTTCCATAAGGATGCCGTAACTTGTAAGCATGCCCTTTTCTTTGGCTTCCTGGGCCTTTTTTTCTTTGCTTCTCAGAGCTTTTTGAATTTTTTCAAGTTCTTCAGCAGCCTTTTTGCCGCGAGTACTGACACTGCTCATTTTTCAGCCTCCATTTTTGAAAAATCATTTATTGTACCGGGTTGAATTATGCTCCGTCAACCGGATTTTCTTGAATATTGAGTTCTATTCACATTACAACACTTAAACACGGACATTTTATTATCGGTAGTATACAGTATTATGCTTTAAAATTATATTACCGTTCAGGTGGATTTGTGCAGCTTTAGCCTGGATGGCTTAAAAACAGGGATCATTTACTTGATTTCCGCATATCGGTTTATATATTTTTAGCTAAGCATATGTTGTTATGAGATATTTAAAAATGGCAGGTATATGAAACAATTAAGTTTAATCACTATTATGCTGGTTGTGCTGACATTTTCAGTGGCGCTGTTAGCCATAAGTGAAGTAACCGATGACTGGGCAGGTTCATGTCTCGAAGAGTGCAGTAAGTCTGCAGCGGAACCGGAAAACTGCAATACAGGATCAATCCGCTTTATTGCTGACCAGTATGCAAGGGCAGTCAAGGGAGAACCTTTCTGGGAGACTGCCAGGGGAAAGCGATTCAGTAATCAACGGGAATGCGCAGAATACAGAATGAATGAACTTCGTGCTATCTGTCCTGCTGCCTTCGAAGTTCTTAAAAAAAGCTTAAGGTAACGGGATCACTCCCCGTGTTTTATGTATGCCGGTTCGTTAACAATCAGACCCCTGCTTTTTTCCTCTCTGAATGTGCCGGCAAATTGCATGAATTCATCACCGGGGAGCGCCGGGCTCATTATGTATCCCTGGATCTCGTCGCAGCCTCTTTTGCGCAGCGCTTCAAGCTGGTACATTGTTTCAACGCCTTCTGCAACAGAGATGAGACCGAAAGCGTGGGCAAGAGTTATAACGGCAGAAACGACATCCTCGCCCGTATTGCTCATTTCAAGTCCGTCTATGAATGATTTGTCAATTTTAAGGCAGTCAACCGGGTAACGTCCCAGGTAGCTCATTGATGAGTACCCTGTCCCGAAGTCATCGATTGCCAGGGATATTCCCAGAGCCCTGAGTGTGGTCATTATTTTTACTGCATTTTCAACGTTGCTCATAAACATGCTCTCCGTGAGTTCAAGCTGCAGCCTTGATGGCGAAAGCCCGCTTATCGCAAGAGCTTCTTCAACATATGACAGGAGCAGCGGGTCTTCGAACTGTCGTGCAGAGATGTTTACCGCCACTTTCAGTTTTTGTCCCTGCTTTTCCCATGTGGCCGCATTGCGGCATGCTTCGGTAAGTATCCACCTGCCCAGGGGAATAATAATTCCCGTCTCTTCAGCAACATGAATAAAACTTTCCGGTGATAACGGCTTACCGTTTACAGTCCACCTGATCAGTGCCTCTGCGCCGATCAGTTCCATCCTGCACCCGTCCGGTGTCTCATCGAGCGCAACCTGGGGCTGGTAGAAGAGCCTGAATTCCTGCTGTTCCAGAGCCCTCCTCATGTTCCCCTCTATCTCAATGCGGCGTTTGCTTTTCTGTTCAGCCTCAACCGATGCGAACCTGTATGTCCCCCGGCCGGCATCCTTTGCCATATACATGGCAGAGTCAGCCTTGCGCAGCAGGCCCTCGGTGCTGTTGTCATCCTCGGGGAAAATAGCTATTCCTATGCTTGCATTTGCGTAGATCTCCCTGTCCAGCAGTGTGAACGGTTTGCCGAGTCCTTCTATGATGTTTTCGGCGATAACGCGGACATGGTCATTGTTTCCTATGTAATCAAGAATGACTGTAAATTCATCTCCGCCGAGCCGGCATACGGTGTCTGATTCGCGCACCCTTCCTTTTATGCGGTGAGCAACTTCCACCAGGAGGTCATCCCCCGCGGCATGTCCCATGGTTTCATTTATGTCTTTGAACCTGTCAAGGTCAAGGTAGAGCAGCCCGATGCGGTGCCTGTACCTTGTGCTTCGTGACATTGCCTGTGACAGACGGTCATGGAAGAGTGTGCGGTTCGGGAGACCGGTAAGAGGGTCGAAGTATGCAAGCTGGTGCAGCTGTTCCTCTGCTTTTTTGATCCGCGTAATGTCCGCTGAAATCCCGACGTAGTTCATCGGCCTGCCGTTCTCATCGTAAATTGTATTTATTGTGAGCCATTGCGGATAGACATCACCAGCTTTGCACCTGTCCCATATTTCACCTGACCACTGTCCCGTGCTTGTCAGCCGCTCCCACATATCCTTGTAAAACGCCGTATCATGCCTGTTCGATTTCATTATCCTGGGATTCTGCCCGATCAGTTCATCCGGCGTGTAACCGCACATCCTGCAGAAGGCTTCGTTTATCTGAAGAATGTTCGCATCGAGGTCGGTTATTACCACGCCCTCGCTGGTGCTTTCCATTACCCTTGCCATGAACTGGAGGTTGTCATTGGCCTTTATCAGTTCAGCGGTCCTTTCATTTACTTTTTCTTCAAGGGTTTCGTTTATTTGCCGTATCTCTTCATGGCTTGTGCGCAGTCTTTCGTGCATTGAATTAAAGCTTAGGGCGAGCGAACCAATTTCATCGTTGCGCGATATCAGTGGTGCCAGAACAGTGCCTGAATCTGTGGCTAAGTTCATCACCTCAACATTCTGCGCCAGGCTGTCGAGAGGCCTGGATACCATCTTCTGGAGAACAAATCCCGAAAGGAATGAGAACCCTGTACCGAAGATCAGTCCTGCAAGCAGGAATGTGTATATGATCCTTCTGCCTGCGGTAGTTACGCTTATATCTGTTGTTGACATCACTGCAAATGGATTAATGCCATCAACAGTCTCAAGTGCGGTTTTTGCGTATAGATAGCCGCTTTTTCTTTCAATGGATATGGCCCCGGGTTTTAATCCGGCTGAAGATTTAACATCAGTTTTTCCGCCGGATTTATCATCATCCTGGCCAAAATTTACAGGAACACCTGCGATTAACTGCAGTTTATCTGCCATCTCCCTGTTAATAATCCTGCCGATTATAAAACTCCCTGCCACAGGCCCTGTACCGTCTGCCTTGATTACCGGCGAAGAGGAAACAATGCAGAATCCAAGGTCTGTGTGTATTATTCCAGTGATGTTTTTCATTTCGGAGCCATGGTCCTGGAGATGCGTCAATAGTTTATCCCTCTGCATCCCCTGCCATGTAACAATTCTGCCTTTATTGTCAATACGCTTTGAATAACAGGGTGTACCGTCCGTTTTATATATTGCAATAAAAGTCAGTCCGGTGTTTATAAAAGTTTCAGGAAGCATGTTGGATTCGATGTATTCTCTATTCCCGGTGCGGATAAATCTGACGGTGTCATCCCACTGGCCGTAATCCCTTGCCGTGAGAGAAATATGCTCCTGCTCAATTTTGATGGAATTGACAGCCCTTTCCAGGTCACGTTTTGCCGATTCCACTTCAATCCTGTCAAATGCGGGGCTGATGAATGCGGTCTGGATAAGGAACACGAAGAGGGAATACATTAAAATGCTTGCCAGTGTTATCCATGAAATACTGTACCTGAGCTTCATTCATCCTCCCGGAATCAGCGGTAATTATCCCTTACACACTGGAACTGAATAAACGTTCTGCTGTTAGTATCGCTCACTGAACATTTTTGTGCGTGATTGCGATACGTATTCAGTTTAATGATAATCCTGGAGTGAGTCAAGTTTTAAGACATTCCCGGATCTTCCATGAGAGGTTTCGCGCAGCCCGGCATTAACAATGAATACAGGTCTACCACATCTTGTAACTTATGCCTGCCGCAACATTATAAACGAGTTCTTCATATTTTGTAGATCCTGTATCAGGTGAACTGTTCGGCTCTGTTGCATCATCAAAAAATACCATCAATAGCGAGACAGTAAGATCCATGCCGTTTGCAAAAGTCCAGGTTCCCCCGGCCGCGAAAGCATTTGAATCAAGGCCTGTCTGGTCATTTGTTCTGGTTTCCGAAGTCACGCCGCTTACTGAATACGAGTAACCCATACTCCCCCTGAGCTGTTTCATGAACATATACTCAAGCGAGATGCTCGCGTCATAGCCGTTGTCGTATTTGTCCGCAATCTCTTTTCCGTATGAATCTTTGCCCCAGTCAGCCAGCCTGTTGAAGTAGTAAATAAAACCGATTTCGGCCTTAAGTTCCGGCAAAACCATGTATGAAACACCAGCAGCTGCATTCATTGGCAGCGTGGTCTTCACGTAGTCACCTTTATCCAGGGGAAACATTGCCAGGAAAAGGGGATCTCCTTCATATTTACCTGGTTTATCGTTGGTAACCTTCATAGTTGTGTAGTATTCATACCTGAAACCTATGTTCATGGTGTCAGAGGGCTTCACGTCAAAGCTTCCGATGAATCCTGCTGAATCACCCCTTGCGTTCACCTCTACATCAATATCACTGAAAAATGAGGTAATATCTGTTGTTACATCCATCATCACGCTGTTAAAATGGTATTTCAGGTTGGTCTTCTGTTCGGCATGGATATACCTGATTCCGCCTCCGATGGCAAACATATTGTTAAGCCTGTAAGCACCGCCTGCTGTCGCACCTATGAAATATGAATAGGCTTCAAGTTCGCCGTCAGTACTGATTGAATACAGGGTGCCTAACATACCTGATGCTAAACCCGCTGCGTAGCCTATGACAGCCTTATCGATAATCGGTGTGCTGTCCTTGTATTCAGCGATTGCACCGCGGCCTATTATTCCCAGGTGCAGGAATGCTGACCAGTTGTCCTGCCTGTACAGTGCATATACATCCGGGAGAGCCCAGGCGATTACATCAGCTGTATATTCAGCGGGGTATGAGTAGGTTGATAGAGCGGTGGAGCTGTCAGTTATAGTCTGGTAGTCGAAAACCATCTGGTCACTGAAGTATAAATAGAACCCCTCGCTCATAAAGACTGAGCCGGCAGGGTTATAGAATGCCGAGTCTGTTTCTGTGCTGGCATACCTTGTGAGTGTCCTGATAAATTCGGCGCTCTGGTTCGCATTTTCGTATATACCTGCTGAAAATGCGGCTGTAGTGCATAGAATCATTATTAATGCAAATCCATGTGAAACTCTACGAGTATTCATAAAACATCCTCCCTCAGTGCCGGATTCTTTGAATCGGGCTTAAATATTCTGCAATCAAGATGAACTCTGATCATGGCAAAAACAATAAAAAGTGATGATTTTGTTTTATTGTTGCGCCCATAAAGCGTTTCTGCGAATAATGCGCCTGTTTATTTGAAAAAAATTATGTCCCATAAAAAATATCTTATGTTATTTTCAATTTTACCGAAAAGGGATAATAGAGCAACAGGCAGGAGTTGATTTATGTTTGAACAAAGTAACCTGATGAATACCAGTTATCTCCTTGAGAAATCTCTGGATGTTGAATCGCTCAGAAGAAAGGTCATTTCGAACAACATTGCAAATGTTGACGTGCCCCATTTCAAGAGGAGCGAGGTGAATTTCGAGAGCGAAGTGAAAAGGGCGATCCAGCAGAGGGCTGATGCAAGGAACAGCTTCCAGGGGCTTGCCTCTGACGGCAGGCATATCCCTTTTAATATTGAACGCGATCTCAAGGGTGTGCAGCCCAGGGTAAACCTTGATTATAGTACGTCGTACCGTAATGACGGCAACAATGTGGATATAGAGAAAGAGATGGTGGATTCCGCGAAGAACCTTATGCGCTATAATGCATTTGTTACTTCGCTGAGTCATAACTACAGGATGCTCAAAATGGTTTCAAGGGCAGTTTAAGGTTAAACGGGGTTAATTATGGGAATGTTCGACAGTTTTAATATAGCAGCAACCGGTCTTACTGCGCAGCGGCTCAGGATGGACCTGATAAGCGATAACATCGCAAATGCGAACACCACGCGAACCCCCGAAGGGGACGGGCCGTATGTACGGAAGAGGGCGATCTTTGCCCCGATCAATGTACGGCCTGAATACAAGTCTCCCCTTGTGCCCGAAAGAATGGCACATGGCGCAGGCAAGGGTGTGCGGGTGGTTAAAATTGAGGAGGACAGCAGCCCGCTCCGGCTTGTGTATGATCCGACTCACCCCGATGCGATTGCAACCGGGCCTGAAAAGGGTTATGTGAGGCTGCCCAATGTTAATGTTGTAACAGAGATGACTGATCTTATATCAGCATCAAGGTCGTACGAAGCGAATGTAATGATAGTGAACAATGCCAAGTCGATGTTCGCCAAGGCGCTTGAGCTTGGAAGAACCGGCGCATAGTCAAGGAGGAATGAATATGTTTCGTGAAAATTTGAAAGCAGGTGAAATAAAGGTGTCTCATGACCTTTCCGCAAGGATTAATCTGAAGAGGTCTGAAAGGATCAGCAGGTTCGACAACGACGCTGTTGATTCCAAGATCGAGATGAAATACGCGGGCTGAAAACATACATATAGAGGTGTAAAATGATAAACAATGCTTCACTTTCCGGACATGTGGTAAATCTTGTAACTTCAAATAAAAGCCATTTCAGCGGCTCCACGCCCATACAGAGGGAGGGGGACGACGTTTCCGGGTCTTTTGCGGATATGCTTAACAGCGCTGTTGCAAAGACCAACGACCTGCAGGTTGATGCGGAGAACCTTATGCAGAAGATGGTATATGAGCCCGAATCTGTTGATATTCACCAGGTAATGATCGCGACCCAGAAGGCCGAGGTTGCACTGGGACTGACAAAGGCAGTCCGCGACGGCGCGCTCAACGCGTACAGGGAGCTGATAAACCTCAGGTAATAACCCGGGTTAGACGGATCGCGGCCGGAATGACAACGACGCGGTCCGCCAGCTCACTAATCACTGCACCATGAAACGCCCTCTGCTCCACGAACCTGGCGATAAATATACATTTAATGCGCTTTTTTCAGGAAATTAATTGACATTTTTTCATACAAATTGTAAGAGTATTATGTCGCATTAGTTCATGCGCATCTGCTGTTCCGGAGGACGTTATATGGGAGAATTCTTTAAAAAACTTTTAGAACAGGTCAAAGAGGTTTACTCCAAGCTTGACCGCACCAAGAAGATCATTATAGGTGTTGTGGTCGGCGTCGTATTTGTATCGTTCATCCTTCTATTCTCGGTTTCAAGCGGCGAGCCAAACGTAGTCCTCTTCACTGACCTGAACAATGATGATTTCGGCCAGCTCTCCAAGAAGCTGGATGAGTTGGGATTCTATTACGAGTCTGCCGGAACAAACACCATCCTCGTAAAACCTGACCAGCGTGCTGTTATTATAACCAAGCTGGCGCAGGAGAACCTCCTTCCTAAAGGCGTACCCGGGTTTAAACTCTTTGATATATCGAACTGGACAGAAACAGACCGTGAACTTGACGTAAAATTCATGCGTGCACTTACCGGTGAAATCCAGAAACACATAGAATCACTCCAGAACGTGGACAAGGCCACGGTCGAGATAGCCATGGCAGAGGACAGCCTCTATTCCGACGAACAGACCCCTTACACTGCGGCAGTTACTGTTCACCTTGCTCCCGGTTATGAAAAGCTGAGTAATAAAGAGATCAAGGGTATCATGTTCCTCGTTTCCCGGGCAGTGGGAAACAGGCTCAAACCGGAAAATGTAACAGTAACAGACGAGATGGGTAATATAATTTCGGATTTTGACGATGATTTTGAAAACGAAAAGAAAGAATACACGATCCTTGAGTACAGGAAGAAACATGAAGAGAAGGCCCGCGTAAAGCTCCTGAAGGACATACGTGAAGGCCTTGAACGCATCTATTCACCCGACAGGATACAGATAGTCAGGCTTAACATGGAGTTTAACTGGGATAAAATCCAGGAGGAGCAGATTGAGCACGGCCCTGTTATTATCAAGAAGGATGATCCGAGGACGCCATATTCTGAGCAGGAAGAGGAAAAGTCTCTTGTACTTTCCGAAAAGAGCACGAAAGAGCATTTCCAGGGGCATGGCTGGAACCCCGAGGGAGTGGCGGGAACTGACAGTAATACGCCTCCGGGATACAAAGCCAGCGATGACCAGTTTGCCAATTACGACAGGCAGGAAGACATAAAGAACCATGCTATAAACAAGACAACCAGGATGATTACGCGTGATCCGTATGATGTTACAAGGGTTACTGTTGCCATAGCTATAGACGGCCAGCAGGACCTGCCAAGGCAGACTGATGGAGATTATGACCTTGACCCGACAAAGAAACCTGTACAGATATTTCTTACAGCGGAAGATCTGAAAAAGGCTGAAAATATAGTCAAGAAGGCAATCAACTTTGATGATGCGCGCGGCGACCAGGTCGCGGTTGAAAATATCATGTTTGACAGGACTGCGTACTGGAATTCCATAAGGGAGGAGTACAGGAAGAAGGAGCAGATGAAGATGCTCCTCCTGGCTGCTCTTATGGGTGTTGTGGCCCTTTTTGTAGGATTCATCCTGTTCAGGACAATACAGAGGGAACTGGAGAGGAGAAGGCGTGCAAGGGAGGAGATGCTTGCACTGGAACAGCAGCGGATGCGCGAAGCTGCGCTCAAGGCTGCGGAAGAGGAGGGTATCGACGTGGAGCTCTCCCTCGAGGAACGCGCGCGGCTTGAACTGCAGCAGAGCGCCCTGCAGCTGGCAAGGGAACGGCCTGACGATGTAGCGGCACTGCTGCGTACATGGCTGGCCGAGGAGTAATTTTTAGTTTGACTCGTACTGGTTTTATGTCGATATATTATAAAAGCCGGGTTATTTTTACAGCCGATTTTATCGGCCGGCTTTTTTTAAAGCGGCGGGGTTAAAATGCTTCAATCAAAGAAATCACAGCTTACTGGAAGGCAGAAGGCGGCTGTTTTTCTTGTTTCACTGGGATCTGATGTCTCTTCCGAGATTTTCAAACACCTTCGTGAAGACGAGATAGAACAGCTTACTTTCGAGATTGCCAGGCTGGATAAGATAGAACCTGACGACAAGGACAGGGTTCTTCAGGAATTCCAGGAGATGATGATGGCCCAGGAGTTTATCTCCCAGGGTGGTATAGATTATGCCCGCGATGTTCTTGAACGGGCGCTCGGAACCCAGAAAGCAATAGATATCGTCAACAGGCTTACCTCTTCACTGCAGGTAAGGCCGTTCGACTTTATACGACGCACAGACCCCAGTCACCTCCTGAACTTTATACAGGGTGAGCACCCGCAGACTATAGCGCTTATACTTGCATACCTTGATCCGCAGAAGGCTGCGCTTATACTTGCAGAGCTTCCGCACAACACCCAGGCCGACGTTGCCAAGAGGATCGCAGAAATGAAACGTACCTCGCCTGATGTACTCCGCGAGGTTGAACGGGTTCTTGAAAGAAAACTTTCAACACTTGCAAGCGAGGATTTTACACAGGCTGGCGGTATAGACACTGTTGTCGAGGTCCTTAACAATGTTGACCGCGGTACAGAGAAGATAATCATAGAGGCTCTTGAAGAGGAGGACCCGGAACTCGCAGAAGAGATCAAGAAGCGTATGTTCGTTTTCGAGGATATCGTACTCCTGGACGACAGGTCGATACAGAAGGTCCTCCGCGAGGTCGATACCCAGGAGCTTGCAAAAGCTCTCAAGGGCGTGGACAACGAGGTGCAGGAAAAGATTTTCAGAAACATGTCAAAACGTGCCGCATCGCTCCTGCGCGAGGATATGGATTTCATGGGGCCTATAAGGCTGCGTGACGTTGAAGAGGCACAGCAGAAGATAGTTAATATAATCAGAAAACTTGAAGACGCAGGCGACATCGTAGTTGCACGCGCGGGTGAGGAGGAACTCGTTGTCTAAACTTGTTTTTAAGCCTGGCGAGATCCAGCATATAACCACTGTGAAGCAGGTGGAGCTTCCTGCCAAATACCAGAAGAACCTCATTGATACTGAAGAGTATCATGAGTTCGAAATGGATGAAGAAGGAAACCCGATAGATATATACCAGGGCCCGTCCATCGAGGAGATGGAGGCAGAGCTTGAACGTTACAGGCGCGAAACCGAAGAGGAAGTGCGCCAGATGCTGGAACAGGCGAGACAGCGCGCTGCAAAGATCGAGGAGGACGGAAGGTCCGCTGCTTTCTCCGAGCTTGAAAAGGTCCGGGAACAGATAAAGATTGAAAAGGAGCGGCACAAGTCCGAGGCCGAGCGTGAAATCGAGCGAAGCAAGTTCGAGGCGGAAAAGATAATACTTGAAGCTGAGAAAAAAGTTTCCGAGATCGAACACGACGCGTACATGAAAGGACACGAGGCAGGCCGCGAAGAGGGATACAAAGAGGGCCAGGCCGAGGTAATGAGGCTTATCGACAGGCTCGGAACAATCGTATCAACAGCTGTTGACATCAGGGACGATATCATAAAATCATCAGAGAAGCTGATGACCGAGATGATACTTATGATCGCCCGTAAGGTAATCAAGGATGAGATAGTTGAACGCCGTGAGATTATCATTAACAATATCAAGGAAGCGATCAAGCGGGTGAAGGACAGGGACAGGATAGACATACGTGTCAACTTTGCAGACCTTGATATGACAACAGCGCATAAAGATGAACTTATCAAGATGATGGAATCACTGAAGAAGGTTAATATATACGAAGATTCAAGGGTTGAACGCGGCGGATGTATCATTGAAACAGACGTCGGTGCGGTCGACGCAAGGATTTCGACACAGCTTGATGCCATTGAAGAAGCGATCAGGAACACGAGTACGCTATAAACAAAAAGCTGCCCGCTTGCAGGGCAGCTTTTTAATGATGTTCAAGGAGACATAATATTGATCAACATACTCCCACATGAGAAGGTGGACATCCTCTCGAAGTACAAGGAGATAATTGACGAGGTCGAGGTAATCAAGTTTACAGGTCACGTTGAGAGGATCGTGGGGCTTACCATCGAATCTGTCGGGCCTGCTGTAAAGTATGGTGACCTGTGCCGGATCAAGACCGGGCCCAGCCAGTATCTCTATGCAGAGGTTGTGGGATTCCACCGTAACAGGGTTATACTCATGCCTATCGGCGACATGCGGGGGGTCATTCCAGGAGCCGAGGTTTATGCTGTAGGAACATCTCTCATGGTCCCTGTGGGGAACGAGCTCCTGGGCAGGGTTGTTGATGGTATAGGCAAACCCCTTGATAGCAAGGGCCAGCTCTTCACAAAACTGAAGTATCCTGTTGAGGGGAACGTGATCAACCCCCTTCAGCGTAAAGTTATAGATGAACCGCTCTCCGTGGGGATCAGGGCGATTGACGGGCTGATCACGGTGGGGCGCGGGCAGAGGATCGGTATTTTTGCAGGTTCAGGTGTGGGTAAGTCCACACTTATAGGTATGATAGCGCGGTATACAGATGCGGACGTAAACGTTATCGCGCTCATAGGTGAACGCGGCCGCGAGGTTAAGGATTTTGTCGAGAAGGAACTCGGTCCCGAAGGGCTTAAACGTTCCGTTGTGGTTGCCGCCACATCAGACCAGCCCCCGATGCTGCGCATACGCGGCGCTTTCCTGGCCCATTCGATAGCAGAGTACTTCAGGGACCAGGGCCTGGCCGTAAACCTTATGATGGACTCCGTTACAAGGTTTGCCATGGCACAGCGCGAAGTGGGACTTGCCGCAGGCGAGCCCGCTGCAACCCGTGGATATCCGCCTTCAGTATTCACGCTGATGCCCAGGCTTCTTGAACGGGCAGGTACAAGCGCAATAACCGGGGGGAGTATAACCGGTTTTTACAGCGTACTTGTCGAGGGCGATGACATGAATGAACCGATTGCAGATGCTGCACGCGGGATCCTTGATGGACATATTGTGCTGGACCGTAAGTTCGCGAACAGGGGGCATTACCCTGCCATTAACGTGCTGGCCTCAATTTCAAGGGTAATGAAGGATGTTGTTGATTCAAAGCACCTCCAGGCTGCATACCTTTTCAGGGAACTGCTGGCGGCATATACTGACGCGGAAGACCTGATCAACCTTGGAGGCTATGTGCGCGGCGCCAATCCGGTGACAGACAGGGCAATCAGCATGATCAATGAAATGAATACTTTTCTGAAGCAGGGAATATACGAGAAGGATAACCTTGAAAATATAATGCGAAGAATGGTTTCGATGATGATTCCCGAAGAGAAGAAGAGCCGCATTCCCCAGACGGCAACGCGGACTCCATCGTTCGCACAGGTAGTCAGGTAGGTTAAGGCAGGCGGCTGTAAATGAAAAAGTTCAGTTTCAGGCTGCAGAAACTCCTTGATATGCGCGAGGCTAAAGAGACCGAGGTGAAGCACGAGCTCATGAAGGTACTCAGCCTGCAGAACAGGGAACGGGTGCTCCAGGATGAATTGAACAGAAAGATAAATTCACTCGAGGCCACTTACAGGGAGAAGATTTCGAAAGGCGTTTTTATTCCGGACGAGGCCATGGGCATCATGAGGTTTTCCGATGTATCAAGAAAGGCCATAGACGAGGCAGAGAAGAGGATACAACGGCTGGAACCTGAAGTCCAGCGCATAAGGCAAAAACTTGTCCAGGCATCAAGAGATAAGAAGGTTGTCGAGAAACTCAAGGAGAGGAAATACGATGAGTTCATGTATGAATTCAACAGGGAAGTTGCAAAAGAGAATGATGACATGAACCAGAAGATTCACAATAAGAGAATCCCGGGGTAATTCGGATGATAGAAGAAATGTATAATGCGATGACAAGGATCACCGAACTTAAAAACAGGTTCGGCTTGAATAAAGTTGAAAAACAGGTAAAACCGCAGGGTGAGCTTAACGCGACCTTCGGAGAGATGACCGACCGTGCCATCAGGCTTCTACCCTCAGAAGAGGAGAGACTGCTTAGCGGTACCGAGGTTTCACGTACTGATATTGAAAACCTGATCAATTATTATTCAAACAAGAGGAATATTCCGCCTTCGCTTGTGCGTTCAGTTATTACCGCGGAATCAGGATTTGACCCGAACGCGACTTCACCAAAAGGAGCAATGGGGCTGATGCAGCTCATGCCTTCGACTGTTATGGATCTTGGTGTTGAAAATCCTTATGATCCCGAGGATAATATAAAAGGAGGCACTGCCCTTCTTAAGAATCTGCTAGACAATTACCAGGGAGATTACAAGCGGGCCCTTGCCGCCTATAATGCGGGAAAAGGAACCGTGGACAAGGCCGGGGGCGTTCCCGATATTAAAGAGACAAAAGACTATGTGCGGAAAGTAATAGACCTGTACGCAGGTGAAAAAGATAAATAATATTACCGGAGTATTGTATGAGAGGCGTTTCTGACAGATCAAAAATAGTTTTTCTAATGCTGCTGATTGTCTTTCTCGGAGGTATCGGTGCGTTCTGGCTGGATTATATCGGGATAGTTAAACTGTCGGGTCTTCTTGATCCGTTCAGGAGCGAACCCGAACTGTCAATGAATGCGTCTGATGACGAACCGTCACTGATCGAGAAGGAGGAGTTCGGCAAGGAGAAGGAGAAACTTCTTGAACGCATTGAGGAGCTTGACAAGAGAGAGGCCCTTATAGCAGAGAAGGAGAAATCTATCGACAGTGAAAAGGAAAAACTCGAACAGGTAAAGAGCGGACTGCAGCTTGAACAGAAGAAGCTTGAAAGTGAAAGGAACAAGGATTCGGGCTACAGGAAAAACGTTATGGTGCTTGCGAACAAAATAGCGAACATGCCGCCGGAGCAGTCTGTCCTGATAATGGTCAACTGGGATGAACCCCTGATTATTGATGTACTCAGGCAGATGGATGCGGATTCAGAGGCAGCTGGCAAGATGAGTATAACAGCATATCTTTTGACCAAATTTCCAAACAAGGAGCATGCAAGCCGTATCATGTATCTAATGACTCAGCTTTAGTTCCACCCTGCTTTATAAAATCGCTTACAACCGAAAGGATCTCCTTCTTTCCTTCACCCGTCTTACACGAGGTGAGGAAGATGGAGTCCCTGCCGATATCCAGTGCATCTATGATTTCCTGGATTCTTTTTTTCCTCTGGTTGCCTGAAAGCTTGTCACACTTGGTCAGCGTAATCACCACCGGTATTCTGTTTTTTTCGAGAAATTCAAGCATATCCTCTTCAAAATCACCAGGGGTCCTTCTTATGTCTATAAGAAGGAATGCTACCTTAAGGTTATCGCGGCCTTCAAGATAACTTTTAATCAGAGGTGTGAACTTTTTCCTGATATCCGCCGGTACCTTCGCATAACCGAAACCTGGAAGGTCAACAAACGAACTGTTGTCATTGACTATGAAAAAATTTATCGCCTGCGTAACTCCCGGCCGAGCACCGGTTTTGACAAGGTCCTTCTGTCCCAGTATCATGTTAAGCAATGATGATTTTCCCACGTTGGATCTTCCCAGGAAAGCGAATTCCGGAAACGGGTATGACGGGAAGTGCGAGGCTGATACGCAGCTTTTAAGAAAGTATGCGTTTTTTATCTTCATTAAATTTTTTTCTCCATTAACAGGGCATCGTCATCGTGGTAATAGTTCTTTCTGCGGCCTGTTTCTGTAAATCCATTTTTTTTGTAAAAGTTTACTGCCGGAACATTCCTGCTCTTTACTTCAAGCAGGATGGAACTGCATCCCCTGCCTGCCGCTTCAACTGACAGGCTGTTCAGCAGTTTTCCCCCTATCCCGATGCGCGAGAATCGGCTTGATACTGCCAGGCTGTGAATCTCCGCCTGGTCACCGATAATCCAGGCGGAAATATAGCCTGAAACCATGTCATCCAGGAATGCTGCAAGCAATACGGAGAATTCCCTGGATATTTCTTCGACGAACTGGTCATAGCTCCATGACGATATTGACTGCTGTTCAATTGCATGGATGCTTTCTATATCTGTAAACCGGGCCTGTTTAATTATGATGTTCATTCTGTGCAGTAAATCCTGGAAATACGGTGGATGATAAGGCGCAGATCAATATATAAAAGCTTTTGCAGTTTTATATACCTGTAAGGTTTTTTATCACACCTATGAGCTGTTCATGGGTGAATGGTTTTTTCAGCGTTGAGTCTGCACCAAGATATTTTGCAGTATTGAGGTAACTCTCTGAATCGATCCTTCCACCGCCGGAAATGGCGATGAGTTTTATGTCGGGGAGAGTTTTTTTTGCTTCAATTATAATCTCAATTCCATCCTTGTCGGGCATAATGATATCGGTGATAAGAATGTCAGGCCTGAATTCAATTATTTTTTTCATGAGGTCAATGCCGCTGTCTGTGGCGATAACTTCGAACGAATTCAGTTCAAGTATCTCTTTCAGACTCTCCCTTATGATCTGATCATCTTCGATGATTACAATTCGTTTCATTAATTTATAAAGACTCCTGAATTTTTATTCAACCGTTGTATTGAATATATATACTGAAGAATAATATTTTATATATTTATAAACTGATTCAAGAAAATTCTTTGTCAAGTAAGTTATATCGCAGCTCTGTTTTTGTCTGATAAAATTAAAAAAAAGATTGAAAAATTGATCGATTCTATGTGACATAATTACGAGGTAGAATATGAAAAAAATTATTATTGGCATAATAATTCTGGTTATCTCCGGTTCAGGCCTGTTTGCTGAACAGAAAACAGGGGCTGTAAACCTGAAGCAGGTTGCCGATGACATGAAATTCAGAAAAGGTGCCGAATTCTACAGGCTGGAAAGGTATGACCTGGCGTTGAATGAGCTGTATGAATACCTTGAAATTTATTATGATGGAACACACAGGGGAGAGGCTTACAGGAAAATAGCAGACATTCACATAAAACAGTATAATCACCAGAAAGCGGTCGAAATATACAGAAGGTTGTACGAGGAGTTCAGCAGCACTGACGAAGGGATTGACGGTTATTTCCAGATGGGTATATGCTATCTGAAGATGGGGTATGACAGCAAGGCCGAGGCAATCTTTAAATCGATCATGCAGGAACACCCGGGAACCACAGGTGCAGCCAATGCCGAAATCCAGCTTGAATTGCTGAAGATTCCTCAGTAAAGTCCTTATATTTAATGAAATTTGTTCTGGTTATTCTCCCCGCCGCCTTCGGCGGCTGGGAGAAAGATACGATTAGTTGAATTACACCTTTAATTAATATGTAATGAAATTTGTTGCAAATCTATTGACAAAAATACAACCTGATTTGAAGATGCCAACCTGTTTTACCAATGATTCAAACGCATGCGATGAGGCTCTATCCAGTTAACCGCTTGTAGATCTGAATAATCAAATCCGTCACTCATAACGCTTTTTTAAGGTATCTACCCTTGAATTGTCTATTTTATTACTGTGACGATGATATAATTAATAATGTGAGGTTTATATGTCTCTTAACAAACTGAGGAATATCGGTATAGCGGCGCACATAGATGCCGGAAAGACTACAACTACTGAAAGGCTTCTCTTCTTTACCGGTACGACCAGGAAACTCGGCGAAGTCCATGACGGGCAGGCTACAATGGATTTTATGAAGCAGGAGCAGGAGAGGGGTATTACTATTGCCTCTGCTGCGATTTCATGCAGCTGGAAAGATCACCAGATAAATATAATTGATACACCCGGCCACGTTGACTTTACGGTAGAAGTTGAGCGTTCGCTCCGCGTCATAGACGGGATGGTTGCGCTCTTCTGTGCTGTTTCAGGTGTTGAGCCCCAGAGCGAGACCGTGTGGAACCAGGCTGACAGGTACAAGGTGCCCAGGATTGCATTTGTAAACAAGATGGACCGTATCGGTGCTGATTTTGCCGACGCAGTCAGCCAGATGGATAAGTACCTTGATGCGAATCCCGTTCCCTTCCAGATTCCTGTAGGAGCGGAAGAGGACTTTAGCGGTATGATTGATATTATCGCGAGAAAGGCCTATATCTTTGAAGGCATGGAGAGGAGAGAGGTTCCGGTACCTGATGACTACAAGGAGAGGTGCGAGACGGCCAGGCAGTTTGTCGTTGAAAAGATAGCTGATTTTAACGATGAGATAATGGACTGTTTTCTTAACGGTAAGGATGTTCCCACGGATGTACTTAAAAAAGCTGCAAGGGAAGCAGTAATAAGACTTCTTATCACCCCGGTTTTCTGCGGGGCTTCATATAAAAATAAAGGTGTACAGCTTCTGCTCGATGCTATTGTTGATTACCTGCCTTCACCAGTTGATAAAGGTGCAGTAGTGGGGATGGACGTGGATGATCCGGAAAAATCACACACAAGACACCCCTCGCTGAAAGATCCTTTTGCTGCCCTTGCGTTTAAGCTTATACACGACCCATATGTTGGGCAGCAGACCTTTATCAGAGTATACTCGGGTTTACTCAAAACAGGCATGGAAGTTTATAACTCCACAAAGGATAAGGAGGAACGCATCGGCCGGATCCTCAAAATACGTGCTAATGACAGGGAGGAGGTTGAAACAGCAGGACCAGGCGACATCGTAGCCTTAATAGGCATGAAGTACACAAAAACCGGGGACAGTCTCTGTGACCCTTCACACCCGCTCTATCTTGAATCGATCTTTATTCCGCCGACTGTAATCGAGATGAAGATTACACCCCCTACAAAAAACGAGGATGAAAAACTCGGGAACGCGCTGAGAAAACTTTCAATGGAAGATCCCTCATTCAATGTAAGGTATGATGAAGAAACAAATGAAACAATTATTTCAGGTATGGGTGAACTCCACCTTGAAATTATAATAGACAGGCTGAAGCATGAATTCAGCGTTGAAGCGCAGGTAGGAGAGCCTTCAGTAGCGTTCAGGGAGACAATCCAGACTGAGCATGAGATTAACTACAAACACGCCAAGCAGACTGGCGGTAAAGGTCAGTATGCCCATGTTGTGATGAGGCTTGAACCTAATGACGGGAAGGGCTATGAGTTCATTGATCATATCAAGGGCGGTGCGATCCCGGCCGAGTATATACCTTCTGTAAACAAGGGTATTGAGTCAGCCCTGAAGGAGGGAATTCTTTCCGGGTTCCCTGTTGTTGACGTTAAGGTAGTTCTGCTTGATGGAAGTTACCATGAAGTAGACTCATCTGACATGGCCTTCCGTACATGCGCGGCGGTTGCATTTAAACAGGCCTTCCTGAAAGCTCATCCGATTCTGCTTGAACCGCAGATGAAACTGGAAGTAAATACACCGGATGATTATATCGGTGATGTTATCGGCGATATAAACAGGCGGCGCGGCAAGATTGAATCAATGCGCAGGCACAGGAAGGGTTCCCAGAAACTTAACGGTTTTGTACCTCTTATGGAGATGTTCGGTTATGCTACACAGCTGAGAAACATTTCAAGCGGAAGGGCGAACTATTCGATGGAATTTAACAAGTATGTTCCTGTAACAAAGGAAATTCAGGAGAAAGTTCTCAAAAAGATTGAAGAGGCTAAGAAGGCCAAGAATTAAAAGCCATCATCACTGTATAATAAAAAAGCCTGTTACTCTGACAGGCTTTTTTATTATACACAATGTTCATTCACTTTTTCCTAATCGGGTACAGGGGCGAAGCCCATTGAAAGGCCCGCTGGAATTTTTTATTGTTTCAAGGCATCTTCCAGTTCCCTTATCCAGTCTTTATGCTTTTCTTCATCTGATTTATAGTAAAGGAGAAGTTTGTGTATCCTTTTGCATGTCTCAGGTGAGATGTGATGCTCTATCCTGCAAGCCTCATCCTCAGCTTTTTCTTCAGGGAGTTTTAACACGTTAAAAAAGAATTCCTTAAGGCACAGGTGCCTGCTTATGACCCTCTTTGCAATTATGCCTCCACGGGAAGTAAGTTCAATATAGCCGTATTTTTCGTAATCAATCAGTCCCTGTTCCTTCAGTTTGTTCAGGGCCGCGGTAACACTTGGCATTTTTATTTTAAGAACAGTTGCAATGTCCCTGACGCGGACAACACGGTTGGTCTCGGAGAGGAAGGCAATTTTTTCGATATAGTCCTCCATGTTAGGAGTGAGGTCTGTATTGCCGTAAAGTTTGTCGATGTCTGATGTAAATATGTTAAACATGGAATCTGCCGGTGGTCCTTACCGGTATAGAAGTATATTCAAAAGTGGGTGTCAATGAAAAAAAGGTTCAGTAAGGGAGGGGATTACATCAGCGTTCCATTTTGAAGTGCGTTTTTTCAAGGTGCTCCATATCACGTTTTACCGCCGGAAGAAGGGGGGAGTCAGAAAAGTATTTTTCATTATTGGCTGCTTTTTTGAGAAATATTTTATAGTACTTTCGGGCTGATTCCACATCTTTAAGAACCGGGTCCTTTTCGTAAATTTTAGCAATAAGGTAATATGCATCGTCAATAGTATCGCTGTCCGGGTAGTTTTTAATGAGTTTTATAGCCGCTTCAAGCGACTGGGTCCCCTGTTTGTTGCTCAGGTATAGTTTGCCTGCGTTCAATATGGAATATGGAGCGAGCGGGTTGCCCGGGTATTCAGATGCATATTTCTGGTAGAATTCTATGGAGCTTATGTTGTCACCTTTAAACCTGTAAGCCTCGGCCTTGTAGAATAAAGAAGCCGGGTATTCACCCGATATATCCCTTACGCTGTCGAATTCCTTAATAGCATCATCATACTTGTATTTTTTTATGTAAATCCTTCCTGCCCAGACGTGAGCATTATCCAGAAATTTGCTGTCCCCATGGTTACTGATTATTTCATTAAACTTGGCCAGGGAGTGGTCATAATATCCGGTATTGTATAACTGGATCGCTGTTTTATAGATCGATTCATCTTTTCCCGACATTGTATTTTTTCCCGAGGAGGCCGCATCGTCTTTTGCCCCGGTCTCATCCTCAACAGTAACCGCTGCCTCATCACCTGCCTGCTGTTCTGTCTGCTCCTTTTCCTGTTTTACAGCGGAACCGCTCTCCTCGGAGAGTATCGTATCAATCATCTCTTCGGTCTTGTTAAAGTCCTTGGACTGTACGCTGAGGGAAGAGATAATAATCAGCAATGTTAAAAGGGATCTTTTCACTGTTCTGGTGTCCCCTGGTCTTTTTGTATTGTTTCAGGTTTATAGGTCCTGTCCTTTTCAAGCAGCCGGATATCGGTTTTTTTATCATCTGTCTTATCGGTGCCAGGCATGCTGCTCTCTGTTTTGTCTTTTATTATGATATCGTTCCTGTTTTCGGTGTTGAAATTTCTGTCCAGGACATTGATCCTTGAATCATCTGATCCGGTGAATCGTTTATCATCATCAACGGGCGTTTCAGGTTTGTAAACCTTTTCGCCAAGGTACGGATCTGAAACGGATTTTCCCGAGTCGATCACACTGTTGTCTGTTTCAGTGTTGAGTCTTTCCCTGACGAAGAAATCAACCTTGTTCGAATTGATGGTGTCAGACTCCTTGACCATCTCTGATTCAAGTACTCCGGAAAAGCTGCCTGTATCCCGCTCCCTGTTTATATCGTTGGCGAATGTGTCATTAACGAATTCAGCAAGCGGCGGGCGCTTGATTTTTGCAGATTGAGCTCCCATGTTGTATCCTAAATATATACCCGCAAGGCACATTAGAAATGTTAAGAACAGAAAACTGCGTTTTATGGTCTGTACCGTTCTAAGATTTATAGAATCTATTAGGCGGTTTATTGCTATTATCAGGTTGTTTAAAATTTTAAATACGGGATTCATCTGCTTACCTGTCTATGATAAAAATAACCCTGCACTTTTTTATATAGGCAGAATTTTTTTTATGGCTGAATAATCTCTTGATATCATCATCGGATAAAACGGGTGATCCATTCAGGTTTTTCAGTGCGGCACAGAAAAAAGGGTGCTGCCCTGCCTTTTTATGTTTCTTTGCGTCACTCTCGGAATAGGCGTATGAAACTGAAAGGTGCTTAACTGCATCATCACCGGATATGAAATTTTTACCGTATATTTCGAGTCCGTTTTCGTTATATATGGAGGGGAGCAGCATAGGCCTTATATCCAGGCCCCTGACATCTACAATAAGTGAAGTATACAGGGTGGGTGAAGCTTTCTGGTCGCTCTCCGGGAACTCCTCCATGGGGAAGTCGTAATTCATGGCCGTTATGAGGTAACCCGCCTTTAACTTAAGTTCACATGTTGTCTCCATGTACCCGGCAGGCCTGTCCCTGAATTTTGAATATTCATGCATGACCCTTGTCATACGAGCCCTTGCTACCGGGTCGCGTTCAATAATCTGCATTATTGTGGAATCATTATCGACCGGGATTTCGCTGATCAGCAGAGCCGCGGCATTTATTGCTTTCTCCTTTGCCCTTGTATATGACATGTTCCTGGCCTCGGAGATTGATATTATCCTGCCTGTGTCAGGGTCAAAGGGGAGACCTTCATCGTTAACCGTAATCCTGTCAGTTCCCGCTGCTGTTATTATTTCACCTGTCCAGTCGATTCCGCCGGACTTCTGTGATAAGCCCGGTATCGCTACAAGGGCCAGTATGTTCAGGATAAGGAAAGTTCTTTTAAACATTTTATCTTCCCGGATTTTTTATCCAATCAACAGGCTACTATACCCAGCCCGTTGATTCAAAAAATCTTTTTAGTTTTTCCGCTGCGGAAATTACATCATTATATAACATCATTCCGGTTCTGTCAACATCAAGAGCATGGCGTGAAATGTAAAAATTAGTTTTTCTTACAAGCGGTGAAACCAGGAGGTTAAGTTCATTATCTTCAAGCAGGTTGTTAATCCCGGCCGATTTTTCAATGAATTCACTCTTCCCTGAACCGATTTCAATAATTTTCAGGATTTTTGTGTATATGCGG
>DAONFG010000041.1:0-28971 GCA_035403465.1 Spirochaetota bacterium | reverse complement strand
CTGCAGGCGAGGTGGTCGAAGGCCCATTCTCGGTTGTAAAGGAGCTCGTGGAGATCTCTCTCGATGCGGGTGCCGCGGAGATCGATGTGCAGGTATGGGACAGCGGGCTGAAAAAAATATCGGTGCGCGACAACGGGAGCGGCATACACGCTGCCGAGATCGGGCTGGCGATAATGGAACATGCCACGAGCAAGCTTGGCGCAGACTCGGCGCTGGACTGCATAAGCACCTACGGTTTCAGGGGTGAGGCGCTTTCAAGTATTGCTTCGATTTCAGATTTCGTGATTCTCTCAAAGAGGAGGGATGAGGAGCGCGGGGCAAGGCTTGAATCCCTTTCGGGGAATGTCAGTGTTACGGACTTCATGGGTTCACCCGGCACAACGGTGATCGTTGAGAACCTGTTTCACAATGTCCCTGCGCGCAAAAAATTCCTCAAGGCAAAAAAAACCGAGCTGCGCAGTATACGCGAATCGCTGCTGAGGATATCCCTGGCCGCGTACGGTACGGCATTCACCTTTGAGGTCGACGGAAAGCGGCAGGTAACCCTTCCCGCCGCAGCAAAGGCTGAAGACCGCATAAGCCAGGTCTTCGGCAGGGGGATCATGGACAACCTCTACTTCGAGGAGCTGAGTGACCTTAAAGCGCGCATAAAAGGCTTCATGTCGCGTCCGACATTTGTGCGCAATTCCAGGAATATGCAGTTCCTCTACATAAACAACAGGCCCGTTGAGAGCAAATACTTTTCGTATCACCTTGCGCGCGCATACGAGGCTGTTATCCCGCGCGGCAAGTACCCGGCGGCAATCGTCTTCCTTGAGATCGATCCTGAACTGACCGATGTAAACGTGCACCCGGCAAAACGCGAGGTGCGGCTCTTTGACCAGAAGTATATTGATGAACTGATATACGGACTGGCGAAAAAATCGCTTAACAGGATACACTCGCTTCCGATTAATTCCGCGGAAAACTATACATGGGGTACACCGGCGGCACAGCAGGTATACGCCCCGGCGGATTCACAGCAGGCCGCGTCAGTCAGGGATGAAACGTCCGCCGGTGATTTTGCTGGCTCCCTCTTCGGCGATACGCCTGCTGCAGATGGACCGGCAGCAGGGATTACCGAGGGTACTGATACAGAGAGCGGGTTCAGGGTGCTTGGCGTTGTTTTCGGCACATACATAGTTGCGGAAAAGGATGAGTCCATGCACCTCATAGACTTTCATGCTGCGCATGAAAGGATTATATACGACAGGCTCATGGCAATGAACAGTGAAATTGAATCGCAGGAGCTCCTTTTTCCCCTGTCAATGGAACTGACCGTTGCCGAGTACGCCGCAGCTGTCGAAAACATTGACCTCTTCGAGTCTGCAGGATTTGAAGTGGAGGAGTTTTCCGACAATACCATTATTGTGCGTTCTGCACCCGTGGCTGCAGGCGGGAATGACGTTGAAATTTTAGTGAAAAATATGATTGATAATATTCGCGAGGATAAAAATAGTAATAATATACGCGAAAAGTTCATGGCGCTCATCGCATGCCATTCGGCCAGGAGGAGCGGCGATGAATTATCAATGGCCGAGATGGCCCACCTTGTTAAAACTGTATTTGAATCAGCGCCTGACCTGAGGTGCCCCCACGGAAGGCCCTTTGTCTACACGCTGGGTAAAAACGAACTGGAGAGGATGTTCAAGAGATGAAAAAGATAGTGCTTGCTGTGAGTTCTTCCATTTCTGCGTACAAGTCGTGCGACCTTTCACGCCTTTTTGTCAAGGCCGGTTATGATGTGCATGTCTGCCTTACCGACCATGCAGCGAAACTTGTTTCCCCCCTGACGCTTGAGGCCCTTACAGGCAATCCTGTATATTCTGACGAGACACTGTGGGAGAAGAGGCAGATGGGACACATTGCCCTTAAGGAGGACGCGTCAATATTTATCGTTGCGCCTGCCACTGCAAACCTCATAGGGAAGTTTGCAAACGGTATTGCAGATGACCTGGTGAGCACAACCTTCCTTGCCATGACATGCCCAGTGATGGTTGCGCCTGCGATGAACCCGAACATGTACGCCCACCCTGCAGTACAGGGAAACATCGCAAAGCTCAGGGGATGGGGCGTGCACATAGTAGAACCTGAATCCGGACTTGTTGCCTGCGGAGATGAAGGTAAGGGGAGACTCGCTGATATCAATATAATCTTCGAGGCGGCGTGCAGTGTTATTAACTCAAAGTAAGATAATAATTACAGGCGGGCCGACGCGTGAATGGTTCGATCCCATAAGGTACATTTCAAACGCATCCTCCGGCAAGATGGGGGTAGCTCTTGCAGACGAGGCGTACAAAAAGTCCAGGGACACTGTTTTTATCCACGGACCTATAAACGAATTCTATATAATGGATAAACCTTACAGGTGTGTTGCTGTCGAATCTACCGCTGATATGCTTACTGCCGTACTTGCGGAACTTTCCGGGCCATGCGTACTGATAATGGCCGCGGCACCCGCTGATTACACCCCTGTTGAAAAATCGCGGGAGAAGATAAAAAAGAGCGAAGGCGACCTTGTAATCACCATGAAAAGAACGCCGGATATCCTAAAAAATGTCGCCGAATTCAGGAAAAGTAAGGGGCTTGTTGATATATTTGTAGCAGGCTTTGCGGCAGAGACCATGAACACCGAGGAATATGCCGTGGGCAAACTGAAAACCAAGAGCCTTGACATGATCTGCCTGAACGATGTTTCAAAAGAGGGTGCCGGGTTCAATACAGACACCAATATCATGACGATTTTTACAGCAAAGGGAGAAAGGATTGAACTTCCAATGCAGAGTAAAAATCTTATCGCTGAAAACATATTAAGACAGGTTGAGATCGGGCTCTCCGGGAGGGGGTAGGTTATGAAATACAGGAAACCGGCTGTGGCAGGATCGTTTTACCCGGGCAATCCGTCTGCGCTTTCAAAGATGATCGGCGCTTACCTTGACGATGCCGCAAAGGATGCTCATAGCGTGGAGGGCAGGATCTGCGGAGTTATTTCACCGCACGCGGGTTATATCTATTCCGGCCCCGTTGCCGCTTACGGGTACAGGCTTCTTGAGGGGAAAAGTTTTGACGGGTTTGCCGTATTCGCGCCTTCTCACAGGGGGCGATTCAAGGGCGCTTCGGTCATGCCTGAAGGTTATTATTCCACACCCCTTGGCGATGTTGAGATCGATTCGGACGTGGCCGGAATTATACTCGAAGATGAATTTTTCGGATACCTGAAAGATATTGACGAACTTGAACATTCCCTTGAAGTGCAGGTTCCGTTCCTCCAGACTGTGGCGCATAACTTCAGGATTGTACCCGTTGTCATGGGCACAACTGATACCGGACTTTGTGAGGACATGGGAGAAACTGTTGCGCGGGCTATTATCAGTTCAGGAAAGAATTACTGTATCATAATATCAACTGACCTTTCGCACTACCACAGCTACGAGAAGGCCGTGTCAATGGACTCGAAGTTCATTGAGGCCGTGAGTTCGTTCGACACAAAGAAAATTCATGAAGTTGTAAATTCGGGAAGCGCCGAGGCTTGCGGTGAGGGCGCGGTCCTGGCCGGGCTGGCCGCCTGCAGGATGCTTGGCGCTGAGCAGGTCCAGGTTCTGAAATATATGAATTCAGGCGACACTGCCGGTCCAAAGGACCAGGTAGTGGGGTATATGTCCGCAGTGCTTACCGGGAAAGCGGGGTGATCCATGGTCGAACTTAACAAAGAGCAGCAGGTTAACCTCCTCAAGCTTGCCAGGAATACTATTGCCGGTGTGCTGGGACAGGATTCTGACAGTGCAGAAACTGAGTTTGATGATCCGGTGTTCCTTGAAAAATGCGGCGCCTTTGTAACTTTGCATATAAAGGGAAATCTCAGGGGATGCATAGGTTATATCGAGGGGATTAAAAGTATTCCTGATACAATAAAGGAGATGGCGCTCTCGTCGGCCTTCAGGGATCCCAGGTTTAAACCGCTTTCTAAAACCGAGTACCCGGATATTGATATAGAAATTTCGGTGCTCAGCCCGGTAGAGAAGGTTGAGGATATAAATGATATCAAGGTAGGCAGGGACGGGCTTATCATGACAAAGGGATACAACAGGGGGCTGCTTCTTCCGCAGGTGCCTGTTGAGCAGGGCTGGGACAGGGATACATTCCTGACCCATACATGCTACAAGGCCGGGCTTCCGGGAGATGCATGGAAGAGGGGCGGAGTGCTGATCGAGAAGTTTTCGGCACAGGTCTTTTCGGAAAAGGAACTGGGACTTTTATAGAAAGTAAAACAGTCTGTCATTTCGAAGGAGCTGATAGAACAGTTATTTTAATACGTTAAGTATGCGACTGAGAAATCTCAATAATATAATGAAGTTCCGGTTATGAGTATATGGGAAATTTCTGTGTTCAGAGATTTCTCACCCGAAGCGATGAAGCTGATTCGAAATGACATGCCGGTTGAATCATTGAAAAAATATACAGAGGATTTATGTGTTATAAAATTTCAGCAGCAGTATTAATCGCACTCGCAGTTTTTTCAGGTTCATGTAAAAATGATGATATATTCGTGGACCCGGCATACGTGTT
Organism: Spirochaetota bacterium; assembly: GCA_035403465.1. Lineage (GTDB taxonomy): Bacteria > Spirochaetota > UBA4802 > UBA4802 > UBA5550 > JAAYBQ01. The sequence continues at coordinate 24,366 of DAONFG010000041.1, read as the reverse complement.
CATGAAGTGGTCCCACGCCGTAAAGGTACTGGATTATACAAAGTACTCATCGTGCGAGGCGTTCCCCAAATCAGCAGATGTGTTCAGGGAGCTCTATAGTAAATACTATTATGCAGACCTGATTACCCGGGACCTTGGCGAGTACAATCCCGGTGACGTTCGTACGGACATTGACGGTAAAAAATATACTCACCGCATGGTATACTTTGAGTGCGACAGGATCGAGCGCAGGACTGCAAAAACAGTTGAATCGATGAAGGGTGAAGTGGAATTTATACAGTACGTGGATGAACCCGGTTCACGCAGGGGCTGGCTCATGTACAGCAGAACCATAATCAGGTCAGGGACAGACCTGCCGGAATAGATTGCGGCTTATATAAAAAACATGCAGGCATAAAAATGAAATTATTTGAACTATTCGTAGGTTTCAGGTACCTGAAATCGAAAAAGAACCAGGGTTTTATCTCGTTTAACACGCTGCTCTCGGTGCTTATTGTTTTTCTCGGCGTGTTCATCCTGATAGTCGTGCTTTCGGTGATGAACGGTTTCCAGAGCCAGATCAAGGACAAGATCCTTGATGTTGATTCACATATAACAGTTTCGGTCATGGCAAAGGATGTGGACGGGATTGCTATCGAAGGCTACAGGGATGTTACGTCAACCGTCCGCGGGATTGAACATGTCAGGTCCGCGTACCCGTACATCCAGGGACAGGCGCTCTTCAGGTTCAGGAGGAACATCAGTCCCATTGGTATCCGCGGTATCGGCACGGCAGACGATGTACCCGCAGACGTTACAAGGCTGATCGAGGACAAGAACAGGTACGATTTCTGTAAAAAGAAGGGTGTTTTCATCGGAAGGGAGATGGCCGGTAACTATAACATCAGGGTGGGCGACCAGATCGAACTGATTGTTCCCCAGGGGAGTCTTGCTGCATTTGAAGGGATGACTCCGGGTATAGGTAAATTCAGGGTCCTGGGATACTTCAAGACCGGGTACTATGACTTCGACACAAAGCTTGTAATCATGTCGCTGCCCGACGCACAGAGCCTTTTCGGCGTGGGTGACGTTGCATACGGTATAGGCATCAAGGTTGACGACGTTTATAAACTCAGGGAGTATTCGTCACAAATCCAGAGGGCCCTTGGATTTGAATACGTGACCCTCACTGCCGAGGAGAGGAACCATAACCTTTTTTATGCGCTCCAGCTTGAAAAACTGATAATGACAATTATACTATTCCTTGTGATAATTTCCGCGGGATTTACAATAATGGGTACAATAGTGATGGTCGTTATGGAGAAGAGGAAGGCTATCGGTGTGCTCAAGTCAATGGGGGCCAAACCTGATTCTATCATGATCATATTTGTGCTTGAAGGATTCCTGATCGGCGTTACCGGCACTATCATGGGAGTTGTCCTGGGACTTGCGGCATCAGTAAACCTTGAGGCCATAATCCTGTGGGTCGAGGATGCGATAAATCTTGTAATGGCATGGATTTACGGCGCTTTTGATCTTGGCATATTTTTCAGGATAAGACTTGTTCCAGATAATATATATTACATTGACTCCATCCCTACAAAAATAAGTCCTGAATTTGTAGTGTTTATAGCATCAGCGGCTGTCCTTCTCTCCACATTCGCGGCCGTTTTCCCGGCATGGCAGGCTTCAAGGCAGAAGCCCGTTGAAACAATCAGGTATGAGTAGGTTAATCATGGAAAACAGTTCAGCAGTAATTGAAATCAGCGGGCTGGAAAAGTCCTATGGTGAAGGTCCCAACAGGATCAGGGTCATCAGGGGCATTGACCTAACGGTTAACAGGGGTGAGGTTGTGGCTGTAACAGGCCCCAGCGGAACAGGAAAATCAACGCTGCTCAACCTTGTGGGCTGCCTTGACAATTTTGAACAGGGGAACATAAAGCTGGTCCAGAGGGATGTATCTTCACTGACCGTTGATGAACTCTCCGGTTTCAGGAACAGGCACATCGGATTCATATTTCAGCTGCATAACCTGCTTCCTGAATTTACGGCGCTGGAAAATGTGATGATGCCGCTGCTTATACGCCGTGTTAAGTGGAAAACGGCAAGGGATTGTGCCATGGAACTGATCAGGCGTTTCAACATGGAGGAGCGTGCAGGCCATAAACCGGGCGAGATGTCCGGCGGAGAGTGCCAGAGGATCGCGGTGGCCCGTGCAATCGTGGGAGAACCTGACCTTATCCTTGCCGACGAGCCAACCGGCAGCCTCGACTCACGCAACTCATCAATACTGATGGAGATGCTCCTTGAACTATGCAGGGAGAAGGGAAGTACTGCGGTGATAGTCACGCATGATATGAAAATAGCGGGTATGACCGACAGGATAGTCTCAATGCTTGACGGCGCAATTGTAAATATTTAGAGGCCGGAGCCCATAAATGCCTGACCAGATAAAGACAGTAACAGAAAAGGGACAGTTCCAGTTTCTCCTGGATAATTTTTTCACCGGGCACCAGGTCTATATCAAGACCAGCAGCGGCGCACTTAATCTGCAGTACCTGGGATATTCCGAGGGGAACGTGGCATTCAGGATACCTCACGTTAAATCATTTCCGGAAAACGCCGTTGTATTTACCCGTCACGGGGGGCATACCATATACCTCAGCATGAAGCATATCGAAAAGAACGAGGATACATTCGTATTCATCCCGATAAAATTCCAGATAATCTCTGAAACACGAAAAGAGGACAGGAAACTTGTAGATATTGAAGGCGGGAAATCGGTCATTTACATGAATAATTTTATAAGTGATTATATAATCGAGCGGGGACTTGCAACAAGCCAGAAGAAGATCGACAAGGTAAAAGAGATCGCCGAGTTTGAACTTAAAAAGAAATTTGATCACGTGAAGATCACTTTTATCAACGAGGCAAAGTCTGATCCCCGGCTTAACCACGCGCTTAATACCGGTAAACTGATTTATATCCCCAACCTTAACGAAAACCCCGATCCTTCGCTTGAAGAGGACTACAACTATTACCTTGAAAACATCTACAAGACCGATATTTCACTTACCAGCAGGAACAGGTATATATCCGAAGTGCTCGCCCCCGTTATGTATAATTTCCTGATACCATACGGATATGTCCAGGTGAACAGCGCGCAGGCGCTTTCGGAGGGTATGAGCGAGGTATGCAGGCGCATGGCCATAGTCATCGACCAGCTCTTTAAAAAGAACGGCCTCTTCTGCCCCCTGGAGACAAAATTTCTTGTTGCAGATCTTTCTAAGAGCGGAATGGGATTTGTATTCAAGGAGAAGAAATACCTGAGATATTTTGAGGAGAAGAGCAGGATAACATACGATATCATGCTTCCCACAAGGAAAAAGGCAGTGATCAGTGCAATTGTGAGGAATATAACATTTATAGATAACAATGTAATAAAGGTGGGATGCGAAATTACGGCAATGGACGATAACAGCAGGGCTAACTACGAAGAGTATATCAATATTTCTGCTAAGAATCCTGCTGCGGGTGCTGCGGATGCTACGGAATAAAATGATCAACCCTGGCAATAATTTCCTTAAGACGCGGTTTTAAAAAACTGAGGCCCTCATCAACACTGTCGAAGAAATGGAAAAGATCAAGGTCATCATCTGAAATCATTCCCATGTCAACAAGCTTCCTGAAATTTATCAGGTCTTTCCAGAATGCAGAATCGTAAAGCATTACAGTGATGTCGGGCTTTTCCATCTTTTTTGTCTGTATAAGGGTGAGAGTTTCAAAGAGTTCATCAAAGGTTCCGAATCCGCCGGGGAATACGATAATCGCCTTGGCGTGGTAAAGCAGCCAGAGTTTTCTCATGAAGAAATAATGGAACTCCATGTTAAGGTCCTCTGATATATACGGGTTCGGGTGTTGTTCAAAGGGGAGAGATATATTGAGCCCCAGTGTCTTCTCGCCGGCGTCGCGTGCGCCCCTGTTTGCGGCCTCCATAATCCCCGGGCCGCCACCCGTGCATATATAAAAACTGTCACCGGTTTCTTTTTTGAGTTCCTTGCTGTATTCTGTCAGCTTGAACGACAGGCTTCTTGCGATTTCGTAATACCGGGCTGTGCCGTGGCTGTTATCATCCGGATTTATTCTTGCAGAACCGAAAAAAACAACGGTATGGTTGATCCCCTTGTTTTTAAAAGCCGCTTCAGGCGCTATGTACTCACTGAGTATCCTTATAGTACGGGCCTCCCTTGAATTGATAAAATCAGGGTTCTTGTAAGCCTTGAGTATCTTTGACATCAGTGATACCTTCTTTTCCTTTTGATGTTAAAAATGGTTCCGTCTGTGTAGTCAGAAACGCTTGATGACAGGATGGATTTTTTATCGATGTATTCTATTGTGACAGAGTCCATGAATGTGAGTATTATTTTAAGACCGGCACCTATTCCGCGCAGGGGTATCTCTTCGCCGTTGATTTTTACGCTGAGTTTTGCTTTTTCCGAATCTGTCGCATAGCTTACAATCTGGTCAAAGTAATTGTTGGAATTGTTGTCGGGCAATGTTCCGAATATTTTAATAAAGTCAAGACCTGTGCCGTGATCAATTATTGTTGCATCAAATTCAGTGTCGTTGATCGTGTACCTGATGGTGATATTTCTTGTCCTGACTGTGCATTCTTCAGGGGGAGTGCATGTCATTGTAACCTGTACTGCGTTAGTTATTGATTCATCCATGGATAATACAATTTCGTCTATCTCCTCGCGGGGATATCCGGCTGACTGCAGGTCCTGGTATAGTTTATCAATCACTTCGGGAACAATTGAAGTGTTTGCTGTGAAACTGTCCAGGTATGCTATTTCTTTCTTTTTATTCATAAGTAATTTAATATATTGAAAATAATGCATACCGTTTGAAAAAAATCAAACAATTAATTATGCAACCTGAACAACAGATGAGAAAAGTGGTAATTAATCAAGATTAAAATTTCAAAAGAGTAGGTTTATGGGAAAATTTTGCCTGTTCCATGTTCATTTAACGATGCTGGTGATGTATAAAATTGAAAGGTCAGAACTTGATGTGTAGCGGCAACATTAAAAGCCTGCCTGGGCTTTATATCCATGTGCCTTTCTGCAGGAGCAAGTGTGACTATTGCTCATTCTATTCCATACGCGAGGATACAAGTCCTTATGATATTGATGCATTCGTTACAAGGCTTACCCGGGAGCTGGAATCGTTTAGAAAAAGCTTTGGTGCGGTTGTTTTTGATACTCTCTATATCGGCGGAGGTACGCCCTCAATTCTTTCGGTAGAGATGATGCGCAGGCTGCTTGATGCAGCCGGCACCATGTTCAGTATCGCGGATGATGCTGAAGTTACGGTTGAAATGAATCCCGACGACATTTCACGCGGGAAACTTTTCGGTTTCCGGGATGCCGGGATCACGAGGATTGTCCTGGGCGTCCAGACAAGTATCATGAAACACAGGCAGACCCTGGGCAGAAGGAGCAGGAACTGCACTGAAGATGACCTTGAACTTTTTTTCTCAGTCCCTGGAATAACGCGCTGCCTGGACTTTATCGCCGGAATCCCGGGGCAGACCGAATCCGGCATTGACGCGGATTTAGGTATAATCAGAAGGTTCAGGCCTGAACATGTTTCATTATATATGCTTTCAATTGAGGATGGGACTCCTCTCGCGGCCAGGGTTACGCCTGATGCAGAATTTGAAGAGAACCAGCGGGTCATCTGGGAGCGCGCAATACATTACCTGAAGGGGATGGGCTACAGGCACTACGAGATATCCAACTTTGCGCTTCCAGGTTTCGAGTCGCGCCACAATATGAAGTACTGGGATTTTACGCCATATCTTGGTGCCGGGCCGGGCGCACATTCGTTTTTTAACGGCCTCAGGTTCAGCAACCCCGCCTCCCTCGAAGAGTACATGAAGCCCGGGGAGTTCAGGCGGATAAACGATTACAGGAACGCGGACCAGCTTCTTGTTGAGTTTATCATGACCGCAGTACGTAAGCTTGACGGGTTCACTGCAGGTGAATACACCGCGATTTCAGGCAGACCCCTGCCGGCAGAGGTCATTAAAAGGCTGGGCGATAAGGAGCGTGAAGGACTTATCAGCTCTGAGAATGGCTGTTACAGGCTCACGGAAAATGGTGTTTTCCTTGCCGACAGGGTGATCTTCGATCTGGCTGAACCATTTTTATAGGTTACAACAAGTTTTTGCCGGGGTCAGAGCCGCTTTTCCGGGGTCAGAGCCGCTTTCCGGGGGTCAGAGCCGCTTTTCCCGGGGGTCAGAGCCCTCTATGTCCCCCTGAATTTCACATTATGCCTCATAAAATCTTCTTATTAAAAATGCCCGGTTTACCGATAAGCTAAAGGAATAACCATGCGAAGGAGAGCATGATATGAAAAAACAAGAGATGGAAATCGAAAACATTCTGCAATCTGAAATTACCGTTTACGAGGATATACTCCTCCTTGAAGAGGAGAAAGGCCGCGCCATACTCAAAAAGGACGGCAGGCTCATTGAGGACCTTTCGCTGCGCCAGGAATCCCTGGTAAAGGAAATAGATGATCTTGAACTTGAAAGGATCAGGGCAGTGGCAGGCTGCAGAAGACCGTATTCATCATCAGGAACCCTGGAGCCCACGCTTAACGAAATAGCATCGGTCATGGAGAGGGGGCAGGGTGCACGACTGCTCAAAACCGGCGCGGAGCTGAAGGGTTTACTGCAGAGGATAAGGGATATACAGGGCGTCAACGCAAGGATGATAAGGGACAACATCGAATTTTTTGAAATACTCATAGAGGGACTTAAAGACAGTTCATCGATTAAATCAGGCTACAACAGCGAAGGCAGGGAGAGCAGCAGGATGGTAAATCCGGTACTCTTCAGCATCAGGGCATAAGGGGGATATATGAATTCAACATTTATGGGACTTGAGATCGGGAAAAGGGGACTCATGACACACCAGCAGGCTCTTCACGTTACGGGCCATAATATATCCAACGCTGATAACAAGGAGTATTCGCGACAGAGAGTTGTTATCACTTCCGCGGACCCTATCTATCTCCCCGCAATGAACAGGAGCAACGGTGCAAACGATATAGGCCAGGGGAGCACTGTACTTGCAGTTGAAAGGGTGCGTGATTCATTCATTGATGACCGTATAGTGACTGAAAAGAATACCATGGGCTACTGGAAATCAAAAAACGATTTCATTTTCCAGATCGAAGGAATCTACAACGAACCTTCTGAACAATCGCTCCGCAGCAGGATGGACCAGATGTGGACTGCGTGGCAGGAACTCTCAAAGTACCCGGAGGAGAGGTCAACACGCGAAGTTGTAAAAGAGAAGAGTGTGCACCTGGCAAACGAGGTGAACAATATATACAGGCAGCTTTTTGACCTGAGGGAGGACGCGAACAGGCAGGTTGAGCACAATGTAGATCAGATAAACCTCTACGCCCGCGAGATAAGGGACCTGAACGAAAGGATCCAGAAGTCCGAGGCGCTGGGCGATAATCCGAACGATCTGCGAGACAAACGCGACGCGGCAATAGAGAAGCTTTCCACCATAGTTAACATTTCCGTGGGGAGGAGCGACAAGGATGAGGTCATAGTCTATATAGACGGCGAGAACCTTGTACAGGGGAGCATATTCAGGCCGCTGAAGGTTGTCAAGAATCCGGAAAATGACGGTATGTTTGACGTGGTGTGGCGCGATACCGGAACACCGGTCTTTATCAAGAACGGCGAACTGGCCGGGCTTATTGACGTAAGGGACAATATCATACGCCAGAACATGAATGACATAAATTCATTTGCCATCAACCTTGCTGACCTGACCAACGAAGTGCATAAGGACGGCTTCGGCAGAAAGGGGGACACGAACAATAATTTCTTTACCCACCTTAACATAAGCGACAATACTGAGGGTAACTTTGATATTGATGAAGATGGTGCAGCTACAAATGATGTTACCGCAATATTCAAGGTTGCCGGAAAGAATAAAGTTGATGCGTCTGCCGCAATCGGTATAAACGGAACAATTACCTTTAAAAGAAATACCAAGGACGATCCGTATGTCTGGGTCGATTATAACAAAACAGATACTGTAAATTCTGTTATCAAGAAAATTAACGATGCAGATTATGGTGTTTCAGCTTATCTTGATCATAACGGAAATTTTGCTATTAAGGCCACTGTGTCTAAAGATAACAATAAAAAGAATTTCATGCTGCTTCACCTTGAAGATTCAAATGAATTTCTGGTGGGAATCACCGGCGTACTCAAGCAGAGCGGAGAAAATGGCGCTTTTGACTACAGGAAAACCGATGATATAATGAAGTTCCTTCCTGATCGTGAACATGTGACGATCACTCCAAAGTTTAACCCGGCCGCGTACCTGTCTGTTTCAAGTGAAATCATCCAGGATGTGGACAAGATCGCTGCATCACGGGGCAAGGATATAGGCGGAACAGGCGACTACAATACCACTAACGGCATAGGCGACGGAACAAACGCGCTGCAGGTCGCCTCCCTTCGTCACAAAGAGGCAATGGTCGACAGCAGGGCAACGTTCAACGATTTTTACACTGCCATCATTTCAAGGATAGGCACACAGGGTGAAGAGACAAAGAACAGGCTCGAGAACCAGGAGACACTGCTTACAAACCTTGAGAACATGAGGCAGTCTGTGTCGGGGATAAACCTCGATGAAGAGATGGCCGCAATGGTTCAGTTCCAGCATGGATATAACGCGGCAGCAAGGGTCATATCCACTATGGACAAGATGCTTGAAACCGTTATAAAGATGGGGGCATAATATGTACAGGGTAACAAACCAGATGATCAATAACACGATGACGTATAACCTGCAGCGTCACCAGGTCGAGATGGATGATATACAGAACAAACTGGCAACAGGTAAAAATGTGCGCATGCCGCGCGACAATCCCATAGCGGCTACAAACCAGATGATGTACCGCACCCGTCTTACAGAAATTGACCAGTACCTCAGCAACATCAATGAATCAATGTCGCGCCTTAACGAGGTGGACACCGCGCTGCAGTCAACGCTGCGTATATTCCAGCGCATCAGGGAGCTTACAGTACAGGGTGCAAACGGCATATACTCCAACTTCGAGACAAAAGAGGCTGCTGCCACGGAGATAAACCAGCTCCTTGAGGAACTTGTTTCCATAGCAAACACCAAGGGTGCGACAGGCAAGTCGATCTTCGGCGGATTCCAGACCGGAACAAAAGAGGTGCAGAATCCCTTTGTGGCAATATACATGACTCTCACCGCGGGCAGGCAGGGCGATGCCATGATAGGCATAGAGTACAGGGGAAACACCGGTGAACAGATGCGTGAAGTGGGCAAGGGTGAGTACCTTGGCGTGAATATACCCGGCAACAAGGTGTTCTGGGGAACCGAACAGGTGATCACATCCAACACCGACTCCACTGATTACAAGGCTGCAAGCAACCAGGTAATAGTGATAGACGGCAAGGAGATAACAATCTCTGCGGGTGACAATATAGACCTTATAATCGATAAGATCAATAACGCGGGGCTTTCGGTTACAGCGTCAAAGGACGGTATAAATAACCTTAAGCTGGCAACAACAACACCTCACCAGATCTGGCTTGAGGACAAGGGGAGCGGAACCGTACTCCAGGATCTTGGACTTGTTAACAAGAACTTTCCGCAGCCGCCCAACAACCTTGATCCCAATGTATCTATCGGGGGCATGTCTGTTTTTGACATGATGATCCAGCTTCGTGACGACCTTGTGCGAGGTGACCAGTCGCTTGTAGGCGGCAGGGACCTTGGACTGATCGATATGGCGCTTGATAATGTGCTCAGGCACCTCACCGCTACAGGCGCAAAGTATAACAGGGCTGAAGAGCTTATGAAACGCGCTGAGTATGAAAAGGGTAATATTACAGAACTGCTTTCAAAGAATGAAGATATTGACTATTCTGAAACTATCATGAATTTCAAGTGGCTCGAATCAGTTCATAATTATGCGCTCGCGGTCGGTGCAAAATCAATCAAGCCTACGCTGATGGATTTTCTGTAAAAAACAGGTCTCATCCGTAAATTATCAGTATCTTATGGCTGATAAATTAACCGCGGATTAACGGGATGTCCTGTATGCATAAAATGTCACGAGTAGACCGAAGGTCGACGTGGTGATCTGTTTTGATAAATGTTATTGTGTCATGAGTTTGCAGCTGTTGAATTTAAACGCAATTTACACGATACAGATTGCCACTGCGCTATGCGCCTCGCAATGACTTTTACTTTAGGGTCAGACCTGTTACATGCTGCAGAATATTTTTTCTTTTAATTTTACCGGGGTTAAGGGGCGCAGCCCCTTAACAAAAGGCCCTTCAAGGCTTCTTGAATGTTTCAAACGTCAGATTGAAAACGATTCTATTTTTAAGATTCATGCGAGGATAAAAATTGAAGATCAAGGTAAACACAAAACCCTTCGGAGAGATCGAGGTAGACGAGGCCCAGGTTATTGATTTTCCTGAGGGGATTCTCGGGTTCGATTTCATTAAAAAATTTGTAATACTCGATTCAGGCGACGATGGTTCACCGTTTAAATGGATGCAGGCCTTTGATGAAAAAAACCTCGCATTTGTAATAATCAGGCCTGAAGATTTTATGAAAAAATATGAACTTGTAATTTCGCAGAATGACTATGATGCAGTTGGAGCAGAAGGACCGGATGAACTTCTTGTCCTGGCAATAGTAACCATACCGGAAAATCCGTCCGACATGACTGCAAACCTCCAGGGACCTGTAATAATAAATCCTGTAAAAAAACTCGGCAGGCAGGCTATATCGCTGAGCGACCGGCACAATGTCAGGCACAGGATAATCGACGAGATACAGAAAAAAACAAAGGCAGGAGGCAGATAATGCTTGTTCTTGCCAGGAAATTAAATGAAAGCATCATGATCGGTGATGATATAGAGGTCGTGGTCATCGACATCAAGGGCGACCAGGTGAAGCTCGGGATTAATGCTCCCAGGAAGGTAACGGTTCACAGAAAAGAAATCTACCAGGAGATCAGGCAGGAGAACATTGCCGCGATCAGTTCAGATTTTGATCCTGGAACACTGAGAGATCTTTCGGATCTTTTTAAAAAGGATAAAGATAAAAAATGACATTACACCTGTTCGGGTCAGCGTCATTATTTTTTGTCGCGGTATTTATGATACGTGAGTTTGTAGCACTGCGCCGCATACGGAAACTCAAGTATCTGTTTACTCCGCTGGTGACTATCGCGGTAATTTTTATTCCGATGATCGCCATAGGAGAAGCGGGGTTGACCCCGTATAACTCGTTCATAACATGCGCACTCCTTCTTGCGCTTTCCGGGGATACGCTGCTTATGGTTGAGGAGACTGACCTGCTCAAGCCCGGGATGCTTTTTTTCCTGGGATGCCACGTGCTGTATGCTGCCGCTTTTGCTGTTAAATACAGTTTCAGGCAATGGAATATAATTCTTCTTGTTGTTCTCGCGCTGACAGCGGTATTTCATGTCAAAAGGCTCAGCCGCACCGCAGGTAAAATGACGATACCTGTTGCTGTGTATGTAACGGCAATAACTGTCATGATTTTTCTTGCGATCGCGCAGCTTAACAATGGTTTTACTGAAGGTGCTGTCATGGCAGCTGTTGGTGCGGTCCTGTTCGGGATTTCAGATTACGTGCATTCGGTGAATAATTTCGTCCGGAAGATAGAGAACAGCACAGTCTATACATGGCTCTTCTATGCTCCGGCACAGTTCCTTATCGCAGCCTCTACGCTCTCAGTTTTTTGATATCAGGGAAGAGGTATTTAACGCCGAAAAGCCTTACCCTGCCAAGGTATATGCTCTCCGCATGGCCTGTAAGAGGTTTTACCAGTGGGCTCACTATGTCCGAGCTGGCATATATTTCCCTGCCGTTAAAGTCCGACGCGTAATAAAAATCTGCCTCATCGATCCGCACAAGATATGCAGGGAGCCTGAACTCACCCGCAGGGGAACACATCATATCCGCAATTTCATATTCAGTATCATCAGTTTTTATAAAATGGTTACTGTCCCGGGCGTACAGCGACTCCGGATCAGGTTCAATTATATTCACTGTTTCATAGGGAAGGATAAACCATGACCCGTTCCTTGTAAAGGTGAGCCATTTATGCTTCAGATCAGATCCATGCGGCGTTAATGGGGTAGTTTCAGCTTTCTTTTTCTGTAGTTCGGGATCAATTGATTCAAATGCGCTGTTTATCAGGGTATCGACCCTGTTAGCGAGGTATTCAGCAGTCTGTATGTGGATTTTATCAGCCTTTGCATGTTTCTTCAGTGCGGTGAGTACAGATTTCAGTTTATAAATCTCCTCGTCCCCGGTTCTGTCAGTGTACTGGTGGTGAATAGTCACAGAAATTTCAGCAAGCCTTATCAGTTCATCGACCAGCGAGGATAGGGATTTCTGCCTTTCAGATACTTCTGTTATTATATCAGTAAACTGGCGGTTTATATCCGTAAGAATTTTTCTGTTATCATTAACGAAAACCGAATACTGCGGAGCATCAATAATGGTGTTCTTAAGTTTTTTCATAAATATCCATTTATGTTGTAATGTTTCTTTGTACAAATATCGGTATGAACAACCAATAAATATACCCGGATAGGAGATATTATCGAAGAATTTCTTTCCCGAAACTTTTTCTGAACAAAACTGTCTGCTGTAAAAGATAAAATTTACATATCAGTATATCGGGAGCTGAAAGCCGCCCGGAGTGATAATAATAAAAAAATCAGTTTATCCATTGACACGTTGTACATAAATAAAAAATGTTGACACAATTAAGTTGTATTTTATATTTACGAAATTTTTTTATGATCTGAAGTTGTTATCAAAATCAGTTATTCCTGCTTTAATGCCTGATCATAACAACAACGTTACCATTATTTATTCTTATTAAACTTCTGAATGTAATAAAGCTATTCTTTTAGTTAAAGCATTCAGAATTACAATCAGCTTTAAAAACATTTTAAATTTTTAATATATAGCAAGGAGAGTATTATGTCAAAAAAGCAAATGAAATCAATGGACGGTAACCAGGCTGCGGCGCATGTGGCATATGCGTTTACAGAGGTCGCCGCAATTTATCCCATTACGCCTTCATCTCCAATGGCGGAATTTATAGATGAATGGGCGTCCAGGGATAAGAGAAATATATTCGGTAATGTCATCAGGGTGGCTGAAATGCAGTCAGAGGGAGGAGCGGCGGGAGCTCTTCACGGGTCACTCCAGGGCGGTGCGCTGACAACAACATTTACAGCTTCCCAGGGTCTCCTGCTCATGATACCCAACATGTATAAAATCGCAGGCGAGCTGCTCCCTGCAGTATTTCATGTTACCGCAAGAACACTTGCTGCACAGGCCCTTTCCATCTTCGGCGATCATTCAGACATTTACGCAGTTCGCCAGACAGGTTTTGCGATGCTTGCAACAGGCAGTGTCCAGGAGGTTATGGACCTGGCAGGAATCGCACACCTCGCTGCTGTCAAGAGCAGGGTTCCGTTCCTTCACTTTTTCGACGGATTCCGCACGTCTCACGAGATTCAGAAGATCGAAGAGATTGACATTAATGAGCTGGGTAAACTGCTCGATCGCGATGCAGTCGACAGGTTCCGCAAGAACGCGCTGAATCCGGAACATCCCTTCATCAGGGGCACTGCGCAGAATCCTGACATCTTCTTCCAGGCAAGGGAGGCGTCCAATAAATTCTACGAGTCACTGGATGATATCGTTGAAGGGTACATGCAGGAGATAACAAAGATCACAGGCAGGGAATACCATCCCTTTACATATTACGGTGCGCCTGACGCGGAGAATATCATCATTGCAATGGGTTCTGTAACCGAGACAACGCGTGAAGTAATAGACTACCTCAGGGCAAAGGGCGAAAAGGTTGGACTTATAAATGTTCACCTTTACAGGCCGTTCTCTGAAAAATACCTGATGAAGGTTCTTCCCAAATCAGTAAAACGCATCGCAGTACTTAACATGACAAAAGAACCGGGCGCAAACGGCGAACCTCTATATCTTGATGTGAAGGATGTCTTCTACGGGAAACCGAATGCTCCTCTTATCGTGGGCGGAAGGTACGGACTAAGTTCCAAGGATACAAAACCGTCACAGATACTTGCAGTTTATGAAAACCTGAAGCTTCCTGAACCTAAAAACGGGTTTACCATCGGTATAGTGGATGACGTTACATTCAAGTCCCTGCCGGTCGGCGAGGATATCAGCGTTGTTCCTGAAGGGACAATAGAGGCGAAGTTCTACGGTCTCGGTTCCGACGGAACTGTAGGCGCAAACAAGAACTCAATCAAAATTATCGGTGATACAACCGAACTTTACTCACAGGCATATTTTGCCTACGATTCAAAGAAATCCGGCGGTGTTACTGTATCACACCTGCGTTTCGGCAAAAAACCTATCAGGTCAACATACCTGATTTCACAGCCGGACTTTGTTGCATGCCACGTTCCATCATATATATTCAAATATGATATGCTCAAAGGGCTCAAGAAGGGTGGAATATTCCTTCTTAACAGTATCTGGGACGCAAATGAAACAATCTCAAGGCTTCCGGAAAGAATGAAGATGCAGATCGCGAAAAACGATATCAATTTCTATATTATCAATGCTACAAAAATTGCACAGGAACTTGGTCTCGGCACAAGGACAAATACAATCATGCAGGCTGCGTTCTTTAAGCTGGCCAAAGTAATCTCACATGATACAGCACTTGAAGAGATGAAGAAGGCAATCAAGAAGAGCTATGGCAAAAAAGGCGACGATATTGTAAACATGAACAACAAGGCTGTTGACAGCGGTGCAGACGGGCTTGTGAAGATTGAAGTACCGGCAGACTGGAAAACACTTGCGGGTAAATCCGAAGTGCATGCTGCAGGTAAACCCGAATTCGTTACAAAAGTCATGGAACCCATGAACAACCTTGACGGAGAACTGCTGCCTGTAAGCGCGTTTAACGGAAGAGAGGACGGAACATTCCCTGCCGGTCTTACAGCGTATGAAAAGAGGGGGATTGCTGTTAATGTTCCCGAGTGGATCCCTGAAAACTGTATCCAGTGTAACCAGTGTTCATACGTCTGTCCGCATGCAGTAATCAGGCCTTTCCTCCTTGATTCTACAGAGGCTTCTGCTGCGCCATCAGGCATCAAACTTGTTGAGGCTAAGGGTAAAGGTCTTGAAGGCCTTAAGTTTAAGATACAGATAAGTCCGCTGGACTGTACGGGCTGCGGAAACTGCACACAGGTCTGCCCCGCAAAAGAGAAGGCGCTTGTAATGAAGCCGCTTGAGTCGCAGATGGATGAAAACAAAAACTGGGATTACATGTCATCAAAGGTAACATATAAAGATACACTCATGGCCAGGAACACCGTAAAGGGCAGCCAGTTTGCACAGCCGCTCTTCGAGTTCTCCGGTGCATGTGCAGGCTGCGGTGAGACGCCATACATAAAACTTATAACACAGCTTTTCGGTGAGCGTATGATGGTTGCAAACGCAACCGGCTGTACATCAATTTACAGCGCATCTGCTCCAGCTACTGCATATTGCAAAAACGCAGCAGGTAATGGACCTTCGTGGGCGAATTCACTTTTCGAAGATAACGCCGAGTACGGATACGGTATGAATCTCGGAGTCGGCCAGATGAGGCAGCAGATAGTCGATCTTGCTGCTGTTTACCAGGCAGAAGGAAGCTCCTCTGAACTTAAAGCCCTCCTTAACGAGTGGGTTGCACAAAGGAACAATGCCGAGAAGACCAAAGAACTTGCTGCAAAAATGATTCCTTTACTTGAAAGGGATTCCGCCCCTTCCGCAAAGGAAATGTTTAAGCTGAAACAGTTTATCATAAAGAAATCAATATGGATTTTCGGTGGTGACGGCTGGGCGTATGACATCGGGTACGGCGGACTTGACCACGTTATTGCCCAGGGCGAGGATGTGAACATTCTTGTACTTGATACCGAGGTATATTCAAATACAGGCGGCCAGTCATCAAAGGCTACCCCGACTGCCGCGGTTGCCAAGTTTGCTGCTTCAGGCAAGAAGATCAGGAAAAAGGATCTCGGCATGATGGCAATGGCATACGGGTATGCATACGTGGCTTCTGTATCAATGGGATCAAACCAGGCCCAGTACCTTAAAGCGCTTCAGGAGGCTGAATCTTATCCCGGACCTTCTTTGATAATAGCCTACGCACCATGTATCAACCATGGACTCAGAGCGGGTATGGGTAAATCTCAGCTTGAAGCCAAGATGGCGGTTGAATGCGGATACTGGAACCTCTACAGGTTTGATCCCAGGCTTGAAGCGGAAGGGAAAAATCCGTTCCAGCTTGACTCAAAAGAGCCGGATTTCAGCAAGTTCCAGGATTTCCTCATGGGTGAAGTGCGTTACACTTCGCTTAAGAAGGATTTCCCTGATAAAGCTGCCGAGCTGTTCAAGGCTGCAGAAGAGAACGCTAAATGGACAAACCATAGATACAAAAAACTCTCAGAGGCATAAAAATAAAAAAAGAGAGGCTGTTTATGCAGCCTCTCTTTTTTTATTAATACCCGCATGTGCCGTGTAGCCAGGGGTTTATAGAACCTGGATAACCAGGTGGGTTCCCTCATGTAAAATCCGGCCATCTCCTTTCGGAGCGCAACCTTTGATCACAGATATTGAGATCCCGAATGAAAAGTAGGCTCAAAACCCGGCAGGCTAACGCGAACACCGCAGGCATGTACATAAAGTTTTCCCTGCTGTTTTAGGCAATCTTTTTATTGGATTGAATTATAACTTTTATGACAGCCTGGACCCGTACAAATCCTCCAGGATTTCCAGTATATATACAAACCGTGTATATCATGACAGAATTAATGTTGATATTTCAGCAAACAGAATTTCCTCAAGTGACAGGGGGCTGTCCCGGTCCCCCAAAAAGCCCTGTAGGGCTTCCCGGGTGTATAAAAACTGAGTTTTTATACACCCCCATTTATTTAATTGACAACAATTGATTTATCGAAGAGAAGAAATAACTAACTGTATTTTTTCAGTACTAATTCCTGAAAATACTTTTTAGTGTAATATGGTAATTTAATTCCCCCAGTCGCCGAAGGCGGCGGGAATAGTGCCTATTACTCTGCAAAATGGTTAAGGAATTGACACTGGTATTTTTTTGAAATTAAAGGTGATATAATGATAAAAGGGTACTTTAGCGGGTTCAGTAAAAAAGCATCTAAAAAAGCAGCTTCAACTACAACTGCTGCAGCAAAGGGTTCGAAAAAAACGGCACAGAAAATAGACCGGAAAGCCCTTGCCGAAATAATCAGGGGGGTAATTCCCTCCGGTCTCAATATTGATTCACTGAAACCGATAGACAGTTCAGGATTTTCACCCGATGGTGCTGATTTTATCATATACAGGGAATACTGCAGGGATATCGCAAAGCTGATGAGCGGTTATATCCCTTATGAACTGATACATGGAGGACTTTTTCTCGTTGATGACCTCGTCAAAAACACGCTCGCAGATGTCCTCAACCGGATTGTCACAGTAAAAAAGATAAACAAGTTTACGGAATCTGAAAACGCATTTTCCATCCCCTCATTTGTTATAGCAGATTGCGGAAAGGCCTATCCGCTTATTGATTTAAAAAATGATGTGATAAATTTCTATATGTCCAAAGGAATCGAGGGTGAATCGGAACTTGAGCTTCTTGCAGTCCTTAACTACGGTATTATTATCAAAGACTGGCATAAGGGTAACGGCAGTTTTGTTGCTCTTGAGACCGGGGCGGATACACTGGCGTGGTTTACAATACTTATGAATGAATACCTCGATATCAGCAGGGATGATGAGTTTGATCTTAGAAAGTATATCCGGAGTGAAAAGATATATAATGAATTTTAATTTGAATGTTTGAATTAATTATTCTTGACAGTTACACTATTTTGCTATATTTTTAAAAAAAAAATCAGGTGATTACAGTGATGCAAATAAGAAGATGTTTTTATTCGTTTATTCTGTTAATTCTGGCATTTTCGTTTGTTCTGTTCAGTCCGGTTAATGTAAATGCTGCTTCTTCGAACAAGGATGTAATTCTTGTACTCGATACATCGCTAAGTATGAAAGGTTATGGCAGCGGCGCACGCGACATTTTTGAGACTGTCAAAAACAGCGTAAACGTTTATATTAACACACAGCTTCAGGATGGCGACAAGGTTACATTTGTTACATTCGATGAAGAAGTAAAGGCCTTTCCGCGGATAATGCTCGATGATCAGAATGATAAGGATATATTAAAAAAATATATTTCAATGACCGAAGCTCACGGAGCATGGACGCATATGCTTCTCATGTGTCAGCAGGTATTCGCCTTAGCAAAAAATCTGACTGATGAAAATGCAGCATCAGGTGAGAAAAGAGAGGTTGTCATTGTAATAATGACTGACGGTTTAGACGATCCGCCTCCAGGTAAGGAAACTTTTACTTTGAAATCAGTAGCAGAACAGTACCAGGGAAGTGACTGGTGGATATATGTGGTTAATCTTTCAGAAATGGAAAAAACAGGTAAAATATCATCTTCACTTGCTCAGTTCCGCACTGATCTTCAAACTGTCAGTGATAAGACGCTGATTCTTGATGGTTCTGACCCGAACAAGGCTATCAATGAGGATATGAAAGCAGACATGGATAAGCGTAATTTTATCCAGCAGAAGGTAATCCCTGCGATTGCTGTAATCCTTGCACTTGCAATACTTATTGGACTTTTCATCTATCTCAGGCTGAAAAAACTGCAGATAAAAGGGAGCCTGGAATACTGGAATCATGAACTGCTTAAACCGGAAGTCTACAGGGTTGATCTTGCTCCACTGGGTGCACGTGAAATTATAGTCGGCCGGGTACTGGGATGCAACGTAAAACTCAGGGATTTTGAATCAAGGTTTCCTTTCAGTCTCAAGGCTAAAAGCCAGAAGGGCAGCGTTGTCCTGATGCTTTTGCATGCCGAGGGTCTTGAAGTTGGATTTAAGAATAAGGAATATGACGGTATTGTTAACAATGGCGACATATTTACGGCTTCAAATTTCAGTTTCAGGTATCTGTCCGAATAAAGTAATGTTGCTTTTGAAGCAGATGCCGATATATTTGACTGTAAGGGATTTTTTTTAAAATAATTTTCAGGATTCAAGATTCTGTAAAATAAATCTTGACATGTCAAATATTGTAGATATCTTTAACTTTATTATGAAAAATTAAATATTATTTTTGCTGAATTGTAGCATAAACAGGCAGAAAATATTTTATTAAAAACAAGAAGTAATCATTGTTCGTTATATACCAAGGAGGTTTTAATAATGTCAATAACTCAGTTTCCCAAAAGCCCCAATAAAGTACACCCGACTATGCCGAGTGCTGTTGGTTCAAGGGAATCAATTGCGCAGGAGGGAAGGGATAAAATCGCTGAAGCGCAGGTCATTTTAAATGAGACTTATGATAAAGTTCTGAATCAGATCCAGACAAAACTCCCGGAAGAGGTCCTCAAGGAACTCGATGTAATGGGCGGTCTGAAAGAGAAGCTTTATAACTACATAAATCAGACCTATGTGAACATGTTTAACAGATACACTGTCACAATGGAAGATGAATTTATCAAGAAAGTCAGAGATTTTGTTGATAAAGAGGAATCCAAGGGTCTTGCAAGGTATACTCCGAAAGAGATAGTTGAGATTCTCGACAAGATCGGCGGCGCTGACAAGTTCCACACCGGTGAAATTGAAAAATCAATTGTTAACATGTATGGACACCTTCAGGGACACATCCAGAGGGGAGTTAACGACCTCGAAACAGAGACAAACTCGATACTCAGGCAGAAGACTGACGTCGGTGCATTTGTAAGGGGTGAAAACGCATATGCAATCCTCAAATGCGTATTCAAAGACAATGAACTGCGTCCCAAATATGTTTATGACGTAAAACTTTCAATCAACATCCTTGAAAGCGAACTTATAAGCCCCATGTATCACTACCAGGTAACAGTTGAATCTATCATGAAGGATACTATTCAGAAACAGATTCATGATCTGATCGACAAACAGGTTCAGCAGTTTAATGATGAACTTGTTGATAAAGGCAAGAACGAACTTTCATCAAGTGAAAAGATGTTTGAAAGAGTCAAGAGAATCGAGAATTTCACAGATGATGATAAAGAAGACGAAAAATCAAAAAGATATACAATTCTAGCCAAGAAATTCCTTGATAAGATTGAGGGCCTCAGGGCAGAGATCGATGTCGAAGAGATGGATCCGCTTAATATCAGGGAAAACATCAAGTACATAATCGACGAAGAGAACATCAGGAACAGGGGATATAACACCTGTATCAATTCAATAACATCAATTCTTGACACAAGTAAGCTCGGTTATCAGGTATGTGATAACATGAAAAACGCAAGGGTATGCCGTATCAGTGAATACGAAGAAACTGATGCGATGGTACTCCCTGATGAAAGGTATTCAATCAGGATGGCATACTATGACCAGAACCAGCTTAAAGAAGCCAAGAAAGAGTATGACAAACAGGTAGCTGCATTCAGTACTGAAATAGGAATGCTCTGGGATGTTGTTCATGCACACTACGAATCAAAGAAGAGGTTCAGGTCTCTTGTTGACTTCAATGACCTTAGTGCAAGACTCATGAACAAAGAATGGAAAAAACAGAAAAAAGCATATGAAGATGATCCGGATTCAACTCTCTGGAATGAAATAGGCGATATGTACAATGAAAATTCTTTTGTTGAAAAGAATAACAGAACATATGAAGACAGGTTCAAGAATCTGAAACAGAAACTGAACTATCTTAAAGCGTTCCTGCAGAAGATACATGGATATCAGAACCCTGTTGAACGCGTTATTCTTGATGAAAGACTGAACTTCATGGAAAACAGATTCAACGTATTCTGCCATGTAGTAAATCCTCATCACATACAGCCTGGTCTTATACTTGATATAGACCTGACAACAATCAAGAGGAAGCAGTACATCCTTAAGGGTATGGCAAATGTGCTCAATGAGTTCCTGTATAGTGTTTCCAAGGGCTTTGCTGATGCTGCATTCGCTACATATTCAAGAAGAAGATCCACAGTACGTTCCGATATAACCCAGTCTTTCGTTGAAGAGGAAGTTGGTGAGGATCTTTTTGAAACAGCATACAAACAGGATGCTTCGGCTGCGAATATTGATCTTCCTGAAATAACAGGTTCGATTGATCTTTCACCCAAATCGCAACCATCCAAAAAGAGAAGTTCAGGTCTTAAAGAACTTTAAAAGAAAGAATTTAATTTGATAGATAATAAAAAGGGGATGTAAAACATCCCCTTTTTTTATAAAAAAGGGCTGCATTTTATTTTTAATACTTGAAAATATTCACTAAATCTAAGTACAATATGATATAGGTATTTCTAAAAACTCGCATATACCGTAGCCGGAAGTGGATGAAGATGCATAACTTCTGAGTTTATCAGCAGTTATAAAGCAGGCCATTTTTTAATAAGTCAGTTATTAGAGATGCCCATATGTATAATAAAAATGGGAGAGTCACGTATGGAAACCACTTATTATTCTCTTGGTTCTAAAGCTACGTTTAACAAGGCTTTAAGACATTTTTATGCGGTCAATGATGCGGTATCTGAAATAGAATCTACTAATAATATAGCTGATTATCTCAACAATCTGCTTGATGAAGAGGAGCTGAACCGCGATCAGATATTGCCGCTTATCGGAGCGGTTCTGAAGGATAAATTCAATTATTCATATCATTCTTTCAGTGCGAAAAATACAATAACAGACTTTGAAAAAATCGCCAATGAAACATGTAAGTGGAGCGCCCTTGATCTGGTAATTATTTATTATGCCCCCGACGGTGCCAGGTTTGCAATAAATCCCAAAGATGCTGACAGCTGGGAAAGGGCAAGGGAGATACATAAAGACCAGCTGATAGTCGTTTATGCAAAATTTATTAAAGAAAAAAATTCCAAGCTTGAAACTGAATCAATGAAAACTCTCCAGGCTCTTGTTGGAGGTAAAGATGTTTTTATTAATAAAGAGTTTATCGATAAAACCATAGTGCCTAAAAAAGCACCGGCAAAAGCAAAACCTCAGCCGCAACAGAAGACGCAGCAACAGCATCATGCAGGTTTCCAGATGCAGCCCGAAACTGAAGGTCCGGCTGCAAGATTTGCTGCCACACCGGCAACAGCTCCGACACTTGCTGAATCTGCATCAGTGCAGATTCAGGGCAGAGCTCCCCAGGCTGGCGGATCGAAAAAGACAATTACCCCAAAATATGGCGTTCAGGTTTCCAATGAGCTGTTTCATAATGGAAATGTAGAAGCATGGAAAAAAATACTGGAAAGCTACCAGGTTAAGTATCCTGATCTCACTGTTCATATTATGTATGAAGGTGAGGTTATCAATGATATAAACTCTCTGTTCAAATGGGGGAAAGTTAAACATGGTGATTCTATTTTCTTCCAGGTATCAGGTGAGGAGATTATTGGTGTTTCTAAACTCCAGAAATACCTTTATGAAGGCGCAAGCCAGCGATATACGCAGTTTTTAAAGCTCGGCATAGGCCGCGTACTTAATCTGTTCTAACAACTGACAAGCGAGGTAGGTAAATGAGTAATATCATATATTTTAATAAAGATCTTAAAGATGTAAATGAAAAGGTGCTTGTAAAAACCGGTATAAGGGGCAGGAGGGCGATTGAACTTGCCACAATGGGATTGCCCATAGTTCCGGGTTTTATCATCGATGCGGACCTTACCATGAAACTTCCACAGGTGAATATCAAGGAAAAAATAAGTTCATATATTGAACAGCTCGAAAAGGAAACAAAAAAGAAATTCGGTGATTCCAAAAAGCCGATGATGCTCAAGCTTGTTCTTAGTTCTGAACTTAATGTTCCTTTTTTCCCATCTATTCACAATATAGGAATGAGCAATGATACCGTGGAAGCCTTTGGTGAATATACCGGGAAGGATTTTGCATACGGCGAGTATCTTTTTCTTATGCGGAACATCGCAAGGAAGCTTTATGATTTCAATGATGAAAAGGTGAAAGGGATTGAGTCAGTACTTTCAAAAAAACCCACAATTGATCAGATTAAAAAAACTATAGAATTATATAAAAAGGAATTCGGTGCTGATTACAGCGATGATCCTTTTGATCAACTTGTTTTCATAATGAAAAAATCAGCAGAGAGATACTGCGAATCCGACATTGACGTTGATAATTCACTCTCCATTATGATCCAGGTAATGGTTTACGGAAACCTGGGGGAGAATTCATATGCGGGGAGCTATTTTACCAGAAATATTGTCACTGGTGACAGCGATATCCAGGGAGACTTCCTCAAGAATGAATTCGATTTTTCAGGCGGCAAAGCCAACGATATCAAGAAAATTGATAAAAAGTATTACGATAAATTTTCACAGATAGCTCGCAAGATTGAGGAAAACTTTAAGGAAATAAGAAATATAAAGTTTACAATAGAAGAGGGGGATTTCTGGCTTGTTGAACAGAGAGAGGTTGATGAAAAATCAACACAGGCGCAGATAAAAACTCTCCTTGACCTCAACAAGAGCAAAGTCATTACTGATGAGTTTCTTATCAAAACAATCAAACCAGGTCAGCTTAATGAGCTTCTCCACCCGGTTATTGATCCCCGGACAATTAAAAATACCAAAACTATCAAAGGTGGTATTGCCGGATCTACAGGTGCAGCAATCGGCAGGGTTTTCTTCTCGACTCCAAAGCTTCTTGAGGAATATAAAAAAGCCATCATGAAAGGTGGAGACACAAATTTGATACTTGTTCTTACATCCTCATTCGCGGAAGACGTAAAAGCTATCGAGGTTGCACAGGGTGTTGTTACCTGCGAGGGCGGCTTTTCATCACATGCGCCTGTTGTTGCCCGTAGCCTTGGAAAGGTGGCAATGGTTCAGCCGGAAATGAAAATTAAGGGAAACACTTTTACCCTTGGCGGTAAAAGTGTAAAAGAAGGCGATTATATTTCGATAAATGTTCCATATTACGAAGAGCCTACGATCTATCTTGATAAAGTAGGTCTGATTGAACCTGATTTCAAAAATAATGGTCTGCTCGATTTCCTTGCAATCGTGGAGAAGCATATAGGAAATTTCAATGTAAGGGCAAATGCGGACCAGGAAAGGGATGCTCTTGTGGCAAAAGAATTTAAAGCAGAGGGTATAGGCCTCT
>DAONFG010000040.1:0-29229 GCA_035403465.1 Spirochaetota bacterium | reverse complement strand
CTGATATTTATCCAGGTCAGTGTGATTATTTTTGTTATCACAATATTCTCTGCGGTTATAGGTGTTATCATTCTCCGCAGGATACTGCGGTTTATCCGTGTTATTACCACATCCATCATGCAGATGATCAGCACCTCGGAACTGAAACTCATTGATCTCAAGGGCGCAACTAATGACGATATAACATACATGGGTATGGCGTTTAACTCGCTGTCAAATACTGTAGGTAACCTGGTCAGTATATTCCAGAAGTTCGCGAATAGCGACATTGTTGCCAAGGCATACAGGGACAGGGAGGTTAAACTTGAAGGAACCAAAAAGGATCTGACCATCCTGTTTTCAGACATCAAGAGTTTTACATATATAACAGAAACACTCGGTAATGATATAATCAAACTTCTCAATATGCATTATGACAGGGCTATCAGGGAGATCATAAGGTATGACGGTGTCATCGGATCGATCATTGGTGATGCACTGCTTGCAGTATACGGTGTTCTTGATGATGGGGGCGGGAACAAGTCCTATCAGGCCGTGATGTCTGCTTATAAACTCCATGAGGTTACACAACTCCTGCGGCTCAGGATGGGTAAGATCAAGGACGAGATCGAAGAGGATAAGGGCAAGCTGACAAAAGAGGAGATGCAGGTCTACAAGGCTGTCCTTCTTGAAATCGGTGTGGGAATTGACGGCGGAAGCGTTTTCTACGGTACACTCGGTTCGTATGTGCGTATGACAAATACTGTAATCGGCGACAATGTAAACGCGGCATCAAGGATGGAGGGGCTTACACGGGTTTACAAGGTTCCTGTAATCTGTTCTGAATATGTGAAAGAGGATATTGAGACTAATGTAGACGACCATGGGGTCTATTTCCTTGAAATAGACCGGGTAATGGTCAAGGGAAAGACCAGGACTCAGAGGGTGTACTGGCCTGTACTTGAATCTGAGATGAATGACAGCCTCAAGAAGGATATAGCTAATTTTGAACTTGCACTTGAGCTGTACTACAAGGGGAATTGGACTGAAGCACGTAAAAAGTTCAGCAAGTGCAGCCTGAAGCTCACTGAAGTATTTAAAGAAAGGACCAATGAAAAATGTCCGAGTAACTGGAATGGCGTATGGCAAATGACAAGCAAATAACTAAAGAACTGGCTCTTGGTTCAAGGTTCCTCCCTGAAGAGATTGCAAATATTGACGGCGGCTCAGAGGTATATTCTCTTGAAGATGAATTCGGAAAGACAAGAAAGAATAAGAACTGGCTGGTTTTCCTCATAGTATTCCTCTTTGTGGCAGTCATAGTATCCCTCACTGTATTCGTAACATGGTACAGCAGGGAGAAGGACAAGAAGATCGACGTAAGTATACAGGACTTCGAGGACCTTCGGCTTAAAGAGGCCCTGAATTCAGCCCGGCTTATGGAGAACAACCTGCAGATCAGGCGGAACATCCTGTACGTGGTCCTTATTGAGATGAAGAACAAAATACTCGAGGTGAACAACAGGTACCTGGCAAAGGAGAATGCCGTACTTGACAGGAATATTGGTGTATCTGCGACCAGGGAGAAGATAGCAGAACTCCGCAAGGCGGAAACAGCCGAGGTTGATGCCATAAAGCTGCAGTACAGCGCGAAGGTTGAGCAGGAAAAGAAAGTCATTAACGAGATTGAGCGTGAAAAAATAGCCATGGAGAGGGAACTTACCCGCGAGTCTAAAAAAATCGGCAGGGTAGGCGATGATGACAGGGTATATGCTGTTAAAATGAAAAACCTGTCTGATTCTCATAGTTCGGGAATTTCAGCCCTTAACGATTATTATGACAGGTACACAAAATACATTGTGCTGAAATATAATCCTCTTATAACATCAGGCGAAGTAAAATTAAGCATGGATAAATACAGCAAGGGTTACCAGGCAAAGATCCTGCGGGAGTATGATGAAATTTTTTCCAGGGAGAATATCTGGAGCAGAAAAGGTTATGATGACCTCAGGGGAAGGATAGGGGAACAGGATATGCTTCTCCAGAGGATGATGGGGACGAATTACCAGAACTCTGTTCCGCCCCTTCTGATGAGTATTGATAATCTTTCGAGCCTGATAGTGAACGATTATGAAAACCTGTGGTTCGGACTTGTCGTGAAGATCAGGACAAAGAATTCCGAAATTGAGGATTACAGGTCAGCCCTTGACGCTGTTCTGAAGGAAAAGCCTGAAAGCGGCTATATTATTTCCGCGGCAAATCCTGCAAAAATATCAATTCACATAAACAGGCTGATAACGGTCCGCGAGGGCGATACCGGCCAGGTATTCAGGGCTGATGACCAGTATATAGGTAAAATTGAATTTTTCAAGACACCTGAGGGTATGAGGGCTAAAGTAATCAGCCTTGCGGGGAATAACAACATGAAACCCTTTGACAGAATATTAATAAAAATCAAGTAGGTTAAAAAATGAAAAGAACAATCATCTATTCATTGATATTTATAGCTGCACTTGTATCAAATGCGCTTGCATATGACTGGTCTGCTGCGGGGTGGTCAGTGAAGGAGACAGGCGCTGTTGAAAATGAAAACTTCATGATCCTGCAGAATAAATACAACCAGGCGATAAAAGTAAGATATTACGATGAACTTTCAGATGACTGGGCTGACAAGATTGTCAAACTGTACGGCAGGTTCCAGAACTGGAAATACATGAAGGCAGGAACAATAGAGTTTTTTGTAAACGGTACAACCCTGGAGATCCTTATTGTCCCCGTGTCATTTAATTACAAGGGGACTGATTTTATGCCGCACATCCCCGGCGGGATGACATTCCTCAGCGATTATGACCTGCGTTATAATTTCAGGGTCACCAAGGATGAATTCTTTTTAAGGCTGAGCGACAGGTTCATTGACGAGGAGCTTTTATGCCGCAGGATGAAAGAGGCCATCGATGATCCGGTTAACTACCTGAAGAAGAGGGAGCCCGAGTATTTTCTTGCAAAACTTAATGAACTGGAGGAGTCGCAGAAGCAGCTTCTTGACAGGCAGGAGAAACTGGTAAATGCAGTGCTTTATTTTCAGAATACAGGTTTCCTGGGTTTCGGCAACACGCCGATAAAAACATCTGTTGTGAAACGCGTAATAGAACTGAAAACTGCAGACCCGAACCTTGACAAAGCGAGTATAAAACTTATACTCGACAAGGAAAAGGTTGAGGCATCAGAACAGGAGATAGAACTGATACTGAACATATTCTATAACGAGTTCAAGTAACAGCCGGAAACAATCCGTAATTTTTACAAATGAAAAAATCAGCCGGAGCCCGGACCATGGGAAACACAGAATCAGCAACACAGTTCCTCTGTAACCGGATTGCGGCTTTTTTATTCTCCATTCTGCTTGTAGTTTCATTCCTGCCGCAATCTGTACTTCCCCAGGTGAAGGACCCTGATCTTCCCGTTTCACCTGAAATTGAATATAAACAATCAACTGAACGTAAGACCTGGCCGGTTGAAGTCAACTACAACGGTGGAGTCGTTACCGGAGAGATCGATCCCGGTTCTGAATATTTTTCCGACGCAGGCAAAGGCACTGCCTGCTACTGGAGCGAGATAAGCAGCATCAGGATCACAGGCTGGGTAAGGCATGTCAAGGGTAAGGGTTATGCGTTCTATCCTGAAACATACGAAATTACGCTGAAAAGCGGAGCGAAACTGCAGCTTAGCGGGAATATTAAGGAGCTGAACAGGTTCAGGGTGATAAAGAACAGGCAGCGGCGTACAATGTACACATATTATTATGATGATTATGTCAAAGGCGCCTGGGCCGCGACGGGCGTGACGGATTTCTACAGCCCGGTTATCAAACCTGCAGAGGGGTGCGTGGTCTCTATAACTTTCCGTTGAGGAATTGTTCCACCGCAGCGTTGAATTTTTCGTGCGATTCAAAGAAGGGTATATGCCCGTTTTCATCAAAGGTGATGAACCTGGAGTTTCTGATCTGTTTATGCATTTTTTCGGTTAAAGCACATGGTACCATCCTGTCGTTTGTGTTGGCCACAAGCAGTACGGGTATGTCGATTTCCGGAAGTATGAATTCATAATTCATCATGGTGCATATTTTGAGGTCATTGATTATTACATTCTGTTCAGCCTTGGTAATAGCGGTTTTTGCCGCAAGTATAAATATTCCCGCTTTTTTACTGAAGATCATGCCAAGGAAACCGTCAAAGAATTCTGAAAAGTTACTCCTGGCACTATTGATGAGTCCGTTGTCAACGGGAAGCACCGCAGCGGTAGAAACCAGTATCATCGACAGTATCCTGTCGCGGTTGCTCCTGTAATGCTCAAGGCAGATGCAGCCGCCCATGGAATGTCCTATGAGAATATATTTGTCAGGATTTTCCTGTTTTATGACTTCATTGATGCTTGAACTGTATGATTCCACGCTCAGGTCTGGGTATTCGACAGACCTTCCGTGTCCCGGGAGATCAATGGAAATCATCCGGTAGCTGCTGCTGAAGTATTTCATCTGGTTGTGGAAGAATCGTGAATCTCCGGCCAGGCCATGAACCATTACAATGGTGCGCTTATGCTCCTCGCCATTCACCCTGTAGTATATTCTTCCATTTTCGTTTTCTATATGTTTTAAAAATAGAGCCATAATAGTAATTGTAAGCATTTTTTTCAGGAATCAGCAATATAATTATTCACATATACACGGTTTTTTAGAAATTTTTTTTAATAATGACAGCTACAGTGCAGCCGGTAGTAATTAATTAATGTTTTACTGAACAAGCCGTGTATAGAACTCCCTCAACTTCTTTATAATGCAATTCCCGGCATGAAAATTTTTTACTCTATGCATAATCATTGCCTGTCGACAATAAAAACAGGCTGTGTAATATTGTTTTACCCGCTGTACAGGTTTCAAAAATATTGCAAAAGTCTCTAATTATCAATACATTTGTTGCAGCAGTCAGTCTCAGAAAAATCTTGTGATAGATCGGGCATAATATGACAACTGAAGGAAAAGATTTTAAAAAACAATTCGGTTTTTTTTCCAGGCTGAAGATCAGGTCAAAGCTTATTTCGATGATATCGATAATCATAATTGCCTCAATGGGCATAATGATCTTTCTTGCCACCATTTTCTTTAAAAAGGACAACGAGGTAAGGATCAAGGAGAGCAACCTGACCATATCCCAGGTCGTTGCATCCAAAACAGAATCGGATTTTACCGCACTTGTCGAAAAGATCAATCTTATGGGGACTACTATCCTCCAGGAGTTCAAGACTGCGGAGCAGAAGAATCTTTTTACCAGCCTGTTTTTCAGCAATGACAGGGACTTTCTTTATGTCGGTATATGTGAAAGGGGGAAGGATGACGTCCTCCATGTGACGAAGAAGCTTTCAAACGATAAATTTTTTGCTGATAATAATATAGACCAGGCGTTAATGGAGCAGGTCACGGCTGATAATTCCCACAAGTTTGTGAAATCATTCAACGATGAATCCGTTGTGCACAATGTGTCCGAGCGGTTTACATTCCCGGTTATGGCAGTCTCTTTTCCTTTCCAGCGTGACGCCAGCGACAGGGTTGTTTCAGTCCTGGTAGGATATATCAAGCTGAACCGCGTACTTAAAGCCTTCGTTAAAAACGGAATCACGGATACATTCATGGTGAACAGTGAAGGTGATGTTATAGCCCACCCTGATTCAAACCTGATAATGTCGCACGCCAATCTTGCGAATCTGCCTATCGTTGAACGAATGATGAAAAGCAAAAGCGACAATGAACAGACCAGGTACAGGGATGATGCCGGGGTTTATTACCTGGGATCATTCAAGAAGATAGGATTCAGCGGCATTGGTATAATAAGTACAGTGCCTGAGGGCCTTGCGATGCAGGAGGTCTACAACATCCAGCGTAGAAATATCATTATAACTATTATAATACTTAATATTGCAATTCTGATCGTTTATTTCTTCAGCAAGTCCCTGTCGGGTCCGCTGACAAAACTTGTGGACGCCACGAAAGAGATCGAACAGGGTAACTTCAAGGTCTCAATAAGGCCGACTACCGGAGATGAGATCGGTATTCTTACGGACTCGTTCGTTGAGATGGGACGCGGACTTGAAGAGCGTGAAAAGATGAAGGACGCATTCGGCAAGTTTGTAAACAAGGAGATCGCGGAACAGGTACTCAAGGGCACGATCAAGCTTGGGGGTGAGCGCAAGGTTGCCACAGTCTTCTTCTCTGATATACGGTCATTCACGGCTATTTCCGAAAAGCTTGAGCCTGAAGAGGTTGTTGAATTCCTTAACGATTATATGACACGCATGGTTGATTGTATTAATAAGACAAATGGTGTAGTTGACAAGTATATTGGTGACGCGGTGATGGCGGTATGGGGTGCTCCGGTAAGCCACGGTAATGATACAGAAAATTCGATAAACGGGGCACTCATGATGCGTAAAGCCCTCATCGAATTCAACAAGGGGAGGGGCGGAGACCGGAAACCTATTATCAAGATCGGGTGCGGTATCAATACAGGACCTGTTCTTGCCGGGCAGATAGGATCCAACGAAAGGATGGAGTATACGGTTATCGGAGACACTGTCAACCTGGCATCAAGAATCGAGTCGCTCAACAAGCCCTTCGGAACAGATGTACTGATATCTCATGATACATATATCCAGATAAAAAATATTTTCAGGGTAGAGCCCATGCAGAAGATCAAAGTCAAGGGCAAGAGCGAACCGCAGCAGATTTATGCAGTCCTTGGAAGGATTGACGATCCCTCGTCACCCAGGACACTCGATGAAATGCGCAGGATTGTAGGTATAGAGATGAAAGGAAAACCCGATGAACATGCAGGCGATGAAGGTGAAGTGAAATATGAAATTCTTGACGAGTGATTCAATATTTGTAGGCGCAAGCGCGCTCCTTATTACATCGTTATCGATACTGTTATATGCGGATTTTAACAGGAAGGTGGAAGCGGGTAACGTTAAGCAGATCGGAACAATAACCTTCAAGAGACAGGTCGCGCAGCGGAAGTACCTGGCTCAAGTCGTATGGGAGGATGTTGAACAGGATGTTCCCGTGTATAATAACGATTCCATCAGGACTGCAACAGATTCTGAAGCTGTTATACATCTCGGTGACGGTACGGACATCAATATCGACGAAAACAGCATGATTATGCTCTCCACCCTCGAGGATGAGATAAATATCAATTTCGAGCATGGTACAATATCCGCGAACAGGTCCGGTGTTTCCGGGGTTGACATCGCGGCTATCAACATCAGGTCGCAGGATACCACAGTCTCCATCGACAAGAGCAACATCCAGCTGACGCAGATGGATAACCAGTCCCTTGACCTGACAGTCTCCGACGGTACGGCAAAGGTGTCTTCCGGCAAGGAGGAGACCCTCGTTAACACAAATGAAAAGGCTCTGATATCCGCGGACAGGAAAGAGACTAAAATTGTAAAACTGAATTTCATCCTTAAAGAACCGGGTCCCGACCGTTTTTACATGCTTGATGCGCAGTCCGGTGATATTATTTTTATATGGGACGCTGAAGGGAATGTGCAGGACTTTACACTGGAGATCAGCGGAGACAGGGACTTTAAAAAATTACTGGTATCCAGGAAAACAGGTGCCGGTAAACAAACAGTTGAAAAATTGAACAACGGCATGTACTACTGGCGTGTATCGGCATTTAATGGGGATACAAAACAGGCAGAGTACAGTGAAATACGGAAAGTAAACCTGCTCTTTAAAAAACCGGTTAAACCTGTGGCGCCTGTCCAGGGTGAACTTATAAGCCAGACGGCAGGAGAGAACTCGGTTTCCTTCAGGTGGATCGACGATGAGCTGGCCAATGACTACGAGCTTGAAATATCGCAGGACAAAGAGTTTAAAACTCCGGGCGCTATACATAAAACCAGACTTAAGAACATCGTTATTGATAACCTTGCACAGGGTGAATACTACTGGCGTGTAAAAAGCAATATTACAACAGGGATCGATTCGTTCAGCCGCACAAGTTTAGTCTCATCATTCCGTGTGGAAAAGGGGCGCATGCTTAATCCCCCGGTTCTTGTTACACCTGCAACAGGTGACAGCATTGACCTTACACTGCTGAAAGGCAAGGGGATCATGTTCAGCTGGAATAACGACCCGGGCTATTCCGGATATGAAATCGAGATATCGCGTAATGAAACATTCACTGACCTGGTTACAAGCGGGAAGCGCAATGTAAATTTTCTTGAACTGAAGGACCAGGTGCAGCCCGGGAAGTTCTACTGGCGCGTAAGGGGAGTCCAGAAGAATACAAATGAAAAGAATACATCGCTGATCAGCGTGTTTGACGTTGTTGCAAAAGAGAATATAGTACTGGTTTCTCCGGCTGAAGGGGCAGAGTTTAAAATTCCCGCAGAGGATAATAAAACCGATGTGAAATTTTCATGGAACCCGGTCAACGCAAAAGGAAACTACAAGATCCAGGTTTCAAAGAACCGTGATTTCAGCGATATCAAGGTGAATGAGAAGAGCCTGGGAAGCAGCACAACTATTGCGCTTGATGATTCCGGGGAATATTACTGGAGGGTCCTCTTTGTTGATGAAAAGGGTGCTGAATCCATAAAGAGCATCAGCTCAAGATTTAAAGTTTTTACTGAAGAGAAGAAAACCGGTAAAAGTTTCGTCCTGGTGAAATCACCTGTTGCGGGAAGCCGGATATACATAAATTCAAAATATAAGGGGCAGACCTCTGTAAAGCAGGATGTGTCCCCGGATCAAAAGATACAGGTAAGGGTTGTAACAAAATCCTTCTATGATTACAATACAAGAGTGACAGTCAAAGAAGGGGAGACCCTGCTTGTAACACCTAAACTTGAAAAGGTAAGGAAACTCCAGAGAGTAAAATGGTCAAGCGCGTTCAAATCTCCGGTGGTATCGGCACCTGTTTATGCAAAAGACAGAATAATCACACTGACTGAGGACGGTACTGTAACGGTTCTGAATAAATCCGGCTCAGTTGTCTTTTCCAGCAAGGTAGGCAAGAGGTTCGATTCAAAGGCCGTTGTGTATAAGAATAACGCATATTTTGTTGATGTTAAAGGGATGCTCTATTCGCTTGATATAGTTCAGGGTAAAATCAACTGGAAAGTTACAACAAAGGGGCCGGCGCTGTTTAAAACCGGGCCTGTAGTTGTTGATGATATAATATATGTTGCGTCAAACTCCGGTACCGTCTCTGCGTTTGACCTTACCGGCAAGAATGTCTGGGAGAACAACCTGGACGAGGGCGTTTATAATTCCATAATGGTGTATAAGAGCAATGTTATCATAGCTACGGACACGCTTACTTTATATGCCCTCAACGCTGAAGACGGCGATGAGGAGTGGTCTGCGGACCTGGATGACAGGGTTATCACCCTTACACCGCTTGCCTACAGCGACAACATCTATTTCGGATGCTATTCCGGGAAGTTCTATTCGATCAATGCCGATACAGGTGACCTGGCTTGGACGTTCATGACAGGCGGGCCCATATATTCATCCCCCGCTTTGTATAAAAAGAGTATTCTGTTCGGATCTGATGACGGGTATCTCTATTCCCTTGACTATGAGAAGGGGACGCTGATCTGGAAGTTCAAGGCCGGAAGCCCGGTGAACAGCAGTCCTATTGTTGCCTTCGAGAGCGTATTTGTTACAGCGGACAGGACTCTGTTCGCCCTGGACCCTGTAAAGGGCACAGTTCTCTGGCAGAATTCATTTGACAGCAGGATAAAAACATCACCTGCGATTGCAGATGATACTGTGATCCTTGGCCTGGCGAACGGAAGGGTTGTTTCCGTAAGGAATACTCTCACTGAAACGGTGGAGAAATAGGAATTACTCATGATCCGTGGAGGAGCAAAGTAAAAAAGACCTGTCTATTGGCAGGTCTTTTGTTTTATATAAATGTTTAAATGGTATGCATCTATCGGCAACCGGCCGTGCATGGCATATGGGAACCAAAAACTTTAACCTGCTGATTCAATAATTTTTTTTATCATTATATTTTTTAAGAACTTTCCGCAGACAACACCTGTCGAATATGCAGTTTGAAAACATCTTAACGGAGAAATGAAATGAAATCTGGAAAAAGGTATTACAGGATTTTTACCCCCTTACTGGCATCAGCGGCAGCTTTAGCCATTATGCTCAGCCTTTCGTGCGGGACTAAACTGGGCAGAACAGGCGGAAGCGAGGAATCAAGGGAAATGTACAAATCATCAGCCGGAATTGAAGGCGCAGCCGGGATGTATGATTATGAAGTCGCGGAAGACCGGTCATACCAGGCCCCTGCTGTTATACAGGATGATTCATCTGTAAGGCACAACACCGAGGAGTACGACCTTATTAAAGAGAATGAGTTTAAGGCCGTCTCTGAAAATCCTGTATCAACACTCTCAATTGACGTTGACACAGCCTCATATTCAAACGTGAGGCGCTACCTGAATAACAGCCAGCTGCCGCCCAAAGACGCTGTGAGAATAGAGGAGATGATCAACTATTTTCAATATGACTACCCGCAGCCTGTGGGTGAACACCCGTTCTCCATCACTACTGAGGTGTCAAGGTCGCCATGGAACAGCGAAAACAGGCTTATCCATATCGGGATACAGGGGAAGTCGCTGGATTATGAAAACCTCAAGGCCTGCAACCTCGTGTTCCTCATAGACTCATCAGGATCAATGAGCGCCGGGAACAAGCTCCCGCTTATTAAAAGATCACTCAGGCTCCTCCTTAACGAGCTCGGTCCAAAAGACCGCATTGCGATCGTCGTGTATGCCGGTTCAGCGGGCCTTGTGCTAAAGTCAACTCCGGCATCAGAGAAGGATACCATACTCGCGGCCTTTGACACAATCGAATCAGGCGGCTCGACCGCAGGCGGTGAAGGGATCACTCTTGCGTACAGGATCGCAAAGGAGAACCTTATTAAAGACGGAAACAACCGTGTAATACTCTGCACAGACGGTGATTTCAACGTGGGCCCATCATCTACATCGGACATGGTGCGCATGATAGAAGAGAAGAGGAAGGATGACATCTACCTTACAATATGCGGTTTCGGCATGGGAAACTACAAGGATGGAAGGATGGAGCAGATCAGCAACGCCGGAAACGGAAACTACTTTTACATTGATTCCATCAAGGAAGCCGAGAAGGTCTTTGTAAAACAGATGAGGGCCAACATGTTCACGATCGCAAAGGATGTCAAGATCCAGATAGAATTCAACCCGCTGAAGGTCAAGGGATACAGGCTTATTGGGTATGAAAACAGGGTGCTTGCCAGGGAGGATTTTGACAACGATGAGAAGGATGCTGGTGAGTTGGGCGCAGGTCATACCGTAACCGCCCTCTATGAGATTATCCCTGCCGGATCTAAGCATGATATAAATACATCCGGAAAGCTTAAATACCAGGATACTGTAATAAAAGATGAGACAGCTGTTTCTGGTGAGATTCTGACAATCAGTATGAGATACAAACCTGTTAAGGAGAATAAAAGTAAGCTCATAACACAAAGCGTAATTGACACAGACCTTGAGCTTTCAAAGACCTCGGACAACTTCAGGTTCTCCGCTGCGGTTGCAGGTTTCGGAATGATCCTCAGGGACTCAAAGTTTAAAAACAACCTGACTCCTGCTGACGTTATCAGACTCGCCAAAGGTTCAAAGGGGAGGGATGAGGAAGGATACAGGAGCGAGTTCATCACCCTTGTGGAAAAATACAATCTCCTTAAATAATATACTTTTACACCAGTACCTCTTCCGGCATCAGCACCCGGAAGAGGATTCCGTCCCGAGAATGATGGCAGCATATGGAGCAGCATAAACACTGAATTTTTTAAAATTAATAGTTGAAATTATGTCTCCTTCAATAAATTATACCAGATAACCTGTCCATGCTTCCCGGACAGGATTTCATCTAACTTTCTCCGGGCAATACGGCATAATAATGGATTTTGTTCATCTGCATACTCATTCTGATTATTCAATCCTGGACGGGGCAATCACCCTCTCTGATATGGTGGATCGCGCTGTTGAAATGGGTATGCCCGCGGTAGCATGTACTGACCACGGCAATATGTTTGGTGCAATAGAATTCTACCAGAAAGCCCAGAAGGCAGGGGTCAAGCCCATTATAGGTGAAGAGTTCTATGTTGCTCCGGGATCGCGCTTTAAAAAGGAATCAGTTAAGGATAACAGGGAGGATAACGCATACCACCTGATTGTCCTGGCTAAAAATCTTACGGGCTACCAGAACCTTATGAAGCTCTCTTCGATAGGTTATACTGAAGGTTTTTACTATAAGCCCAGGATCGACATGGAGATCCTGGAAAAACATTCCGAGGGGCTGATTGTTTCCTCTGCGTGTATAGCCGGTCAGATACCTTCATATATAATTAAAGGAAAAATGAAAGAGGCAAGGGACCTCGCAGGAAGGTTCAACGAAATTTTCGGCAGCGGGAATTTTTTTCTCGAGCTCCAGTACCACGGGATAAAGGAGCAGGAGATTGCCAATGCTGAACTGATCCGCATGTCATCCGAAATGAATATACCCCTGATTGCCACTAACGATGCGCATTATTTAAAACGTGAAGATTCATATGCACATGAAGTGCTCCTCTGTGTGCAGACCGGTAAGACCATGTCCGATGAAAACCGCATGAGGTTTTCATCTAACGAGTTCTATATGAAGAGTCTTGACGAGATGAGAATGATCTTCTCGGACTACCCTGACGCATTATTCAACACCTGTAAAATTGCAGACATGGTCGATGTTGAGCTTGACCTTGGCAACCCGATCCTCCCGAACTTCGAGGTGCCCGCGGGTTTTAACCTGGACTCGTACCTGCGCCATCTTGTGGATGAAGGTGCGGCAAAAATTTACGGGCCCAGTCTCCCCGAAGCCGTAAAGGCAAGAATGGAGTATGAACTTTCTGTTATTACAAGCATGAAGTTTTCAGGTTATTTTCTAATAGTCTGGGATTTTATTAAGTACGCGCGGCGTACAGGTGTACCGGTTGGGCCGGGCAGGGGATCCGCCGCAGGTTCAATCATCTCATACTGCCTGGGGATAACCGCTCTTGATCCGCTTAAGTACAACCTGCTCTTTGAAAGGTTCCTTAACCCTGACCGTAACGAGATGCCTGATATGGATATTGACTTCTGCGCTGACAGGCGTGAAGAGGTCATTGACTACGTGAAGAGGCAATACGGAGAAGACCATGTAAGCCAGATTGTCACAATCAACCGCATGAAGGCAAAGGCGGTTGTGAAGGATGTGGCCCGTGCCCTTGACATTCCGTTTGCCGAGGCCAACGAAATCAGCAAGCATATTGACGGTGATTCGCTGAAAAAATCGATAGAAAAATCACCTGAACTTAAAAAGATATACCAGACTGAAAAAGGGAAGGAGCTTCTTGATATTTCACTTAAACTAGAGGGGCTCACCAGGTCCGCGGGAAAGCACGCAGCGGGTGTCGTAATTTCAAAGGGGCCGCTCACTGACTATGTCCCGCTCTACCGCGACAAGGACGGCAGCATCTCCTCGCAGTATGAAAAGAACACCCTTGAACAGGCCGGACTTGTAAAGATGGACTTCCTGGGACTGAAAAACCTCAGCATCATTGAAAAGTGTCTTGAGCTGATCAAGTCCACAACCGGCGATGAAGTGGATATAAATAAGATACCTCTTGATGACCTGGAAACATACAAGCTGCTTCAGAAGGCTGATACGCGAGGAGTGTTCCAGCTTGAAAGCAGCGGTATGCAGAATATTCTCCGCAGGCTGGGTCCCACGGAGTTTGAAGATATCATCGCTATAGTCGCGCTCTACAGGCCGGGCCCGCTGGGATCGGGAATGGTAGATGATTTTATCGAGCGCAAAAAGAATCCGCAGCTTGTGAAGTACCCGCACCAGGCGCTTGAGCCTGTGCTCAGGGATACACTGGGGGTAGTGGTCTACCAGGAGCAGGTTATGCTCATCTCGCAGATCATTGCGGGTTTCACTCTCCCTGAAGCAGATAAGCTCAGGAAAGCGATGGGCAAGAAGAAGATGGACATCATCGACGCTCTGGAAGAGAAGTTTATCAAGGGAGCGGAAAAGGGCAAATTCGACAGGTCGCTGGCTGAAGACCTTTACAGCATGATAAAGAAGTTCGGCGAGTACGGGTTCAACAAGTCACACTCAGCCGCATACGCCCTTGTGACCTACCAGACCGCGTACCTTAAGGCGCATTACCGCATACAGTACATGACCGCGCTGCTCTCCGCCCAGCCCGACAAGCAGGAGGATGTTATACAGTATATAACCGACTGCAGGGAGAACAGCATAAAGGTTTTGCCTCCTTCCATAAACGGCAGCTTTTATGATTTCACCATTGAAGGGAAGGCAATCAGGTTCGGTTTCGGCGCAATCAAGGGGCTTGGTGAAAAGGCGATCGAAAATATCGCGGCAGCGCGGGAGAAGACAGGCGGTTTCAAGACTCTCAAGCAGTTCCTTGAAGAGGTTGATCTTTCACTGGTGAACAAGGGCGTGCTCGAGGCCCTCATTAAGTCCGGGTCATTCGACGCGATCCATAAAAACAGGGCGCAGCTTTACGAGTCAATGGACCTGATTATTGAACTTGCAAGAAAGTACCACCAGGATCTTGAGTCAGGTCAGGGCGACCTGTTCAGCATGCAGGAGGGAAGGGACAATACGCGCATCGCGTCTGACCTGCCTGCGGTGGCAGAGTGGAAGGATAATGTGAAACTCGCATTCGAAAAAGAGGTTCTTGGCCTTTACCTTTCAGGCCATCCGCTCTCCAGGTTCGAGAAGGAGATCAGGTCGTTCCCTTCGTACAGGCTGTCTGAGATATCCGAAGAACACGACGCCCAGGATGTTTCAGTCATAGGTATGCTTAACAATGTCACGGTGCGGCGCTCACAAAAGAATGGTTCACAGTACGCTGCCGGGACACTTGAAGACCTTGACGGATCAATAGAGGTAATATTTTTTTCCCGTATACTCGAGAAGTTCAGTGACCTTATCAGCAGTCCTGAGCCTGTAATGGCAACCGGCAAGATCGAACTTGATGCAGGCCGTCCGAAAAAAATGATAGTGAACAGCCTCAAGTCGCTAAAAGAGGTGCGGCGCGCTGCAGTCTCCGCAATCCATATAAAAATTGATTCTACCGGTGTTGATGATGATATTATAGGCAGGATCAGGAATGTTGTTGAGAAGCACAGGGGCGGGTGCCCGCTTTATTTCCATGTGAAGGATTTGGCGGAAACAAAGATTATCAGGGCGCACACAAGCTTTAATGTCCAGCCGTCGGAGGAGTTTATCTTTGAGATCTCCGGTGTGGTGGGGAATGATTCAGTAAGGTATTCTTTCAACAGGTATGATTAGAATCGCATATGGCTTAATTTAATTTTTGGTAAACTTTCTGTTATACCCGTGAAGACGGGTATCCATGATTTGAAGTGCTAATAGTTTCCTGAAAAACAGGGGACTGTTAGATGGATTAGCCAGGGCTCTTCCAAAGGTCGCCCGCCTTTGCGGGAATGACAGTATTTGCACAGCAGGAGAGGTTGTCATGAAAGTAGTCAGCAGGATTGATGATGTAAGGGCCGCTGTAAGGCAGGCGCGCACTGAAGGTAAAACAGTAGGTTTTATCCCGACAATGGGATACCTCCATGACGGGCATTTAAGCCTTGTTGAAACTTCAAAAAAAAATACCGGGTTCCAGGTAATGAGCATATTTGTCAACAGGCTCCAGTTTAATGATAAAAATGATTTTACCAATTACCCGAAGGACCTTGAGCACGATTTTGCAATGGCGGAAAAATGCGGCGTTGACCTTCTCTTTACACCTGAAGACAGCGAGATGTACCGGAATGCACTCACAACAGTCGACGTATCTCTCCTGACCGACAACCTGTGCGGGGCGCACAGGCCCGGGCATTTTAAAGGTGTATTTACAGTAGTAAGCAAACTTTTTAATATTGTACAGCCCGACCTTGCAGTGTTCGGCCAGAAGGACATACAGCAGGCAGTGAGCATTGAAAAGATGGCCCTGGACTTGAACTTCCCGCTTAAGATAATCCTTGCACCGATAATCAGGGAGAAGGACGGGCTTGCCATGAGCTCACGCAACAAGCACCTGAGCGCACAGCACCGGGCCGATGCCCTGGTCCTTTCGGCAAGCCTGAAACGCGCGGAGGATCTTATACTGAAAGGCGAGCGTAATGTCAGCAGGATTACAACCGAAATAGAAAGCATCATCATGAAGGGCAAGCCGGACAGGATAGATTACATATCGGCCGTGCGCTATGATGACCTTTCGTATATTGATCGTATTGACGGCAGGTCGGTTATCGCTCTTGCTGCATTCTGGGGAACTACACGTCTTATAGATAATATGATAATCAGCAGGGAAGGGGATACTTATAAATGCATATACTGAAAATGTTCTGTGCAATGGCGCTGCCTCTTTTTTTCTTCTCCTGTTCAAAGGGAGGACCGCTGACGCCGCTGGAATCCTTCAATGAAATCAGGTCAGCTGTAGAACGTTCAGACAGCGAGGCCGTGCTGAAAAATCTTTCAGCTGCCAGCATCGCAAAGATCGATTCCCTGGACATGATGATAAAGCAGATGCGCGATGACCAGAAGATAACCCTTGCAAAACTTTACAACTGTGCACCTGGTAAACTGAACAGCATGAAGAGGGAGGACTACGTGTCCCTCTATTTTTCAGTTAAGCACAGCGGTACCGACCTTGGCGCTGTTTTCCGGGAGCAGGTCGTAACAGTGGATGTTGACGGCGCGCGTGCCCTGATCAGGACCGGCAGCGGCATTGAACTTGGATTTGTCAGGGAAGGTCCTTACTGGAAGCTTGATATAAGCGATCTCTAACCTGCATGTCAAAGACAAGGATCACTATACCGGTATTTGTCCCGCACGCAGGCTGCAGGCATGCCTGCGTTTTCTGCAACCAGTGGAAAGTATCGGGAAGCAGCACGGAATCCGGGGTGGAAGACCTCAACTCAACAGTTACCCGGTACCTCTCTGCTGTACCTGAAACCGTAAGACGTGTCGAGATCGCATTTTTCGGAGGCAGCTTTACCGGAATCGACATGCTTAAACAGGCCAGGCTCCTCGAAGCAGCAGAGTCCTATGTGCAGAAGGGTCTTGTTCATGCCATCAGGCTCTCCACCCGGCCCGATTACATCGATAATGAAAAACTTTCACTGCTGAAACAGTTCAGCGTCGAGACAGTTGAACTCGGCGTACAGTCATTTGATGATGCCGTGCTCAGAGCGTCAGGCCGTGGCCACACCGCCGCAGATGTATATAATGCTGTTGATCTCCTGAAAAAATACGCATTCAGGACAGGCATACAACTCATGCCCGGTCTCCCCTGCGATACAAGGGAGAAGTCTATTTATTCGGCAGATGAGACTGTGCGGCTGCATCCCGATGACTCCAGGATATACCCCTGCGTTGTTCTTGCCGGAACTGAACTAGAAGCGATGTACGGCAGGGGCGAGTTCAAACCGCTTGACCTGGAAGAGGCGGTCGACATCAGCGCTGAAATGTACCGGAGATTAATTGAAAACAGGATCAATGTTATACGCATAGGCCTGCATCCCCTTGAGAACACAAGTGCAGTCATTGACGGGCCGTACCATACGGCAATGGGTTTCATGGTGAAGTCCAGGTACAGGAGATTTATGCTGGACTCACTCTTTTCCGGACTTGAACCGGGAACAGGGATTAGTATAAGAATCGCCATACCGTTCAGGTTCAGTGAAGAATATATAGGCCTCAGAAAATGCAATATTGAATACCTGAAAGCAAAACATTCGCTGCATACGCTGGAGTATGAGCTGCGCGACATTGCTTCCCCGGAGATAATTTCGTGATTTTTTTATTGACGTACAGGGGGTACGGTTAATTCTATCACAAACAGTCGCATCAGGGAGTAATTTATGCCTATATATGAATATCAGTGCCTTGAATGTAACCATAAATTTGAAGTAAAACAGTCTATGAATGATGAACCAGTCAAGTTATGTGAAAAATGCGGCAAGCCTGTCCGCAAGCTTTACAATGCCGCTGGTATAATCTTCAAGGGTTCAGGCTTCTACGTGAATGACTACAAGGGTAAGGGTGATAAACCGGCTGACACTGCACAACATGCGTGCAGCGGCGGATGCTGCGGGTGCCCTGCAACAGGCGCAGGCGCTGCTGAATAAACTTCAGGCTTTTCTTTTGGCCTTTGCCCTGTTTTTGCGGAGGATTGAGTTAAGGTATTTTTCGATTGAAAACAGGGCATTGGTAGTAATGTGATCCTCTTTAAACTTGAACCCTGATATAGATTCCATGTAAGCACCAAGCGCTTCAGGACTTTTGGCCACTTCCGGGTCAACAAGCAGATACTCCACATCGGACATGAGATATTTTTTACTCCGCACAGGATAAAGGACCTGGCGTGCATTATACATCGGGATAACAATCTTCAGGTTGTTGGCGCGCAGTTCAGAGATTACCTGGTCAAGTTTTGATTCGTTCTCCGGCTGTATCTCGATAAAATCAGAGATGGGGATCAGTGCCGATTCCCGAGCCTGGATAAGAGCATATACATCTTTTGTTTCCTTCGAAAAAGTTGGACGTGGACCCGGGACTCTGTGCACCTGTGCGGTTTTGGGTACGCTTTTTTCAAGTGGTGCCGGTTGTTTCCTGCTGAACAGAGATATGACTGCAGTGACTATGTTGACAAAAATTGATCCGCCTTTCTGTGATTCCGCTTTTTTCAGGAGCGGATCATTTTTCTCTGACATGACCTTTTTGTTAAAAGCATCGTATTCACGGAGGAGCTGGTTCATTGTCTTGAGCCGTTCACTTGTGCCTATAATCTTGAGCGGATTCTCTTCCGTGGTAATATTTCCTGCAGCCTCTGCCAGAATTTCAGCAACAAATATCTTTTCATCTTTCTGACTTTCGGTCAGGCTGTCAAACAGGTGACTGTCCGTCAGGTGCTTCACAACCTCTGTAAATTTCTCCAGGAATTTTGATGAATCAATAATGTATTTCAGTCCGTCAGCGCTGGTAAGTGATATGATCTTTCCGGTTGCCTTCTTGTCGGCTTCCCACTGCACGAAATTATGAGCATCCATCCCCTCGAATAGGGAGATGATGTTGTTTTCGGTTGTGATAATATTTTCGGTAACATGCTTCATGATTTCAGCGTCGTTAAGCAGCAGCGGATCAAGTATCTTGTCGACTTTTATTATGCAGTCACGCAGCGACTGAAAGTTTTTAACTGTAAGCAGGTCCTTCTTGTCAAGGGCAATTGCCATTTCGCCTGTGAGCGTGTTGAGTATATAGTTGAATTTCGTATCCCTGTAGTCGCTCACATTGGAGTTGAGAATCCCGAAGTTCTTGAGCCTGCGGGTGATTGCCGCATTGTTTGCATCTATGATCCTGCGCATTGTGTCTATGTCAATTTTCAGTTTTACATGCTCATAATTCTTTTTATGAAAGCAGAAGTCCTCGGTAATATCATACCCGTTTTTATCATACGAATAGTTTTTAAATGTAAAGATATTGGTGCCAAGCTGGTTCTTAATAAGCTGCGACAGGTGACTTTTGTTTTTTGCTTTTCTTATGAGCTTGGTAAGGTTAAACAGCCTGAATCCCGAGAGCAGCTGCATAAGACTCTCTGTTGACCTGCTGTCCCGAGATGCGATAAGTTCATTGTAATCTTTTTCAGGAATAAGGAAAGTGAATTCAGCCTTCTCTTCAATGATAAGATTTTTATTTTCCGGGTTTACTGAAAACTGGTATGAATAAACAGGTTTGACCTCATCCGGGTTGTACTTGACGAGAAGGTCAAGCAGGTACTGGATATTAAGCAGACGTTTCTGTGTGATGGGAATCTTTATATTTCTGGATTCATTGAGAGATTCAGCGGTAGCCAGATCCATGCTGGTGTTTTTTTTCCATCCCTTCTGGTACGTCTCTATCTCGGTCAGTATCTCGTCAAGATACGGCTCCTTGAGCAGCCTTTCATGAAGGAATGGATATTTATCGCTCCGGTTATAATGCAAAATTCTCACCTTTATGGATTATGTTGTCAAATTCGGTATTTGTGAACACCTGTAAATATTGCTTACTTTCGCAATTCTTTGTCAATTATAAATTATATCCCTTTACCATAGGTACAAATCTTACGTATGCAAAATCTTCAGTGATTATTTGTCCTCCCCTCCTGGTCAGGCGCAATAGTTTCTGCACAGAATCACCAACCGGGATTACCAGGCGGCCGTTTTCAGCAAGTTGGCCCACAAGTTTTTCGGGAATAACTGCCGGAGCGGCCGTGACAATTATGACATCGAACGGGGCTTTGTCCGGCAGGCCTTCGAATCCGTCGCCATGTATGACGGTTACATTCGCGC
The DNA here is from genome assembly GCA_035403465.1 of Spirochaetota bacterium. Classification (GTDB taxonomy): domain Bacteria; phylum Spirochaetota; class UBA4802; order UBA4802; family UBA5550; genus JAAYBQ01. Next base: position 8,733 of record DAONFG010000040.1, on the reverse strand, counting down.
ACCCTTCCTTTTCAAGTATCCGGCTTGACGATTCAGCGAGTGTTTTAATTCTTTCGATACTGTAGACCTCTGCTGCAAGCCTGGATAGGACCGCTGCCTGGTATCCTGAACCGCACCCGATCTCGAGGACTTTTTCAGCGCCGGTAAATTCACATATCTGCGACATCAAGGCCACGATGTACGGCTGTGAAATCGTCTGGTTGCTGCCGATCGGTACGGGATGATCGCCATATGCCTCGACAATGAATCTGCCGGGTATAAAGTTTTCTCTTTTTATTGATGACATGGCGTCAAGTACGCGGGGATCATCTATTCCCCGGGCCTTGAGATGTTCATCAATCATCAGCTGCCGCTGACGTGCAAGGATTCCATCTTTATCGATTGTTTAACTCCTCATCCATGTTCTTCTGTATTTTTATAATTGCTGGATCAATACTGCCAATAAAATTTTTATATATAGCTGAACTTTTTCAGGATTTATTGTGTTTGGTAAACCCATTCCTTGAAACCAGGGAGAATTCCGGACAGTAATACCAGGGATTGTCATATGCGGATAATCTTCATAATCTTGATCCGGTGATTTGCGTCCTAGCCGGAAGTTGTTGTATATATGATACAGTGGTGTATATTTATTTGCAATTAGAAGAAATGATCATGAATGTCCGGGAATTTGATTTATAAGTTCTGATTGAATCAGCGGTTATAATCAATTAAAAATGAAATTTGGCACAGATACTGCATAATATATAATAGTCAGCCCATCCTTGTTGCCTTAAATGGGCCGTCATGAAAGTTCACAAAAGGAGGCTGGAATTATGATACAGATACTGAATATGCTCTGGATAGTAGTCCTGTTCTGGCTTGTTATTGAGTTCATTAATTCAAGATTAAACAGAAAAGGGAAGAGCACGGATATCACAGACGAATTTAACCAGGGGATTAACAAGTAGCCCGGGCGCTGCTGCTGTATAAGGGCGCAGTCCAGTTTCTGTCCATTTCCCGAATAAATCCTCTGCCTCACGGTAATAATAATTTTTACATTATACGAATAAAATCCTTACTGTAATCCGCCAATAAATACCGCTTCATTTAATAGTAATTGACACAGCCGTAAACCGGTATCATTTTAATTGAAACAGGCAGGTGGTTTATATGCGTTTAAAAATTTTACTCCTCATTCTCATGATTTTTACAACGCTAAGCGCACAGGATGAGTATCTGACTCTCTCTGCGATTGTCCGTGATATTGAATCATGGGAAAATAAATCCATCGAGATGAACCTGAAGCTGAAAAAGGTCGATTATCTTTTCGAAAGGATTGTATTTTACGATACGGATAACATAAATATTGAATTCAGCATTGCTGAAAAAAAGAAAAAGAAAGAGTTGGCTGGCGATCTTCTGAATGCACATGACGGTGTTCTCTACAGGGTTAAATTCACAATAGCGGGGAGCGGAAACCTCGGGGGTCTGATGGGCGAACTTCACGGATTCATCCCGGTTTTTTCTGATCATGTACCCGAAAGAGGAGAGTAAAAAAAGAAAGCAGAATAGCTGGGCGGCTATTCTGCCTTCTCCGTTTTGCAGTGCCAAGTAAACAATATGGTAAGAACGGGAGGGAATTACCATATCATCACTTGTAACATTAATCTCGGATTACAGGGCTGAAAACTTTAGCATTTTTTTTGCACAAAACAGTTAAAAATCCGTGTATATGACAACTTTGTAAAAGATTGTGTTTTTGCCTGCTGCCGCCTGTAATGCATCAAGGACACGGACTATAATTTTCCTGCAAATGTGAGACATGGTCTCATGGAGAAAACAGTATTTCCGGAGAAAAATGAAGGGAACCATAATTAAAGTATTCGGACGCTATTATACCGTTGAGGTGGATAACCGTGAGGTGATCTCTGTTTTAAGAGGGAAACTCAAGGTCCCGGGCGATACACGGATTTTTTCCAATCCAGTTGCCGTTGGCGATACTGTAGATTTCCATATTAAAGATGACGGACTCGGCGTAATAGAATCAGTCGATAAGAGAAGCAATATCTTTACACGGAAGGACGGCGTGAGGTCAAGGGAGGATATTATTGCGTGCAACCTTGACCAGGTCGTGGCTGTGCAGTCCTTCGGCGCGCCTGAATTCAACCTGCGTTTTGTAGACAGGATACTTGTGCGTGGTGTAAAAGAGAATATCCATGTGCTGCTTTGCGTGAACAAGGTTGACCTTGTTATGAAAGGCGAGAAGTCATACATCAAGTCCTACTACAATGGGACCGGTGTCGAGATAAAATATGTAAGCGCGCACAGCGGCGAAGGGATGGATACCTTAAGGAAGTCAATAGCGGGTAAACGGTCTCTCCTTGTGGGGTATTCTGGCGTGGGCAAATCATCAATCTTTAACAGGATTTACCCCGGGCTTGATTTGAAGATAAATGATGTATCTGAAAGTACGGGGAAGGGGCGTCACACCACAACCAATGTGCGCATGATAAAGCTTGGAGACAACACCGAACTGATCTACACACCGGGCGTGCGCGAGTTTGGACTTGTTGATATTGATCCGAACGAACTTGGAAACTATTTCGAGGACTTCAGGGAGGCCGCGCAAAACTGCAGGTTCAGACCGTGCCAGCATGACCATGAACCCGACTGCGAGGTGAAACGCCTTGTGGGTGAGGGAATTATCCATCCTGACAGGCATATTTCGTATCTCAATATACTCTATTCCATCCAGGAAAACATCCGGAACCAGTACTGAAGGGTCACTGATAAAATGATAAAAGTAAGCAACCTCACACTCGAACTTGGCGGCAGAATAATCCTGGAGAACCTGGGCTTCGAACTTGGTGCAGGCAAAACGCTTGTTGTGCTGGGCAAGAACGGATCGGGCAAAAGTGTTCTGCTGAAGACAATTGCCGGACTTATTAAAGGTTATTCGGGCAGCATCAAGATCGACGAAGCCGGCAGTAAAATCGCCTATGTTTTTCAGAAGGGCGGGCTTTTTGATTCCATAGATGTATTCAGAAACGTAGCGTTCCCCCTGCGCAACAGCGGCCTTGCTGACGAAAAGATCGAGGAGATCGTGACAGGTTCACTTGAAAGTGTGGGCCTTAAAAATGTCCAGGGCAAGTTTCCTTCGGAGCTGTCAGGCGGAATGCAGAAGAGGGTGGGCCTTGCAAGGGCGCTGGTGCAGGGTGCGCAGATTATATTGTACGATGATCCGACCGCGGGCCTGGACCCGATTCTTTCAGATGCGATATCTGACCTGATGAATGACATACGCACAAGAACAGGTGCAGCCTCGATTGTTGCGACACATGACCTCAGGGTAGCACAGAAAATTGCGGATTCGGTGATGCTGATATATACAGGCCGGCCAGTGTTTTACGGCAGCGCCGCTGATTTTTTCAGTAAAGACGACGGGTTCGCCAGGCAGTTTATCGAGGGTGACATCGAGGGACCGATCGATGTTTATAAGTTGTAGTGGTGATAAAAGTCATGAATAAAATAAGGTATAAAGAGATATTGACATATTTGTTGTTATGAGATATTTTATAATTTATCAATACATTGTATAGTTTGAAAAAAAAGACAGGGGTGAAGGCATATTTATCTCACTTGAGGATCTTAAGAAACAACATAAAGGATCTATGTGTTATAAGAATTTATGAAATTATTTTTTTAAGGATTACTTTTTAATGCCTTTCACACAAGATGATTTGTATAATTTACCAATTTCCTTTGAGAGAGAAAATGAGACTACTGTCCTTGTGGGCCCATGTTCAGGTAAAGCATATAAAGGGAAAAAAATTCCCCTTGATGGAAGACATTATAAATGTGGCGGTACAATTATCCTGAAAAACAGCAGAAAATTTAGGGCGTCTTTATCAATTCAAACACATACATTTGATTTTTTAGAATTAGATGATACGTATATTTTCTACAATGATGTATGGTATAAATGGGATGAAAAAGAATTCCTAGAAATTATCAATGAAACTGAAAAATCGGCTTTTCCTTTCAAGTGGATTCCAGATATACCGCTTGATTATCATGATAAAGGTCCGTATCCCATGAGTTTTTATCAAATAAATAAATGAACCATAGATGTCAATAAGCCCCGCAGGGTACACTTTGGCAGGTAAAATATTTGACTTGTGATAAATTTATTTTTCTAGTAACAACAAGCAATTATTTATGTCCTGATTACATAACCAGTCTGGAGGTAAAGCGGAATGTTCACAATAAGTGAAATAAAAGATCTTTCGAGAGAACAAAAACTGAGAATAATGGAAGTCCTCTGGGAAGACCTTTCTCATGACGAGTCACTTGTGGAATCACCCGGCTGGCACGCGGACAGACTAAGGGAGACTGAAGAGAGATTTAAATCTGGCAGGGAGAATGCTGTGGACTGGACTTCTGCCAAAAATCAGATCCGCAGTAAATTTGAATGAATATCAGAGTACTCACGTCAGTACTTGAGGATCTGCTGGTGGGCAGATTTTTTTATGATAAACAGGCTGCAGGCCTTGGCGATTATTTTTTTGATTCCCTGTTTTCTGACATAGACTCTCTTGCTCTTAATGCCGGCATTCATCCGGATCATTACGGTTGTTACCGTATGCTTTCAAAACGTTTTCCATATGCAATATATTATAAGATTGACGATGACAACACAGTTGTAGTATGGCGTGTTCTTGATATTCGTGGTGATCCTGAAAAAATTAAAAAAGAGATACTCAGTGAAAAATAATATTTAAAATAAACATTACAACGGGGTGAAGGCCAGCTTTACTAAAACATCGTGTTTTGTGCTGGCAGGCGTTCATCGTGAACGCTCGGGCGAAGCCCCTTCAAATAAAGCCCCGCAGGGTCCATGCGGTGACAAGAACATATGTAATGAAACATATCATTTGATAAAATATAGAGGTACAAAATTTGAAGATTAAAAAATCAAAATACGACGTAGCAGGAATAGGCGCAGCCCTCCTTGACTTCACTGTTAATGTTGACGACGCCTTTCTCAAAGAGATAAACCTGGTCAAAGGCCACATGCAGCTGGTTGATGAAGCCGCAAGCGCGCAGATACTTGAAAAGATAAGCCACATGGAGATGAGCGTTGCACCCGGCGGAAGCAGCGCTAATACCCTTGCGGGCGTTGCGGCACTCGGCGGAAGGGGCGCGTTCATGGGCAGGGTCGGGAGCGATTCAAACGCAGAGCGTTATATAGGTGATACCAGGAAAACGGGAGTGGAATCGTTCATAAAGCAGGGGAGCGGGATGACTGGACATGCCATAACGTTTATTACACCGGATTCGCAGCGTACATTTGCCACACACCTTGGCGCATGTACCGGGCTGTCGATGGCCGATATTGATTTCGGCATAATAGAACAGAGTTCCATCATTCACCTTGAGGGTTACCTTTTTGAACCTGAACAGCAGCGTGAAATATGCTACGAGGCGATGAAGAGGATTAAAAGCGCCGGGGGACATGTGTCGATTGACCTTGCGGATCCGTCACTTATAGGAAGAATAAAAAACGTCTTTGATGATGTAATAGAAAAATACGCTGATATCGTTTTTGCGAACGAGGATGAAGTCCTCGCGTATACCGGGAAAAAAGAGCATGACGGACTTCATATCCTGGCGGAGAAAACATCCTTTGCTGTTGCCAAGCTTGGTGAGCGCGGAAGCCTGATTAAAACCGGGGGGAATATCATTAAAGTCGATCCGTTTAAGGTGAACGTGGTTAATACAAACGGTGCCGGCGACATGTACGCTGCGGGTATCCTTTACGGCCTGGCTTCAGGTAAAAGTGCAGAGGTTGCGGGCAAAATCGCAAGTTATGCATCATCGCTCGTTGTATCATCTGCAGGCGCAAGGTACAACGGCAGGATTGATCCAGGGGGGCTTATTTAAAGAATTTCTCCATTTCATGAATGGCCATTTCGTAGGCCTGGTCAAAGCTCATATTTGCCTTGAATCCTGCGGCATTCTTGTGTCCGCCGCCGCCGTTCTTGATTGCTATGGCCGCAACATCCAGGTCGCCTTTTGTCCGCATACTTATTTTGACCGGGCCGTTTACATCCTGCTTTACCAGGATGCTTGCCACCACACCCTTAACAGTAAAGGGCATGTTTATCGTTGCTTCACCTTCAGAGAACGATCCGCCGGTTTCGGTAACCATGTCCGGCTGGAGTTTCATTATTACCATCCTGCCGTTATGCATGACCTCCATAGTGCCCAGTATCATGCTTCGGAGCTGGAAGCTTGCAAGTGAATTGCTTTCATAGAGGTGCTCGTAAACCTGGAATGGATTTACACCATATGAAACGAGTATTGATGCGATACGCAGTGTTTCGGATGTGGTCTTGGGGTACCTGAATGATCCCGTATCAAAGACCATGCCCGCAAAGAGGGCCTGTGCTGTCTTGAAGTTTAGTGTTTTACCGTAATGCTCCATGATCGTAAAAATTATTTCTGCAACAGATGATGACTCAACCTTGACGAAGTTATCGTCGGTTTTATCCAGGTACCCTTCGTGGTGGTCAATTATAAAGTATTCCTTGACAAGTCCGCTGAGCACCCTGTACGCTGAGCCGATGTTGTCGTAATCATTCGTATCCAGGACAATCTGTGAATACTCTTCAACGTCCGGCGGGAGCTGGGATGTGTCTTTCAGGATGTTGATTTCGGTGTCTATGTCTATGAAATTGCATATATCCGGCGTAGGGTCCGAATTAAAGATTACGGCTGTTTTCCCAAGCTGGCGCAGAAAGTCAATGAAGGCGATCTCTGAGCCCAGTCCGTCTGCATCCGGGCTTTCATGTGTCGAGATAATGAACTTGTCGTTCCTTTTAAGGAATTCTTCCAGCTTTTGTATGGATTTGTTCATCAAACCTCCTGCTTTTCATCCGATTTAAGGAGCGGGAAACCCATCTCCTCCCGGATCTGAACGTATCGTTCAGCACATCTCCTTGCTATGTTCCTTACCCTTGTAATGTATCCTACCCTTTCTGTAACGGAAATCGCCCCCCTGGCATCAAGCATATTAAAAACATGGGAACATTTCAACACAAAATCGTAAGCGGGAAGCACAAGATTTGCAGCCTCGTACTGCAGAACAGAAAGGCATTCCTTTTCAAACAGGTCAAAAAGCTTAAAATACATTCCCGTATCTGCGATGTTGAAATTGTAATGGGAGAACTCAAACTCGCTCCTGTGGTGAATGTCCCTGTATGTGAAACGGCTGTTCCACTGGATATCAAAAACGCTGTCCACTCCCTGTATATAAGTGCATATCCTCTCCAGCCCGTATGTGAGTTCCACTGAAACAGGGTCAAGGTCTATGCTTCCGCACTGCTGGAAGTATGTGAACTGCGTGACCTCCATTCCGTCAAGCCATACCTCCCATCCAAGGCCTGCAGCGCCAAGTGTGGGGGATTCCCAGTCGTCCTCGACAAAACGTACGTCATGTTCCTTCAGGTTAATCCCCAGGTATTCCAGTGACTGAAGGTAGAGGTCCTGGATGTTTGAAGGGGAGGGCTTCATAATTACCTGGTACTGGTAATAATGCTGCAGCCGGTTGGGATTATCGCCGTACCTGCCGTCTGTAGGCCTTCTTGAAGGCTCAACGTACGCCACGTTCCATGGTTCCGGGCCCAGCACGCGCAGGTATGTTGCCGGATTAAAGGTCCCTGCACCGACTTCAAGGTCATATCCCTGTATGATAAGGCAGCCCTGTTTTGCCCAGTATTCATTAAGCCTTGCGATTATATCCTGAAAATACATAATTCCTCTCGAAGCTGATTGATGAATGAATACGAAAATTCCGGAGATGTTTAGTCAAGTAAATAAACCCCTCCGGGCTCAGGAAATTGTTTTATCTTTTCCGGCATACGAGTCTTTTAATGAATTGTGGAATACCGTGAAGTCTTCAGGCTTTGACAGGCTGAAATGATTAAGTACATCATCATTGATGATCTCAAAACGGTATTTGCTGTTTTCAATTTCCACAAAGGCATCAGCCAGGTATATTGTAAAAATCAGGTCGCGCAATACAGCAGGGGCCCTGTGCGGTGCGTGGTGAAGCTCAACAGCAGTTGTCAGGGATTCATTAAAGTTCCATCTTTTACAGATCAGTCCGGCAAGTGAACTATGGCTTATCCCAAGGCTGATCTCTTCAATAAGGTTGGAATCTGTCATGCCCTTGAATCCGGAAATCTCCCTTATCTTTGAAGAAAGGTCCGGGTTGATCGAAAGGAGTACAATTCTGCCTATGTCTGCCAGCAGCGCCGCAAGGTAGGCCTGGTCGCTTATCTTTGCAGAGGAGGGTTTGAGGTGTGCTATTATCTGCGAATAGAAAGCCCTCTTGTACGAGTCTTTCCAGATCGCTTCATATTTTTTGTATTTTGATTCGACTACTTTTATGACACCCGTTGCAATGAGGAGTGTGTTGATTCCCTTCAGTCCTATTATTCGAACTGCTTCATCAATTGTGTTGATCCTGCCTGATGTAACATAGGCGGCTGAATTCGACAGTTTTATGATTGATGCTGTGAGCCCGGGGTCTCTTGATATCGCGTTTGATATATCCCTGATTTCACTTTTAGGGTCCCTGCAGAGCAGCCGGATATCCCTGATGTTGTCCGGAATCGCAGGGATTTCGTTGATTTCGTTAAGTATCTCCTCTGTAATCCTGCTCTGCATCTCCGGCCTGTTCTACGG
>DAONFG010000039.1:0-29390 GCA_035403465.1 Spirochaetota bacterium | reverse complement strand
TGCTGGCGCTTATACTTGCGGGGCAGATGATAACATCCCTTGTGCTCGATCATTTCGGTCTGGCGGGATACCAGGTACAGCCGGTGAGCCTGATGAAAGTAATCGGCATCGTGTTTATAATCGCCGGCATATTTTTTATAAGAATGGGTTAGAAATGAGATACGAAGGAAACATATTCAGGCCGTTCAGCGAGGCAAACAGCTACCTGCTCCAGTGTACAATCGGGTGTTCACATAACGGGTGTACTTTCTGCGGCATGTACAAGGACAAGAAATTCAGGATACGACCCCTGTCCGAAATAAAAGAGGATATACTCATGGCCGCGGCGCAGATGGGAAATGTTGAAAAAGTATTTCTCTGCGACGGTGATGCCATTGCAATCGAAACATCAATGCTGCTTGAGATACTTGCAGAGCTGAAAAACGCATTCCCCGCACTGCGCCATGTCGGGACTTATGCAGGCCCCATAAGCATACTGAAAAAAACCATGTCCGAACTTGCGGCACTCCGTAACGCCGGGCTAACCAAGGCATACCTTGGAGTAGAAACAGGGGATGACCGGCTGCTACGCGAGGTGAACAAGGGTGCCGGATATGACGAAATGCTCCGGGCAGGACTCAACCTGAGGCATGCCGGTATAAACCTTTCATCCATGGTGCTCCTGGGACTGGCCGGACGCGGTAAACGTTCAATTGAACACGCAATCGCCACTGCAAAAATAACAAACGAAATGAAACCTGAATACCTTGCGGCGCTCACCATAACACCTGTGCCCGGGACCGTGCTCTACACAAAAATGAAAAGGGGCGAGTTCGAACTCCCCGATGCCTTTGAAACACTGGAAGAGATGAAAATATTATTTGAGAATATAACAATCGACGGCCTGAAGTTCGTAGGCATACATGCCTCAAATTACCTGCCTGTAAACGGCACGCTGCAGAAAGACCGGAAGAAGATGCTTGCGTTAATAAACGGGGTGCTTGAGAAGAGGGACCCGTCACTCATCAAGCCCGAACATATGCGCGGGCTGTAGAATCACCTGTCCAGTAATCCCTCGTAATAGGGGACTTTTTTTATCATGATACTCTCGCCGGTGCTACGCAGCCTGATACTGTCCGGGCCAAGCTCGAACACACCCTCGTACGGGAAGAACCTGCAGTATGTATACTCATCCTCAACCGGGTATTTCGCCGAGAATGACTTGTAAAAGAACTTCAGTTCGTTCATTTTAATCGTGAACTGCCTGGGAGTTTCCACTACCAGCGCGAACCTTGATTCAGGGGACTTTTTCCCGTTCCTTGTAACAAGGATTATTGCTGTTCGGCCTATGTTCATGCCTGCTATTCGTTTATATTCCTTCATTCCCGGAGCACAAAAAAGTCCCATAATGATCCCCTGTATTTAATCTTTAAGTAAAAGTTTTTTTGCCACAGAGATATGGAGGACACAGAGATTAATAATTTTCTGCCGTTTGCAACAATCGGAACTATCAAAGTATAAGTTTTTACAGTCAAACACAATGATATTCCGGTAAAATAGGGTATCAAAATATATAAAATCTCAACTCTCTGTGTGCTCTGTGCCCCTGTGGTTAACTTTTTTACTGATTATAGTTTGATATTTACATCGGTGGTTTTTTAAACAACAAAAAAAACGGGACGATTCCTTTTTCGGTCAGAAAAAAAGATGGCCGGAAACTTTCATTATCGCGGCCATCTTTATGCTTCTCCTTGCGGTTGTAGATAGTTTTAGGCGTCTCCGCCTTTGGAGGTTTCTTTATGTCCAGCCTTACTCCCCTCCGTAGCTCCTTCACTTTTTTTTCCATATCAGGTCTCCTCTGTTTTGTGATAATACGTCCCTCTGCAACCTGGTACTTAAATTACTGTGATCTTTACAAAACGAAGTACACTTTAATAATACATACTTTATGTGTCATTAGTCAATACTATGTTAAAAATTAAACAAGTATTTATTCGAAACTTCTTTTCATTCCTGCGGGGAGACCCTGAGACTCTTCTCGGAGGGAGTCCATTATAATCTATAAACAGGGTGCAGATCGGAATAAAATATTTTATCATGAAATAGAAAAATTTTTCATTCCGATCTCCTCCGGCGTATTACATATATGGGAGACTTCAACAAACAGCAGATAAACGCATCACGGCCGGAAAAGGGTATCCACCTTGTCATTGCCGGACCTGGCACAGGAAAAACCCGCACAATGATTGAACGGATTAACAGCACTGTAAAGGAATTCAGCCTGCATCCTGAAAACCTGCTGATCCTTACCTTCAGCAGGAGAGCGGCAGAAGAGATCCGTGAACGGCTGACCGGTTCGTCAGGGATCGACTTCAGTTCAGCCTTTGCAGGCACATTCCACTCGTTCTGCCTGCGTATGCTCATGGAAAACAGCGAATTATACCTGGAGCACTCAGGAATGGAATCATTCCCCGGGGTAATCGACATAGAACACGAAACCTCAATCAGGCAGAAACTTTTCATGAGAGATCCGGAACGGTTCATGGGAATCCCGTACGACGCAGTGATGAAAATCATTAACAAACAGAAACCCTTCCAGCCCAAAACAGCGGCAAGGATCTCTAAAAGCGGGCTCAATCTGCAGATGGAACAGTTCAGGGAGGAATACAGGTTATATAAACACGAGAACTCACTCATAGACTATACCGATATGACCGCTCATGCAGCCGCACTCCTCTCCTCCAGTGAAAAACTGAGAAAAAAAGTCCAGGCTAAATACATGTTCATTTTTATCGACGAGTTCCAGGACACGTCTGATGAAGACTTCTCCCTGCTTTCACTTGTTACGGGTGATAATGCAAATATTTTCATGGTAGGCGACGATTACCAGGCCATATACAGGTTCCGCAATGCACGTGTGGAATACCTGGTGAATGCACGGCGTTTCTTTCCCGGTGCGAATATCCACAAACTGACAGTAAACTACAGGTCATATAAAGAAATCGTCCATGTATCAAACCTGTTTATACGTCACAACTCTTTCAGGTCAAAGAAGAAAATCGTCTCAGCGAATGGTAAAGGCGGCAGGGTACTGTTCCACCACGCAAAAAACTTTATAGATGAAGCGGATATTGTTTCACGCATAGTCAATGCCGGGGATGAATCGTGCACCTGCGCCGTACTTTACAGGAACAATTATCAAGGCGACAGATTGCGGAGATTAATTTCATGCGTCGGGGACTACCCCTCATTACTTACAATGCATGCATCAAAGGGACTCGAATTCGATTGTGTGATTATTTCCGGTGTAGACGACAACCTCATTCCGGACATGGACACGGATATTGAAGATGAACGGCGACTTTTTTATGTTGCCCTCACACGCGCACGACGTGAGATGCATATTATTTATGAGACAGATAATAAGGGGAAGATACCACGGTTTATTGCTGAATGCGGTTACAAAGGCGAATGATCCTGAGTGAAAAAATTCTATGCAAGACGGTCCACATTAGCACCCTTGTTCGGTTCAGGGGGTCTTTCACTGCGCACCTCTTCGTTCCTGTTGTCCTGCGGGGCATTCTCGGTCTTCGGGGAGTACTCAGCAGTGAACCGGCTTGCAACAACATCGCTTCCTGATATATTCTGAACTTCCATAACATCCTCTATTTAAATATACTTCATACTGACGGGAAAATCAAATAATTCTTTTCACCACAAACATCACCAGTCCCGTGGCAACTGCACCCGAAATAACTGATAAAGCAATAATCTCCGGGTCAGAGGCAGCCGCATTACTGTTGCGTTTAAGAAAAAATTTTAGCAGCATCCTGGCGGTAATGTATGATGTCAGAAAAAAAACAGCAAGTTTAATCAGCCACAACGCAGTAGGCATCACAGTCTGCGCAGGAGAAAATCGAGTTCCCCTCTGCTCCCCTTAAAATTCTTTGCCAGAGACGCACCAATGTCACTTTTAAGATGAACCATCCTTTCTGCGAACATCTCTCTGTCCGAAATAATTACTGAATTAATAAACTCGCAGATCTCAGATATTTTTTTAGTATCATCAAACATAACGTTTTGCATAATATCAATAATTACATGCGAGTCAAGAAGATTTAAAGAATATGTCAGAGTAAAATATTTTTTACGTTAAGATGGGCCTGTATCTTCGTACCCCGGCGGTGCAATATATTAATACCAGCGTGCTTACACGTTGTGCTCCAGGGCACGGATTTTGTGAGATGGAACAATTCTCAATCAGCTGCTGTAGATAATTGTCCCAACATGCTTCCCGTTAAGGGATTTTGTTATGTTCCCTTTTTCAAGTCCGTTGATGATCTGAATACTTTTTATGACACTGCTGTTTTTTAGAATGTCCAGGCATGGCCGTTCGATTATCAGGTCATCTAGTTCCATTTTCTGAAGTTCATCTGCTGATACTTTGGATATAAATTTCACGCCCGGATCTTTTTTCGGATCACCGGTGTAGAGACCTTTTTCATCCTTGATGAAGATGACATTCTTCACACCCAGGAGATCGGCAAGTATCAGTGTACCTACATCTGTCCTGTGTATTGGTATCCTCCCCTTTGCAGGAGGCAGGGCATAAAGGTCATAAGGCGGCATCCCGTGAATTACGGGAAGACTCCCCTGCGCAAAGTACTGTGAAAGTTTAACAAGCGAGTCGTCATCGATGAGTATTCCGCCATGGGGTGCAAGCAGCACTGACACAAGAAGGGCATTCTGTTCGGAAATGGTTGATCCGAATTTTGCAATAATCCCGGTGGGCATACCAAGTTCAAGGCCTATGGAATATATATGCCTGCTGCGGGTCCCCCCTCCTGTTGTAAGGAGCATTTTATGCTTCTTTTTGTTATGGGCAATTTCGTCAATAACCTGCGGGAGTGCATGTTTACCCCTGTCGCAGATTGACTGTCCCCCGATCTTTAAAATACTCACATTGGGAAAAAGCCTCTCCTGGGCAGGTAATTCCAGTTCATCAATTAGCTTATGGCTCACAAGGCTTTCGCCCATAAGCCTGCTTTTTACATGCAGCCGTTTACCGTCACGGTCTCTTGTCAGTGCCATGAATGTATCCTTTTTTTATAGAATGTCTGTTAAGCCGTTACTTCTTTACTTCAACCATTTCGTCAGATTTGTCTTTCGGATCAGTCTTAAGCAGTACAAGTTCAGCACCCATTGCACCTGCTATCTCTTCAAGTTCTTTTTTACGCAGGTGATTTGAATAGAATTCCAGCTCCATACCTGTCACTGCTACAAGTGCGAATCTTGGACTCTTCTCTTTTGTTCCGACTTTATTGCGTTCCCTGTAGAATATTTTTCCGGCCATATTATCCCCCTTTTCTTTTGTTGTGTTTACATAAACAAGATAATCTACAATGAAGAATGTTTCAATTTTTTTTACATCTAAATTGATCACCACAGAACAGTTATGGAAATTCCGCATCTTACAATGAAACAAAAGGTTCAGAAAAGCCCTTCTTCTTTAATCTTCTGGTTTAATCATCAGTTCGGATTGCTTCAAATGAATAAAGAACTCCCGTAAACTTTTAGTACCGCAGCAGCGTATCATATGTATTAGTAATTAATCGATTATCAACATTGAGAGTAACCCTTCGTGTATAAGTGCCTGTAATTTGAGACTCTTGCCGCACATTCACCTGCATTCTCACACAATATAACATGCGTTTGCTGCATCACTTCGATCACACGGGCACAAAAAGCCCGAAAAGGTTTATTCAAAAAAAAAGAATAAAAATTTTACTTTTATACTTGCCAATTTGATACACCTCTAAGTATATTTAACGGTTTGTTGGTTATACGATCAGATTATAAAAAGATCCGTTCTGAAACAAGCCCCGGGGTGATAGTTACCCCGAACCGGCATCCCTCATCGAAATAACCCGTTTGCCGGTTTGAAAAACTGAATTTCAGAATTTTAAACGGAGGGTTTATAATGCAACCAAACATGAACAAGGAAAAACTACAGGTTTATCTCCAGAGAAAGGAGATGCAGGCACAGGATGCCAAAGCCAAGGGAATGAAGAGCACTTACAGCAACCTGCTGCTTGAGATCAACCTGGCAAAAAACCAGCTGAAAAAATACAGCATGGGAAGCAAATAACAGATTAACTGGATAATAATTTGAATATAAGAGGAGTTTTCTTCGATTTTTTCGGCACACTGGTGGTACCCGCTAATTTGAACCTCAAATGGTCAGAGTGGTACCCCTCTGTGTACTCCCTTTATGAAAAAAACGGAATTAAAATTCCCCATGATAACTTTCTTATCATCTGCGAAACATTCTGGAGCAGCAAATATAATGATCATTGTTCAGGTTATACTCTATTTGAAAAAAGACTTCTGTCACAGATCGAGTCCTATGGAATAACAACATCACGGTCACAAATAAAAACCCTTGCTGATGAAGTATCAGAGGCATGGTTCGAAGAACACTACCTTGACAGGGAAGCAGCTGACCTGCTTAAATTTTTTAAAGATAACGGGAAAACAGCCCTGATAACAAATTTCGATCATCCGCCTTTGATACGGCTGATGCTCGAACGTTATAACATAGCCGAATATTTTGATTCAGTAATAATCTCCGGTGACATCGGCGTAAAAAAACCTGAGCCGGAAATTTTCCTTCCGGCGCTAGCCGAAACAGGATTATCACACAATGATGTAATATATGTTGGTGATTCCATCATGGACTTCCGTGCCGCGCTCCATGCGGGGATTCTCCCGATTATTATCAGGAGAGAGGGGCAGCATGATCCGAAGGGCCCGGGGAACGTCGAAGCTGTTTATGAAAAAACAGATGCAATCCTTAATGAGCTTTCTTTAGCAGGACAGATAGATATTATTTCGAAACTCTCCGAAGTCAAAACTGCAATTATTAAACATTCATAATTTGTTTATAGGAATTCGATACAACCCGGAGCATTATTTATTGGAAGTCTGCCCCAGGTGAAAGATACTTCGCCAGATATGGTACGCTATCCTGTCGATCCAGCGCATGGCCTCAAGATAATCGAATCCCTCTTCCGGTTTCAGTCCGCCCTCTGCTATGTCGCTGATCATATCTGTACGTTTTTTACGGCGAATTTCGGCAAACATCGATGATATATGTTCCACGTTCTTCAAGGGCGCTTCAGGTATCTCTCCATCCAGCCATTTAATCACAATATCAAATTCACTCAGCTGGTTCAGAGTAAGTTTCCTCAGGAATTCTGAACGTGCTGTTATGCGGACATTCTCCAGTTCGCGGCACGCCTCGACTAGACGCGTAAGATGCTCCATGGCATGAAGTACATCCAGATGCTGACTGTGCACCTGGCTTGCATCAGGCGATGAAACGACAAATGAGAGAAATTTCTGTGTTTCACCCAGTGCGGAATCTACAGAATTCAGACCCGCCACTGCCTCACTGTAGGATTTTTCTCCCACTACAAGATCGCGGATAGCTTTCATGACCACCCGCGCAGCTTCCACTATGGTCAGTCTTGCAGTTTCAACAGCGACATGGGGAACTTTAGCGACCCGGTAATCCAGGAACCGTGTTAACACAGGGCCCTTCTCCGGAATAAGCCTTCCCATCAAATCAGCAACCGGTTTATATACAGGCAGCCAGAAAACAATCCCCAGCAGGTTGAATGCCGTGTGTAAAGTGCATATTATTATCGAAGCGGATGAAGACCCGAAATACCTGCACAGGCTGATGACCGGCGGTACAAAAAAATCAACAAGCAGGAAAAGGATAATCCCCGTTGTAAGGTTGAAAAATATGTGCACCAGCGCGGTGCGTTTACCCGCTGTTGATGCGCCTATAAATCCCAGCAGACCGTAATATACTTTCCCGGTGTTAAGGCCCACTACAATAAGCGCCGCCTGTTCCATGCTGACGGTTCCCGTGCCAAGGGCCGCAAGTGTTGTCACTATTGCCACGGTGGATGACTGCAGCAGGAAGGTCATGAGAAACCCGGTGCCGGCCAGTATACAACGGTCTCCCCATGAAGTGAATGAATATCCCGCGAGGTCAATAAACCCGCCGGCTCCGCGCATACCGTCCTGCAGCATATCAGCGCCAAGGAAGAGAAGTCCAAACCCGGCAAGGGCCATTCCGATTGAAGTTCTTTTACCACGCAAAAACAATTTCATCAGAGCGCCCAGGGTTATAAGCGGCAGGGTGAATGTGCTTATGTGGAACTTGAACCCAATGAGTGCGACTATCCATGCAGTGGATGTGGTGCCCAGGTTCGAGCCGAATATAATGCCTATTGCCTGCGCAAGGGAGAGGAGCCCGGCGTTAACAAAACCAATTGTGGCCAGAATAGTAGCGCTTGACGAATGGATCAGGACCGTAATCCCTGTTCCGGTCAGTACCCCTGTCAAAGGATTACCAGTAAAACGGCTAAGCAGATGTTTGACCCGGTCTCCCGCAAGAGCCTGCAGGCCTTCTGACATGATGGCCATCCCGAGAAGTACAAGTCCTACGCCGCCGACAATTCCGGCAGCTGTTATAAAAAACTGGTTCATTAATTACCGCCAGGAAGTGATTGATATGAGTCCTGATTAAATCGACAGGCGCATTATATATAAAGTACAATTCAGGCTGCTATAGGTCATTCATACAAATAGCATTATGCATATTGAATGATTGACCTGGTTCATCCGGGCTGCTGCATTACGTTAATAGTTTAAACTACCTTCCGGAAATATATTTTCTGAATGTGAGTAATGATAACTTTGGTCTTTGTCCCGCCGTAAATCACACCGTGTATTTCTATACGGCCGTAAAACCTTACCCAGCAATACAAATTTCCCCTGTCAAGAATCACGTTAAGGTCATCCCTGATCATTGCCGTATCATAACTATCTAATCCTGTTAGCCGGTACAGACCTGTTTTTTCCGTTTGAATTTCCTGAAATTTTTTATTATCCCTGCCAAGTTTACGGTAATCAGGATCACTGGAATCGTACCAGTACTGTTTATCATTCCAGAGATTTTCAAACGATACAAGATTATCATCGGCTCTTTCCCATTTATCTCCTGCCCGTATTTTCCTGAGATCGAAGCCGGGCACCCTGAGAATCTCCCCTTCAAACAACAGTTCAAGTTTTCCGGATACAGATCCATTATTTATACTTATCGTAACTGGAGGTCTCATAGTATTTCATGCCCTTTTTTTCCGAAAGAAATTCAATCGCCTGAATAGTTGTTTTTATCCCAGATGCCTTTCCTGGCTATTGAACCGTCAGAATTATACTGTATTCCTTTTCCGTGTATACCGTCATCTTTAAATTCTCCGACATACCTTGAGCCATCGGGCCATGTATATGTACCCTGCCCGTTTTTCAGGTCATCCTTCCACTCACCGACATACTTTGAACCGTCAGACCATGCATACGTACCTTTACCGTTTTTTTTGTCATTTTTAAATCCGCCGGCATACCTTGATCCATCGATCCATGTATATATTCCCTGCCCGTTTTTCAGGTCATCCTTCCACTCACCGACATACTTTGAACCGTCAGACCATGTATGTGTCCCCTGTCCGTTTGTCCTGTCGTTTTTCCACTCGCCGGTGTACATTGATCCGTCAGGCCATGAATAAAACCCTTTACCGTTTTTCAGACCTTTTTCGAATCCACCTTCATATAAATTTCCGTTCTTCCAGTCATACCTGCCATTTCCGTCATAGTGTCCGTTCTTAAAACTGCCCGTATATGTATTCCCGTTATCATAGACCATGGTGCCTTTACCGTGACGCATTCCGTTGTTGAATTCCCCCGTATATTTACTTCCGTTTGCCCAGGTGAATTCACCTTTTCCCTGCATCAGGTAACCCGTGTGACCGCCAACGTACATGTTCCCGTTTTGAAAAAGATATGTATCCTCACCTTTTTTTATGCCGCCGGATCTCTTATAAACAGGCATTTCTTTTTTTGCTTTGCCTGCATGCTTCCTTGTAGCGCCGATCATTTTACACCGTGCAACAGTCTGCATCGGGTAAAAAACATCCAGAGCACACATGATTCCGTTTACTTCTATATAAAGCTTATCACCCATCTTTAATTCACCTGAATTTGTCACAAGCACTTCAAAAACAGAGGGTTTTACCTCGAGAATTTTTCCGACCTGGACTTTTTTATCTTCACCGGTTTCCGGAAGTTTTATCTGCCCCACAAATACATAATCACAGAACATACCTTCTTCAACTGACCCATCTGCATAAGTGTACTTGCCTTTACCGTGCGGAATGTTGCTTCTGAATTCACCTTCATAAACATCTCCGTTGGCAAAACTATACAGACCGACGCCGTCTCTCATATTGCAAATATGTTCGCCTGTATAGGTACTTCCATCTGTCCACTTATAAATTCCCCTGCCGTGCTGCTTGCCGTTAACCCAGTCGCCGGTATAACTCTCACCAGTTGCCCATAAATATGTTCCTTTTCCATTTCTCGAATCATCCAGCCATTCTCCCGTGTAACTGCCTCCGTCTGTCCAATTATATGTACCCAGGCCATACATTTTCCCGTTAATCCAGTCACCTGAATAACTCTCACCGGTTGACCATTTATATATGCCTTTCCCGTGCTTTACATCGCCTGACCATTCACCGGTATAACTGCTTCCATCGGGATTATTATATGTTCCCAGGCCGTTCCGTTTACCCTTTTTCCAGTCACCTGAATAACTCTCGCCCGTTGTCCACGTTAATGTACCCTTGCCCTGCTGCCTGCCGTCAACCCACTCCCCTGTATATGTCTCACCGGTTGACCATTTATATGTACCCTTGCCGTTTTCACAATTACCTTTGATGCATCTGCTTGTTTCCTGAATTTCACTATGAACTACCGCAGCACATGACATCATAATTATGAATGAAACGATTAAAATAATAGTTCGTCGCATGTGATCCTCTGTTTTTAAATTTAGCAAGCAGTCACTTTCACCTTAATACGGGATTCATTGAGTCCGGTAAAAAATATTTTGTCAAATAATTTACATATAACCTAAATGCGTGTTACAGCATCCCTTCTGATCAGCCAATAGGTCATGGTGAAATATTTATTATTTAAGATTGATGCGTTCGCCCTGATGATGCAAATACCATTCTAAAATATTAAAGCGGCCATAAAAATATTGACTTATATGAAACTTGTTGCATAAATGTATTCGGGAGGAATCATCCATGTCAGACCTGCTCGATATTCTCAAATGTAAACACCCGATCATCCAGGGCCCGATCGGTGCTATCAACAGCCCTGAACTTGTAGCCGCCATAAGCAACGCAGGTGGTTACGGAATGCTCGCACTGGGATTTATCCGGGATATTAATGAAGCAAAAAAGCTTCTTGTTGAAGTAAAGAAAAAAACCGACAAACCATTCGGTGCAAATATAATGATTATCAATCCGCTCAACGAACAGATTATTCCCCTGCTCGCCGAGTCAGGCATTAAAGCTGTAACCACTTCAGTCGGTTTTCCGGGCAGAATCTACCCGCAGCTACACGAAATGGAAATGAAAGGGCTGCATGTACTCCTCTCAGTTAAACACGCCATCAGTGCTGTTGAGGCAGGCGCAGACGGAATTGTTGCTGCAGGCTCAGAGGCAGGCGGACTGCGATCAACAGGGTCTGAATCATCTACGATGATTCTTGTGCCGCTTGTATGCGATAGTGTGAAAGTTCCGGTTGTTGCCGCAGGCGGAATTGCAGATTCGCGCGGTTACAGGGCTGCGTTTGCCCTGGGCGCACAGGGTGTACAGATTGGCACCAGGTTCCTGGCCTCAGCTGAATGCCCTGTACACGATAAATGGAAAGAACTCATTGTCAGCTGCGGGGACGGAGGCACACAGCTTCTTCCCGTTGACAACATGATGATGCGCGCCATACTCACACCTGAACTCAGGGAGAGGATCGAATCCCCGGACTTTGACATAAAAAAGGAATTCCAGCTTAAAAACGCATCACAGGCATGGAACTCCGGGGACTTCAGCCTTGTACCTGCAGGCGCGGGACAGGTAAGTGCACTGATACATGATGTCAAACCTGTGGCAGATATAATTAATGAAATGGTGAGTTAAGAAATTATTTCCATGAATGCATATATTGTAAAAAAGGAACTGCAAAGTATCGCCGATGCTGAAAAAGCTGTGATACTCGGCAGGTTTTTTAAATCCGGCAAAGGTGAGTATGGTGAAGGTGATATTTTTATCGGGATCAAGGTACCGGAACAACGAAAGGTTGCGCGAAGATTCCTGGACCTCCCTCTCCCTGAACTGAAGAAACTTCTCTCTGACCCCATACATGAATGCAGGCTCACCGCGCTCATGATACTTGTTGATAACTACTCAAAGTCCGACGCGAAGATTCGCGATGAGATATTCAATTTCTACCTTGCAAACACAGGGTATATCAACAACTGGGACCTGGTTGATCTTTCATGCGAAAAAATTATCGGTAGACACCTTTACAACACGGGAAGCGATCGCAAAATTCTCTATGATCTTGCGGCTCATGATTACCTGTGGGACCAGAGGATAGCTGTAATCAGCACATACTGGTTTATTAAAAACCGTGATTTTAATGACACAATAAGCCTCTGCGAATACTTCCTGGGCCACAGTCACGACCTTATACACAAGGCAACGGGCTGGATGCTGCGCGAGGCAGGGAAGCGGAACATATCTGTACTGCGTGAATTCCTTGACAGGCACGCCGCAGTTATGCCGCGTACAATGCTGCGCTATGCGATCGAAAAGCTTGATGACGCTGAAAGAAAAAAATACATGAATGCAAAGAATGCATGATGAACGATAAATAAATTATGACTGCATTTGTCATTTTTAATGTGCAACAGTAATCCTTTTTAAGGTTTGGTTTATTCTAATCCCCGTTGTTCTCTTTGTATTCCCGTACCCTGTCGTAAAAAACCTGCATTATTTTCAGATAGAGTTCATCCTTCAACACGGTATCCTCATGCCCGCAGTCAATACTTGGATTATCATTAACCTCAATCACATAACATTTACCATTTACCATTTTAAGGTCAACACCGTACAATCCCCTGCCTATGTATTTTGCGGCTTTAAGTGCAGTCTCAATTACTTTATGCGGAGCGTCTGCGACACTCACTGTCTCGGCACGTCCCTCACGATGGTGTGATTTTTTCTTTTTCTCCCAGTTAATAACCTGCCAGTGGTTCTCGGCCATGTAATACCTGCTTGCGAAAATCGGTTCACCGTTGATTATACCTACACGCCAGTCATAATCTGTCTTCATAAACTCCTGCGCTATAACAAGGTCTGACTTATCCAGGAGCGAAAGCACCTTTTCAATATACTCATCGCGCGATTCAACCTTCAGCACACCCTGCGAGTATGAACTGTCAGGCTGCTTTAATATCAGCGGGAGCTCCATACATTTCACAACAGACTCAAGCGTATCCCTGCTTATTACCATAGTTTTAGGAGCAGGAAGATGGTAATGGTTCATCAGCTCGGCAAGGTAGACTTTGTTTGTGCACCTTATAATCGATTCAGGATCATCGATCACCACAAGACCCTCAGCCTCGGCCCGCTGCGCGAACCTGAATGTATAGTGGTTAACGCTGGTAGTATCCCTGATAAAGAGCGCGTCGAACTCGGCCAGCCTGTGCATGTCATCCTTGTCAATGATCTCCATGTTGAACCCGGCTTTTTCACCGGCACGCATAAACTTTTCTATGGCCTTTTTGTTAGACGGCGGAGTTTTCTCTTCACTGTTCATCAATATGGCCATATCGTAGGGAGCATTCGCTTTGCGTTTAACGCGTGAAATGTTCCTGGAAAAATATTGCGTTGCGAAATCGATTACATAGTCATGATGTTCAGGGGGTATGTCATTTGCCGAAATCAGCTGGATGTTCTGTATCCTCCATTTGTCCCCCTTCTTGGAAAAAAACACGCGCAGGAGCGGTGCCTGGAACAGGTTATATATCTGCAGGCTCAGCCTGTCATACTTCTTCGAGATATTCTTACCGAAATAAATACTCATTATAAAAGTATCTGACTGTATGTGTACAAGGTTCTTCTGAATAACACCGTCCAGGTCCTCTGCCAGGACCCTGATCACGTGGGGCGCCTTCATCTCCTGAATGGCGTTTATATCAGGGAACGCCCTGTGCCCCCTGGCCGAAGCAAGCAGCGAAACATAATACCCCGTAGACTGGTACCTGTATGACCTGCAGAGGTTGAACACCTTTGCCCCTCTCTTTTTGATGAACTCCTCTTCAAGGAGATAATCGCGCGCAGATATAACATCCACACCAGGTATGTTGAACTTCCAGTTCTTCCTGTTGTTGACCACAATGTAATTAGCCATTATATGCCGCCATAAATTTAATTCCCCGGTTCAATAATAAGCAGGTTTGAATCATAAGTAACTATACCAAGCAGTATAGAATTGATCAGTCTTCCCGAACCGATGTAATAATAATGCTCTTTGTTTAAAGGATTAGCCTCGTAAGGATCAGCAAGGAGTATCCTTTTCTTTACCCTGTCGTACCGGACAAGCACCACAAAGTGACCTGCAGGGTCCCCGGCCACATCATCCTCACTATTGGTCTCACCTACCTCGCGCATAGCCCTGTAGAGAAAGGTTGAACTCAAGCCGGAAATTACAGGGATATTTTTATCGAGATATTTCCTGATTATGGTATTTGACATATCCCTGAACCTGATCTCGCCGCCGTTTTCCAGGAACTCAACATAGCCTTCAACTGCAGCGCTGAGTTTGGGATCTTTCTTGGCAAGTGACCTTAACTTCAGCCGTTCAACCATAAAATCTTTCGTTTTTTCAAACCATGTCGGGTCAAATACATGCAGGTTAAGTGTGTATATCGTAGCCCTGTACCCGCGTTTGAGCGCATGGCAACCCAGGAACACGGCAAGTGTCCCCCCGCCTTCAAGTGTTTTCACTTCGCGTATCACCCGATCCAGCGCTATGCTGTCTTTATAAAACCTGTATATCGCGTGAAGGCATGTGGGTCCGCATGAGGAATCATCGGGTTGAGCATGAATCTTTACACTACTCCTGTTGCGGGTAAAGCTTATCCTCTCCTTCATATTACTTCCAGACAGAATCTGTCAAAGCAGTATTTTATGCAGATGCAGTTTATTATACTCAAAGAAATTTTCCTTTCTTATATTCAACATTTAACTTCAATTATCCGGGATAATAAATCCGGAAATAATCACAAGATTAATATACACGATGGATATACTTTTAAAAAATATTATTGAAAAAAATCTCATGGCGTTTTAAATAAAACTAACTGATGCACGCACGGTCCACCAGATCCCCGAAAAGACTGCTGCACCCTGCACTCACCCCGGTTATATTCTCCGGATGCCACTGCACGGCAACAATCCCCCTGCTGGTATCCTCAAACGCTTCAATTATTCCGTCATCGGCAGATGCAGATACAATGAGCCCTTCGCCCAGCTTCTTAACACCCTGGTGATGCCTTGAATTCACCATGGCTCTACCATGGCCAAAAATTCTCCCTATGTATGAATCCGGACTCAATTTGATTTCATGATGCAGCGCCTCTCTCTCTGTCATTGTATGTACATGCTCAATCGAACCCCTGTACTGGCCCGGGATATCCTGGTATAGAGTTCCGCCGAAAAAAACATTCAGTATCTGTAATCCCCTGCATATTCCGAGTATGGGGTACCCATATTTCAGCGATTGTTCAATAATATACATTTCGGCCCTGTCCCTCTCCCTGCAGATATCAATCGAAAGGCCTGAATTCACCTCGTTATAAAGGAGAGGATCAATATCCTCACCTCCTGTGAGCAGGATACCATCTACATTTTCAAGAAAATAGTCAATTACCCTGAAATTGTCAGTAACAGGTATTAGTACGGGAACTGCATTCTTTTCAATAATTGCATTAACATAATCGAGTGAAATATAGGATGAAAGCTGCCCGTCAATTTTTCCGCAAGAAGTCGTAAGCCCGATTCTGATCATCTGATTCCTCCAAAATTCAGCATAACTGATACTACGTGTGCCGTGCGCCTGTCACCTTATTTATCCCCTAAATTATAACCTGCGGGTAAAAAACCGATACCTCATGCCGGATTAAAAGGAATACAAAAAACTGATTATTTCACCCTGATCATGGAATTAATATTGACATTATTGATCGCACTGTTATCATAAAAAAAATACAAAATTTTCAAATTTATGAGGTATTAAATGGATAGGGCCATCGTAGATTTCATGAGGGAATACCATTTGCTGGTCAGAAACACAATAGTTATCGCCAGTGTACTCGTAGGCTTTGTCTGCCTTGCCGGCTGTATCAGATTCGGAATTGCAATTTATAGAAGAAAAAAAGGAACTTATCCCCCGGCAACGAGTCAGATGGGACACTGATTATCCAAGGATAATTATTTGTTTAAAACTCTTTTAAAGCACTTACTACCCGCAGTATTGATTTTAACGGGTACATCATTAATGTCTGAAGAAACAGGAATCTATTTGATTCCTGTTTTCAATTATGTGACAGGCAGATTTAATCCGCTTGATCACAAATTATTTGTGAACCTGAAAAAAACCGATATCCCATGCACGGGAACAGAACACTACCTCAGAATTGAGGCAGCTGATACACTATCAGCCATGCTGAAAGACTTCAGGAAAGATAATCCCAAAATCAAGATCTTCATCATAAGCTCCACCCGGAACTTCAGCCTGCAGAAAAAAATATGGGACGAAAAATGGTCCGGTAAAAGAAAGGTTACCGGAACCGCAAAAATCCTTAAAATAAAGGACCCTGTTGATCGGGCTACTGCGATTCTCAAATACTCCTCGATGCCAGGAACATCACGTCACCACTGGGGAACAGACTTCGACATCAACGTGCTTAACAATGACTACTTCACAAAAGGTGAAGGTAAAATTATTTATGACTGGCTCTGTGTACATGCGCCTTCTTACGGGTTCGGCCAGCCGTACACTGCGGGACGCTTGTCAGGGTATCTTGAAGAAAAATGGCACTGGTCTTATCTCCCCCTTGCAAAACAGTTTCTTAAAGACTGGAATACCCTTTATGAAGAAGACCCTCTAAAGTTTTCCGGAGAGGGGATGTTCCTGGGATCGTCTGATGCAGGTAAACTCGCGCCTGAATATGTAAACACGATCAATCCTGAATGCAAATGAAAATAATCTGTGTTTACCTGTGCAATTACAGCGACAGGAATGACTACTACATATCACTGATGCCCTATGGGATCACCTCCATAGCCGCATACCTTGAATCCCGGGGCCACGTAGTCACTCTTGCTAATTTTTCGTCATACGGTTACAAAAAAGCTGTTGAACTCACCATCGATCAGAATGCTGATGTTGCAGCTGTTTCAATCTTCTCATTCAACCGCTATGAATCATTAAAGTATATCCGCGAACTGAAAAAACGCAACCCGCGCATTACCATTATTGCCGGCGGCCAGCATCCAACGTTCCTCTCTGATGAAATAGCAGACAGGTACCCTGAAATTGATTTTATAATCAAGGGTGAAGGGGAGCTTGCCATTTCATCACTACTGAACAATACAGGCAGCGCAAAAAAAATAATAACCGGAGACAGGATTACCGACATTGACTCACTGCCCTTCCCATCTCTTTTTCACGGAATAACCATCGGTGTAAACGCGAACGAACAGTTTAAATACATCATAACCTCAAGGGGCTGCCCCAACAGCTGCACTTACTGCTCGTCACCGGCATTCTGGAAACGCAAGGTGTCCATGCGCAGCAGTGAAAGCATTATTAATGAACTGATTCACCTGAGAGAAAAATACGGCATCATTTACTTCTCAATCCGGGACGACAACTTCACCATCAATAAAAAAAGGGTTCTTGAATTCTGCCGCATGCTCGATGAAAGCCGCCTATATATGATGTGGAACTGCCAGGCACGTGTTGATACCATAGACGAAGAGATGCTCATTGCCATGAAACAGGCCGGGCTTGAGCATATTCAATACGGAGTTGAGTCCGGTTCAGAGCGTATACTCAGGGCCTATGACAAGGCCACAACACGCGAGATGATTATCCGGGCGGCAAAGATCACCCGGGAGACAGGTGTATATCTTTCTTTTTTTCTAATGGCAGGGATGCATGATGAAACCGGTTCAGACATCAATGATACTATCAGTCTCATAAAAGAGACCCTGCCCCATGATTCGATAGTGTCCCCGGTTGCATATTATCCGGGCACTGCCATTTATACAGATGACCGGGGAAAGGGACTTATTGAGGACAGCGCATGGTTTGATTCTGCTGATTCCGGGATCTACCTGCATGATACCTCTAAAACTTCAGGGGCAATAGAAAAAATCCTGCATGAAAATAACCGCATATCCGTCAAGGCGGCATATAAACCTCCGGATGTAAAAAAACACAGGATTAAAACCGGCGATAACTGCTGGATGAACGACATCATCGAGGGTGACATATGGCAGGACAGCAGCAGCCTGGAAAAAGCATCAGCCTGCTATAAACGTATAATTGATGCATTCCCTGAAAATATCTGGGGATACCTCAGGTTATCGGAATCATTAGAACATATATCACCCCTGCAGTCCTCTGCCGTTTTAAAAAAGGCATCTGAGCTTATTCCGGGAAACTATGAAGTATGGTACAGGCTTGCACAGGTTTACCGGATCATCGGCGACAAAAAAAACGCACTTGAATCAGCATCCGAGGCATTCAGACTCAATCCCATGAATACTGATGTGTCGCACCTTTATAAAAAATTAAAATCTTGACTGCGATCTGTTTTATTTAAAATATATAAATGCCATGCTTGATGCGGCGCAGTGTGAAACCGGTGGATATGAGTATAGCAGAAAGATATAAAAAAATCAGTGATAATGTTTACACCGCAGCACAACACTGCGGCCGTAACCCTGACGAAATCAGCATACTGGCCGTCAGCAAAACAGTCCCGCATACACATGTACAGGAAGCAATAGATTCAGGGATCACAATTCTGGGAGAAAACAGGATACAGGAGGCAAAGTTCAAAATACCCCTGCTGCATGGTGCTTTCAGTATGCACATGATAGGTCACCTGCAGTCAAATAAATCGACAGATGCAGTAAAACTCTTTGACATGATACATTCGATCGATAAAATCTCAACAGCCCGCGCGCTTAATGCAGAAGCTGAAAAATCAGGCAAGATACAAAAAATTCTGATCCAGATAAAAACTCATGAAGAGGATACAAAAAGCGGAATCAGCCCTGAAGAATCGCTGAAACTTGCCGAAAATATAGTATTACTGAAAAACCTTGAACTTCAGGGTGTAATGACAATCGGTCCCCTTACAGACGATACAGCAATAACACGGCGTGCATTCCGTGAAACATCAGCAGTTCTTGTGAAGCTTAACCTGGAATTAGGACTGAAAATGAGACATGTCTCAATGGGAATGTCAGGTGATTTTAGAATTGCTGTTGAAGAGGGTTCCACGATTTTAAGGATTGGTTCATCAATTTTCGGAGTGAGGATATAACATGGATATAAAGGATGTGAAAGTCGGTCTTATCGGTGCTGGAAACATGGGTTCTGCCCTTGCGGCGGGCATTGCAAGGGGTATAGGCAGCGAAAGGATACTCGCTTTCGATACCGATCATACTAAACTTGCGGCGTTACAGCGTGAAACAGGTATAAGACATGCCGAGTTCATTGAAGAACTTCCTGAATTTTCACATGTAATCCTGCTGTGTGTAAAACCCGATGTTATACCGCTGGTATGCGAAAAACTGACAGAATATAGTGGAATAATACTCTCTGCAGCTGCTGGTGTCAGGATAGAATCGATTAAGAGGGTTACCGGACACGATAAAAAAGTAGTTCGCTCAATGCCCAATACTCCATGCATGGCCGGAGCAGGGATGATAGTAATATCACCCGATGACAATACTGATTCCGGCGATGTTTCGCTGGTTAAGGAACTTCTCGGTTTTACCGGGCTTGTTCTTCAGATGCCTGAAAAAATGATCAATTCAGTGACCGCTGTATCCGGGAGCGGACCGGCATATGTATTCACATTCATCCAGGCCATGGCTGATGCAGCTGTCAAACTGGGGATTTCACGGCATGATGCACTGCTGCTTTCAGGCCAGACAGTTTTTGGTTCAGCAAAAATGTTTCTTGACAAAATTGAAAATCCGATTAAAATGCGTGATAATGTTATTTCACCGGCCGGAACAACAATCGAGGCCATTCACATCCTTGAAAAAGCAGGATTTTCCGGAATCATAATCGACGCAATTGAAGCAGCAGCAAAAAAAGCCAGGGAGCTTGACAGCAATAAATGACAATGCCAACCGTATATCAGCTTAACCTGATAAAGAGATACTTTTTCTTTACGGTACTTGCTGTTTTCCTTATCATTTTTTTCGGCAATATCCTATCATACTTCTTTACCAAAAGAATCACCGTCGATCCCCGGTCATACTTGGTTAAAGATGGTTTCCCGCTCTTTACCAGTGAAGAAGCCTACATAAGTTTTATTAAAAATTATCCGTACGACACCGGTGTTAAGCTTGATATATACAAGGTAACACAATACGATACACTCTGGGGCATAAAAAAAAGGTATAATCTATCCATACAGACACTAATAGCTGCAAATCCACACCTTAAAGACCTGACACTTGTGCCCGGATCAACAATTATCATCCCACACAGGAACGGCACACTCCTCACCTTCGACAATTACTTTGACGTAGGACGCATGGCCAGCCTGCTGAACGCCGAAAAAATATCCGGTGATTACAAGCCTAAGCTCTTAAGGCTTATTTCACCCGATGACATAAGAATCGCATTCTTCGATGATACATACCCTGTTATTGTTAATAACGACATCGAAAAAATTTATTCATACAAAATGACTTTCATAGATCCGCTTGGCACCGGTTTTTATTCATCAATGTACGGTGACCGGGTCAACCCCTTCAGCGGAGGCGGCTGTGAGTTTCACAACGGTGTTGATATTGCTGCTCCCCACGGAACTCCTATACGCGCTGCAAGAAAAGGACTTGTTTTCTTTGCCGGCTGGCGCGACGGGCTTGGCAATACAATTGCCATACAACACGATGATGGATTCATGACGCTCTACTCTCACTGTTCAAGGCTGCACGTCGAGGCGGGTCAATGGGTTGAACAGAACGAAAAAATCGCCCTTGTCGGATCAACAGGACGTTCAACAGGTTCTCACCTTCACTACACCTTAATGCGTCACGGCCAGACACTCAATCCGCTTAAATTTCTCTGGTAGTTAATGGAGCTGCTTCTTCCGGCTCAATCCGCGCTTCTACTTTTCCTTTCATTCCCGCACATTGTTTTTTGTTACCTTGCATTTATTGCACTGGTTCCCCAGTTCCATGCATTATCAGGAATTGTATCATGCAGGAAGACATTTGCCTGCGGATTTATTTTCAGCCGGGTCCACTCATACATGCTCGGCTATCCGTTTCTATATACACTTATAATTAATTATCAGAAAGATTGATATACTCCCTGCACTGATACGGTCAAAACATGTTTAGTTTTAACAAATTGCTTTTTATACTGAGGATTAAGCACTCACAATTCAGTTTTTACAATCCTGAATCCGTAATATGGACTTCTTGCAGTGGGACACCTTCTGAATCTGAAATCACTGGTCCTCTGCAGATCATTGCTCAGCAAAGATCCGCCACGTAAAACTTTATAAATACTTCCGAAATCCCTGTTTTTCTGTTCAGGTGAATAACCCGCATACCAGTCCAGCGTCCATTCCCACACCAAACCTGTCTGGTACCCCCCGCCATGTGAAAGCCTGTCTAAAAATAATCCGACATCACCCGTCTGTGAGGCCCGATGACTCTGCACAGTAGTAAATGATTTTATACCTATGGTCCTTGCAAATACTTCCCATTCAGACTCATATGGAAGCCTGTAAATAATATTATCTTTCTGTGATTTCCACTCTGTAAATTTTACTGCATCATTCCAACTCACCTGAATAACAGGGAATTCACCCTCTCTATAAATCTCATCAAATTTATTACCGAATGGTCTATTCCATGAAACACCATTCTTTTTTATCCAGCCGTTTTCCCATATCCAGCCCCAACCCTCTTTTTCCGATTCAGTAACGTATTGCGTTTCATTTATAAAATCCCCGAACTCCCTGCGGCTTACAAGTATCTTCGAGATCAGAAATTTTTCGATATATACACTTTTTAACGGAGCTGATGCAGCAAGGTGAACCGGTTTTATGACTGGATCATCAAGCGATTCAACAGCAATGCTTATGTTATGATTATCAACACCAATATCATAATAACTGCTTTGTATTAATATAAAAGAAGGCATAAAGTAGATTATTCTAAAACATCAAGCAGGGTGAAAAGGTCTTTCCCGTCATCAGGGTAAACTGAAATGATAGAACTGACAAGGAGTTTAAAATCACTGTTATTATAGAGGTCGGCAATTTCATTTTTAAGAATATTAGCCAGCATTGTAGAATATTTTCTGTCCTTCCCGGGGAGCACAAGCAGGAACCTGTGTCTGTCAACTCTGACCGAAAAATCAGCAGCATAAAGTTTGGATTTTACTATAACTGATATTTTTTCAAACAGCCTGTTCAGTTCAATCCTTCCAAACCTGTCATGAAAACGTTTGAAATTTTTTATTGAGACCATGACAAGACTTAAAGGGATTTTCATTTCCGATGATCTGTTCAGCTCGCTTTCAATTCTTCCGTAAAGAATCCCGGTAAGATCATTATAAATATTTATAGTTGGATCAAGATCAAGTATTCTTGAAATATATGGGAATAGAAACATAACGATCTTCTGAAGCCGCATATCAACATCAATCATTTCAACAGCAGGATTGATTTTTGTTATTGCAATAAAACCTGAAAGCCGCCCTGAAATTATGAATGGATATGAAATAAAAACTTCCATTTTTTTTAACCGGTCCCTTCCAAAAGTTTCGGTCAAAACTGCAGATTCTTCAAAATTTTCGACCATCATCGAAGCCTTCTTATTCAGATAAAAATTGATAAGTTTGTTATCTTTTTTTATCCTGAAACCGGAATCATTGAAACCCAGTATATCTTCTTTCTCATAATATGCCGGGAAAAAAGTTCCGCTTGCAGGATCATTCATAAAAATAGTATATGACTCTATTCCCAGTGAAAAGAAATTCTTCTGGAGAATTTCGTTCAGATCTTTGGCAGAAGCGGAATCAAGTATCATATTCTGCAGAATTTCGACATCCCACATTATCTCTTTTTCTATCCGTAATCCAAGCAGTTCAACATTAATCTCTTCAAACTGAAGAATGATACTAAGGGCATCACTTGCCATATCAGTAACGGTAAGAAGAAAAAGCATATCCGCCGGTGTGAACTCATTGGAATTTATTTTTTCTCCAACAAGTATTGCTCCTGCCAGTAGATCTTTATATACAAGCGGAGTGATAATCCTTGCATCTACAGATACGAATTTATAATAGTCATCCCTAAGATTGACATCTGTTTTAAGGTCTTCTATATCAAGAATACCCCGGAAACTATCAAGCAGTGTCAGGATACCGGACGCAGGGTCCCATGTTCTCTCTTCGGAATCAATTTCTATCCCGTTTGAATCAAGGATGATCCACTTTGATTTATCATCAGAAGCGCCCAGTATTGATGCAGACGATACACCGATCTGTCCCATTATAGCAAAAAGTACTGTCTTGTAAATATCCTCGACAGACTCCGCCTTGATGAATTCTTTTTGAAGCTCAAACAGGACCGAATAGTCTCCAAATTCAGGCATATCGAACGACGAATCCTCTACGGGATCAACAGTCGTTTCTGCTACATCATCAGCTGATTCTTGAACAACAGCTTTACTCGGGATAAATCCATCTTCAGGTTTGATATCACGCGGTTTTTCTGCTTCTTCATCCAGAAGGTCATCAATAATAATTGTTTCGTTATCTGTATCTGTATCTTTATCAAGATCTGCTACTGCAGGCTCATTAAAAAGAATAATTTCTTCATCATGATCAACTTCACGATTAAAATAGTGAGCTTTATCTCCATCATCGATGATTTTTATATCAACAGGGCGGATATCTTCCGGAATGATTTCAGTATCATCTACGTTTTTAACAGCTGTTATATCATCGATTTCATTAACATTTACTGTATTTATTGAATTATGGGTAAAGGTTGATTCAGCAGGCCCCTTGATCCGGTCAATAAGAGTTTCCTTCCCTTTATCATTCAGTTTCTGCTTGTAACTCAATGCCCTTTCGAGAAGTCCCATCTTATACGCCCATATCTTTCAGTACTTTAACATACAGATCAAAATATTCCGACTCAGCAAACTTCTTTACAGTCTCTTCCGGAAGTTTTTCAAAAAGTCCGTCAAGGTATGACAGAAGCCTGGTCAGGTCCTCTTTTTTCTCAGGTATTGTTTCCATAAATTCATTCATATTATCAAGATCATCCAGAATTATAACCTTATCAGTAATATCCTCAAAAATTACCGGTTCAGACCTGGTCTCAGTTTTAATTTCTACCGGTTTACGCGGCTTAATATATTCTTTCTCAATAACCACGCGCTCAGGAGCTTCACCCAGCATAGTTTCAATGTCTTTAACACTCTCTTCGAAGACTATCGCACTGCCTGATGAGATATCTGCTTCAATCGAATGTTTCTCATCATCTTTAAGGCTTTCAGGATCTTCGAGCATGTAAATCATATCCTTTTTATCAGAAATGCTTCTGCTGTAAAAATCAAGTCCGGGATTGATAAACTCTATCTCTGAATCGATATCTATATCCTTAAAATAATCACCGAATAGTATTTCTTCAACGAATTTGTCTTCATCTCTTGTAAAACCCATTATTTCAGAAATTTCACTCTGAGAATATTTTGCTTCGGTTGAATAATATTCGTCAATTTCCTGAATATATTGAATAAAGTCTTCTTTAACTATTGAATTATCGATATAATCAAAATCTGTATCAGTTAAAAATTTTTCTTCATATAGAATTTCATCATTGTACTCGTAAGTTTTCTGGTCCTCAAGCGTATACCTGTTATTAAATAAATCGGCATCTGATTCAATTATCCTGGATTTACCCTTGGTAATATCAATCATTTTAGATAATCTGCTTGTAAGCTGGTCATCATCAGCGGTAATGCTGAAATCACCCTCTCGCAAAATATGCCTGTCATCTATAAAACTAACATTGCTCTTTTTTGTAATCTCACTATACTTTTCAGGTAAAAATTCATCTTCAAAAACTTCATTGATTTCTGCAATATCAGGAATCTGCTGGTTATGTTCAGTAAAATCAGCCAGAGCTTCCAGCTCAACGGATATTCCTGAAATAGTATCCGGCCCGCTTTTGTTTTCAGACGCATTATTAATTTTTTCGATTTTGACTGGTAATTCAGCAGGAATTCTTTTATTTTCAAACACCGGTTCAGCTGAAGAAACAGATATTCCCGGTTTGCCGGGATGCTTCATTAAAGGTTCTGTCTCCACGATCAGAGCCTGTTCAGTTTTATCCGGGGTCTCCTTGAACGAAATATCTGTTTCGGATTGTATATTATCAAATACTAAAAAATTTTCATCAATGCTTTCAGCGCTTAATTCTTTATCTGGAATAATCTGGACATCGTGTTTTCTTTCAGGAGGCTTCACAACTTTCATTTCCTCTGAAATGATGTTGTTTTCTTTAAGAGGGATTAATTCAAATTCCTCAAGTCCTTCGATTAGATCCTCTTCTCTAAGAAAGATTACTTCTTCCCTGGCAATCTGTTCAGCCTCTTTAAGGTCAATTTTGCCAATCTGGGTCAAATCAAAATCAGCGGGTACTGAATTTCTGATTTTTTCTTTGAATTCGCTGCTTATTTTATTTGAATTTATCATATCTGCTTTAACTGTTATAATCCGATGTCAAATCCGCTCTGTTAATATTATTACTGATATACTGCTTTATTAGAATTCTGGTATATCAATTAATTATCGGCATATATAGTATTTCTAAATAAAAAAAGGAATGCCATTTTGGCATTCCTTTTTTTATTTTTTGTAAAAATCTGCTTAACGTTTTGCGACTTTAAGCTTGATCTTCAGCATGTCCTTTTCAAGTCTTAATACAAATTTTTCTTCAGAAAAAGGAGGAATTGAAGTCATTTTATCATCAAGCTCTTTCATTTTGTTTTCGAGTTCAGCAGCACTGAGATCAGCTTTTTTATAAGCCTTTTCGGCCAGGACAATAAGTTTATTATCCTTGATCTCAACAATACCACCCTCAATAACCAGGTAATCGACGCTTTTAGGATTATTAAGCCTGACTTCACCTACACCCAGTCGTGAAATGAGCGGTGAGTGGCCATAAAGAAAGCCCATCTCACCATTATAAGCCTGAACAACAGCGAATCCAACATCTCCCTCATAAATCAAACGTTCAGGAGTTAATACTGTGCAATTTATTACACGTTCCATTATTATTTACCTGCAAGCTTCTTAGCTTTTTCAATTGCTTCTTCGATTGATCCAACCATGTAGAAAGCCTGTTCAGGAAGATCGTCATACTGACCGGCGATCAGAGCCTTGAAGCTTTTTACTGTTTCTTCAAGCTTAACAAATTTTCCGGACATACCGGTAAACTGTTCTGCTACAAAGAAAGGCTGTGAAAGGAATCTTTCAATCTTTCTGGCACGCTGAACAAGAACTTTATCGTCTTCTGAAAGTTCATCCATACCGAGAATCGCAATAATATCCTGAAGGTCTTTGTATTTCTGAAGAATACGTTTTACTTCCATCGCTACTGTATAATGCTCTTCACCTACCAGGTCAGCCGCAAGAAGCCTTGAAGATGATTCAAGCGGGTCAACTGCAGGATATATACCTTTCTCAGCAATCTGCCTTGAAAGAATCGTCTGTGCATCAAGGTGAATAAACGCTGTAGCAGGAGCAGGGTCTGTCAAGTCGTCAGCAGGTACATAGACCGCCTGAACTGATGTGATAGAACCGTTCTTTGTAGAAGTAATCCTCTCCTGGAGTTTACCCATCTCAGTAGCAAGTGTAGGCTGGTAACCAACAGCTGACGGCATACGGCCGAGCAGAGCTGATACCTCAGAACCTGCCTGAGAGAACCTGAATATATTGTCAATGAAGAGAAGAACGTCGCTACCTGACATGTCCCTGAAATATTCGCACATTGTCATAGCAGAAAGCGCAACCCTTAGCCTTGCTCCGGGAGGCTCGTTCATCTGGCCGTAGCAGAGACATGCTTTGTTGATAACGCCTGATTCTGTCATTTCCTGCCAGAGGTCGTTTCCTTCCCTTGTTCTCTCTCCAACACCTGCGAATACTGAATATCCACCGTGCTGCTGAGCAACGTTGTTGATCAGTTCCATGATGATAACGGTTTTACCAACACCCGCACCACCGAACAGACCTGTTTTTCCACCTTTAATATAAGGTGCCAGAAGGTCGATAACCTTGATTCCAGTTTCGAACTGTTCTGTTTTAGGTTCCAGTACTTCAAACTTAGGCGGCTCCTGGTGGATCGGCCTGAATTCTTTCGCATTAACCGGACCCTTTTTATCAACCGGATCACCAAGAAGATTAAAAATCCTACCAAGTGTTTCCGGTCCTACAGGTACAGATATAGCTGCACCTGTATCAACGCATTTATCGCCTCTTTTTATACCATCAGTTGTTGCAAGCGCAACTGCTCGAACCCTGTTTCCACCGAGGTGCTGCTGAACTTCACTAACAAGTCTAACCTTTTCACCCATAACCACTGTATCAATTGTGATAGCGTTATAGATTTCAGGTAAATGACCCTCGGGGAATTCAGCATCCAGGGTAGAACCAATTACCTGGACAACTTTCCCAATATTTTCACTCATAAATCAACTCCTTAAATTAAGCTAATTTCTCTTAACTTTTTTTTATTCGAGAGCTGCTGCTCCACCAACAATTTCTGAAATTTCTGTTGTAATCTTGTCTTGCCTTACCCTGTTATAGGTAATAGTAAGTTCTTTAATCATCTCTTTTGCTGCGTCAGTAGCGTTTTTCATTGCGACACGACGGGCAAATTGTTCTGAATAGGACGCTTCCAGGAAACAGGTGAAAATCTTTACTTTAAGATAAAGCGGCAAGATGTAGGAGAATATATCAGCCGGATTCGGCTCAAAAATATAATCCATGTTCGCCATTGGCAGTGCGTTATGATCTATTTCAAGTTCAGGCACTATCGGAAGCAGTTTTATAATTTCCGGTTTCTGATTAGAAGATGTGAAAACTTTCGTGTACGATACATATACTTCATGCACCTCACCGCTTACAAATAACTTAGTAAGCTCATCCCCAAGCTTTGCTGCATCATCAAAACTGAATTTATCCTCAAGATTTAGACCGAATTTCTGCATCGGCATCTTGATGAAATTATAATACGTACTGGCCTTTTTACCAATAACGTACATCATTACCTCTTTACCTTCTGACTCAAGCTGCTCTTTAAAATCAATGGTCTTTTCCAGTACCCTTGAGTTATAACTTCCGCAAAGTCCCCTGTTACCGGAAACCTGAAGTATCAGGCATCTTGACGGCTGAGCAACTTCTTTAAAAAGAGGGTGCTGAATTGTTGAAAATCCGGCAGCCATAAGATTACTGATTATCTGGTTTACCTTAATTTCATAAGGTTTAGACTGACCCAGACGTCCCTGCACTTTTTTCATCTTCGAAGTAGCGACCATTTCCATAGTGCTGGTAATCTTTTTGGTATTACCGACGGATTTTATTCTTCTTTTAATGTCTCTTTGATTAGCCACAATTCAATCCTCAATCTTTATTTTATTGAGTCGAGATATTTTGTTACGAAATCTTCAATAACTTTCTTGAATTCATCAACACCCTTGAGCTCACCTGTTTCGCGTATTCCCTTCATTATATCACTGTGATTCGTATTTAAATGGTTTATAAACTTAGCTTCAAAATCCTTTACCTTTGCAACAGGAACCTTATCAAGGCCGCCCTGTGTACCGGCAAAAATGATCGCTACCTGTTCTGCAACATCCATCGGAACATACTGACCCTGTTTAAGAACTTCTACAAGCCTCATACCACGATCAAGCTGTTTCTGCGTTGCAGGATCAAGTTCTGTTCCCATCTGCGCGAAGGCTTCAAGTTCACGGAACTGTGCAAGATCGAGCCTCAGAGAACCGGCGTATTTTTTCATCGCCTTAATCTGTGCAGCACCACCTACTCGTGATACAGAGATACCAACGTCAACC
>DAONFG010000038.1:0-29474 GCA_035403465.1 Spirochaetota bacterium | reverse complement strand
GCCGGTCACGCCAGCGCACAATGCGTCTGGGAGACCGCGGAGCAGATAATTACCAGTATCGGTTAATTCAAGCCGGAACATTCATAATACCTCAGTTCCAGCAGAGAGGTTTATACGATATAGGCAAGGATTTTTTTACACACGCGACTGATCGGTCAGTGTAATAAAATCCGGAAAAGCATTCATCTTTATTGACTAAGATTTCTATTTAGATACATTATTAACAGAAAGAGAATATCATGCTCAAAATTGCATTATATCCTTTCCCGAAAAGAATTACATCGGTAAAGCGCATGCTAAGGAGGAAGTGAATATGAATCCCGACAAAAAGGCACAGCAAAGATGGTACATACAGGAGCTTACATGCCCGCAGCTGCTTCACAGGAATGCGGTCATGTTCGGCGACAGGCGTTTCCAGTGGTGGCGCACAGGCAAGACTGAAACTGAATCAAACACTTACGCCCAGGTATGGCGCATAGTAAAGGAACTCTCCTCCGGCTTAATGGTAAATGGTTTTGAGAAGGGGGACCGTGCCGCGATCATAAGCCATACGCTTCCGCAGTGGATGTGGTCTGATTACGCGATACTCTGCGCGGGCGGAATTACGGTCTGCGTTTATCCCACACTCTCGGAAAACGAAATAAAGTTCATACTTAATGATTCAGGATCAAAGATGATCTTTGTTCAGGATGAAATACTTCTGCAGAAGATACTCAATATACGCAGTGAAGTTCCCTCGCTGAAAAAGATCATACTCATGCGCGGTGAATATTCAGGGAAAGATGCGGTTATCACGGACATAAAAAAAGTCAGGGAGACCGGCGTAGAACTCCTGACAAAAGACAGGCTGCTCTTCGAAAAACGCTGGCGATCGGTTGAAATTACAGACCTCATGACCATTGTATACACCTCGGGAACAACTGGAATGCCTAAAGGCGCAGTGCACACACACCTGAGTTTTAACACAGCCTGCTGCCGCGACTTGAAGCAGGTGCCGTATCTGCGGGACGAGGAGGTAGCACTTTCATTCCTGCCTCTTGCCCACACTTATGAACGGGAATGCGGACACGGCATAGCAATGATAGCGGCACTCACGATTGCATATTCATCACCGGTTACGATGGTCGAGGACCTGCAGGTATTCAAACCCACGGTGTTTATGTCTGTGCCCAGGATTTACGAAAGAATTTACATGGCAATGAAGGCGCAGACAGCTAAATCAGCTGTAAAGAAAAAGCTCTTTCAGTGGTCAATCAACACCGGGCTTGCAGTTGTTGCAAAGCGCCAGGATAAAAACGGATTTATTGACATGCGGGAGGATGTGGACTTCACTGAAAACCTGGGATGGTGGCTCAAGTTCAGGTACAAACTTTTCGACAAACTGATCTACAGCAAGGTCAGGCATGTTCTTGGAGGAAGGTACAGGTTCGCGTTCTCCGCAGCCGGGAGCCTGCCCGCAAACCTGTGTAAAACCTATGCTGCAATGGGAATTACAATCTTCGAGGGATACGGCGCGACCGAGACCTGGAACACGATCAATCTTAACTGGGAACACAAGGTCCTTCCCGGATCAGTCGGCTGTACATGTATCGGCGTTGAGGGACGTATTGCAGAGGACGGTGAATGGCAGGTTCGCGGCGACAACATTTTCAGCGGGTACTGGAATAATCCGGAAGCCACAAAAGAGGCCTTTACGGCTGACGGTTACTACAGGACAGGAGATATTGTTGAAGAGATGGCAGACGGCTACATAAAGATCGTGGACAGGAAGAAAGGGCTCATGGTTCTCGATACCGGGAAGAATGTCCCTTCCAACAAGATCGAAAGCAAATTCTCACTGAGCAGGTGGATCGACACTGTTGTCCCGGTAGGGAGCGAACGCAAGTTTGTCTCAGCCCTTATAATCCCCAACCTTGACGCGTTCATTGAGCTCTTTGACAAAGAGAAGATTGACTACGATAAAAGCAGGCTTGTAAGAGTAACCGATCCAATGCCCATGTGCGTTGAGGCAGGCGAGGACTTTATCAGCAATAAACGCCTCATTGAACTCATAGACGCAGACATCCAGGCAGTCAACAAAGACCTTGAAGAATATGAGCGTATCAAAAAATACACCATTCTGCCAAGAAGGCTTACAGTTGCTGATGGAGACATGACACCGACACTTAAAGTTAAAAGAAAGGTTGTACTTGATAAACACAAAGAGAAGATAGATAAAATGTATTCGTAGTATTTTATGGATTGATTCGGTTCGTCATTCCTGTCGCAATAACAGCAGGGTGCTGGAATCCACTGATGCAGTCGTATTGTTGCATTAGTATGGATTCCCGCCTTCGCGGGAATGACATCCAGCTTGTCCGCCTCACAGGTTCAGTTCATGGCGTTTACGCCCGGTAAAACCAGAGACCTTCCTGTATCCTGCCTTTTTCAGTTTTTCAATCGCAAGCGGATAACCGCAGCATACATGCTCAGGGGCATGTGAATCGGAACCGATTGTAACAGCCACGTTGTTCCTGAAGAGTATAGCGATTATTTCATCTGAAGGGTATATCTCGGCAACAGGTTTTTCAAGGCCCGCGGTATTTATCTCAACCGCAGTCTGCGTACCCGTGAGTCTTTTCGCTATTGATTCTATTATCACTGTCATGTCTGATGCAGGCCTGTGCCCGAATTTTTTCACAAGGTCAAAGTGCCCTATGATGTCACACATCCCGGAAGACGCAAGTGAATCGAGTAAAGCATAGTAGTCACGGTAGATGGAATCGATATCGCGTTCATCGTAACCGCTTATATAAAGCGGGTTATCAAAACTCCATCCGTCAAGGTAATGGACAGAACCAATTATAAAATCCATGCGTTTATCACGCAGGTAGTTCCTGTCGAAGGTGTCGAACAGCGGGAAGTCCACCTCAAATCCCAGCTTGACATCAATACGGCCCGCGTATTGAATTTTTTTTTCAAGGACTTCGCCAATGTAGATTTCGGCCTCATAGGGCGCCATTGATATTCCTGCACGCAGGTGTTCAGGGACCGGCGCGTGGTCCGAGAAACCGAACTCGGCTACACCCTTTTCAATCGCGGCGAGAATGTATTCATCAAGTGTCCCGCGGGCGTGGCCGCACAGGGCCGTATGGTTGTGATAGTTTACCATTACAGGTCAGTATCCCAGGCCTGTATAATGCCCCGAAATTTCACACAGTGAAGAGATCACAGCACCGTCAGCATCAGGTCTGCGTATAAAGAACTTCTCCATCTCCGCGTCTCCGTCAGGATCGATAACCGAGATTATATTCCAGAGTGCGGGGATCTTCACGTTTGCGTT
Organism: Spirochaetota bacterium; assembly: GCA_035403465.1. Lineage (GTDB taxonomy): Bacteria > Spirochaetota > UBA4802 > UBA4802 > UBA5550 > JAAYBQ01. Next base: position 26,152 of record DAONFG010000038.1, on the reverse strand, counting down.
TCCGCCCCCTTCGATCGAATCTGTTATTATCTTGCTCAGTGTTATCTTTTCAAGACTGGCAGAAACAAACTCCGAATCCGGATCTGCAAATCCCGAGCCGAACCCGGCTGATGTCAGGTACAGTACAAGGGTCCGGTTGATCTTCATGTAAAGAGCGGCCAGTTCAATTTCGCCGGCCTCGATATACCTTGGCCGTATTACTATCCGGTTAAGCCTCTGCAGGTCTATCCTGCGCGGGTAGAGCGAGAGGAGAAAGCGTATTCTTTCAGGCGACAGCATGTAGCTGTATAGTCCGGGATGCGCAGCCGAAGGGTAAATTATCTCAACAGATGCCCCTGCGTTTTTATACCTGTCGCACAGGTACAGGCTCCCCCCTGCCCCGGCAAGGAGGTTTCTTATGTCTGAAGCGAGTTCACCGTCAATAGCCTCATGGCTATTGTCCGGGGCTCCGCTCCAGTCCTGTACGCAGTATTCCCTTATATCAAACATTAATTTTCCTGTTACTTGTTCTCGAATCCCAGCAGCTTGCTGATAAGGGCCCAGGCTTTCTGCCTGTTGGAATCATAGTTTTTCAGCGCAGTGTCGCTTTGTGCCTTAAGTTCAGGTACGCCGCTTGTATTAATAAATTCGACCATGTATGTGCCTTCGTCAATCAGGTACTGATAGCATGTTATGACATTCTGGAGAAAGGCCTTGTCGCTATCCTGAACTTCGCTGGACTTCACAAGCTTGGCCATCTGCTCCTTCTGAACCTTTGCCTGAGATACAATTATACTTACAAGGTTTACGGTCTGTTCCTTGTCATATACTTGTTTGGTATAGGAGTCGCCCAGCACACCAAGAGAAATATATGTAAGATACAGGTTTGAGGCGATCGAAGAACCGATAGTTTCCATCTCTACATCGCCGGCAAAAGCTCCGGTGCCCGTAAGTAAAATAAAAATCAGTGAATAAAGTCTTTTTTTCATTTTTTCCTCCTTACGGAATATTTATAATAATTACTGTAATCAATCGCAAAACGCTCTCTCCCGCCGCAGGCCGCCCTGCGGGAGCATTCCATGGGGCTTCACCCCTTATATTCCGTATAAAAAAGAAGTTCCGTAAAACATCTGATAAACATTAATAATTTTTATCATCTATGCCTTGCCTGCTGAACCGAGAACATTGATATTCTTATGCATATAGAGCGCTTTGAGCGCATCCCTTGCCGGGCTCAGGTACTTTCTTGGATCAAACTCGCCGGGGTTCTCCTTAAGCGCCTTCCTTATAGCGGCTGTCATCGCAAGCCTTCCGTCAGAGTCTATGTTGATCTTGCATACCGCAGATTTCGCAGCTTCGCGCAGCTGGCTTTCAGGTATGCCGATCGCATCCTCCATCTTCCCGCCGTAGGCGTTTATCTGCTCCACCAGTTCATGGGGAACAGACGACGATCCGTGAAGTACAATGGGAAACCCGGGGATCATTTTTTCGATTTCATGCAGTATGTCAAGCCTGATCTTCGGATCTGTACCGGGCTTGAACTTGTACGCGCCATGGGATGTCCCTATGGCAATAGCCAGCGAATCAACCCCTGTCTTATTGACAAAGTCCTTAACCTCTTCAGGCCTGGTGAAGACATGCTCTGCGGCATGGACATCATCCTCGACTCCTGCTAGAACTCCAAGTTCACCCTCGACGGTGACATCGTGCTTATGCGCGTACGCAACTACCTTTTTTGTAAGCTTGACATTTTCAGCGTATGACAGGTGCGAACCGTCAATCATGACAGACGAGAACCCCGTATCAATGCAGCTCTTGCACAATTCATATGAATCGCCGTGATCAAGGTGCAGAACAATGGGAAGCTTTTTGCCCAGGTCCTTAGAGTACTGGACCGCCCCCTCAGCCATATAGCGCAGCAGTGTCTGGTTGGCATACTTCCTTGCACCTGCCGAGACCTGCAGTATAACAGGAGAGGAGGTTTCAACGCAGGCCATAATAATCGACTGCAGCTGCTCCATGTTGTTAAAATTATATGCAGGTATGGCATACCCGCCCTTTACAGCCTTTTTGAAAAGATTCCTTGTATTAACAAGACCAAGTTCCCTGTAACTGACCATTTGAATTCCTCCGTGGAAAATATAAAAAATAACATAGTGATATTTATACAACAAACAAAAGTGTCAAACCATTTTTCAACAAAGCCGGATGCATGACCGGCAGTCTATAATATACACAGAAAACCGCATTAATCAAAAAAGATTTGCGGCAGTTTTAATCCTTTCTCTGTGCCCTCCGCGCATCTGTGTAAGCCATTCTTTAATCCTTTCTCATCTGCGCCTTCGCGACTGAGTTTACCGGATCTTGCAGAAGGGCGAGATTCATTCTTCAACCCTCCTTTAGTAAAGGAGGCGGCCGTCAGGCCGGAGGATTTAAAATTCATCAAACATAATGTTCATTTCAAAACTCAATATTGACATTAACAAAAATCCCCCTGTCGCTGTTGCGACATCCCCCTTTAATAAAGGTGGTATTCCCCCCCTTACTTCGTTCCTCCAGCGCAGCGGGTGGTAAACCCGTTAAGTTCAAAAACCCGTATATTCCGGAATGAGGCAAAAAAGCAAATTCCATGAAATATCACTTGAAACTGTGCACCCCCCGTAAAGAATAACCATGGTATGATTAAATGAATACATCTTTATTAAAAGCCAGGGCCGCTCTCTTCACCGCAATGGTTATATGGTCAACATCATTTGCAGTTCTCAAGGTCACATTCATGTCATATGATCCCATGTTTGTAATCTGGGGACGGCAGGCAATCGCATCAATCCTGTTCATCTTTGTTATTAAACGCCTATGGTCGCGGTGCAGTTACAAAAGAGGCGACTACAAACTTCTGCTTGCAATGGCTATATTCGAGCCATGCATGTACTTTACCTTCGAGGCAGCGGCAATAACATACACAACAGCAACACAGGCGGGTATCATAACATCAATCCTGCCCCTGCTCGTTGCAATAACCGCTTACTTTACATTAAAAGAGAGGGCTACGGCAACAGCGGTGACCGGTTTCACTATAGCATTTGCGGGTGCAGCCATACTCAGCATCTTCAGCGAGGTTACAGAATCTGCGCCCGCCCCTGTACTCGGGAACTTCCTGGAGTTCCTGGCAATGGTATGCGCCGCGGGATACACGATTACCCTGAAACGCCTGAGCGAACGGTATGATCCTTTTTTTCTAACTGCTTTCCAGTGCTTCACGGGAAGTGTGTTTTTTCTCCCGTTCATTCTTTTCAGGACAAACGGCATTCCGGGAGAATTCATGCTGATGCCCGCACTGGGAGTACTATACCTTGGTGTGATCGTTACGATTTTCGCCTACGGCATGTACAGCGTGGGTGTAAGCAAAGTCAGGGCAGGAACTGCCGCAGCCTTCGTTAACCTGATCCCTGTGTTCAGCATATTCTGGGGATGGATGTTCCTGGGTGAAAACCTGAACGCGGCGCAGTACGCGGGGTGCGGGCTGGTATTCCTGGGAGTCTACCTGAGCCAGAGGACAACAGGTAAACAGCCTGTCACCGCAGAATATTAAAGCGCCGGTTTGATTTTATTCAGCTCAGCATATATAAAATCTGCAGCAGGAGTGGCTATGCCGAGTTCTTTTCCGAGCCTTAAAATGGTCCCGCCGAAGAGGTCCTGTTCATCGGGTTTATCCATCACTTCGTAATCTCTAATCATACCTATGATAAGTTGTTTAACCGGAAGCATGTCAACCAGATTTTACGTTTTGACTGAGACTAATGGTACAGAGTATAAGGGTTATGCAATATGAACTCTGTTCCGGGAATGAAGACGAAGGAAAAAACCATTCATGCCGCGTTGCATAAATCTTTCGCAGCAGCGTAATGCATTACGCTGCTACAGGGGATTACATGCACATCATATGGATCCACGCCTTCGTGGGGATGACAGACCTCTTCTCTGTGCGCTCTGTGACTCTGTGGCAAATCCGTTAAATTCAGGCTTCAGCCTGTACAATGTTTAACCAGCATGCCCCGTATTCTTAACTCCTGAAAAAGATCAGAAAACCGCATTTAATGCTGAAAAAGATTTTAACTTTTTTAGTATTACGAACGTATTATTTAATATATACGGAGGTTATCAATGGCAAGAATACAACTGGCATCATACTTTAATGCAATAAACGGACGCATAGGCGATATAGTGCTTTATAATTACTTCGACAGGCAGTATGCCAGGTCACGCGTAACGCCGCGAAATCCTAACACCGCGTCCCAGGTATTTGTACGCAGGACATTCGGCGACGCGGTACGCGCGTGGCAGGCACTTGACGATGACCGGAAACGCAAATTCAATAAAAAGGGACGCATGCGTTCCATAAGCGGCTACAACCTGTTTATATCAGAATACATGAAAGTGAGGATGCCTGTTCTGCGCAGCAGTAAAGACGACAGAATATTTCCTGCATGCAGCAGGCCTGTAGTACCTGTATTGCTCCAATACACCTCCGTTCCCGCCCCGTTATTTAACCGTCACAGCTATAATTCACCGCCGATAGCAATAGAACGGGACAAAATCCCGGCTTAACAAGCCCTGTTTAAGCCGGAAGACGCATAACAGCACGCAAATAACTACCGGCCATGAAACCGGGACGCCAGAACTATGCGTTACATACAGATCAGCCAGGGCTCTTCCTGCGGTCGCCCGCCTTCGCAGGGATGACAAACGCCTCTCCCTCCGCGCCTCTGCGCGAGCCCATTAAGTTCATGCCACCCCTTCTCCCCTTCCGGACTTCAAAACGGGAGAAGGTGCCCGGAGGGCGGATGAGGGCATGCGGCTTCAGCGAGTCTCATGTACCCGGGAACTCCGGCTTCTTTCTCTGCGCGAATGCCTGTACTGCTGCCATCAGGTCGTTTGATGGAATCGTGTAGTTGCTTACGGCAGCATTGAATTTCAGTGAATCATCAATGGACTTCCCGATCCCGTACTTCAGAACCTGTTTAGAGGCCTGTACGGCAAGCGGAGAGTTCGACGCAATCTCAAGAGCCATTGCCTCTGCAGCGGCCATGAGCTCATCGTAGTTTTCATAAACTCCATTCACAAGGTTAACCTCTTTTGCACGCGCCGCGCCTATATCTTTCGCGGTGAATGCAAGCTCGCGGGCAACACCCTGTCCCACGATAGCCGGGATCCTCTGGAGCACGCCAACGTCCGCGACAAAACCTATAGCTGCCTCGCGGAGAGAGAATACCGCATCCTTTGTGCAGAGTCTTATATCGCACGCAGTTGCAATGTCAAGCCCGCCGCCGATACAGTATGAATGTATCGCCGCAATTACCGGCTTTCGGCACTTCTCCATTGCCGAGATACCCTCCTGAAGCATTACGATCTTCTCGAAAAACTTCCTCTTTATGCCGCCGTACTGCTGCTTCTCGGTCAGTTCACTGAAGAGAGGAATCATACTGAGAAGGTCAATCCCTGCAGAAAAGCATGAACCCTTCCCGGCCATGATGATCACGCGCACGCTGTCATCTTCGTCAAGTTCTTTAAAAACCGGAACAGTCTCTGTCCAGGCAGGCGGGTTCATGCTGTTCTTTTTTTCAGGCCTGTTCAGCCACACGTATGCGACCGGGCCCTTCTTTTCCACTGAATAAAATTCATAGCTCATATAATTTCTCCGGGATTATTTATATGCGTCAGAGTGCATATAACATGAAAAATTCTCAATTACAATTTAGAAAAATTTCATGCCACACTGACAGGTATAGACCTGTCACCATCTCAAACATTCACTATATTCACAAAGTTCAGGCGTCCCGCTGCTGCCTCTTAGCAGGGAATAGAATAACCCGGAACCACGGGTGTTCACAGAAAAGGCAGTACACATCGCAGGATCATGCCCACGGCCTGCACCCTGTGCCGGCAGGGAAACCACGGCAGCCGGTATAATCAATGCGCCGGTGATTACTTTTTCATACTTCCTCAATTGTACTATATATCGTTCTTTATAATATCCGCGTTATTGCAGTACTTCATATAATCCCCGCGCGGCGGTGAAAAAATCTCAAGCGCTACAGAATCCTCATGGACCTCCGCCCTGTGATCTTCTCCAGCCGGGATACACCAGCTGTCGCCCGGCTTCATTGCAAAATCCATGCCGCCAATAAAGAGGCTGATGCATCCACTGACCAGGTATCCGGTCTGTTCATACGGGTGAGAATGCGCAGGCAGTATACTCCCCCTGGAAAGCTGGAATTCCGCCATAAGTGTAGACTCCCCATGCACAAGGGTCTTAATCCTGATTCCATCAAGAATCTGAATATATTTATCACTTGTATGCCGTCCGATCATACAGCCTCCCCGACTTTATTAAAACAGTCCCTCCAATACTTCCCTGTAAATCATACATGTAAAGAAAATAATTACCCCGGAAGCTGCGTGATTAAACAGTTGCCGGTAAAAACAGCAGAATTTTTATTTATAAACATTATTCCCTGCACTTGAAATCATCCCAACTATTCAGTATACTCGTCATATTCACCGTTGAACGGATTGATGTCATGGAAAAAAGAACTGATACACGAATACATTTTGATGTAAAAGGAACTATCGAGCATAACGGAGTTTCATACACAGGAAGCATTGAAAACCTGAGTATGAAAGGTATGTTCCTTAAGGCAGACAGCAAAATTCAGGTCGGCAGTGAAGTAAAGATAAAGATACACCTATCCGGAGCATCATCCGATCTTGTTGTTAACATAAACGGCAAGGTTGCCCGCGGAAGCAGCAGCGGGATAGGTGTCATTTTCGACAGGATAGACCTTGACTCGTACACCCACCTGAGAAACATAATCACCTACAACATGAGAGAACAGTGGTAAAAAAAATTCAGAACAAGAGCCGCCCTTCAGCAGATACGAGGCACACCAATGAAGAATAAGCACGTCAGAACGATACTCCTTATTGAGGACGACCCTGATACCGCAGATGCCCTGTTGCACAAGCTTGGAACATGCGGATGCAGGCTTATCCATACCGGAAGCGGAAGCAGGGCAATAGAAATTCTACGTACAGGGGATGAAGCGGTTGACCTTGTTCTCATGGATATTGAACCTGGACAGGAGATGGACGGGGCTGATGCCGCAGGAATAATTATCAAGTCACACAACCTGCCGGTTATATTCATGCATTCCGGTGAAAACAATCCCGCCATGCATAAGACAGGGCAGGTGGCATCTTATGGTTATGTTAATAAAAATACCGATGCCTTTCTTCTTAATCTCAGCATCAATGCCGCACTTAAGCGTATTGATATACAGAAGGAATCTGAAGCAAAAAAAAAAGAGGAACTCCGCTCATTTGATGAGAAGTTCAGACTCTTTGCAGCATCACTAAATGATGCAATATTTATGCTCAACACAGACGGCAGGTTCACATACGTGAGCCCGGTCATTGAGAAGATAAGCGGTTATACCCCGGGCGATATAACAGGCAGGCTCTTCCATGAATTCATACATCCCGACGACCTCAGCGGCCTCAATGAAAGTTTCCGCAAAACCATTTCCGGCGAGATTGAACCATATGAATGCCGCCTGTTTGACCGCAGTGGGAACATACACCACGTCAGGACGTCAAGCGGACTGCTTTACAACAATGGAGTGCTGACAGGACTGCTGGGTGTGGTGGTTGACATTACAGCCCGCAAACAGGATGAAGAAAAGATCATAACCCTGCTCCGCGAAAAGGAACTTATACTCAAAGAAGTTCACCACCGTGTAAAAAACAACATGAACACCATTTTTGCGCTGCTCAGGCTGCAGGCTGATGCTAACAATAATGCTGAAACAGAAAACATCCTGCTCGATGCCGCAGGGCGGGTCCACAGCATGAGCGTATTATACGACAGGTTATACCGTTCCGACATAAGCGGCCATGTTTCCCTGAAAGATTATCTCCCCCAGCTTGTAAATGAAATAACCAGGATTTTCCCCGGCGGTGAATCCGTAAATATTATAATCCATGTCGATGATATTATCCTCAGGACCGAAATGCTTTCGCCTGTATGTATTATACTCAATGAGCTTATAACAAACACCATGAAGTACGGGCTTAACATTAACGGGAACAGCATAATCAGGCTTACTGTTTCAAAAAATGAAAACACAGCATCTCTTGTTTACGAAGATAATGGCCCCGGTATCCCGGATTCTGAAAATTTTGAACAATCCGGCGGATTCGGGATACAGTTGATCGCAATGCTGGTGGATCAGATAAGGGGATCTAAACGGATTGAAAGGTCGGGACATTCAAGGTTCATTATTGAATTCCCGCTGGAATAACTTGAAAATATCATGCTGATACTATTTTATCACCAACCTGTTTCTGCCAGTGCTTTTGGCCTCGTATAGTCTCTTATCGGCAAGCTCGACAAGAGAATCGCTGCTTACTTCATCCCTGTCAAAATCCCCGGTGTCCGCGATGCCGCAGCTGAATGTAAATGATGCATTCTCTCCTGATCTCAATGTAAATAACTTTTCAGACACCTGTATCCGTATCCTTTCCATTATTTCAGCAGCCTGAACCGAAGTGGTGCCGTCAAAAAGTATTATGAACTCCTCCCCGCCATACCTGCCAAGAAGGTCATATTCCCTGATGCTCAACCCGAGTATTGCAGCAAACTCTTTAAGGATAAAATCGCCGGCGATATGCCCGAATGTATCATTTATTTTCTTGAAAAAATCTATATCGGCAATGGCCGCGGCAAGGACCTGCCCGCTCCTCCTGTTTTTTGAAATGATATACTGGAGCCTGTCAAAAATATAGCGCCTGTTATATATGTTGGTAAGGGGGTCCCTTATTGATATTTCACGGAGCATCTCCTCGTTTTTTTTAGATTCCGTTATATCGAGATGTATGCCTACTGCACGCAATGGCGCGCCGTCATCGGACCTCTGCGAAACCCGGCCCGTGTCAAGGATCCATTTCCATGAGCCATCCTTTGCCTTAACCCTGTGTTCGGTCCTGTAGACGGGGATAAGCCCCGCAAGGTGCCGGTCAAGGACCCTGGATATTTCGGGCATGTCGTCGGGGTGGACCAGTTTTTCCCATGTGTTTACATGCGGCACAAGCTCATCCAGGGTATATCCCAGCATTTCGGCCCAACGCTGGTTGAACACGACCTCACCTGTAACAATGTTCCAGTCCCATGTTCCCAGATTTCCTCCGCACAGTGCAAGTTCCAACCTTTCACTTGTCTCGCGCACCTTCTTTTCAAGAAGAATCCTTTCGGATACATCCCTTGTTATTCCGAAAATGGCAGGCTTCCCGCTCCATGAGCCGGGAGCGATATTTGTTTCAACAGGTATATATTTACCATCCTTTGAAACAACCGGTATATGGCATGACTTCTCCTCGCCGGTGATCATCCTCCCTATGACAACAGCAACATCATCCCGCATTTCAGCAGGATGTACATCGAGAACATTTTTCATCCTCAGTTCATCGATCGAATACCCGAGTTTTTTACTCACCGATTCATTTATCTCAAGTATATTACCCGAGCTATCAAGTATGAAGACCATGTCATCAATAGCATTAAAAAGCGAGATAAGATTTTTCTCGTTTTCAAAAATCTGCTCCCTGTACCTGATATTCCGGATAACGCTCCCCAGCTGTGCGGCCACTGATTCAACCGCGGCCTTTACAGCATCCGGGAAACAATCAGCCTTATGCGATGCAATATTCAGCGCAGCTATACACACACCCTCATGCATTACCGGAATCACTCCCAGGGCTTTCAGATGGTCCTCTATCCTGAAATATTCAGGGAGGGGGTTCCTGCTGATATTCTCCCGGTAGAGAACCTGCCCTTCCATTATAATCCTGTACTGAATCTGATCGCCTGAATAGTTTTCCACCTGCCGTACAGTCTCCGGGCGCAGCCCCCTGTGCGCTATCAGCCTGAGCGACTGGTTCGCAGGATCCAGCTCGTATACTCCGCCGCTGTCAACAGGATCAATACGGATCAGGGTATCGAGTATTTTTTCATATGACTCCTTTGCCGTGATGCTGCCGTGAAGAGAAAGTGCAAGGTCTCTCTGCAGAATCAGCAGGTTCTCAACTGTTTTTTCAGTCATATATCATCCTGCATTAATGGTATCTATACCGCAATAAGATAGGAAAAAAACAGCCAATCGTCGATTTTTATTTCAAAGAGGAAGTGGCTGTCCGGCGGGATTCATAAAACTTTGACATTCCCATGGACATGGTTACCTTATACGTAGAACAATCCGGGGTAACGGAGGGTCAATGTACAGGATACGTTTTCACGGCCGCGGGGGGCAGGGGATGAAGACTGCAAGCCGGATTCTCGGTACCGCCTTTTTTCTCCAGGGGTACGAGGTCCAGGATGCACCGAGGTATGGAGCTGAACGCCGGGGCGCACCTGTATTCGCATACGTGCGGGCTTCAAAGCACAGGATAAATGAGCGGGGGATTATCCGCACGCCGGACCTTGTTGTAGTTGCAGATGACTCGCTCTTCGCCGTGTGCCCGGAAATACTCACTGCGGGCATGACGGAGCACACCATGGTTCTTGTAAACTCTTCGCACACTGGTGAATCGCTGCAGGCCGTGGTCCCATCCGGAAAAATCATCACCATCCCGCGGAAAGAAACCGGTCACGCGGAAACACCGGGTATTCTGTGCGCCGCCTCATCTGCCAGGCTGGCCGGTGTAATATCGCGCAAAAACCTGAAAACGGCAATACTCGGGGAACTGGCTTCGCTTGATCCCGGCAGCATTGATGATAATCTAAAAACCGGGCTTGATGTTTTTGACAGGATGAACGGGTACGCGGCGGTTATCCGGGAGTCTTTAGATGTTTCAAACGAACCGTTCAGGAGCGCCGGGTGGATTGACCTCCCGCTTCATGATTCAGCCAGGTCGGTCCCGGCAATTCACAAAGGCCGCACAGGCGCACTTAACCGGACAGGTTCATGGCGCACCTGCCGTCCTTCAATAAAAGAGGACATGTGCAGCAGGTGTATGTTATGTGCATTATACTGCCCGGACAGCGTCATCAGCGCGGGTACAGCCGGACTGCCGGTTATAGATTACGGCCACTGCAAGGGCTGCATGATCTGCAAATCCATCTGCCCCGGACATGCAATCGAAAAAATACCGGAGCATAAAACGTCATGAAGCCTGAATTAAACAAAGCACCGGAAAACCGGGGTATATCATGACACGTAAACTCCTTACCGGAAACGCTGCCGCAGCCTGGGGCGCACGCCTTGCATGCGCAGACTATATACCGGCATTTCCCATAACACCGCAGACCGAAATTATTGAAACACTTGCAGACTGGATAGACTCAGGTGCCATGAACAGCCGCATGACCATGCTTGAGTCCGAGCATTCCATGGTCACCGCCGCAGGGGCCGCTGCAGCATCAGGTGTGCGCGTGTTCACTGCCACGTCAAGCCAGGGTCTGCTCTATGCGATGGAAATGATATACACAGTCTCCGGGTGGCGCGCACCCTTTGTCATGGTCAATGTTTCACGCGCACTTGCAACTCCCCTGACACTTGAACCGGACCACAACGATGTACTGGGAGCACGCGATACCGGTTTTCTGCAGATTCACTGTTCGACATGCCAGGAGGTGCTGGACACTGTTCTTATTGCATACAGGATCTCGGAAGACAGCGATGTCCGCCTTCCGGTAATCGTCAACCTTGACGGATTCTACCTGTCATTCACCAGGGAGCCTGTCGAGATCCCGGGCCAGGACGCAGTGAAAAAGTTTCTGCCTGAACCCGGTTTAATTGATACGGGATTCCACAGGGGATCGGAACAGTCAAGGGCTTGTGCAGTGCTGACGGGAGATGCATATTCATACTTCCGGTACCAGTGCCACCTTGCCATGATCAATGGGCTTGAAGTATACAACAGGGCCGCGGAAGAGTTCAGGAACTGCTTCGGAAGGATGCACAGGGCTGTTGAAACATACATGATGGATGACGCAGAGTATTGTTTTGTCATGGCAGGTTCATTCGCGACAAAGGCGATGGATGCGGTAGACCGCCTGAGGAATGAGGGCTGGAGGATAGGGCTTGTGCGTCCCAGGTTATTCCGCCCGTTTCCTGAGAATGAAATCAGGAGAGCATTGCGTTCTGTCAGGGCAGCAGCGGTGATTGATCAGAACATATCAATGGGCAGGGGCGGAATTCTGCACACAGAAACCGCTGCAGCATTATACGGGGAAAAGACACAGACTCCTTTACTTGCATCATATGTTGCGGGACTCGGCGGACTTGACATCACCCCTGATGATTTTTACGAAATGGCCTGTGAGCTGGAAGAGGCACTCAGCACCGGAAAAACTCCGCAGCCCAGGCTCATTTTTAAAAAAGATGAACTTGAGCAGGTTGAAAAGATGCAGAGAATTGCGGGAAATATACTATAACCGGAAATTATTCCTCCTTTATCAAAGGAGGTGGCCGACAGGCCGGAGGATTTTATCAGGACATGAACAATATGCTGTTTGCTTTACTACAAATCCCCCTCCCTGGTAATAGAATTTAAAAACAGATGAGGTTTAACATGACACAACCTTTCAACATAAAAGATATTGCGACTGCAACCGTGATGTCCCCCGGTACATCGGCCTGTGCAGGGTGCGGCGCAATTGAATCTCTTAAAATAATATTCAATATTCTTGGAGAAAATACAGTAATTGTAAATGCCGCGGGATGCATGACAATGCTCTCGATCTGGCCATTTACCCCGTTCGGCGGATCGTGGCTATACACATCCATGGCCTCTGCACCCGCAGGGGCACAGGGAATACGCAACGCACTCGACATACTGATCAAAAGAAAAAAAATCAGCAGCGCCATGGACATGAAGGTGGTTGTGCTGGCCGGTGACGGTTCTGCATACGGCATGGGGCTCTCGGCGGCATCAGCAGCAATGGACAGGGGCCTGGACTTTTACTATATCTGCTACGACAACGAGGGCTACGGCAACACCGGCCACCAGGAATCCTCCGCAACACCGCACGGCGCGCGCACCGCGACAGGCATGCACGGTTCGGGATACACCGGGAACAAAAAGGACCTCTTCGCCATATGGACTGCAAACAGGCCTGTTTATGCCGCAACAGTTACAGCTGCAGAACCTGCGGACCTGGCACACAAAGTTGAAAAGTCCATGAAACTCAAGGGGCCGAAAATGTTTCTCACGCTTGCGCCCTGCCCTACCAACTGGCATTTTGAACCATGTGAAACTGTCAATATAGCTAAACTTGCAGTTAAAACCGGCATATGGCCCCTAAAAGAATATTTCGAAGAAAGGATCATACACACAAAGATCCCGGAAAGGATTCCAGTTGAAGAGTATTTAAAGACACAGGGACGCTACGCGCACCTGTTCAGTCCGCATCGCAATGAAAAGGTAATAGCAGAGATACAGGATGCGGTGGACAGTTACTGGCAGAATACCAGGCAGCATATAAAATAAAAATTCTGCGGGACCCCTGTTCTTTCCGGACGGACCAGGCACTGATCCCCGAAGCAATGGAGAGGAACCGGCAGCAGTTCAGAAAAGCTGCCTGCCTGCAATGGCACACACCAGGAACCTGTAGAATGGCACGAGCGTCACGAAGTCCTTCTGCAGCACCTTCACGATTCCATGCGAGTAGATGTTCTCATCAATACTGCAGGTCTTCATGAAGAAGAGGTTCTTCCTCTGGAACCAGTCCTGCAGTTCTTCCGGCAGGTCATTGTCAATCCTGCGCTTATACATCTCCCCTTCCGCCATAAACTTTTTCTTTTCAAGGGACTTGATCATCACAGTAAACTCCTGCGTTTCCTTCTGTATCCCTGACCTGTATGAGTCCAGCGCCCTCTTTGTCGCAGAGTAAAATCCCATGCCGTACCTGTACATGCCTGCAGAGAGTTCAAAAAAATATACGGGAAACTCGTTCATGTCAACACCCGGACGCTTAAATGTGAACCAGGCGCATGTTTTGTAAGGAGTCTTATCCCTGGAGAACCTTATATCCCTGTAAATGCGTGATATGACTTTTTTGGGTTGAATCTCGAATTGCGGATCAATGGAGAGCATGGTTTCGTTCATTGCCAGTACCAGGCCGGTAAATGAATCGTAAAGTTCATTGTACCTCTGCCTGTTTGCCTCGAACCATGGTTTGCTGTTATTCGCCTCAAGCCCGGAAAAAAATTTTACAGAATCCCGTGAAAATCCGCTGAAAATACCATTTCCCGGCTGTTTCATAAACCACCTCTAAAAATTTTAGTATTGACAAAAGCAATAATCTGTTTATTCAATAAAAAACCGCAGATAACATGACTCCAGTGCATATTGTCTGCCAGGCACGCTTCACAAACAAGTATAATATCAAATAAAAAAGAGGTTTTAAATGACATTTTCAATTGTACTACTTGTCATTTTCTTCGCGGTGATGATCGGAATCGGCGTGTGGGGAATGAAAAAGACAACTTCATTAAACGATTTCTTCCTTGGCGGAAGAACAATAGGCCCCTGGATTTCCGCACTTGCATACGGGACAACCTATTTTTCAGCTGTTGCTTTTGTAGGATTCGCGGGTAAATTCGGATGGGGATTCGGACTTAACTCGCTGTGGGTTGCCGCAGGAAATGCAGTCATCGGCGGTTTCCTTGCATGGATGGTGCTTGGCCGCAGAACCAGGATCATGACACAGAACCTTGACGTAATGACAATGCCGGAATTTTTACAGGAGAGGTACAAGGGAAAATACACAAAGATGTTCTCTGCTGTAGTTATCTTTGTATTTCTTACCCCTTATTCAGCTTCAGTTTTCAAAGGCCTGAGCCACCTCTTTGAGGCGAACTTTCATATTTCATATGACCTGGCCCTTCTTATAATGATAGGCATTACGGGTATTTACCTTGTACTTGGAGGCTACTTTGCGATTACACTCACAGACTTTATACAGGGTCTTATAATGATTGCCGGTTCACTTGCCCTGGTTAGCGTATTCACATACCAGGGTGGCGGAATCACAGAGAGTATAGCCAAAATAACAGCCGGTTATAATGCCCATGTGCCGGTCGAAAAAAGACCGTCAATGCTGCTCCTTGCAGGTGTTGTATTTATGACTTCATTTGGACCATGGGGACTTCCGCAGATGGTGCAGAAATTCTACGCCGTAAAAAACGAGAAGGTTATAACCAGGGCTGCAATCGCCACGTTCGGATTTTCACTCATTATCGGATTTGCGGCATATTTTACCGGTTCTATGGCCCATGTATTTATGGACAAGATACCCATGGTGAACGGCGCACCGGCTGTTGACAGGATTGTACCAACGCTCCTCACAACCTACCTGCCCGCAGGATTGATGGCCCTGATTCTCCTTTTGGTACTCTCGGCATCCATGTCAACACTCGCATCTCTTGTACTGGTATCATCATCCGCGATCGCTGTAGACCTCTATAAAGGTCATGTAAACACACAGGTCTCCACAGAGAACTCTGTTGCAATGATGAGGTTCCTGAGCGTTCTTTTTATTGTTATCTCATATTTTATAGCACGCTACGAATTCGCTATAATTGTAACACTGATGTCGCTTGCATGGGGTGCTATTTCGGGAACATTTATGGCAGCATACATCTACGGTTTATACTGGAAGAGAGCAACACTTGCGGGCGCTGCATGTGGAATGGTCTCCGGCCTTGCAACCAGCATAACACTCTTTTTTGTGCTTGGCCCGGCCAATTCACCGATTGCCGCTTCAATCGCGATGATCGTTCCTTTCATTATAATACCTGTTGTAACTATCTTCACAAAGCCGCCTGAAAAAGAACTGGTGGACAAGGCCTTTACAGGAATCTAAACATTCCAGTCTGACAGCAAAGGCGCCGGAAGGCGCCTTTTTTATTTATGCCGTTTCAGGTTCATTCCCGGGTATAACTTTTCAGCACATTCGGGACAAAGTCCATGACTGAACTCGGCGTCCGTATGGTCGCGCATATATACTTCAACATGGTCCCATCCACCCTTATCGTTCCTGATTTTTTTGCAGTTTGCACAGATCGGCAGTATACCGTGAAGCACTTTAAGTTCATGAAGGACCTGTTCAAGCTCATCACGCTGGATGCGTATCTGCTGTTCGGCAAATTTCAGTTCTGTAACATCATTAAGAATAATTACTGCACCGGAGTATTTTCCGCTGACATCCGCCATTGATGCGATCCTTCCATGGTAATACCTGTCGCCGGAAACAGATTCAAAAAATTTTTCCGTCATAGCATTAGTAGTAAACCATTCAACCTGCAGGTTTATCCAGTCCGGCAGGTGCACATCAATGTTTTCCCTGTTGTAATAGTAGCCGCCTGGCACAGGGGAGAGTCCAAGCATTTTTGAAGCAGCAGTGTTTATGTATGTAACCCGCCCGGCAGTGTCAGTAACAAATACCGTGCTGGCAATACTTTCGGCCACGGTAAGGTACATGTTCTTTTCATTTGTCATGTAGCGGTTTGTTTCCATAAGCTCCTGAAGTCTTGCCTCATCACCCAACTGAGACCATTCAGAAGAAAAACCTGTTTCAATCCTGTCAAATGCGCGCGAAAGGAAAACCAGGGTTCGATCCCTTTCATCCTTCGGATAATCCTGATCTTTAATAAGGTCGTAGTATGATTCCCTGTAATACTTGAAGAGACCCAGGAACATGGACAGCGAAATGCCGCGCTCCCTGTGTTTTTTGGCCTCAATTATACCAAACTGAGTTACAGGGTCACCGGTATAATCCTCATCCGGTGTAAGTTCAAGGTCCCTGCCTGTTTCAACGGCAGAAGAGATTGCATCAGTAAGGCCCTGTATGGATATGCGCCATGCCTCTTTAAGGGTCGAGGTATATTTTGTGTATCCCTGCCTTCGCGAGTAACCAAGCACCTGCTCCATGAGCCAGTCTTCGTTTTTTCTGAGTAATTCCGGGAGATTTTTCATGGGTTAATAATACTGCTTTTTTTATAAAATAACAATACAATATTTTCTCTCTTCGCATGAAAAGATGAGCAAGGGGCGCAGCCCCTTGCTCATGGCATGCATCAGAATGTCAACTCCACACCTCCGAAAAAGCTCCTGCCGTAAGTGTTGTAGCCGTATGTGTCCATGTAGTCCGCGTCTGTAAGATTCTCTCCGCGAAGTGTTATTGTGAGTGTTTCGTTAAAGCTGTAACGGATGTTAGCGTCGATTTTGTGGTAGGGATCAAGTTTAATTGCCTGGGTTCCGTTCCTTGAACCTGTGTAATTATACGACAGGTTCATGCCGAGACCGGTAAACGGTGTCAAATTCAGTATTGCTGAATGTTTATGACCGGGTCTTTTCAGAAAATGCTGCCCTCCTGAATTTTCGATAAAATCCAGGTATGTATAAGCATATGATAAACTCACGATGCCTGAAACTTTAAGTGACGAGGCAAGTTCAATGCCCTGAATTTTTATTTCTCCATCGATATTATCATATGCGGATGTAAATCCTATCATATCTCTATATGTCTGGTGAAAATATGTTCCTTCAAAAGCAGCAGTATTTTCAGCGAATACGATTTCATGATATAGCCCGGCATCATATACGAAACTCGTTTCGGGTTTAAGATCAGTATTACCATAATTTCCATCATAAAGCTGATAAAGGTTCGGGGCCCGGAATGCTGATCCGGCTGATCCCCTGATTTTAGTGCCAGTCACGGGAACGATAAACGCCCCTGAAACATCCCATGTATAGTGGTTTCCGAATTCAGTATGCCTGTCAAGCCTTGCACCAGCATTCAGAAAAAGCATATCATTCAGCGAGAATGCATCATGTATATAGACGCTTGATGTTGTCGCGCTTTTGTCAAGAAATGTAAATCCAAATAAAGACCCGTATGTAGTATCTGCCGATTCCTTTATTGTCTCCACACCGATACTCAAAGTACCGACAACAGGAACATTAAACCTGTTAAGAAACTGACCATGGAGAATTGAGCTGTCATAAGTTGCTGTACTGTCCGGAGGAAATTCATAAACTCTCCCCATCGACATGAAAGATACCCCGGCCCTGTAATCCCACCATGTAAAGGGGGAATGACGGAATTCCCCGGCAGTGGTAAACAGCCTGTTGGCTGCTTTATCATCAGAATCATCACCGGCGAATCCATCGAGGTCC
The DNA here is from genome assembly GCA_035403465.1 of Spirochaetota bacterium. Taxonomy (GTDB): domain Bacteria; phylum Spirochaetota; class UBA4802; order UBA4802; family UBA5550; genus JAAYBQ01. Next base: position 7,936 of record DAONFG010000038.1, on the reverse strand, counting down.
ATATTTTTATCCGAATAGTTCATGGAGAACATAAGTGATGTTTTATCCCATATTTTACCTGTCATTTTACATGAAGCTGCGTATTGCTCTGTAGTGTCATCGTCAAAACCGCCCGCACCGGTCATATCCTTCTCTGTTGAAATTCCCCCTGAAGTATAATGAGAACCTGTAAATAAAAATGTCCCCTTTTCGCCGGCTTCACTTACTGTGACTGACTGTGAGAATGAATTGTACATACCCCCTGTAAATTTTAACGCAACAGAGTTCCCCTCCCCTTTCTTTGTTATGATATTAATAACACCCCCCGATGCCTCAGAACCGTAAAGACTGCTCATTGATCCCCTTACAATTTCTATCCGTTCGATGCTTTCGGTTTTTATCAGGGAAAAATCAAACCTGCTGTCTGTGGATGACGGGTCGCCGATCTTTACTCCATCGATCATTACCAGGACATTACACCCCTCTGATCCCCGCATAAAGATATAAGCAAGGCCGCCTTCTGTTCCCTCCCTGCTGATAGAAATACCGGGAACAGTTTCAAGCACCTGCGATACATCATCCTTCCCGGAACTTTTTATCTCCTCCTCAGTAATAACAGTAACAGACTTCCCTTCTTTAAGCACGGAGGACTCATACCTTCTGCCTGTGATAATTATCGCGTCACTGGCAGACTTTGACTTAGTGATTACATCCGCATCGCCCCCTGATGTTTCCTGGGCATGCAGTGACGCAGCTGAAACAATTATTGCGCATGATACAGCGATCATGCTGAATATTTTTTTACTCATGCTTTTCTCCGGTTAATAATAATTACCGGCTGAATGCCGGTACGTATTTGACCCTCTTCGCGTCAAATTCTTTAATCCTTCCTCCGCGCCCACCGGTTCTCCAGCGCAGCGGGTGGTTAAAATGTTAAGTTAAGGCCGCTGCAGGCACTATGCGTAACAACGAGATTTTTCCTCGCTGATATTCGTTCGGGATGACAAATGAAACAAGACATTGGATGATGCATCCGGAGACTTTTAGTTGAAGTTGTTAATATGCAGGATAAAGTAGAACCTTTCCATTGCAAACCCCCCTTTCCGCGAAAGTAGTATCGGTTTGTAAGGCATATTCAGCGACCTGGCTTCCATAAAATGGTTACAGTTGCGGGACAGCCCGGGATTTACACCCGGTTCCCTGAATAGACCTTGACTGTTTGTTCCCCCGTTCGGCAGAGAAACTGGTTATATATCTGAAATGACTGAGTTTTAGGCAAGCAGTTTTTTGCCGCAATTTCTTATGCATATTTGCACAGGCTGCGGAGTGTCAGGTAAATATAAGTTATTTCAGGCTCAGCTTCAGATCACACAGGATCTTTGCCTGTTCAAGATCCTGTTTATTATGGAACCAGACAGTAATTCCATGTATCTTTGAATCTTTATTCCTGTTTCTGAAGGTGTCCTTTAATTCATCAGCGACAGTGCTGCCCAGGACAGCCTGTTCCGCTTTTGATGGAAAATAAAAAGTTGTCCTGAATGTTTTATCCGCAAGCGAGAGCCAGAAAACAGTTTTTGTTTTTCTCCGGACCTTCATAAGCCAGCTCTTCCCGTCGTTGTAATAATGCCACTCCTCTGTAAAATCGGGATGCTCTGCGTGCAGGTAATTGAAAAATTCAATCCACAGCTTCGCAGACTTACCTATATGTGAAAAGATTATTCCTTCCGATGGGTAGACGTTTTTATCACTCAGTACTGTATCAGCCATATTCCGCCTCCACGCTTCCCGGCCTGTACTGCTCACAGTCAGTCAGATTTTTTTACGGATACTTTAAAGTCTGCCTTGCCACCTCCAGGGGTGCGGAGGCTCTTCAGCCGACAACCACGCTTATTTTTTTCTGTGCGACAGAATTCTCTCTGCTATCTTTTCAGGCGTGAACCCGTAGTGTTCGGCTATTTTTGAATCAGGCGCGGACATACCGAATCCCTCAATTGTTATGTAGAGTGAACGCAGTTTACAGTAGGCCTCCCAGCCTGTTTTACGCCCGGCCTCGACAACAACATCAGCGCCATCCTTCCCGATAACAGATTCCCTGTAACTCTCACTCTGCCTGTCAAAAGCCTCACGGCACGGCACTGATACGACCCTTGCCTTTATACCTTTACCCGCAAGTATGCGCGCAGCCTCGACAGAAACATGGACCTCTGATCCGGTGGCTAAAATAGTAATGTCATTTTTTTCATTATCATAAACAACGTAAGCGCCCATTGAAAGTTTATCAGCGCCCTTACCTTCTATCCTTTCCAGGACAGGCAGGTTCTGCCGCGACAGTACTATCGCCGTAGGCCCGGTTGTCCGTGAAAGCGCCGCAATCCATGCCTCGCGCGTCTCCTCTGCATCGCATGGCCTTATCACGTCAAGGTTGGGGATTGCCCGGGATACAGCAAGGTGTTCAACAGGCTGGTGCGTCGGGCCATCCTCTCCCACAAAAACGGAATCATGGGTAAAAACATATATCGACTGCAGGCCGGCAAGGGCTGCTATCCTTAGAGCGGGGCGCATGTAGTCCATGAACACGAAGAAAGTCGCAGAAAAATTTATGAAACCGCCGTAATAGGCAATCCCGTTCTGTATTGACCCCATTGCGTTTTCGCGCACACCGTAGTGAATTATGCGTCCCAGTTTACCGTGCCCTGTCTGGCTGACGTTCTTCACCATGGTCTTGTTGCTCGGCGCAAGGTCCGCTGAGCCGCCGATAAAATTGGGAAGCTCCGGGTAGAGGACTTCAAGTACCTTGCCCCCCGCATTACGTGTGGCTATCTTTTCGCCTGTTTTGAACACGGGCATTTTTTTGCGAAGCGCCGCGATGTCAGGGGCAGTAAAAAATTTATTCCATCTATCACGCTTTTCTCCCTTTATCTCTTCATCAAACTTTTTCTTCCATGAATCATACAGAGACTTCTTTTGATCCCTTACTTTTTTAAATATAGAATATACCTCAGCAGAAACGCAGAATGATTCACCGGCCGCGCAACCGAGTTTCTCCTTTGAAGCCTTTATCTCATCAGCACCAAGGGGCGCGCCGTGAGACTCCTCGCTCCCCTCCATGCACGCGCTCCCCTTTGCAATAACAGTGGAGGCGATGATCAGCGACGGCCTCTCCTTCACTTTCTGCGCCGCAAGGACTGCGCCCTCAATCGCATCAAAGTCGTGCCCGTCGATCTTCTGCACATGCCAGTTGTACGCCTCGAACCTCTTTGCCACATCCTCTGTGAAAGCAATATCCGTTGATCCCTCAATTGTTATACGGTTCGAATCATAAAAATATATTATGCTGCCAAGACCCAGGTGGCCGGCAAGTGAAGCGGCCTCAGCAGAGACCCCTTCCATCATACAGCCGTCGCCTGCTATTCCGTATATATAATGATCAATTATACCGCTGCCGAACTCCCCTGCAAGAAGACCTGACGCCATTGCCATGCCGACACCGTTTGCAAAGCCCTGGCCAAGGGGACCCGTTGTTGTCTCGACACCGGGTGTGTGCCTGTACTCCGGGTGACCCGGTGTTTTACTCCCCATCTGCCTGAAACTTTTCAGGTCATCAAGCGACAGTTCATAACCGGAAAGGTGCAGCATTGAGTAGAGAAGCACAGAGCCGTGACCTGCCGAGAGTATAAACCTGTCCCTGTTAACCCATGCAGGATCTGCCGGATTGTAATTCATTATCTTTGTCCATAATACCGCGGCTATATCTGCACAGCCCATGGGCATACCCGGGTGTCCGGAATTCGCCTTCTGCACAGTGTCCATCGCAAGCGTGCGCACGGTCTTTGCGATAAGTTTCAGTTCATCGTGTGTTACAGTCATTTTAATCTCCGTGTAATAATATAAGGCGGACAGGGGGATTGCAACTGTCCTGAATGCCGATTTTCACAGAAAATAACCTGATGCGTCAAGGTATAAATCTGCAGTGGATGATTATTTTTCTTGAATTAACATGCCTGATGCTGCACCATAGCATTTCACTGATGACCGGATTCACAAAGAATTTTAGAAATTTCTTAAATTTATTTTAACATTCATCAGCTTTATTTGTACTATAATAATCAGCAGCATAAGGAGAAAATCATGACAACCAAAATACAGCACATGGTACAGGCCGTGGCGATATTGCTTGCCGCGACACTTTCATGCGGGGAAAAATCCGGTGATGCACTATCATCAAATGATATCCAGGCAGGTACAACAGTACAATGGCACAGTTACAGCGAGGGACTTGATATCGCGAAGAAGCAGGGCAAACCCATGTTTATATTCTTCTACACAGACTGGTGCATCTACTGTAAAAAAATGGACAAAGAGGTCTTCACCGACCGTGATGTGATATCATACATGAACAGCAATTATATCAGCATCCGTGTAAATCCTGAAACTGACAAAGGCCGCATGATGATTATGGGCAGGGAGACAAGCGCGGCATACCTGATGAGCATGTCAGGAGCAAACGGTTTCCCTGCACTTATGTTCTGGGATAAAAAACAGCAGCCTGTCACTACCATGCCCGGTTTTGTTGAAAAGAAAATGTTTCTTCCCCTGCTGAAGTTTATTGACGCGGAATGCTACGCGCGCAAGGTCAGCCTCGATTCATACATCGACGGCACAGCGCAGTGCGAAAAGGTGAAGTGATCAGAATACAGGTAGAAAAGGTTTGATGAAAGTTTCTATAGGGAACCCTATATAGAGTTCAAGGCATCCCTCTCTCATATAATGGTTTTTGCCGGCACCGGAATATATTTCACGGTCAAGGCTGTAACTTGTATAGGAATAATAGAGGTTCATCCCGAAGTTCAGGGAACAGAGTGCAATTTCCGCCCCGAAACCTATATTGATTTTATAACCCTCGATACCTGCAGAGTACAAAGAAGGGGATGAACCAGAATCATAATCTCTCAATGCCGGATATGCGGTAAGGTCGCCGCCGAGCCTGCCCCATGTGGCAAAGAATGTAAATCCGCTGCTTGCCGTGTACTCGTTGTCCAGGTCCGAGGGATCAATCACAGGCGCGAAATGAATTACAGGGCCGATCATCCATAAATCATACTTCATCAGCTGGTCGCCATAAACATTCCCGTCAGAGGTTATCCTCTGCTGGACAAAATTGAAACCGTATGATCCCCTTATACCGAACTTTATTGCATTTGATTCAAGCCCCAGAATTATCGGGTCGAACGGCACTATATCAAGTGTTACGGTATAGGCTGTCTCATAATATGACTTTTCACCCGTTAAAACAGGGTCGGCAGCGTCATTCTCTTCTTCTATAATGTCACCCACATTGGCAAAGGAATACATACCGCCGAAATTAAGATGTAGTACGGTATTAAGGAACTCACGCGCATGGAGCTGCACAGGCATAATTGAAAGCGCAGCAACAAGGGCTGTTAATTTTATTATTCTTTTCATCGCCTACTGCTTATATACTTTTTATTTATGAGTTACTTATATATCGTATTAAATTAACCGGGGCTTTATGTTTTAATTATTAACAGTCAGTCCCTATTTATTACTGAATGAGATAAAACGGCTGATTTTTCTGTCAAGCGACATTATCTCCTCGTAGTGCTTTTCAAGTTCAGCATCTGAGTCAAGATGACTTTTTATTGTTTTAAGCATCTCCTTGAGCTCCATAAGGTCCTTTTTCCTGTCAATTACCCCTGTATCAAGCGCCTGCGAGATGAAATCAAAGTTGCACTTACGCAGGTTGACCCTGAAAAAGAAGTCAACACCGTAAATCTGCAGCAGTTTATTGACCGACCCGCTGTTCACCTGGTCCATATACTCCTGGTGCTGCGGAGTATCAACTGCCCTTACGTAAGCAGCTTTGCGCTTTGGTGCAGGCTCCTCTTCATCCGGTAGAACTACAGCCTTTTTTTTATCAGAGAAATCAGCCAGAAGTTCCTTATTTATTTCGAGCTGGATCTTAAGGCTTTCCTCTTTCCATTCTTCGGTGAATTCCTTGTAGTCCTTTTCAATCATGTGGATATATTCATCAAGCATCATTGCCTTGTTTAATACGCGGCCGAGAGGTGTATGATTTATATACTGCAGCCTGGGGATCAGTTCCCGTATAATCTGGTGGGAAGTCTTTTTTTTGCCGTTCTCCCTCTCGTAATCGTCTGAAAGGGCCCTGTGAAAAATATCCTTCAGCTTCTGAAGGGTCATAAGGTCAGCATCGACATACCCCTGGATTTTTTCATACTTGCGGTGTTTATCCTCCCTTGCAATCTCCATTATCAGTATTTTATGGGATTCCCTGAGAATACTGATAATCACATCTATCTCGGATTTGGATAATCCGTAAAGAGATTCCATCTCCTTGTAAAAAACATCGGAGTGGGGTATTGAATTGAGGTTATGCAGGGCATTCTGGGCTACAATACTCCTGAAAATACGGTCAACATTTGTTTTTATCATCTTTCTCCATCTGCAAACAATGCTTACTCGGTCCGATATGTTTAAATTAACTTCCGCATCAGCCAAATCAAGCTTTAAAAATATCCCGGTTAAAAAAAACACCTGCAGGGACAGAATTTACAGGTATACCCGGCAGGGGAATTTTATGGTTAACATCATCCTGATTAATCGCGCTTATTAGAGTTTCCCGCATGCAATAAAAATATTACTGAAAAAAAATTGACAAATATGGTCATTTTCCATAGCCAATATAAGAAATTCTCAATATTTCCCGTACAATGATTTTGCCGCACAGGAGAATATGCTTGAAGATTAAAGGTTCACAGATCATAGTCGAATCGCTTATTAAAGAAAATGTTGAATACATGTTCGGCTACCCCGGGGGAGTTGTAATCCCCATATTCCATGAGCTTTATAATGCGCCGATAAAATTTATATTAAGCAGACACGAACAGGGAGCAATACATGCAGCTGACGGTTATGCCCGCGCCTCAGGGAGGCCGGGTGTTGTCCTTGCAACTTCAGGTCCTGGTGCTACGAACCTGGTTACCGGGATCGCTACTGCGCACCTTGACTCCATACCGCTAGTTGTATTCACAGGCCAGGTATCGACCTCAATGATCGGCAATGATGCCTTCCAGGAGGTCGATGTTACAGGAATAACAAGACCGATATGCAAACACAACTACCTTGTGCAGGATATCAGCGACCTTGCGAGAATTATTAAAGAGGCTTTCTATATTGCCACAACAGGCAGGCCGGGCCCGGTTGTAATTGATGTTCCTGTTGATATTTCAAACGCTTTACATAAATTCGAATATCCCGATGAAATCTCAATACGCGGATACAAGCCGACCTATGAGGGTCACCCGGGGCAGATACAGAAAGCATGTAAACTTATAGAAGAATCAAAAAAACCGGTTATCTACGCAGGCGGCGGCGTGGTACTCTCAAATGCATCTGATGAGCTCAGGCAGTTTGTCGCAAAAACAGGTATCCCGATCACCACAACGCTGCTTGGAATGGGTGTTTACCCGGAAACAGATCCCCTTTCACTTGAAATGCTGGGCATGCACGGAACATATTATGCAAACTACGCGGTACACAACTCCGACCTTCTGATCGCAATAGGTGCAAGGTTTGACGACCGGGTGACAGGAAAGATTTCAGAGTTCACTCCAAACGCCAAGGTGATTCACATAGACATAGACCCGGCATCTGTGAGTAAAAACGTGATGGTTGACGTGCCGATTGTCGGTGACTGCAGAAAAATTCTGCACGAAATGAATAAAATAGCAGTTGCCCCTGAAATAAGCGCCTGGATAAAAGAGGTGCAGAAGATCAAGAAGGATCATCCGCTGCACTACGATGATAACAAGGACTCTGACGAAATCAAACCGCAGTACGTTGTTGAACAGCTTTACCACCAGACAGACGGGAAAGCCGTGATCACAACAGAAGTCGGGCAGAACCAGATGTGGGC
>DAONFG010000037.1:0-34388 GCA_035403465.1 Spirochaetota bacterium | reverse complement strand
GTGTTGATATCGGTATGCACCTTGAGCAGGTCGTTTCTTGTTTTTATGGCCATGACAACCTCTTCCATGGCCGTGTTGCCTGCGCGCTCGCCTATGCCGTTTACCGTGCATTCAACCTGCCGCGCGCCAGCATGTACCGCTGAAATTGCATTTGCAGTGGCAAGCCCCAGGTCGTTGTGGCAGTGGACTGAAATGACCGCATCCTTTATGTTTTTTACATTTTCAAACAGGTACCTTATAAGATCATAAAATTCGTGAGGCACGGTATAGCCCACGGTGTCCGGAACGTTAATGGTTTTTGCACCCGCCTCGATAACTGCCTGTATCATATCCGCAAGGTATTTTCTGTCGCTTCTTGTTGCGTCCATTGGCGAAAACTCAACATTTTTTGTGAATGTCGCGGCAAATTTTACCGCATCCACAGCCTGGCGCAGAACCTCGTCCCGTGTCTTCTTCAGCTGGTACTCTATGTGGATGTCCGAACTTGAGATGAATGTGTGTATCCTGGGATTAACCGCTTTTTCAAGTGCACGCGCCGCAGCCTCGATGTCTTTCTGGTTTGCCCTGGCAAGTCCGGCTACCTGCGCACGTTTTACCTTCTGTGCAATTAGCTGAACAGCCTCAAAGTCTCCGTCCGATATAACCGGGAAACCAGCCTCGATAATATCTACCCCGAGCCTTTCGAGCTGTTCCGCGAAGATCAGCTTCTCCTCCATATTCATGCTGAAGCCCGGCGACTGTTCGCCGTCCCGGAGTGTTGTGTCAAAAATAAAAATTTTATCTGTGTTCATATTGGTCTCCATTTGTTGATTTGATTAATGTCACCGCTGTTTTGCCGCAAAGCCCCGGCCGGGAAAAACAAATCGTAAACCGCAAGTCTAACCGGTCACCCCCGGAAGGGGTTTATGCACTTGTTCCTTCCGTATTATTTTGTATTTCAGCTAAGACTGTACGGGAAGATCATTCCCTGCACCTCCGGTTATACCGTAAAATAAAAAGGCCGTCACTTTTGTTTCGTGACGGCCCTGGCATTTTACCTGTTTTTTCCAGACATCACGAAACTGTGCCAGCTTTAAGCAGGCCGAGTAATAATAGAGCGAGGAGTGATGTCAGTTGCTGTTTTGTCATTTTTTTACTCTACAATCACTAAAATTTATTAGCGGATAATGTCAATAAAATTTTTTGTTAAAGCGCAACTTCCTGATGCATATTCAGAGAAGAGCGACGTATCTACTTTGAAAGTTTAGACCTGATCCCCAGCCAGATATCCGGAAGGTATGCGCCGCACAGGATCAGCAGAAAACCGAAACCGGTCCATTTCGTGAAAAGTACATCTGTCTGAAATCTTGTAAGCCCCACATTTAAAATACTTATATACCAGCCGAAAAACATGAGCCCTAAGCCCACAAGATGGGGAATTATTGCGCCTTTGATTCTTTCAAACATAGTTTTTCTCCATTAGTCAATGATTGATAATTATATAACGATATTATGCATACTGCAAGGATTTTTTATTTTTCCAGGGACTTTGATTATTCCAATGTGCTCATCTTTCCGGAACTCTACCTGAAATCCGTTGTTCTATAAACCTCAGCGAACTCTGCGTCTCTGCATGAAACCTGTTTTATTCTGCCTCACGCGCAGGCGCGGAGTTCGCTGAGAGAAGATGAAAAAATTCTGTTCATTTTGATAAACTTTTAATAATATATACATATCGCTAAATGAGGTCTATATGAACCACCAGGAATCACCGGTAAAAGGATTTTTTTATGGGACAGTGTTTTACAGCTACCTGTTTATAATCTTTCAGCTTACGTATAATTATTTTTTCAGGGGGCTGCTGCTGGACCAGAGTATAGGAACAGTTTACGGAGCCGGGAGATCGCCGCTGTTCGGGATAATTCTCCTGCTTGCTATAGCGGCAGGGACATACGCTGTCATGGTTAAATGCAGGCAGCTCCGGATCAGCGGCGTCAGGTTCGCGGGAATTCCGGCATTTGTGGTATGGGTCCTGAACTGGGTAATTGTGATAGTGATGGTTCTTACTGCGGTAAAGTCGTTCGGTATTGATATTTCAAAACGTTCTGACATGTTTTCAGACCGGGAGAACATCATTATAATATGTTCGATACTCGGCGCGATGCTGCAGGCCGGAATAGTTATCGGCTTCCTTGCCCGGATCGCGGATCCGTATGAAAAAACTGTAAGTAACCTGAAAAGAGTTGCGGCTGATATATCCGCGTTTATTTTTTTATGCGTCTCTTACACTGTTGTATGGGAAACTATCGTGTACAGGACTGTGGCAACTCAGGGAAGATGCGATATAAGTACAGCATCCGGGATTTTTGAGTTAACCGGCGCGGCCTTAAGTTTCATCCTGCTCTATCCGCCGATGAGGTTTTCTTTCCTGCTCCAGGATATTCACGATTATAAACATGGGCGGGGAAGGTTCAGAATTGTAGTGAGCTACATTGCTGTTGTACTTACAGGCATGATTCCTCTTGTAAAACTTTAATTGAGGAACCTGCTGTGCAAGGCCCGCTGCAGGCAGTGTCAGAGTTTTTCAAACCTTCCTGAAAAGAAGGTCTTGTAGATTTTAAGGCCAAGCTTGTTCTGCTGTTCTATGATCTCCTTGAGTATCTCCGGGGTGGTGAGCGGATTTATTGTGATTGCCCTTAGTATAACGCAGTTCTGGTAAAAGTACTGCGGCATATCTATCATGGTCCTTGAAACAAAGCTCTCATCCTCTTCGCGGATAGCCTTGTGCAGTTCAATGTTAAGCTCGTTGAGCAGCGAGTTTATGTTTTCTATTCTCTTCAGGTACTGGATCTTCGCGATATTGTTCTTTTCATCGTTTGCATCAGCGTCCTGTATCTTCAGCATGAGTTTACCGAGCTTCTCCTGGATTGCCTTGGGCGCAAACCTGTAATTGAAGATAAAGAGTTCGGGATGGTTCATTGCCTCAAAGTTGCAGTGCATCTCGACGAGTCCCCGCAGTACTGATGTCAGTTCAAAGGCGTGCTCGAAGATAAGGCTGAACCCGTGTTTTCCGAAAATTTTCAGCGTGGCCCAGGGCTTCAGCGAGGCGAATGGCCGGGAACCTTCAAGTGAAAAGCGGCCAAGGTCGACTGAATCGGTGCGTATTATGTAATTGGAGTTGTGCATAAGCGCACGCAGTTCAGTGCCGTTGCGGAAGAATACCATGCCGAGCGAGGGCGGGGCATAGAGCAGTTTGTGCGCGTCAACAGTGACCGAGTCGGCCTTCTCGATTCCGGAAAAAAGGTAACGGAATTCATCGGCAAGCAGTACGGATCCGCCCCATGCGGCGTCAACATGGAAATGCGTGTTATACCGGTCTGCAATTCTTCGCATCTCCTTAAGGTTGTCAATGTTGCCTGTTTCTGTTGTGCCCGCTATGCCGACGAGTGCAATGATCCTGGTTTTTGGACCACCGTTATCGTTTGCTTCTTCTATCTCGCGGCATGTCTTTTCAAGCCTGAGTATGTCTATCTTGTTTCTGGAATCAACCGGCACCTTGATAACATTCCGGTTGCCTATGCCCATAGTCCGGCCCACCTTGTCTATGGAATAGTGGCCGCGCCTGGATACTATTATAACAGACCTTTCGTAACCGTAATGTCTATACGCGTCTGCGATTCCTGCCTCCCTGATGCCGGGGAATCGGCCGTCGGGCGGGAAAGCCCTGTTGCGCGCGGTCAGCAGTGCTGTCATGTTGGCCATTGTTCCGTCGAGTGTTATGTTGCCGAGAACAGTCTCCCGGTTCTGGATGTTGTTCTTGTAGAATTTGGATGACCTCATGAAAATTATCCTGTGCATCCACGATATAAATTCCTTCTCAAGGAAAGTCGATGCCTTGGCGGATTCGATCTTCACCTGGTTCTGGTTCAGTGCGGCTATGATCATCTCGAGCAGGATCACAAAGTACGGTACCGCACTTGTCATATGTCCTATGTAGTACGGGTTGCCCACTTTTACTGAATGCGAGATAACCTTTGTCTTGATCTCGTAGAGTATATCTTTCAGCAGGTGCGGTTCAACTGGAACTTTGGTGTTTGAGAATAGTTTGGCCAGGTCGGGCAGGAGTATTGAGCTGTGGATGCCCCCCTTCTCTGTAAAAAAACTGTGTATAAGGTCCAGCAGTTCGTTACCGAATTCGTGAAACTTGTCTGCAGATTCAGGCATAATAAAGAGTTTCTTTATCTGTTCCATGTCAACAGGGATTCCATCCCTGTGTTTGTGATGTTTAGAAGTGGAATACATTATTACACATGCCTGTTTAAATTTTCGTCAGTTGATACATGCGATTCCTTTTTTACAAGGTTTTTTCAGAATTTATAATAATATACAGCAGAAGAAAATTAATTAAACAGTATTTGCCACAGAGGCGCAGAGTACACAGAGGGAATAAAGAATAATTTTTATAATACTGTTAAAATGCAAATCAGTTTTAAACTCTAAAATTTAATGTTTTTTCAAAATAAATCCTCCGTGCCCTCTGTGTCTCTGTGGCATTTATTTTTTTACTTTTTTAACCTGAAACTCCAAAATTGCTAAACCTTAAAGCAATAATACCGATATAATTGATATAGCGAAAATATCCTCAGGGAGGGGGAATATGAATTATATTAGCAAGGATGCTGATTCAATCATGAGATTTCCAAAACACATAAGTTTCGAACTGGTGCCGCGTTATACTGAAATTCTTAAAAGTGAAAGCATGCCGCAGGATGTGTATTTTGACCTTTCAATGACAGAACTTATTCATTCATCATTTATAGGATTTCTGCTTGATGCCAAGAATGTAACTGAAAAGAATGATAAACGACTTACACTCAGGATTTCCGGAACGGTTGAAAAAACACTTAAAATGCTCGGTATTTATAATCATTTTCAATCCAATATTTTAGAAAGGTCGTAGTCCCTGTCTAAAAAAAAATTGACATTATACAGCCGGTATTTTACCATCTGAGCATATACTTAAATTCCGCTAAAAGAGGATGCGAATGTTCTTTTCAGAATACCAGGTTGAGACAGCTACAGAAATATTAAAATCCATTGCGCATCCCATAAGGCTTAAAATACTCTGCTTCCTTCTTGACGGCGAAAAAAATGTGGGTGAAATAGAGCAGCAGTTCGGTTCAACAATTTCAAACATATCACAGCACCTTACTGTCCTCCGCAAGGCGGATATCATCCTCAGAAGAAAAGATGCTAATTTTATGTACTATTCACTCAAAGACCAGAAAATAGTTGAACTCATGGGTACAATGAAAAAGCTCTTCTGTGAATAGATGCGACCTGGAATCCTCTTATATTCAACACTCCTGACAATATCCTGCTTTCTGGTTTCCGTTGATCTCTCTGCAGCTGCGAGGCCCCTGCATATTAAAGGGCTGAAAATGGTTGCCGCTTCAGAACTTTTCAGGTCGATAAATGCTCCCCGGGAAAGAACTTCACTTGGAACTAAAGAAACAATCACGGCCATTGAAAATTTCTACAGGGGGAAGGGGTACCTGCTGGTAAAGATCCACGTGATCAGTGATACGGGGGATGAACTTTCACTCTTTGTTGACGAGGGGAAACTTGCAAAGATTATTGTCCACGAGAATAATAATTACTACGCGCTGCAGTATAAACAGACCATAGATATTCCCGGCAGGATTTATAATACAGGTTTAATTCAAAAGAACATCGATGAACTGAAGAGAAAGTACGGATTTGCAGCGGTAAGAACCGGACTTGAAAAAATCCGAAACTATGATGAAAATGTTCTCCAGTTAGACAGGGAGCTTAACAGCGTAGTGCTTTTTGATCAGAAGGTCCAGGTTTTTTCGAAATATCCCGCAGAGTATGAGCTTCATTTTTATTTTGATTACGGAGAAGGTGTTGCGGGCCCGGTGCTGCGCAGGGATGGCTGGGGATTCAATATCGACTATAATTACCCCTCTACCGTTATTCCTGAAATTTTTATGTATAACAGCGGTTTGCTCTTTGACAAGGATTATCTTGAGACCGGTTTTTCTGCAGGTTTTGACCCAGGGCTTGGCGGACTGATCAGTCTTAAGCCGCAGAATACATTGAATATTCCCCCCGAGAGGACTTTTTTCAAGGTAGAATCCGAGTACAGGTTTCTGCCATTCAGGAATACAATATTTACGCCTGTTATACGGGGCCGGTTCTACTACAGCGCCTCGGGTCGTCCTGACCTGGGGTACAGCAGCTTCGAGTATATTACAATCAGGGGAACAGTTGCCCCGGGCATCACTCCGCTTGATAACCTCAACATATACGCGGGTCTCGGCTGCGAAAGCGACAGGTTCTACAAAATCGAGGAAGACCTGCCTGCAGCAGATCACGACGGCATAAGGGAAGGCTGGAAGAACTACCCGTTTACCGAGATGAGGATAATGTTTGACCCACTTCCATCCAGGCCCGGTATCAGGAGGGAGAAGAATATTGCTCTGACCCTGACCCGGTATTTTGACGGTGTCGATTTCAGTGAACTTACAATTAATGGAGCCCGGGATTTTGAGTTCAGCAACCTGAGTATCCTGTCATTCAAGTTCCTGGGGGTTATCAACCAAAGCAGCGCACCCTTTAACCACCACGCACCTGTTAACAGCCTGTATTTCAAGGGATTTGCGGGACTCAGTTACTATGCCAACAGGCTTTTTGAGTTTTCATCGGAATACAGGTTCTCGGTTTACCAGGATTATATCTATACAGGCCTGTTCTTCGACTGGGCTCTCTTCAGGCCTGAGGGGCTGCTGATTTCGGGAGTGAAGGGCGGTGTTGTTGCAGGACCCACTGTGAGGTTCCTGGTTTACGACCAGTTTGAGTTTACAATTTATGTCGGCTGGGACAGGCTCCTTCCTGATGGTTCGAGCCAGAAGAATATCAGGGTCAGGTTTGCGCGAACGTGGTAGGTTACTCTATGCTCACAATCCTGCTGGCCATAAAGCACCTCTCACTCTCCCTGAGATAGCAGTAAGCCAGTATGTAGCTGCTCTTGCCGTACTGGATAAATTCCCGGGGGTGGATGATCCTTGAGGTCACCCTGCCGTCTGTATCCTTGTACCTTATCCTGACGTCCTTGCCTATTACCAGCCTGCGCCATGGTTCCTTTGTGCTTCCCTGTGAGTAGCGCAGTCCCGGGCGTACCATGTCGCCGTGCATGCGCATGAGTTCGCCGTAGGTGAGTATCCCGCGTCCCCTGATAACCTCGGTAAATACGCTCATGCAGGCTATGGCATCGTCGAGCGCACGGTGGCTCTGAAGTTTAAGGCCAAGGTGGTTCGTAAGGGTTGAGATTTTATGATTAGGCAGAGCTGGAAAGTGCTTCTGCGCAAGATTCACAGTGTCTATGGCCTTGAGTTCAGGAGCTTTACCGTCGCGTACATGGAAAGCCCTTTCAATAAATGACAGGTCAAACCTGGGATTCTGTATAACAAGAATGGCGCCCTTGAAGAAATCATAAAAATCATCAAGTATGTCGTTGATAAGCGGCGCGCCGCTCACCATCTGGTCTGTTATTCCGTGTATCCGTATAACGTTTTCAGGTATGCTCACACCGGGATTTACCAGTTTCTGGTATTCGTTTATTACGCCGGCGGTTGTAAATCGTACTGCGCCTATTTCGACTATGCGGTCGAATGCGGGATTGACCCCTGTTGTTTCAAGGTCGAGGGAGCAGAACTCGAGCTCATTTATGTTTGCCAGCAGGTCCATGTCAGTCAAAATCCCCCAGAAGCCTGATTTCGGTTTCGAGCATTACGCCGGTTGATGCAAAAACCGCCTGCTGAACGCGTTTTACAAGTTTATATATGTCGGATGAAGTTGCGCCGCCCGTGTTAATGATAAAGTTTGTGTGTTTTTCAGATACCATTGCTCCGCCGTACCTGCAGCCTTTAAGCCCCGCGTCATTAATAAGTTTCCATGATGAGTGACCTTTGGGATTCCTGAAGACAGACCCGGCCGACGGGTATTCCATGGGGTGCTTCATGCGGCGCTCGTTTATAATTTCTTCAACGCATTTTTTTACGGATTCACTGTTGCCGGACACTGGAAGACTGAAAAATCCGCCAACGATTGCAGAACCTTCAGGCAGCCGGTTCTTCCTGTACAGGGACAGGCTGCTGTCTGCCTCAACTGTTTCGATTCCACTCCCCGGGCGCACAATTTTTACTGCCCTGAGTATATCTGAAAAGCAGCCGGTATTTGTACCCGCGTTCATGTATATTCCGCCGCCGACAGTTCCGGGAATACCTGCCATGAACTCGATGCCGCCAAGGGAATTTTCAATGGCGAAACTGATGAACATCTCCTTGCTTACCCATGCAGGGGCATAGACCAGGTCATCACAGAATACAGGTTTTTCATCTTCACGGCAGATTTTTATCACAGCGCCCCTGATCCCATGGTCGCTCACAAGCAGGTTAGACCCTCCGCCAATAAAGGTGCAGGGTATCCCCTCTCCTCTCAGCAGCTGCAGCGCGTCACAAAGCTGCTCCTCTCCTGCGGGTTCAAAAAGCATATCCGCAATTCCGCCTGTCCTGAATGTTGTAAACCGGTCAAGGGGGATGTTGATGAACAGGCTTCCGAGTCTTTCAAGCTCTCTGCCGAGTGATTTTGTGTTTTTTAAACTTACTTCCACGTCCATTTCCTTTAGGGTAATGTATATACCCTTACGGCAGGCTATACTGTTATATTGGTGTCGTGCCCGCACATTTGTTAATCATTTTTACAGGATGACCTATGTCAATTAAAATCGGGGAAAAAGAAGCCCTAAAAAAGAAACCCCCTGTGAAAATTCATTACAGGGGGGATAAAGAGGAAGCAAAAATGTTAACTCAAAATAGTAAGTTGGCATTCAGGAAACATAAACCGCCAAAAACTTTCCAATTATTTGCCGATAAAACATATTATTTGTCAAATATATTTTGATAATTCGTGCAATTATATTAAAATATTTTTTGTTTTATTAGTCTCTATCAGGAATAATTGAGATAAAAACATATGATCCTAATAATATTACGATTTAAACCTTAGGTTTAAGCAAAAAAGCGGCTAAATCATACATTAATACGATTATGTGTGATTTTCGGCAGAGATAAAGAATGAACATTTATTCCAATGTGAAAAGAATTCTTCTGATGCCTTGTATCTGTCTCTGCGGAAAGCCGGCAGCTGTTCAGAAATACCGGATATGATTTATATTCTTGTGTTTTTAAATATCAGGTCCGATAATACTATGAGGCCGCAGAACTTGGCCGCAGGATGCGGTAATACAGGCCGGGTGTGGTTTTTCAGGAGTACTGGTAAAAGAATCCGGACATGCGCAAGAAAGAGAAAAAAATAATTATCCCTGATATCAGTGAATTCACTGACGACAACGGTAAAAAGTGGGTGCAGACTTCCACCGATGACCTCTTCTCAATGCGGGAGCTGAACGATATCATCTCGAGCATTGAAAAGGAGAGGGTAAAGGATGAGGTTGTATTTGCACGCATTGATTTTCAGAAGGTAGACAGGGAGTTCTATGATGCTGCAGTTGAACTCCAGAAGAGACTTCAGAAGCAGACAAGGCTGATGCGGGAGTATATGAGGCAGTCGAACGGTATTATTGACCGCAAGAATAAAAAACTCAAGGAGCTTATCGAGTACATCAAAAAGCTCCACCAGTTCCTGGCATACCTTAACGCAAATCCTGATGATATCGAGAGGCTTAACATCCAGCCGCAGCCCGGGTCTGTTCAGCAGCCTGCCATCATATCTGAATACGAAGATGTTGAAGAGCTTGAAATGCCCCCTGTCGGCGACTGAGCCGTAAAAAATATTTGACATTATCTGTTCATAAAGCGGTCATTCTCTATCCGGAACGTTCCTTTCCGGTATATGTAGTTTCCCGGAGGCACAGGTGACGCTTAAAATTTACAACACACTGACCCGCACTGTTGATGAACTTGTACCAGGCGGCATAAAAAAAGAACACGTCCAGGATTACCCCCCTGTTACAATATATTCATGCGGTCCTACTGTTTACAGCTATGCGCATATAGGCAATTTCCGCACATTCATGTTTAACGATTTTCTGCGCAGGTACCTCAGGTTCAGGGGATTCATGGTGAACCACGCCATGAACATCACTGACGTGGACGACAAGACCATTGCCGGTTCCCTGCGCGAGGGCGTTACACTGAAGGAGTATACTGAAAAATACACTGATATTTTCTACAATGACCTTGATACGCTTAACATAGAGAAGGCGGAACATAACCCTAAGGCGACAGAATCGATTGATGAGATGATCAACATATTGAAGCTCATCGACAGCAAGGGAATCCTTTATGAAAAAGAAGGCTCCCTTTACTTTAATATAGGGAAGTTTCCGGGCTACGGCAGGCTGTCAAACCTTGACAGCAGGGAGATCAAGGCCGGTGCCCGGTATGATGCCGACGAGTACGAGAAGGAGGATGTGCGTGATTTCGCGCTCTGGAAGTCTCCCAGGGAGAACGAACCGTTCTGGGAAACACCTTATGGACCCGGGCGTCCCGGCTGGCACATTGAGTGCTCCGCGATGATACGGAAGATATTCGGATCGACCATAGACATACACACGGGAGGTGTGGACCTGATATTCCCGCACCATGAAAACGAGATAGCACAGAGCGAGGCGGCGTACGGCGACAGGTTCGTGCGTCACTGGATCCATGTTGAGCACCTGCTGGTTGACGGCGCCAAGATGTCAAAGTCCGCGGGAAACTTCTACACTCTCCGCGACCTGCTTGAGAAGGGCTATTCGCCCAGGTCAATCCGCTACCTGCTCATGTCCGCGCATTACAGGAAGCAGCTAAACTTTACACTGGACGGGATTAAGCAGGCTGACCAGGCGCTTGAAAGAATAGATAACATGATAGTAAGGCTCAAAGATGTCAGGAATGAGTCGGGCCGTAACCCTGAACTTGACGCCGTTATCAGGAAGATGAAGTCTGACTTTACAGAGGCAGTTGACAATGACCTGAATATCTCGGCCGGGCTGGCGGTATTCTTTGACTTTGTGCATGCTGTGAACACGATGATTAACGCTGAAAAACTTTCGGTTACTGATGCAGAGATGGTAGATGCAGCCCTGCGCGATATCGACGGCGTGTTCGGTTTCATTTTTTTCGGGGCCGCGGATAATGATGCGGACAGTGACCGGATTGACGCCCTTGTTCAGGAGAGGATTGACGCGAAGAAAAACAGGAACTTTGCCAGGGCGGACGAGATCCGGGACATCCTTAAAGACGAAGGGATTATCCTTGAAGACACAAAAGACGGTACAAGGTGGAAAAGAAAGAAATAGTCACGGGTAGAAATCCTGTTATTGAATATTTAAAGAGCGTGCCCGATACTGCAGGCATGTCTGTGCATATATCCGAAGGTTCACACGGAAGGATCATTGATGAGATAATCTCCCTGTGTAAAAAGAGGAATGTACGCGTTGTCACCGAGGGGAGATCGTTCTTTAACAGCTATTCATCAGCCGCACACCAGGGCGTGGTGCTCATTATGCCGCGCACAAAGGAAGCCCCGGTGTCCGGAGATGTGCTTTCAACTGCTGCACGGGATAAAGGGGTTGTCGTCCTCCTTGACCAGATTACTGATCCGCATAACATGGGGTCGATCATACGCTCTGCCGAGGCACTGGGCTGCAAGGCTGTTATTATCCCAAAAAACAATTCAGCTGCGGTTAATGAAACGGTTATAAAAACCGCTGCAGGTGCAACCGCGCACATAGAGATAATCCAGGTTACCAACGTGGCGCAGTTCCTTGAAGAGCTGAAGGGTATGGGATTCTGGATCATTGGAACGAGTGATCATGGAACTGTAAAAATCGGCGAGGTGAAAAATATTCTTCCCGCTTGTATTATCATTGGCGGTGAGGGGAAGGGGATGAGGCGCCTGACAGAGGAGAAGTGCGATTACACTGTGTCAATTCCCCTGCGGGGTAAGGTTTCGTCGCTTAACGCTTCGGTTGCCGCGGGAATCGTGATTTATGAAATGCTTAAAGATTAGTAAAAATATTACTCCCCGGCCTTATTAGAACAGCATGAAAAAATACTTGCCAAGTAAAGGCAATAATTATTCCTTCCAGATATAACTACGAAAACACAGGTAAAAGATGGATCTGGCTCATATAAGAAATTTTTCAATAATAGCGCATATTGACCACGGCAAATCAACCCTTGCCGACAGGATAATCGAAAAGTGCCGCCTGGTGAACGACAGGAACAAAAAAGACCAGATGCTCGACACCATGGACATTGAGAGGGAACGCGGTATAACAATTAAATCCAACGCCATAACCCTTGATTATACTTCAAAATCCGGCGAGTATTATGTTTTTAACCTCATAGATACTCCCGGGCACGTGGACTTTACATATGAGGTTTCACGCGCGCTCTCCTCATGCGACGGTGTTATACTTATAGTTGATGCATCACAGGGAGTTGAGGCGCAGACAATCGCAAACTTCTACCTTGCGCTCGAAAACGACCTGGAGATACTCCCGGTAATAAACAAAATCGATATGCCCAGCGCGGACATAGAGGGCACAAAGACCCAGATTGAGACTGTGCTTGGTCTTGATTCCGACCTTGCAATTCTTGCTTCAGCCAAACAGGGGATCGGAATTGATGAAATACTTGAAAAGGTGATCGAAACAATCCCGGCTCCGAAGGGTGTCCTGGACTCTCCGCTCAGGGCCCTTATATTCGATTCATTCTATGACCAGTACCTTGGCGCTGTAATCAAGGTCCGTATCATTGACGGAACTGTGAAAAAAGATGATGTCATAAAGCTCTATGCAACAGGCAAGGAGTTTACTGTCACCGAGGTCGGCGTGTTCAGGCTTGACCTTGAGAAGAGGACGTCGCTTGGACCTGGTGAAGTGGGGTATATAGTCGCGGGCATCAAGAGCGTTGTTGATACAAAGATAGGCGACACTGTCACGCTTGCGAAGAATCCTGCGCCTGAAGCGCTCAAGGGTTTTAAAAACGTAAAGTCCATGGTATTCTCCGGGCTTTACCCCATGTTCAGCGATGAATACCAGGACCTTCGCGAGGCGCTCTACAAGCTGCAGCTCAATGATGCTTCGCTTCTCTTTGAGGCGGACAATTCCTATGCCCTGGGCTTCGGGTTCAGGTGCGGTTACCTGGGGCTGCTTCACATGGAGATTGTCCAGGAGAGGCTTGAGCGCGAATTCGACCTTGCGCTTGTTACCACTGCCCCCAGCGTTGAATACAAGGTCTACCTTCAGAACGGAAAGGAGATCGTCATCGATAACCCGGTTAACCTGCCTGATCCCGGCACGATTGAAAGGATCGAGGAGCCTTATGTAAGGGCGTCGATTGTTACACCGAATGATTACGTAGGCAATATTATGCAGCTTGTCACGGACAGCCGCGGCATACATAAAAATATGGAGTATATTACACCGCAGCGCGTCCAGCTTACCTACGAGCTGCCGCTTTCCGAGATTGTATTCAATTTCTACGACAAGCTCAAGTCGATTTCGCGCGGCTACGCTTCATTCGATTATGATCTTATAGATTTCAGGGCATCGGACATGGTGCGCGTCGACATACTTGTCAACGCTGAGCCTGTGGATGCGCTTTCGTTTATTGTGCACAGGGAAAAAGCAAGGACGCGCGGCAAGGATATAATAGAAAAGCTGAAGGATATTATTCCAAGGCACCAGTTCAAGATACCTCTCCAGGCAGCCATAGGTGCATCAATTATTGCGCGCGAGAACATATCTGCAGTACGGAAGGACGTTACAGCCAAGTGCTACGGCGGTGATATATCAAGGAAACGGAAACTGCTCGAGAAACAGAAAGAGGGTAAGAAGCGGATGAAGATGATAGGATCGGTCGAGGTGCCGCAGGAGGCATTCCTCACGATTCTGAAGATAGATTAGAGTAAAAAAACCGGGTAAATGCCCGGTTTTTTAATCATATTTATAAGTCTTGTAAAAAAACATGCCATCATGAAGGAATTTTGTTTTTTATCTGCAGGGGTTTATTATATTAAAACTAATGTAAATATAAAATGACCAAAACACGGCAGGTGAAAATATGAATAATGGGAAGACGGGTGTTATTTCTGACGATGTAAAAAAATGCGTAGACCAGGTAATAAAATATGTAGGCAAAGATATCAAGCTTGGTATGACCCTGGCCCTGGGCAAGCCGGTACTTATTGCAAACGAGTTCTACAGGCGGGCGAAAGAGGACCCTTCAATTGATCTTAAAATTATAACCGCGCTCCCGCTTGAGCACCCCAAGGGCCATACTGAAATAGAAAAAAGATTCCTTAAACCAATAGCAGAGAGGCTGTTCAGCGGTGTCCCTGAATTTGAATTTATGCTTGATCTGCGTGCGGGTAAGCTTCCGAAAAATGTGAATATCTATGAATTTTTCTGCAAGGCCGGTGCAAACCTGAACGAGCCGCATTACCAGATGCACCATTTTGCATCAAACTATACCCATGCATGCAGAGACGCCATGGACTACGGATGCAACGTATTTGCACAGCTTTTATCAGTTAAAAAAATAAACGGTAAAACCAGGTACTCCATGGCCTGCAATACCGATATCTGTGTCGAGGCCTTGCAGACAATTAAAGTCTTGCGGGCTGCTGGAATGAAGGGTGCCGTAATTGCCGAGGCTAATGAGAACATGCCCTATATGTACGGCGACGCTGTTGTTGAAGCAACAGAATATGATATTATACTGCAGGGTGAAAAGTTCAATTACAAGCTTTTCGGAGCGCCAAAGGACCCTGTTGCACCGGCAGACCATATGATAGGATTGAATGTGAGCACACTGATCAGGGACGGCGGAACTATACAGGTAGGTATTGGTGCCCTTGGCGATGCCATTGTTTCCGGTCTTGTAATGCGTAACGAACACAACAAAGTTTATAACGAGGTAATAGACAAAGGCGGCTTGACCACCAGGTATGCCGGACTGATAAAAAAATGGGGCGGAACTGATGTATTTAAGCAGGGGCTATACGGATCATCGGAGATGTTTGTTGATGCCTTTATGCAGATGTACAAGAGTAAAATAATGAAGCGCAGGGTTTATGACAGCATTCCTCTGATGAAGCTGATTAATAACGGCGAACTATCTTCGAATAAAATTCCGGTAAATATTATAGATAAGCTGATCTCCATGAAGGCAATTCATTCGAAGCTTGAAAAAGAGGATTTTAATTTTTTAACTGAGTTCGGGATTATCAAACCGGGTCTTAAGTTTGCAAACGGAGTCATAAAAGACGGCAAGGCTGCTTACCCGGGAGATTTGAGCAAAAAGGCAAACCTCGTCAAAATAAGAAAGATCCTCGGTAAGGAACTCAGGGGGGGCAAGGTAATCCTTGGTGCATTCTTCTTTGGACCTCAGGCGTTTTACAAGGCGCTCAACGACATGAGTGAAGAGGAGAGACGGCTCTTTGGAATGTCAGGTGTCGAGAAGGTAAACCAGCTTTACGGTGGAGAGGAGCTTCGGACACTGCAGAGGAAGGACGGCAGGTTTGTCAACACGGGAATGGTAGCATCATTACTGGGATCAATAGCGTCGGACCAGCTCCAGGACGGGAGGGTCGTAAGCGGTATAGGCGGGCAGTATAACTTTGTTTCAATGGCACATGCACTTCCCGACGGCAGGCTGGTAATGATGGTAAAAAGCACCAAGGGTGCAGGGAAAACCCTGAAGTCTAACATAGTATTCAGTTACGGCCACTGTTCGGTACCCAGGCACCTGCGCGATATCATTGTCACAGAATATGGTATCGCTGATGTCAGGGGAAAACCCGATGAAGAGGTTATTGCCGCAATGCTGAATATTGCTGATTCTAGGTTCCAGGATGAACTGCTTGATCAGGCAAAGAAGGCAAAAAAAATTCCGGCTGATTACCGTATACCGGAAGAGTACCGGCACAATACTCCGGATAAAATTCTGGGCCTGCTTAAACCCTACCAGGAACAGGGATACTTTAAGCCCTTCCCGTTCGGAACAGACCTGAACGACGATGACATCGCGCTAGGGGGATCGCTCAAGGTGCTGAAGGCTACGGCTGCAGGGAATCCGCTAAAACTGGTAAAAGGCCTGCTTGTTGAACTGTTCAGGCCTATACCTGAATCCGCGCAGAGGCACATTGAGCGCATGAATCTTTCAGATCCTTCATCAGTAAAAGAACGCATAATGCGCAAAATGGTGATCTTTGCACTCAGGAACAATAACAGGCTGTAATAGCTAAAAAAAGCCGGGCGAAAGCCCGGCTTAACTAAAAAGAGGTTACTGGGGAAATACAGCTAAACATTACCAAAACATTTTCTTATGTGCTCCTCTGACGGAGGCCTGGTTGCAAGAGTAACAACTAATGTGATAATTATTGAAACCGGCAGCGCAACAACTATCGGGTCAATAAACTGCATTTTTACTGAAAGAGTCGGTGCCCCGAAAATCATATTGCACAGTCCCAGGGGAGTCGAAATTTTTGCATATATAAAAAGCATCCAGAATAATGCCACGATAAGGCCCGAAAAGAATCCGGCAAGGGCTCCCGCTTTTGTAATCCGCTTTGTGAACAATCCGCCGAAATAGAGAGGCAGTAATGTCGCCGCGCAGAGCCCCATGAAGAGAGATGTTCCGATTGCGACTATAGCGGATCCCTGTTCAAAGAACCTTGGCAGCGCGTACGCCAGGAGTGTTGATATGATAATACCCGCTCCCATGGCCATCTTGATTGTAAAGATTGGATTTTTGGTTTTCACATTCATCCCTTCTTCAAGGAAGTCCCTTCCAAAAGCAGAGCCCATTGTGTGGAACAGGGCGCTCAGGGTGGACATCGCAGCGGCAAGAAGCGTAACCATGAAGATCGCTCCGAACCATCCGGGCATTGCAGTGTGGATAAAAAGAGGAATGATATTGTCCACTACCTTGTTCGCGGCCAGGAACGAAATCTTTCCGAATGAAGGATTGTTGAAGAAATAGACGTTAGTAAGCGCGCCTACCGTAAATGCAACGCCTGTCATCATAAGGATAAAAATACCTCCGACAAGCGCACCGCGGTTAAGCTCCCTGTCGCTCTTTACTGTCATGAAACGTACGGCAAGCTGGGGCTGAGCCAGAACACCTATGCCTACACCTAGAACGATCGACGTAATGAGCTGGTACGAAAACACTGAACCCGCAGCGGGCATGGCGGTCCAGCCCAGGAATCCCTTGGGGCCGAATACCTTAACACCTTCAGGCGCAAGGTTGGTGAGCGCCTGGTGCGAGTCAATAACTCCGCCAAGCATCCAGTATGTGGAAACAAGAAGTATTGCCATTCCGACAAACATGATCCCGCCCTGAAAAGCGTCTGTATAGAGAACACCCTTGAGTCCACCCATGATTACATAAACAGCCACGATAGCGACAAAGAAGAAGAGCGCGGTTTCGTATGATATGGAAAGCTCCTGAGCAACGAACTGTGCGCCCCCTATGATAACAGCGCCGGCATAGAGCGGCATTGCAATGAATATCATGAGTCCTGAAGCGGTCTGAAGCAGTTTGCTGTCATAGCGTTTGCCGATCAGTTCGGGATATGTGTGCGCATCCAGCCTGTGCCCCATGCGCCTGGTTCTTTTACCGAATATGATAAACGCAATAAATATACCAACCATTATGTTAAGGAATGTGAGCCACAGAACACCCATACCGTAGAGTGCTGCTGCACCGCCGAAACCTACTATGGCTGATGTACTTATGAATGTTGAACCGTACGATACGGCCATGATCACAGGGTGAGTTGTTCTTCCTGCAAGGAGGAAGTCGGTTTCACTTTTAGTATGCCTGTATCCCAGGTATCCCAGGTAGGCAGTAATTATCAGGTACACCAGTGTTACAATGGTTATCATCAGGAGGTGATTCATTTCTTTACCTCCCCGTCATTGTCCGGTTCATGCTGTTCCCACTTGTTCTCCTCATCAACTTCGCGTGAAACAACATCGTCAGCCGGAACGTTCCAGTTCTTAATTCCATAAACCACGCATAAAAGCGCAGCAGCTATGGAAAGCGTATAAGCAAGAAAAACGCCAAGTCCGCCTAATCCAAGCATCTGTTACCCCTTGTTTTTTTTATAAATTCCGCCCCTGAGCACAGAGACGATAAAATCCCATTCAGCCGTATACTCGCGCCTCACCTCTTCGGCGCCGCGGCCTGACATGAAGATCCTGAGGAAGTGGTTGCGCGTTTTAAGCAGGAGCCATTCCATCAGGTTAAGCAGGCTGTCGTAATCGTAAGCAAGTTCTGACCTGTCGGCATCGCCGAAGATTCCCCTGAACCTGGTGAAGAAAATTTCACGTACTTTTGAGGAGACATCCTCGTCAATGATATGTCCGGTCATGATAATCAGCTTAACCTGCACGGGGTTGGCCAGGTAAAAGTCGATAGCCTTGCTCGAAACAAGGCGAAACCTTTCGAGCAGGTCAGCAGGAAGCTGACCGTGTTCCCCAATCGACTGAATTATGTGGTCATAAAGAAGGTTATATGCATGGTCAGCAACAAAGAGGAACAGCTCCTCTTTTGACGAAATATACTCGTACAGCCCCCCTTTTGAAATACCAGATTTTTTAATAATCCGGTCAAGTGAGCCTTTTTCGTAGCCCCATTCCGCAAACTCTTCAATCGAGCTTTCAATAATTCTGGTGCGCTTTTCCTCTGAAATTCTTGTGAAGGTCTTTTTCATGAAATTCTCCGACTATTTAGTCGGCGACTATATAGTCGGTGTTTAAAAAGTCAATGAAAAAAATCGGAATTTACGCATTTCAGATATTCGTCAGGCAGACGGTTTCAGGGCATCTACCGCAGCATACAAGATTTTTTACTGAGAGATAGTGCGAGACCTGTTTGTAAATTATGTATTATTCACCCGCTCGACGGCCGGAGTAGATGTGCAGGGATCCCTGGCACGGTGTGTCCCTGCACGGTATCCATTTTTTCCAGGATATGCATAATTGAAATTGCCGGCGGTCCTGAATTACTAATATTGCATGAGAAACCGTAAAAATATCCTGATAGTTGATGATTCAAAAATTGAGCAGGCCATACTTAAGTCGGCACTGCAGAAAAGCGGATTCAATGTGTTCAAAGCTGAAAAGGTTTCCGATGCTTCCGCCATTATAGGCATGCAGAATGCAGGGATTGTCCTCGTAGATTTTTACCGGGCAGGGTTCGGTAAAGGTTCAGACCTTGTCAGCAAGATCAGGAAATACAATGTCGATGTCCTGGTTTACGCGATCTCATCCTCGCCTGATACAAATAAGAAGCTGCTCGATTAAGGGTGTGACGGTATAATATCAAAAGATCCCGCAGTGATTAAGCAGTTACTTCATTCGATCGATACTGAGCTGCAAAGCAATGCTCAGTCCCTGAATATTTCGAGTTTCCCGTCACTTCCCGATATGACAATTCTCTTTTCATCATGAGTGGAAATTTCAGCACGGTTATTTTTTATCGCGAGAGATTCATACCACACGCGCCAGAAACTTCCCTTCGGCGCAGTCTCAAGCAGCCCGGTCCTCCGTGCCTTTACAAGGCTGTTGTAAGAATGTTCTCTCCTGCTCCCGCCTCTTTCGAAGATAATGACTGCGGGCTTGTCCAGGTCTTCTGCCCTTACAAACCTCCACCTGATACACGCAACATAGTCGCCGTTATCCGGAATGAACCATGTATCCATTTCCGGTGCAAAACTGAAAGACCAGTATACTTTTTTCGGTGCTGATGATCTGTAGATAGCCTGGATGGATTTCTGCGGATCGATCACCACAAAGAATTTACCATTGGAGGAATATACTTTCTGTTTTATCGGGCCTGAATATGATGTGGCCAGGATTAAACGTGCTGAAAGCAGCATTGAAATCAGAAGTATTGCCCTGAACTTCATTAATTTACCTCTTAAAAAATATACCGGGATCGGTGTATTTTATCATAAAAAACAACAAAAAATTTTTATTAATCCGGACACTTTGACGTAGTAATAAGAGGAGAATGCTTGACAAAGGCAGACTGAATGATGAAAATAATGGAGAAGGTGATGAAAACAATGGCGTCAAAGCTTACAAAGGATCATCTTGAGCAGATTGCAGAATTCCTGGTTGTAAAATTTCCAGCTCTTAAGTCTGGCAGCAGGAGCAGGGCTGCTTCAACCGCGATTGATCTTGATATACGGGAAAGAATTGTCCGTACTGAGGAGGAGCTTAAAACTCAGCGTGACCTTATGCGTGAGATTCTTGGAATGATGGAAAAACGTTTTGAGCAGGTTGACAAAAGGTTTGAGCAGGTTGACAAAAGGTTTGAGCAGGTTGATAAGAGGTTTGAGCAGGTCGACAAAAGGTTTGAAGAGCTCAGGGAGGACATGGATAAACGTTTCACTATGATGATGTGGTTTATTGGTCTGGGTTTTACGGTTATTTCCGCATTTACAGTAATTATGAAATAGCTCATCCGTTTTTTCACCGCACTTGAACATTACTTTATGGGCCCCTCTTAAAATCAGAATTTACCGAAATACAAACATGAAAAATTCTGATTTTCACTGCAGTTTTGTCCACAATGGAACATCCAGATTGTAATTTATAGAGGTTCCCTTATGACATTTTTAAGGAATAATTACTGGAAATAATTACAGCCGGATTAATCCTGTACACATTATACAGAAACACGGGATATTATAATGATAAAAGTAATTAACCTCTCCAAGTCTTTCGGCGCGCAGGAGATTTTTGACGATGTAAGTTTCAATGTTAATCCCGGTGAAAGGATAGGGCTTGTGGGCCGCAACGGTCACGGAAAAACTACCCTGCTGAAAATGATTATCGGCGAAGAGCACCAGGATTCGGGTGACATCGTGATCCCCAGAGGCTATACCGTGGGGCACGTTTCCCAGCACATAAAGTTTACTGAGAAAACAATCGTTGCAGAGGGCTGCGTGGGGCTCCCTGAAGACCACCGCGACGACAGGTGGAAGGCCGAAAAGATTCTTACAGGCCTGGGATTCTCCATGGAGGACATGCAGCGTGCACCCTCAGATTTTTCCGGCGGATTCCAGGTAAGGCTTAACCTTGCCAAGATCCTTGTTGCCGAACCTGACATGCTGCTCCTGGATGAGCCTACAAACTACCTTGACGTCGTGTCAATAAGGTGGCTCTCATCGTTCCTGCGGCAATGGAAGGGGGAGATCATACTCGTCACGCACGACAGGTCGTTCATGGACAGCGTGACGACCCATACCCTGGGCATACACAGGCAGAAGGTCCGTAAAATTGAAGGCTCAACTGATAAGCTTTACGAACAGATACTCAAGGAAGAGGAGATATACGAGAATACTCGCATCAATGACGAGAAGAAACGCAAAGAGGTTGAGCAGTTTATAACCCGTTTTCGCGCAAAAGCAAGGCTCGCGGGGATGGTTCAGTCAAGGGTCAAGCAGCTTGAGAAAAAACAGACGCTGGATAAACTGGAAAGAATAAAGACCCTGGACTTTTCGTTTAACTATAAACCGTTCAATGCCAAAACACTCATGACCGCGGATTCATTAACCTTCAGCTATGATGAAAAATATAATATCATAAATAATTTCAGCCTTAACGTCCGCAGCGATGACAGGATATGTGTGATCGGTAAGAACGGCAAGGGTAAGACCACGCTGCTGCGCCTCCTCTCAGGCGACATGAAGCCTGATTCGGGCAGTCTTAACATGCATACGAACACAAGCACCGGGTATTTTGCACAGACCAATACAATACGGCTGAATGATAAACTCACAATCGAGGATGAGATCATGTCCGCTGGGTGCGAGAAGCAGACGGCACGCAATATCGCCGGGGCAATGATGTTTGAAGGCGATGATGGACTTAAAAAGGTCGGCGTACTGTCGGGCGGCGAGAAGAACCGTGTGCTGCTGGGTAAAATACTCGCGGCCCCGTCAAACCTGCTGTTTCTTGACGAACCGACCAACCACCTGGACATGGAGGCCTGCGACGCACTTATGGCAGCCATAGACTGTTTTCCCGGCGCCGTAATCATGGTCACCCACAACGAGATGTTTCTCCATGCGCTCGCTAACAGGTTTATCGTGTTCCAGGACCTCGGCATTACCCATTTTGACGGCACATACCAGGACTTCCTTGACAAGATAGGATGGGAGGACGAGGAGGAGGCCAGGCGCGCGTCCAGGCAGGATGATGATGCGAAGAGGAGTATGCCTGTGAACAAAAAGGATATCCGTAAATTGCGCACTGATATAATTACAAAGAGGTCCAGGGAGATCAAGCCGCTCGAAGAGAAGATTCATAAGACAGAGGAGTTAATCTCTTCGAAGGAGGCTGAACTTGAAAGGAAAAACAGTGAGATTGCCGAGGCTGCAGGTTCGGGCAAGGGCAGGGAGATAGAGAACCTTTCACGCGAAGTACATGCCCTTCAGAAGGAGATAGATATGCTCTTTGAAGAATATGAAAAGCTTAACAATGAACTGGATGAAAGGAAAAAATTCTTCGACGAAGAGTTGAGAAAGATGGAGGAATAGGGCGGGAATATCTGGATTTATTGTCATTCCGGTTTTGCAGCTTCAGCGCTTGCAAATACCGGAATCTTATTGTTGCATTAAGATTCCGGTATTACGCTTCGCTTCAGCCGGTATGACAGTCGGAAAACTACCTGGTTATCAGTTTCCAGCCCGCAGGGAGCAGTGCTGCTGCAAGTGCAACCTTGACAATGTCTCCAGAGATGAAAGGTATGAGCCCCATGTTCAGAGCCCTGCCGCCCACGAAAAGTGAAAGCCACATTACCCCGAACAGGTAGATCGCCGCGCTTCCCGCAGCCATGGCCATTGCTGTTGTAAAAATATTCCTGTCCCAGCCCTTTTCGGCAAGGAGCCCTGTAATGCCTGCAGCAGCTGCAAACCCGGCAATATAACCGCCAGTGGGTCCCAGGAGGTAAGCAAAGCCTGCGCCTGCACCCGTGAATACCGGCATTCCCGAAATCCCTTCAGCAATATATGCAAGTACTGCAAGTACACCGCGTTTTGATCCCAGAAG
This sequence comes from Spirochaetota bacterium, assembly GCA_035403465.1. Classification (GTDB taxonomy): domain Bacteria; phylum Spirochaetota; class UBA4802; order UBA4802; family UBA5550; genus JAAYBQ01. Next base: position 11,242 of record DAONFG010000037.1, on the reverse strand, counting down.
CGCTCCCGTAAGGAGTACGGCGAATGTCTGGCCTGTAACAGGTACAGGGCTGAACGGTAGAGGGAACGCGATTTTTGCTGAAAGTGCTATGAGAATGCTCCCAGCCAGTACGAGCATAGTGTCATATGCAATCGAGCTGATCCTGCCTGACGGCCTTAATATGTCCGCGTATGTTATACATGTTGTATTCATTGACATGGAGTTTCTCCTTAAGTATACTGGAGCGTCATTAATAATTATACTTAACTTTTGTAAAGAAAAAAGTTTTCCTGTTTTATCAAAGAGTCGGGATACTTGAAGCCTTTTCTTTCACACGTTCTTTTCGCCTTTGTTCTTCTTCAGCTTTCTTTTTCTCCTCTGCATAAAAACTGCGCTGTTCGTCTGCCTCTCTTTTTTCATCTATCTTTGACCTGATATCTTTATTGTCTGCTGCCTGGCCTGTATCACCTTTATTACCCTGCTGTTCACCTGCAGGCTTCTCCCCCTTTGCCTGCTGCATCAGAATTTTCGGGTCAGCCTCAATTACATCCTGTTTCACTTCCCTCTTTATGTCATCGTCAAGATCCTTTATTTCATCAACCCTGATGTCGATAGTTTCATTTTTGATCTCGATAATTTCAGCCTCTGTCATGGGTTTTACCGCGATCACAGTGTGCCCTTTTAATACCTGGTCAACAGTCCTGCTGCTAACATAATCCATCTTCTGCCCTGCGCCTACACTGATCTCCTTGCCTGCGATTGCCTCCCCTTTTTGTACAGGGACTACGGTAACTGTCCCCTTCATGACGGAGAGCCGGGCCCCTTTAACCACATCTGCGGAGACTACAAAACTTGTACCGCGCACTGAGGCTACCACGGTCGGAGTCTTGACCTTGAAGCCTGTATTCTGCAGCTTGCCCAGCGTGAGGAAAACCTTTCCCCTGTCCAGGTTTATCATGGATTCAGCCGACGTGTCTCCTGCAATTACTGCAATGGATACCCTGCTGTTTTCGCTGATTCTGATAATTCCGCATGAACCGTATGTCAGGTCTGCGGTGGATTTTTTACCGGTAATGATTGTATTGTCTATCGCTATCATGTCGCCCATGGCTGCCTTTTTTTCACCTGAAGCTGCAATGATTTTAACATCGCCGAATACGGACTGCACCCTGAAATTGAATACAGGCTTTTCAGCCGGTACTTCCCCGGGCGTTTCCTTTTTGCAGGCATAAACCAATGCTGCCGCTGCAAGTGCGCATAGAATAAGGCTTGTCCTGATTTTCATTGCTTACTCCCGCTTTATGAACATGAACCTGTTGATGGTATTTTTATCTAACCTGTAATCACCGCATGTCAATAATTATTTGATACTGCCGGCACGGCCTTTCCGGGACGCCGAGAGTCATTTGTCATGTTAAACCGGCTGAAGCAGCTAAATTTGTCAGCCGGCACACTGAAGAGCGCCCCTGTAAGCCCTGCAGCTGCAGAGACAAATGCCGGTATTATCCGCGGGACAAAATCTATTTCATTTGAACGGAATCTTCCGGGAGTTTTCAGCGCATCAAGTATTATCCCCCTTGTATCGGGCGAAAGATCATTGAGTCCTGATTGCCATTAATACCTGCCGTTTTCATCAGAAGTTATAGATATGCTTTATTATGGCGATATAATCAACAATTTCCAGCGCGTGTTTAAGTAAAATGCTGATTAATGTAACAGAAAACTTAAAATTGACACTAATAAATAAGTAAATGAGACTTTTTCATTGTACTCTCCTGTTTCCTGAAGTTTCGCAAGAAACTTCAGGAATTTTTAATTATTATACCCCGAAAAAAGACTGACGTTCAGCACATTCTGATCATTATTGGAAACCGTCGATTCTGAAGTTATATTTATATAAGGGAACCTCTATAAATTACAATCTGGATGTTCCCTTGTGTGCACAATTGCGGCACAAATCAGAATTTTTATGTTTGTATTCCGGAAAATTCTGATTTTTAGAGGTGCCCATAATATAAGCGTTAATGGAGTTTATCTAATGAGCGTACTAGATCCCTGGAAAGATTTCCCCTTTATCATTCTTGACGGAGGCCTTGCGAGCGAACTGGAAAAAAACGGCTATACGCTGGACAATAGTATCTGGTCTGCCGCGGTTCTTGCTGAATCACCTGCTGCCGTTAGTGATGTACACATGGCATACCTTAAGGCCGGGGCTGATATAATAACTACTGCATCGTACCAGGCAACAATTACCGGCCTTGTGAAATATGGTTTCACCGAGGATAAGGCCGTGGACATTATATTCGATTCGGTCAGACTGGCGCGTGAATCAATCATGGTTTTCATGGACTCGGAGGATTATGACATGTCAATGCCGCTGCCCGTTGTTGCGGCCTCTGCCGGTTCGTACGGGGCTTCTCTTGCCGACGGATCGGAATACAGGGGTGATTATAAACTGAGCGAGAAGGAGTACCATGATTTTCACCGCCGACGCCTTGAAATACTGATAGATGCCGGAGCCGACCTCATCGCATTTGAAACAGTACCGTCATACGACGAGGCATGCGCCATTGCCAGTCTCATGGAACAGTACGGGAAGACTGAATACTGGATTTCGTTTACGGTTAAGGATTCTGAACATATAAGCTGCGGCAGGTCGTTTGCAGAATGCATGCAGATGTTAAGGGGGCGGAAGAACCTCGCGGCGGCCGGAATCAACTGTTCCGACCCGTCATTCTTTGCGGCACTCCTTGAGTCAGCCCGGCCTTTTGCCGACAAACCGTTTATCGTCTACCCCAATTCAGGGGAGATGTACAGTACAGTTGACCACCACTGGCATGGAGACTCGCGCGCTGAAAAGCTTGGCGGACATGCCGTTGAATGGTACGGCCTTGGCGCGCGGATTATCGGCGGATGCTGCAGGACCGGACCTGCTGATACGGCAACACTTGCCGCTGCAAGAAGAAAGATGATGGACGGGGCTTAGCGCTGTCCCGGGGCGCAGACTTTACCGGGACTGAGGATGGTCCGGGTGTATATTTTTCTTTCAAAAAATCGGGTTTTACTGACTCATCCGGATGCGGCTGGAAGTATTATTTCATCCCGGTTATAATTTAACATGGATGTAATATTGTTTGTTTATAACATCTGTTATATTACCGATCTGCCGGCAGCATGTTCTTTGTTACGGACTTGTTAATTATCATAGTATCGCTTGAATATTCAGCAACAACATTTGACACGATGTTATATTATTTTTAAATGTCGCTTAAATGACCTGTTGCGAAATTGAATCTCTGGCTGAAAACAGTTCCGTAAACGGTCAATACAATCTGGTAAAAGATTTAATAAGGAGAAAATTATGGCAAGGCAGACAGCGGGTTCAGTAGTGGTCAGGAATTTACTGGATGATAAAAAAGAGAGACAAAGAGTTTCCTCATATTTCGGGAAGTACACTTTTAATAAAACTGTGATGCAGGATAAGCTTCCACGGTCAATATATCTCAAACTTATTTCCTGTATTGAAGAGGACATAAAACTCGATGTCGAAACAGCCAATGTCGTGGCTCACGCAATGAAGGAGTGGGCGCTTGATAACGGCGCAACTCACTTCGCGCACTGGTTCCAGCCTCTGACAGGATCCACCGCCGAGAAGCATGATGCGTTTGTCGAGTTCGTAAATCCGCATGAAGTGATTGAAAGATTCACGGGTTCACAGCTTGTTCAGGGTGAACCGGATGCTTCCAGCTTCCCGAGCGGCGGCATAAGGGCTACGTTTGAGGCCAGGGGCTACACGGCATGGGATATGTCCAGCCCGGCATTTTTACGCAAGAACGGTCTCGGCATAACATTATGTATACCATCTGTATTCATCTCGTACACCGGTGAAGCACTCGATAAGAAAACCCCCCTGCTGCGTTCGGGCAGGGCCGTGAGCACAAGCGCGATCAGGCTCCTGAGGCTTATTGGTAATACAACTTCAAAAAAAGTTAACGCCAACCTGGGCCCGGAGCAGGAATACTTTCTCCTGGACAGGGAGTATTATTCAAGGAGACAGGATATTGTTCTTTCAGGCCGGACACTGCTCGGAGCGGCTCCTGCAAAAGGGCAGGAACTTGAGGACCAGTACTTCGGGACCATAAGGGAAAGAATCCAGAGTTTCATGCACAATTTTGATGAAGAGCTTTTTAAACTGGGTATTCCCGCAAAGACCAGGCATAACGAAGTTGCACCCAGCCAGTTTGAGATAGCCCCGATTTTCGAAGAGGCTAACCTGGCAGTTGACCACAACCAGCTCCTGATGGATACCATGAAAAAGGTAGCACGCAGGCACGGGTTCTCGGCGCTTCTGCATGAAAAACCGTTTGCAGGAATAAACGGTTCGGGTAAACACCTTAACTGGTCAATAGCAACTGATGACGGGATAAACCTGATGAATCCCGGGAAGACACCCGCTGAAAATATCCAGTTCCTGATATTTCTTGTTGCTGTACTCAAGGCAGTTCACAGGCACAGCGACATTCTCCGTGCAACTGTTGCTCACAGCGGCAATGACCACAGGCTTGGCGCCAACGAGGCTCCCCCCGCGATAATATCAGTTTTCCTGGGTGACCAGCTTGCTTCTATCCTTGACGCGATTGAAAAAGGTGAGAACCTTAAGGCCACTGACGCAGCCATAATAGACCTGGGGCTGTCTTCACTCCCGGTTGTCAGCAAGGATAATACTGACAGGAACAGGACTTCACCCTTCGCGTTCACGGGAAACAAGTTCGAGTTCAGGGCGCTGGGTTCTTCGCAGTCTATTTCATTCCCTACTGCAGTCTTGAACCTTATTGTTGCAGAGAGTGTTGATGAACTGGCTGATAAAATAGAGAAGGCTGGAACATCGGATATCAGGAAAACAATTTTTGAAATAATCAGGGAAGAGATAAAAACATTTAAGACTGTAATTTTCGGCGGTGACAACTATACCGAAGAGTGGCATAAAGAGGCTGAAAAGAGGGGACTTCCCAATTTCAGGACTACACCCGAGGCGCTTAAGGCATATAACACAGATAAGGCTAAAAAGCTGTTTGATAAATACAAGGTGCTCACACCTGTGGAGCTTACATCAAGGTATCACATTCACCTGGAGAAGTACTGCAAACAGCTTGATATTGAGGCAAACGCCTTATACAACATTGTTTCATCCCAGGTGCTTCCGGCAGCATACGCTCACCAGAAGAACATTGCTTCGTCAGTACGCGAGATAGGCGGGCTTGTTACCGAAGATGTATTTAAGCCTCAGAAAGACGGGCTGGTTAAGACCATCACCCTGGTAAGCGGGATACAGGTTGATCTGGCTGCTCTCAGGTCAGCGATTGATTCCTCCAGGGAAATGAAAGATGAACAGGCTAAAGCCGAATCATATTGCGGTAGGGTTAAAACCAGGATGAATGAAATCAGGAAGAAGTGTGATGAGCTTGAGCTTATGGTTGATGATGAGCTCTGGCCCCTGCCCAAGTACTGGGAGATGCTCTTCCTTTACTGATCAGGTAATGAATTATGGCCGGTGATTGATCCCCGGCCATTTTTATTCACCTCGAATTATGCCTCTCATAAATTTTATTCACCCTGTCGGTAAACTGTACTGTCAGGAAATTCTTTGAAGCAACAGCCTCTTTCAGCATCCTGTACCCCTCGGCCTGGCACCTCTTACACCCAAATACCGGTATCTCGATTCCCGCGCAGGGCGGGTTTACAGATGATGAAGACTCGATCATTATAACACCGCGGCAGTCATTGCACATCATAACGTGTTCGGTCTGGCTCTCCTGTATACCGTCTGTGTCGTAGTAGATGTTCTTGTAGCGGGTGTAGTACTGCCCGGTCGCAGGCCTGTCAGTGTCCGGTTTAGGGCTGAAGTAGTTGGCAAGCACGGGCTCGCGAAGCTTTTCAATGTATTCGGTGATGTCGTCATCCTGCGGACTGTAATTTGTATCATAGTCAGGTTCCTTGACGTGCGAGTAGTCAATGCCTGCCATGGCCAGTACTATACCCAGGTTGACATAGGGGAGCGCGCCCTGCACCGAGTACCCCCCTTCGAGGACCGCGATGTGGGGACTCAGTTTTTCGTTCAGCAGCGCGTATCCGTGCGCTGTGAAGTTCATGTTGGTGATCGGGTCAGTATAGTGGTTATCCTGGCCGGCTGAGTTTACTATCACTTCAGGTTTAAAGTGTTCCAGTATGGGGAGCACCATGCTGTCTATGGTATAGATAAATCCCTCCTCCGATGTGTTCGGGGGGAGGGGGATATTTATCGTTTTACCGCGGGCATTGGGACCGCCGAGTTCGCGCAGGTGGCCTGAACCGGGGTAAAGCGTCCTTCCGTCCTGGTGCAGTGATATGAACAGAACATCGGGATCATGCCAGTATATGTCCTGTGTTCCGTCTCCGTGGTGGCAGTCTGTGTCGACAATTGCTATCTTCCGTTTCCCGTACTTTTCGCGGATATACTCCACCATGATCGCTTCGTTGTTTATGTTGCAGAAACCCCTGTTGCCGTGTACGCATTTCATTGAATGGTGTCCCGGGGGCCTTACAAGAGCAAAGGCGCTTTTAACCTCGCCCTCCATCACAGCACGTGCGGCGCGAAGGGCGCCCCCCGCAGAGATCATGTGCGACTCGGTCGTAACACTTGCCACGTCAGGGAAGCAGAAGTGAAGCCTCATGACGTCCTCTTCAGTGGCGATGTCCGGCTTGAACTCTGTGATTCCCTCAATGTCAAAGATTCCCTCCTCCCGGAGCTGGTCCTGGGTGTAAAGGAGCCTCTCCTCGCGCTCAGGGTGCGTGGGTGATATTGCCCAGTCGTACGCAGGGAAGAATATAAGCCCCAGACTTTTTTCCGCTCTGATCATTTCGTTCCCCCTTTTCCCCTGGCATGAAGATTTTTAATCAGTCCCGGCCTGACCTGGCACCTGACCCGTATGTCGCACCCTGACGAGCCGTAGTCGCTGATTATCCTGAAAGCCGATACCTCGACCAGCTCAGGTTTTACCGATGAATCATAACCGGACTTTTTCATAAACTCAGCCATGTGAATAAGTGCGTCGTGCTTTGCGTCCTCAACGCTGTACCTGCGGTCAACGCGCTCCTCTATACCCAGGTTAGGCATGGTCATTACCCCTTTACCCGTGTCGGTGAAGAGTTCAGTCTCGAATGTGGTCCGCGCAAGCGCCGCGCCTATGGCGTTCGCCACTTCAAAGTGTTCCGGGACAGTGATTTCAAGTGCGCCGGTCATGGCCTTTGCCACTGCCCTTGCGGGTCCGCCGATGATGTATAACTTTTCAGGAACAATCTTTTTCCCTTCAATCATTTCGTGTATGGTGTAGACCGGCTTGCTGTTGATCTCCGCAAGCATTGCGTCAACTGCCCTGCGTATTGCGGTTACTGCGTATTCGAGAGCCTGCTGCGCAAGAAGTTCAGGCTTTATTTTTTCAGATGCTGCCAGCTGTTTTATGCCGTCAGCTGACCTTGCGGTATCGCCGAAGTCCGCTGTGCCGGTAAAGTTCAGGGCATCCAGGAACGCGGGCTGATCGCCGCCGTCCGCCATGCAGGGGCCTTTTCTTTCGGGTCCAACTGTGACCCTGCCGTCACTGACACGGATCACCGAGTCCCCGCCAATGCCTATGGACCTGTTCTGCAGTGACCGCACAAGTGTGGGGCTTCCTCCCAGCTTTATGCCTTCACGTTCAATGAGAGGCGCTCCTGAGGCGAAGATAGCGATATCAGTTGTTGTGCCGCCGATGTCCAGGATTACAGAGTCGCGGTCAATACTGCAGAGGGCTATAATCCCCATAATGCTTGCGGCCGGGCCGGATAGGATTGATTCAACCGGTATTGCCCGCGAAACCGCGACCGGCATTGTACCGCCGTCGGCCTTAAGTATATTTACCGGCGCATTAATGCCGATCTGAGTTATGCCTTTAACCACGGCATCGGTGAAACTGTTATATATCCTCCACACTGCGGAGTTGTAGTAGGCTGTGGCGACCCTGCGCGGAAAACTCAAGCTGCTTGACAGGCTGTAGCCCGAAGTTACAAAGTCGGCCTGGCCCTCTGCCGCTCCCGCCATCTGCTCCTCGTGGTCCCTGTTTCTTGTTGAGAACTTGGAAACTGATGCGTAAACCTTTACACCGTTTTCCCTGCACCTGTCGAGCCCGTTCTTTACAGCCTTCATGTCGATCTTCTGAGTCTCTGTTCCCCGGTGATCAATGGACCCCGGAACCACAAAGAAGAAGTCCCCCATGGTAAAGTTGCCGGGATCTATGCCCGGGCCTGAGGAGATAAACAGCCCTGTCTTTTCCAGCTTATTCTCGACTATCGCGTTTGTTGAAAGTGTGGTCGAGAGGTTGATGTTGGTGATTTTTTTCACGTCGATGCCGTCAGTGACCTGTGCAAGTGCCGTGGTGACCGAACCCAGCAGGTTGTCGTGATCTGTCCTGGTCTTGAATGATTTCAGAATCCCGTCGTCACCGACAAGAACCGCGTCTGTATGTGTACCGCCTACATCTATTCCCAGCAGCATAGGGCCTCCCTTGTGAACGGTGTGGAATTGTACATCGAATCCGGCATTAAGCATGGAACTGTAAATGCCTCTGTCCTTGCGAGGAGCGGAAGCGACGTGGCAATCTGTATGGGGTAGAATCTGTTTTTTGAATACTTTTAGTGAACAAAACAGATTGCTTCACTCCCTGATGGTCGTTCGCAATGACGGAATAGTTATATATAATATCTATACTCAGGCAGTTGTCAAGGAAAAGAGGATAAAGAGTTGTGAAAGATGGGCTTCAGCTGAAGAGTTCTGCGGTTTTCTGTTTTACCTGTTCAAGTTTTGCCCAGGCTGTCTGCTTGAAAGCTGTGACAAAACTGCTGCTCCTTTCCAGAAGGGTGAAGTAGAAGTCCCTCACCTCATAAAGGAAAGAGTGTTTTTTACCCTGGACTTTGCTGTCGCTGCCGGTCATCTTTTTATTCTCCCGGGCCGGGAAGTATTTTATCTTCCTGTTTTTGGCTTCACCTGATTTTGTGGATTTCACCACAGGCTTGACTGCAGTTCTGGTATGCTTCTGCTGTTTTTTTATTGTACCCGGTTTTTCATCGGGCATAAAGACAACATCGTTAATTATAAGCTTTTTCAGCCTGTCAGGGTAATTCCTTATTGTGACCTTTTCTTTTACAGGCTGGGTGCTTTTAACCTGTTTTTCAGAAGATGATACAGACGCAACAAGAGTTTCCTCTTTATCAGCATGCTTTATCAGGTGGGCCATGATCCCTTTATAGGCCGGCTTGGTCATCATGTAGCGGGGGATGTGGAAACCGTCTTCAATCGGGATCCTAACTTTTTTTTGATCCAGGGTGAATCCATACCTGTACCCCGCATCCTTCATCATTGCAAGCGACTCGTCGCTGTGAACGCCGAACGGGTAGACCATGGCATCAATCGTGATTCCGAGTTTCTGTTCAAGGACCTTCTTTGAAAGGTAGATCTCTTTTTTAAACTGAACAATGTCCTCTTTGTAGTACTTGCTGGAAAGGAACATGTGGTTGTAGCCGTGGGCTGCAATGTAGCATCCCTCGTCCTTCAGTTTTGCCACCTGCTCCCATGTCATCACGTATTTTCTTTTTCCAATTATGGCGGGGTATATACCCAGAACGGGTTTTATCCCGGCAGGCTTCATTATCCTGTAGTAGGCGTCCCAGACGCTTTCGTTGCCGTCGTCTATTGTAACAAGGATGTTTTTATTTCCTTTTATCCTGCCGTTCTTTACATCGTCGAATGTGATAAAGGTAAAACCGCTTTGCTGAAGCTGTTCAATATTTTTTTTGAAAGTTTCCGGGGAAAGCGAATATGGATCTTTCTTCTCCTTAATCGCGTGGTAGCAGAGAACATAAAATCCGTCTGTTGAGGCGGATGCTGCAGGCATTAACATGGCTGCAGTTATTGCTATGGAAAGAATCAGACTTGTTGCAAATCTAATTCTTTTAAACGGGGTAAAGGGGTGAAACCCCTTAAAAAGCCCCCCGAAGGGGCTATCCTGCGAGCCCGATACGCAGTTTCGCAACAAATCATTCGGTTTTTTCACTTTATTGATTCAGGGAGCCTAGTTGCCCAGTTCCAGTTCAACCTGCTTCTTAATCTCCCCTTTCCGCTCCTGGATTGTAGTCTTATAATTCTGATCGATCAGAATCACGTTTTTCTCAAGCATTTCAACGTATTTTTCCGTGTCAGGAAGAATATATTTGCTGATCAGGGTATAATCGCCCCATTCCTTATCCTGCAGCGCGTGATTCATGTTCCAGGCAATAATTTCTTTCAGCCTGAACATCTTTTCGTAAAAGGCAACAACCCTGGGTTTCTCGATCTTCCGGAGCACTTCGAGCATCTTTTTGTTTTTATCGTCAAGTTCCTTTTCGCTGAAAGTCCCCGCCTTGTAGACATAGTCAAGTTCAAGAGACTGGTCGAACCCGTACCTGAAGTCTACGGCTGCAGTTGTAACCTCGAGGATCTGTTTTTCCTCATCGGTGTAGTACCTGCTCTCTTTTTTTGTTATCTGGTACCATGTGCTGCAATTCAGAAGAAAAAGGGGCAGCAGCAGAAAAATAAGTCTCTTCATGGGGATTCTCCGTTTATTCATAATCTTCAGGTTTAATCAGAGCGCCGGACTGTATGTCGCGTAAAGCTTTTTTTCCCGTAACCGAATAAAACATTGCCGCGCTGATACCTGTGCCCGGCCGCAGCGCCACAAGGGATTTTTCATCAATAACGTCACCTTTTTTAATATCCGATGATGCAAAAAGGCTCCTTTTAGCTGCCAGCGCCGTGCCCGCTTCCCTCCGGCCGTACGCGATTTCACCTGTTCCCAGCATGGAAACGGCTTCGTTAACTTTTACAGTCATTGCTTTAAAGGCAGCGGGTGTGAGAGATACTTCGGCGTCAGGGCACTCATGGTCATCCCCGAGCTTGAAGTGCTTTTCGAACAAACGCGCACCAAGGATTGCTGCAGCAGACACTGTCTCATAACCTGTACTGTGGTCCGACAGGCCTGTGTGCAGCCCGAACCTTTCGCGCAGAGTAACTATGCGCAGCAGGTTCGCCTCGTCCGTACTCATGGGGTAGAGCGAAACGCAGTGCAGCAGGCAGATTTCTGTACTGCCGCTATCTTTAAGCGTGTGTACCGCCGCTGCAATTTCATCTTCAGAAGGCATGCCCGTTGACATTATCACA
>DAONFG010000036.1:0-37650 GCA_035403465.1 Spirochaetota bacterium | reverse complement strand
GCGAGATTTCCGACAGGGCTGCAAGGGCTCTCCGCAGGGAGGGTTTTGGCCAGGGTTCATGTATTGCCGGAATAGGCGCGGGGATTCCAGGTTATATCCAGTCCGCAAAAGGAGCAGATGTCAACATTACAATAGACGGCTGCCCTGTTGCATGTGCGAGGAAAATTCTTGAGAATATAGGTATAACCCCTGTTTCATACATTGTAACAGAGATGGGTTTTAAAAAAGGGAGTACACATGTAACTCCTGAAGCCATTGAAACCGTATATAACAATGTCAAAGAGGGCAAAACGGGTGAACAGAAACCTGTTATTAAAGGCGGCGGGTGCGGATGTGGCGGCAGCTGCTGATTGGTCCAGTCAGCTGACACTCACCAAACAATAAATGAGGTTCATTTTATGAATAAGTATTTCAAGATCATTCTCCCGGCCGTAATCGCTGTTGTTTTTATGATCGGAGCGCCATACATTAAAACGCCATGTGACTGCGGTGCGAACCTGACGCTTGCCTTTACCGGGGCAATACTTGGATGCAGCGTTGAAAAAGAATCTGCGCAGCAGGCTGAAGTAAATGAAAAACCGATTGCTGTTGCTTCCGAAAAAGAAAACAAAACAGAGCTTAAAGTAACATTTGTAGAACTGGGTTCTGTGAACTGTGTGCCGTGCAGGATGATGCAGCCTGTAATGGAACAGGTGGAAAAAAAATATCCGGGCCAGGTTAAAGTAATTTTTCACGACGTATGGACAGAGAGCGGCAGGTCTGAAGGTTCCAGGTACGGCATCAGGGTAATACCCACACAGGTTTTCCTGGATAAAGCCGGTAAAGAATACTTCAGGCATGAAGGATTTTTCCCGCTCGAAGAGATCGAAAAGATTCTGAAACGAAAAGGCGTTAACTGATGTTGATGGATATCTTTTCATCCCTGTCATCCATGCTGTCATCATCACCCATGATTGCCATTGCAGGTTCATTCCTCTGGGGCGTCACAAGCATGCTTCTTTCGCCATGTCACCTTGCGGGTATTCCCCTTATTGTGGGTTATATCGACTCACAGAGTGAGATTAAGACCGGGAGAGCCGCACTTATTGCCACTCTCTTTTCTTCAGGTATTCTGATTACAATAGCTGTAATCGGCATCATAACAGGACTTGCCGGGCGGATGATGGGGGATTTAGGCCAATGGGGAAACCTGACCGTGGCTATACTCATGGTTGTCATCGGGTTGTATCTCCTCGGCATTATTCCATTGCCGCTTCTTGACAGCGGAATCAACCAGCCCGGCATGAAAGGAAAGGGTCTCCTTACTGCATTTTTTCTTGGTCTCTTCTTCGGTCTTGCCCTGGGACCATGTACATTCGCCTATATGGCACCGATGCTTGGTGTGGCATTTACCGTTGCATCATCAAATCTTCTGTACGCCATTGCACTCGTGGCCGCTTATGCTGCCGGGCACTGCATGGTGATTATAATCGCGGGCACATTTACCGGATTTGTGCAGCATATACTCGACTGGAATGAACACTCAAAGGGTGCGCTCTATCTCAAAAAAATATGCGGCGTGCTGGTTGCTGCAGCGGGAATATACATGCTTGCGGACGCTTTACGAAATTCATTATAAATTTTAAGTGTAAAACACAAAGTATCAATGATAACAGTATAACAGTATAACAGACCTGAGTATTCAGAGAATCAGGAAGAATGTTCTCGAGGAGACTAATCCCGACCACAGGGAGGAGATCGAGGACTTCATCAACCGATACAGGGATGACACACTGACCGGTTTATAAACCATAAGAATATTACATACAAGGAGAATTCAAGATGGATCATTTAACAAAAAAGTTATCATTTCTGGACAGGTACCTTACATTATGGATATTCCTCGCGATATCCGCAGGGATTTCCATAGGCTATTTCCTGCCGTCTGTACCGGCATTTATCACCGGGCTTTCAATCGGCACCACATCAATACCAATCGCAGTAGGACTTATAGTCATGATGTACCCACCGCTTGCAAAAGTAAAATATGAAGAGATGGGTGTGGCATTTAAAAATAAAAAACTCCTGGCACTTTCTCTTCTACAGAACTGGATCATCGGACCTGTTCTTATGTTTGTACTTGCCGTAATATTTCTCAGGGGATACCCGGAGTACATGATCGGCGTAATACTTGTTGGCCTGGCCCGATGCATTGCCATGGTTATAGTGTGGAACGAACTGGCAGAGGGTGACCGTGAAGTGGCAGTCGGACTTGTTGCTCTTAATGCCATATTCCAGATGCTGTTCTATGCAGTGTATATATACGTGTTCATTACACTTGCCCTGAATGTATTCAATCTTGTACCCGGTCTTGATGTCAGTATATCGATGTGGGAATCAGCAAAAGCTGTGCTTATATATCTGGGCATACCTTTCTTCAGCGGTATTATTACAAGGTATTCATTGATCAGCATCAAAGGCCGTGAATGGTTTGAAAAAGTTTTTGCCCCGAAGATCAGCCCCCTTACGCTTATTGCCCTGTTATTTACGATAATTGTCATGTTTGCCACACAGGGAAATAAAATAATTCAGTCTCCATTTGATGTGCTGATAATTGCCGTACCCCTTTCTATATATTTCTTTGTAATGTGGTTTATCAGTTTTTTTATTTCACGAAAGCTCGGGGGAAATTACGGGCAGACTGTGGCCGTAAGCTTCACGGCTTCATCCAATGACTTTGAACTGGCAATAGCTGTTGCAATTGCCATATTCGGAATCAGTTCAAACCAGGCATTTGCAACAGTTATAGGCCCGCTTCTTGAAGTTCCGATTCTAATTATGCTGGTGAATGTTGCACTAAAGTTCAGAAAAAAATATTTTTAAAAGTTCAGCCGCGGTCAGTCGCTTGAATCCTTATTAATTAACTTGACGCGCCCCCTGCATAATATATTCTACCTGCCAGGGGGCAGTCATTTATGGGCACCTTAAAAAATCAGAATTTTCCGAAATACCAGCATTAAAAAATTCTGATTTTTACCTCAGTTGTGCCCATAAGGGGACAACCAAAATGTAATTTATAGAGGTTCCCTTATGAAGATAATTGTCGGTCATACAAACATAGACCTGGACTGTATAGGTTCAATGGTTCTTGCGCATTACCTCTACCCTGACCACTCTCCTGTCATGAGCAGGCTGATCCACCCTGCAGCGCGCAATGTTATAAACCTGTACAGGTACCACCTTAATTATACTCCATCTGAAGATCTCAAGGGTCAATCAATTGAAAGCGCAGTGATCGTAGACACCCGGTCCGCGTCGCGCGTAAAGGAATACTTTGAACACACGGCAGGCTCTCCGCAGCAGGTGATAGTCTACGACCACCACTCTGCCGAATCCTGCGACTTTCCCGGCGCAACGGTATTCCAGGGAGACTACGGGTCAAACACCACAATGCTCTGCCTTAAAGTAATTGAGCAGAACATCAGCGTATCAGAGCGCGACGCAACGATTGCCCTCACCGGGATATACGCAGATACCGGGAACTTTACACACGACAATGTAACACTCGATGACTTCACCGCGGCATCATACCTGCTTGCACATGGAGCCGACATCAAGCTTACAAATAACTTCTTAAAATCACTGCGCGAGGAATACCAGCTATCGCTCTTCCACGAGATAATGAACACGCTGGTCTGGCAGGATATCAACGGGCACCAGATTGTATTCAGCTACTATGCCATGGAAAAACAGAACGCGGGGCTGGCAGCCGTTGTCGAGGAGATCTTCAATATCGAAAATCCCGACGCCATGTTCGGCGTATTCCATTTTGACAAGCCGAAGTGCACGCTGATTATAGCCCGTAGCCGGAAAAACGTCATAGACCTCACCGATATACTGCGTCCATTCGGCGGAGGCGGTCACGCTAAAGCCGCGTCAGCTCTGGTAAAGCAGGGAGAAGGAAAGGACGTGTTCCGCAGCCTGCTTGAATACCTTACTGCGCACCTTGATGATGCTGTCACTGCACACGATATCATGGCAGCGGATGTGATGACAGTCCAGGAAGACTGGACCCTGGTCGATGCATCAAAATTTTTCGAGGATCATGATATATCGGGCGCCCCTGTCTTGAAAAGTTCAGGTGAACTTGCCGGCATGCTGACGCTTCGTGATATCATGAATGGACGTAAAAACGGAAAGATGTCGTCGCCGGTCAAGGCCTACATGCGCACAAAGCCGATCACATGTGAAGTGGATACTACGGCAAGGGAGATCGAAAACCTGTTGTTTATAAACAGTATCGGTCACCTGCCCGTTGTTGAAGACGGCAGACTTGCGGGAATAATAACAAGGGCTGACATGCTGAAATTTCTTCAGCACAGCTGATTACTGCGCTGTCTCGTCAGCCTTTTTAAGAAGGTACCTTGCGCTCTCAAGGACCACATTCGATGATCCTGCAAGCTCGAGGATCTCCTTGACCATCTCTGTGACAATGGCGTTCAGGTCCTCTATTGCATTGCTGGTATTCTCAAGTGCGTTCTTCTGTTCATCTGTACCTGCACCTATTGTACGCGCAAGCCTTATGTTCTCCTCCATCTGCCTTATGATCGAATTGATGTACTTCTCCTCGACCATGAGGCTGTCCTGAAGTATCTGGATATTCTGGTTGCTTCCCGAGATCGAATTGATCATCTCCTTGATTGTTGCAGAAGAAACCTTGATAACCTCAACGCCCTTCTTTGTTACAGAATCATTAAGGCTCAGGACCTTTTCGATCTCCTTTATACTTTCAGTTGTCATGAAGGCCAGCTTGCCTATTTCGTCCGCAACAACGGCGAATCCCTTGCCGTGCTCCCCTGCCCTGGCAGCTTCAATGCTTGCGTTTAGTGAAAGAAGGTTGATCTTGTCTGCAATATCCACTATTATGTTTACTGTTTCAGATATCTTGTTACTCTGGACAGCAATTGTATTCATGGTGTTTTCGACATCCATGAGCTTGTCATTCGCCTCCTGGCTCCTGTTTGCTATCCCCTGTATCTGGGAATAGGTCAGGTTCAGGTTCTCCCTGGTCTCGGTCTTTATAGTCTTGAAGTCATCTACGATTTCGTCCATCTTCACGTTACCGTCGATCTGTTCCAGGGTTGAGTTGTGTATGCTTTCAGAAGAACCACGCAGTTCCTCAAGAGTGGCGGAAATCTCCTCGAATGTGGCAGCCTGGCTCTGCATCTTGTCGTTGAATTTCAATACAAGGGAGTTCTGTGAATCAACCTCGGTGAACAGCAGGCTGACCTTGTCCCTGATTTCGATATTCATATTATGCATCTGGTCTATTCTTTTTTCGATTTCAAGCTGCTGTTTAGCTGTCTGCTGCTGGAATGTATTTATAATTCTTATTAACCTGAAAGCTACATAGGTAATTATACAAAGGCAAAACACTGAAAATATCTCCCGGGAGGGGATTACACCGTGATATATTCTGCCGCTCACGATTGCGTTCCATGAATATTCAGCTCCGCTGTTAAGGGCAACATAAATAAAGATGCTCCAGCATGTTATAGCAACAGTGGAGACTGCCAGGAATAATTTTTCTCGCAAAAAGAGACATGTGATAAGTGTAAGTACAATGAGAAGCACTGAAGTATTATAGGCTCCAAGGACGAATGTCCATCCGTGAGTGATGGAGTATTTTATTTTTGCAATGAATGGTACAGCAGTTGTAATGAATGAGACTATCCAGGGGATTATGAGCGAATCCCTTCTGTGCGATTTCAACCTGTACTGGACAAATGCCAGCCCCATACAGAAGAATGCCGCCAGGGATTGGGGAAGTATATCTTTAATCGGCATCCCTGCGACTATTAAAAAACCGATAGCAATTGTCAGAGTCATGGAAAGCGCTATAAAGTAGGCAAAGGTGGTGTTAATCTGCAGCGATTCACTGGCTGTGTATTTTTCGTTCATAATTGTCCCTCTTTAAACAATAATGCTGAAACTTTTTATATATTTCCGACTTTATGGACCTTTTCGTCTATATCTATTAACGATCCATAGATAACTTAATATACAAAAAAAATACCGGGATGTAAAGCGCAATGAATTAATAAAAAAAAGGAAAAAAATACAGCCCTGGGTGGGCTGTTAAGTTTGCCGGTTCTTTTTTATGAGGATTTGATTGAGTTATACAGAATCAGTTGCCTGTTTCCATATAAAGTGTGTGTTGCATTTAATGTAGCATTAAATACCGTTTTAGTCAATATTATTGTGTAAAAAAATCGCAAAATAAAAATTTTTTTACGATTATGTCTTATTAAGTACCTCTTTTTCAATTCATAAAAGCTGACGATAACAAAAAAATTTCACGCTGTTTTTGTCAAGAAAAATGAATATTTTTTTAATTTTTTATAAAGAACATTACCTGCTGGTTACTGTTTTATCGGGAATAACATTGAAGCAGGGCTTATGATCAATGCCGGAGAATATGGTAAAGAAAAAAACTCAGGTTCGCTATCCGGATATAATGCTTCTGGTACAGTCTCAGAGAACAAGGATACTGATAGTGATATATATCAGAATAAAGGTTATAGTTTAATAGCTGAAATAGGTTTCAGACCGGATTATAAATTACTGCTGAATTTTGAGGCAGGGACACAATTCCCGTTCAAGAATGATAAAAAATCATTGAATGACGATATAATAGAAGTGAACAATGAATTGAAAAGCTCCGGTGTTTATCCTGTAAGGTGTTGAGTGGATTACCAGGTAAACCGCAGCCTGTCTGCCGGCATAGGTGCAAGCTGCGCCTATTCTTCTTCTGAAAGCCAAAACTTTAACAGTAAATCAGACATAAAGCTCAATCTTTTTGAATTTACACCAGGTCTTGAATGCAGGCTTGCAAATGGAAGTAAGTTAATTTTTGCATGCTCTCTGTTGTACACAAAGGGGGCCTTAGGCATGGAGTTGCCCGGTTACGTAACCGATCCAGACATTGATACACTCAACGTCAACATCGTAACCGGGGTCTCCACAAAATTCTAGAAATAGTCGGGAAGTATCGCAGCCAGCTTTTTAACCTGGAGCGGGTTCCTCTTTTCCGGCGCTGTTATTGTCGCAAACTTCGACGCACAGCCACATGCACATGTCCTTTCACCGCCTAGCTTTAAAGCAAGGGCTTTCACGAGCTGTTTTGCATGGGCCGAGTTTGTGTTCATGTTATTGACCACCATCTCAACAGTGACATCCTCTTCACTTTCGTGCCAGCAGTCGTAGTCTGTACTCATGCATATTACGGCATAGCAGATCTCTGCCTCACGCGCCAGCTTCGCCTCGGGTATTGTGCTCATATTGATCACGCCCGCACCCCATGACCTGTAGAGCCTGCTCTCCGCCCTGGTCGAGAACGCCGGGCCCTCCATGCATATGAGGGTCTCTCCGCTGTGCATTTTAAGTCCAAGCTCTTTTGCTACAGGTAGAATTATCTCGTGCAGCCTGCCGCAGAATGGATCTGCAAATCCCACGTGTCCTACAACTCCGTCCTCGAAGTATGTTGCCTGCCTGCTCTTTGTCCTGTCAATAATCTGGTCCGGTAAAACAAAGTCCATTGGAGGAATCTCCTCTTTAAGGCTGCCAACTGCAGAGAAAGCTATTATCTCCTCGACACCGATCATTTTAAGTGCTGCTATGTTTGCCCTGAAGTTGAGCTGGTGCGGCGCGTGTACGTGTCCGCGTCCGTGTCTCGGAAGAAAAGCCGCGATCACTCCGTTAAAATCAACGATATCAATCCTGTCAGCGGGCTTGCCCCACGGTGTCTCTATGTCTAACTGTTCAATTAATTTTGCACCTTCAATGTCGTACAGGCCTGATCCGCCTATAAATGCAATCTTTGCCTTTTTCACTCAAATCCTCCAGGAATAATTTATAATATGGCTTTGCCGTCTCTTTTCCTGTAACCTGAAAAATGCGTAAAGGTTGCATCTTCCCGTACAGGATGCTGCGGAATTACCGGCCCGCAGAGATATCACATGTTTTATTGTATTAATTCATTGCTGTAAGTGCTGATATTGCAAAATATAGCCATAACATTCAGAAAGAAAAGAACTTTTTATTCAAAAAATAGAAACCCTGGAATAATGAAGAGGAAGATATCCCGAAGCCATCCCGAAGCCATCCCGAAGCCATCCCGAAGCCATCCCGAAGCCATCCCGAAGCCATCCCGAACCATCCCAAATCAATAACGGAGTGGATATGAAACTGGAAAGAAGCAGAGACCAGACAAGGTACACGCTGTGCATAATTTGTTCTTTATTCAGATTAATATTGACTTTCCGCATTAAATCAAGCAGGTTCTTAATGATTGGAGGAACTTATGGCAAAAGATATACTTTCATCAGCACCTGAAACCGACTATGTAGAAAAAGCATCTAAGATCGATCCGAAGGAATTCCAGAAGGTTATTAACTCGCGCAGGTCAGTGAGGATTTTCGACGGCAAACCCATCCCTGGGAAAATAATGGACCGCTGTCTTGAAAACGCGATCCTTGCGCCTAACTCATCCAACCTGCAGCAGTGGGAGTTTCACCTGGTGCAGTCTGCGGGTAAAAAAAATGCGCTTATAAACGCCTGCCTTGACCAGGTTGCGGCAAAAACCGCATCTGAACTGGTAGTTGCTGTGGCGCGCACATCTACATGGAAGGCCCATGCTGAAGAAATGCTGCGCATTTTCGGCAAGGCTAAAGGAGTTCCACGCAGCGCCGTGAGTTACTATAAAAAACTGGTTCCCTTTGTATACTCGCAGGGACCGCTTGGGATATTCGGTTTTGTAAAGAGTCTTCTCTACTTTTTTAAGGGGCTCTCGTCGCCGATAATCCGGGAACCTGTAAATAAAGCACACATGAAGATATGGGCTGTCAAGTCCACTGCCCTGGGCTGCGAAAACCTTATGCTGTCACTGCGGGCATACGGTTATGATTCATGTCCCATGGAGGGCTATGATTCAAAGAGAATAAAAAAAATTCTGGGCCTCCCGCGCGATGCAGTGGTAGTTATGGTAATAGCAGCGGGTAAACGCGCAAAGGGCGGGATTTACGGTGAGCGCATACGGTTCGCAAAAAATGAATTTATTAAAAAGGACTGAGCGACCTGTCCCGGCCTTTTTTAGTAATACATGTCAGTACCGCTCAGCCTTACACCTGCAGAAATAAAATACGCGCTTTCGTTCTGCGGATTGATCATGGTCATGTCCTGCTTCTCAAAAATTATAAAGAGCGATACAGCGCCTGCATCCCCCGCAAAACTTATCCCTGCCTCTGCAGAATAATCCGCCGAGAACTCCCTGTACCATGCACCTGCAGTGTTGTAACCCGAACTGAATATGTAGAGAGAATAATTCAACCTCGAATACGCCGTAAAGCCGCGTGACCTGAACACTGTACAGTCAAGTCCCCCTGAAAAACCATACCTCAGGTTATTCGCATTTTTATCGGGCATGGAACCGGAACGTTCATCCGACGAAAGCACAAAAATATCAGTGCGGCAATATAGCCGGTTTATGCAAGGAGAACCTGCGCGAAAAGAGAGTCCACCAGGCTGCAGAATCCACCTTGCAAAAAGGCTGTCATATATATACACCATTATACTTCTTTCACCCGTGGAGTCCTGGACCTGTATGTTGTCAATATCATGCTTGCAGCGGTGGGCGTAGCCAAGATGAAGGAATGAAGAATCCATCGCCGCGCCGAACTGGAAAGTCTCCTGCCAGAAGAGCGCCCTTGGATTAAAAAGGATAGGGCTGTCCGGTGTGGCAACAAGCTCCACATCGCTTGATACTGTAAAATCATAATTTCTGCCCAGCCTGAACACTTCGGCGGCTGCACCCAGCCTGGCATCAAAACAATGATCGCTGTCGGTGGCCATACCCGCAAACTTGTCCAGTTCAGCCCAACCCCCTATAAGCGGCAGGAACTCTGCCCCTGCGCCCTCCACGCTCCGGGACAGGGGATTCAGCAGGATGCTCCTATCGGGCATAACAACGCTGTATGCGGAACGCCGGGCGGTAAGTATAAGCAGACATAATGTGCATAAAAAAGCTTTCAGTTTTAACATAAACATTCAGTGCCTCCGGTCAGTTATTCCGGTCCGGTAATTCAATTTAGGGTAATATCTGTGTCTTTTCCAGCCATTTACCGCCGTATCCGGAGCAGTAACAATATACATCCTGTTATTTTTTGCAGCTTGAGTATTTACCACCTTGACAATTTTCAGACTAAATGAATAATATTAATTTCAGGCGCCGGTATACTTCAAAATTACTGATAACACATATAAATTAGCCGGATACGGCAGAAAGAGCGGTCAATGTAAATAACAGCCCTGTTGCACAAGTGATTCTATAATATTTCCGGAATGCAAAAAAATCCACGGTAAATACCAGTTCCGGAATTAATTCAGACCTGCAGCACACCGATAACAGCAAATCCCTTTCTGCAGAATTCAGCTAAAACATTGTAAAGAATGCTCAGTATTAAATATATAATCAGGGGGAAGATGATGGGACTCAATAAACTCGTAGACGTAAGAGACCAGAGATTTGTACTTTTTGAAATGCTTAAAATTGATGAATTCTCAAAGATGTCACACTTTGCTGATTTCGACAGGGATACCTATGAGGCAACACTTGAGCTTGCAGAACAGATTGCTGTAGACCAGGTATACCCGATGAACTCGGAGACCGATAAAACAGGTGTACAATATGACCCGGCAACAAAACAGGTAAAGGTCGCTGAGCCGTACAAGCCTGCAATCGCTACATACAATGAATCAGGATTTCCGGGACTGGCAATAGAGTCCGAGGCCGGCGGAATGGGCATGCCCATACTGCTCAATATAGCGTGCTCGGAATTCTTCAACGCCGCATCTGTCGCGTGGCACATGTTCCCCATACTCAGCGGCGGGGCTCTTAACCTTATCAAGAACTACTACACAGGCGCGGACAGGCAGGTCATCCTGAACAACATGATCGCGGGAAAATGGAGCGGTACCATGTGCCTTACAGAACCTGACGCGGGTTCCGACGTAGGAGCGCTGAAGACAAAGGCTGTTAAGCATTCAGACGGCACATACAGGATCACCGGCCAGAAGATATTCATCTCTGCGGGTGATAATGACATGTATGACAATATAATGCACCCTGTACTTGCAAGGCTCGAAGGGGACCCGGCAGGGACAAAGGGCATATCCATATTTCTTGTTCCAAAATTTTTTGTAAAACCCGACGGTTCAAAGGGAAAACAGAACGATGTCGTGTGCACCGGGATTGAGCACAAGATGGGGATCCACGGCTCACCCACATGCACACTCAGTTTCGGCGATAACGGCGAGTGCGTCGGATACCTCATGGGCAAGGAACGGGACGGCATGAAAATAATGTTCCAGATGATGAACGAGGCAAGGCTCCAGTGCTCAAACCAGGCGCTCGCTGCATCAAGTTCGGCCTACCTGCACGCTGTCAGCTACGCCAGGAACAGGAAACAGATGCAGCATGTCATGAACCAGGACCCGGCAGCGCCATCAGTTGCGATCATTGAGCACCCGGACGTTAAGCGAATGCTCATATGGATGAAGGCGCAGACCGAGGCCATGAGAATGGCGACATATTTTGCAAGTTATAACATCGACGTTGCACATAACAGCGAGGGAGATGCGGCAAAAGAGGCACAGGCTCTCGTTGAATTTTTCATCCCCCTATGCAAGGCCGGAAACTCCGACATGGCATGGAATGTGACATCAGAGGCTATTCAGGTTTACGGCGGTTACGGTTTCTGCTGTGACTACCCGGTTGAACAGCTCGCAAGGGACACGAAGATACTTTCACTCTATGAAGGCACAAACGGTATCCAGTCCATTGACCTTACCGCACGAAAACTGCTGATGAACAAGGATCAGGCATTCTACAAGGTGTTCAGGAAAAGAATCGCACAGACCATCAGTGAATCCAAAGGGATTGTTGATGAAAAATATACTGCTCCGATCGCACTTGGAGTTGAAAAGATGGACAGGGTTGTGGAGACCCTCCTTAAATCACTTGGCTCAGGCCAGGTAATGCAGGTATTCCTCAACGCTTCGTCACTGCGCCACGCGATGACCATGCTCGCGCACGCATGGCTGCACCTCTGGAGCCTCACAATTACGATGAAAAAATTCAGGGAACTTGTCGGTGACCGTAAAGGCGACGAAAGGAACAAGCTGATCAGCGATAACCTTGAAGCAGCTTACTACAGCGGCAGGGTGCTCTCTTCACAGTACTACATTGCAGACTGTTTCCCGGCATTTTTCGGCAGGATTGAATCGATACTTTCCGGCGAGGCTGATGTACTCAAGTTTACTGATGCAATATTTACCGGCGCGCCCGGGGAATAGGAGACTTTAAGTTTCCGGAAAAAAGGGAGCCGGCCGGCTCCCTTTTTTTTACTGCTGCGTAAAATTTTTACCGGGCAAAATTCGATGTCACTTCTGCATCCACTGCATCGCGTAGCGGTTAAGCTCAGCGTTGTTCTGTAAATTCAGCTTGTCCTTGATCCTTTCCCTGTATGTGGATATTGTGTTTGTGCTCACCGAGAGTACTTCTGCAATACTCCTGTTGGTCATACCCTTGCCTATCAGGTTGAACACCTCGAACTCACGCTCGCTCAGCTTCTCAACAGGAGACTCGTTAAAATTCTGCACGCCTGTAATTGACCGCTCAAGAAAATGGTCGATCATGGTGTCACAGATGTAAATCTTTCCCTGGAGTACACGGCGTATGGCTTCGATTACCTTGGTTGTGGCCTCGCGCTTTGTAATGTATCCCCGTGCGCCAGCCTTGAGCACCCTGTCGGCAAAGATCAGCTCCTCGTGCATTGAAAGTATCAGTACCGGCAGGTTGGGATATTTCTTTTTAAGTTCTTTGGTCAGTTCAATCCCGCAGCTGTCCTTGAGTGTAATATCAACAATGATAAGGTCCGGCATTGCGTCTTTTAATACCTTCAGGCATTCACCCGATGACTCACAGCCGCCTATGACAAACATGTCCTCCTCTTTATTGATGAGCTGTGATATACCGTCAAGGAATATGGGATGGTCTTCAACAATATATATTTTATATTTTCTGCTGCTGGTTAGTGTACCGTCCACCATAGGATATCCTTCCTTCAGATTTTAATATGTTAATCGGCATCTTCACGGTGATGACTGTGCCCGTAGGCCTGTTTTTGACAATCTGCAGAATGCCGTCTATGATTTCCGCCCTGTACTTCATGATCTTGAGCCCCATGCCGCTGTTCTTGTCTGACTCTTCCGGATTCTTTTTTGTTTTTTTAATACCTGCTCCGTTATCCTCAATACTCAGTACAAGAAAATCATCCTTCTTTTTCAGGGTGATTGAAATTCTGCTCCCGCCGGAATACTTCGCGGCATTAAGCGTGGCCTCCTGCGCTATGTAATACAGGTTTGTCGACAGTGTTATATCTTCAATGATGATGTTGTCATCATAATCAAACATGCATTCAATGCCGTAGAGGGACCGGATAACCTTCATCAGGCTCATCAGGGGAGACTGTATTCCCGTGGACTCCAGGTCAACAGGGCAGAGTCCGCGCGCCAGCCTGTAGGTCATTGTAATGGCCTTGTTTATCAGTTCGGCTATCTTCTGCGCCTCGTCAGCCTCGGGAAGCTTCAGCTTGTTAAGACTCATCGAGAGTACCCGGGCAAGCGCCTCGATCCCGATGAGGTGAGGGTTAAGGTCGTCGTGCAGGTCACGGCTTACCTGCTGCCTGATACGTTCTGATATCTGTATGATCTCTTTTTCAAGTTTTTTGCGCTCTGTACAGTCACGCGCTATTACAAGCATCCCGGGTTTGTTGTTTTCCATGGTAATGGGATTTGATATGGTTTCGAAAAGCATTATCCCGCCATCAGGTCTCATCACCTCGACCCGGTTCTTGAAACTCGTGCTTTCATCGGGATGTTTTCCTTCGACGAGCGACATAGGCCTGAAGTCCGGTGTAAGGTTAAGTATTTGTGTTACGTTGTCACGGCCGGGTACGGTCCTGTCGCTGCCAAAAGTTTCGCGGCCGGATGTGTTTATGTATTCGATTATCCCGTTCTGGTCATAGATTACGATTATGTCATCGGCGTTCTCTGCAAGCAGCCTGTACCTCTCTTCACTGGCCATGAGCGCGTCCTGCGCCTTTTTTGTTTCAGTGATGTCATTAAAAAACAGCAGGACCGCAG
The DNA here is from genome assembly GCA_035403465.1 of Spirochaetota bacterium. Taxonomy (GTDB): domain Bacteria; phylum Spirochaetota; class UBA4802; order UBA4802; family UBA5550; genus JAAYBQ01. The sequence goes on along the minus strand of DAONFG010000036.1, from coordinate 23,409 downwards.
GTTTGCTCCACCAGAGCGTGAGCACGGAGTTGACATGGAACCACCTTTCGTTCCTGTCAGTATCAATTATTTTCACCGGGAGCATGGTGCTTGATTCCGCACCGTTAAGCCTGTACTTGTACTCCTTGCGGACAATATCCGTAAAGTCCGGGTGAACAAGCTTGTAAAATTTTTTGTTCAGCACCTGCTCTTCATTGTACCCTGTTATTTCGCATAGCTTGGGATTGACGTAGCGGACATGCTCATCCTGTATTATCGCGATAGCCTCTTTTGTGTTCTCTACCAGGATGCGGTAGTTCTGCTGCGTCGCAGCAAGTATCTCCTGCGCCCTCTGTATTTCTGTGAGGTCGATAATCGATGCGACACTCTTTGTGCTTCCCGGGATCGACGAGATAGTCATGAACGCGTTGTGGTATTTTTTGTACTTGTCTATTAGCCTGAACTCCATGCTCACAGGGGCGCCCTCATTCCTGCTTTTTGTGTACTGGCTGCGCTCCAGCATCCACCTGTCCTCGGGAGCTATGAATTCACTCCACTTCTTCTTTCCTTCAATCTCGTCTCTCCTGTACCCGGTGATCTTTTCGCACTCACCGTTTATGAGCGAGATCGTCTTATCCTCCTCAATAAAAAGAATGGCTGTTCCTGTAAGTTCAACTATCTGCTTGTATTCATGCTCCGATTTCCTGAGCTGCTCCTCGGTCCTCTTGCGCTTTGATATGTCACGGACAAATGCCTGTATGCCGTGTTTTCCATTAAAGTTGAAGTATGTCGATGAAAGCTCGATGTCGACTAAACCGCCGTCTACAGTGATCATCTTGTCTTCGGAGGTTATATAGCTCTTACTGTGGCTGATTATAAGGCTGATCGCTTTTCGAAGCGATTTGTGGCTCTCCTGCGGAATGAACTTCCATACATCATGGCCTGTTATATCTTCAGGTTTTTCCGCATGGAGCAGCCTGACCGCAGCCTTGTTCACAAAAATAATCTTCTCCTCGACATACACAAATACAGCATCCGGAGAGGACTGGATAAGATCCATGAAATTCTTTTCCGACAGGGCTGTTTCAGTGCATGCTGCTTTATTGTCAGTGCCTGGAGTTTCGAGTGTATGATTAAAGGCTGCCAATCCGGGTTCCTTCTGGTGCTGATAAAACTTTAAACATTAAAACAGCATGACAACGCGCTTTCGTCAAGCTAAAGTTTTTACAAAAATTAACAGGCATCGTTTAAATTAATAATAAAATTTTAAGATACCTGCTGAAGAGTGAATATTTATGTATCTTTAACATGTCATTATTGACAGAATAAATACTCCGGTTATAATTGTGCGGTATTTAAGTGTAAAAACGCAATAATCCTTTTCTTTTAACCGCGGAATATGGATTATTACATTCATAAAATGAGGTCAATGATGAATATGAAAAATGTTTTTCCCGATGAAAAGAGCATACCCGGCAATGTCATGATAGAATTCCAGAAACAGACCGAATACCTGGTCAACGGCGAAATCCGTCACTGGGGGGGGCCGTTCGAAAAGGTGCTGTCGCCTGTATTTATTAAAAAGGGTAAAAATCTTGAGCAGAAGGTATTGGGGGAATACCCGAAGCTTACCGGAAAAGAGGCCATGGAGGCAGTAATTGCAGCAGAACAGGCTTTTGACAATGGACGCGGCCTCTGGCCGACTATGAGTGTGCGACAGAGGATAAAACACGTCGAGGAGTTCACCGTGCGCATGGTGGAAAAAAGGGAGATGGTGGTGAACCTCATTATGTGGGAGATAGGCAAGTCCAGGAAGGATTCGCAGAAAGAATTCGACAGGACTGTTCAGTATATAAAAGATACTATCACCGCGCTGAAGGATCTGGACAGGAAGAGTTCAAGGTTCGAGATGGAAGAGGGTGTAATCGGGCAGATAAGGCGTTCTCCGCTCGGGGTTGTGCTCTGCATGGGACCTTTTAACTACCCGCTTAACGAAACATACGCAACGCTGATCCCGGCGCTCATCACTGGAAACGCGGTGATTTTCAAGCCGCCGAAACTCGGCGTCCTGGTCCACAGGCCGCTGCTCGAGGCGTTCAGGCTCTCTTTCCCTGCAGGAGTGGTCAACACGGTTTACGGTGACGGCGAGGAGGTTGTTCAGCCGATCATGAAAAGCGGCAAGGTTAACGTGCTGGCGTTTATAGGTACGAGCCATGTTGCGGATATAATTAAAAAGGCGCACCCCAGTCCCCACAGGCTGCGCGGCGTACTTGGGCTGGAAGCCAAGAACACAGCCATTATCCTTGCAGACGCGGCACTCGACCTGACGGTCAGTGAAATAGTCTCGGGCACCCTTTCATTCAACGGCCAGCGGTGCACAGCTCTTAAGATGATTTATGTGCACCAGGATATTCTTCAGAAATTTATCGAACAGTTCAGCGCTGCAGTGGATAAACTGAAGGCCGGTATGCCGTGGGAGGATGGAGTCGACATCACCCCCCTGCCCGAAGACGGGAAGGTCGGGTACCTTGACTCGCTGGTCCAGGATGCAGTATCTAAAGGTGCAAGTATAATCAACAGCAAAGGCGGAAAGCATCACGGCAGCATCTATTTCCCCGCGATTGTTTTCCCGGTTAACAGCGACATGCAGCTCTACCATGTCGAGCAGTTCGGCCCGGTAATTCCCGTTGCGGCATTCTGCGACATCGATGAACCGCTCAGGTATATCATAGAATCAAAGTACGGTCAGCAGGTGAGCATATTCGGCACAGGTACAGACGAAATCGCTGCGCTTGTTGATCCCCTTGTGAACCAGGTTGCCAGGGTCAACATAAACTCACAGTGCCAGAGAGGCCCAGACACCTTCCCCTTCACGGGACGCAAGGATTCAGCGGAAGGAACCCTCTCAGTATCCGATGCCCTGCGGGTCTTCACGATACGGTCCCTGGTCGCAGCCAAAGACAACAGCGTGAACAGGGATATACTCACAGAGATAGTAAGAGAGAACAAGTCAAACTTTCTTTCAACGGATTTCATATTCTGATTAATAAAGCAAGTCGGGACTGTTCCAAAAGTACATCCCCGCGAAAGCGGGGATCCATTCTGACACCATATATATGTTTTAAGCCAGTGAATAGAGGCTCTAACGGTCTGCATGATACTTTATTCAGTTAACGGTTTTTTTGCACGGAGGTTTTGGGGATTAGCCGGATGAATAAAATCTTTTTACAGCGGCAGGAGCGACTCCCCGTCGTATAGCCTGTTTCTATCTGCAGTGAAGTAAGATTCACGCGACTGCGAAACAACATAGCATGCTGCCCCGATAAAGATCCCATCCCTGAAGTGGTTGTTTTTCCCCACGAGGGTGAGTCCTGAATGGAGGTGCTTCGGATACGCCCCGTTCTCCATAAGATGCTCATCGTATCCTACACGGCAGTTGATTCCTACGTTGGGTCTTTCATCGGCAGGGTCTGTCGATTCATCAATAATCGCGTTAGTCACCCTTGCGCCTGCAGCGATCTTTACAAACGGCAGAATGATGGAATCCTTAACAATGGCGCCCTGCCCTATCTCGACACCAGGGAATATTATGCTGTTCTCAACAGTGCCGTTTATGTAGCAGTAGTCCGAAATAAAGGAATTCCGGATAAAGCAGAATTCATCAAGCAGGGCGAACCTGTTTGCCTTTATCCTGCTTTTTATTATATTTTCACGTTCAAGCAGGCTTGAAATATCGCTGTTCCAGATAATCTCCCTGTTAAGCATATAGTATTCATTCACGCTCTTCAGGGTCCATACCATCGCGTCGACAGTTGATGTTGTTATCCCTGTATGAATCAGCATGTTTATGAGCATTTCAAAATAGTTCGGCGTGGAGTCCTGGCTTTTGACCGATTTTTTAATTACGGCAAGCAGGCTCTTCTTATCAGTAATGACAACCTTGTGCGCCATGGTCGCCTTCCCGTTAATGCTCAGTTTGACAAGCATTCGTTTTTTCTTTGTCTTCAGGAATTTTTCCATGACCTTTGAAAAGTTTATGATTGACGGGATGTCGCCGTTGTACAGCACAAAATATGATGATTCGGATTCTGACACGGCCTGGTGCATGATATCGGCGTCTGACCTGAGGAAAGGCACAACCCTGACCTTGTGCTGCTGCGATGTATTCTCATCCGGGGATTCCCCGACATATGATGCAAGATCATCATCCTGGTTGTTGAATATAATTGTTTCAACAGCACCGGATGATACCGAGTTCCGCAGGGTAAAGTCAATCACCCTGAACCTTCCGCCAATCGGGAGCATGTAGCGTGACCTCTCCGCAACAAGCGAAAGCAGGCTCTCATCTTTCTGTACAGGATATGATAATAGTGTAAAACCGCCCATTTATTGTCCCGGTGTTGATTTTACTTTATTCTTTCTATAACGGCCAAAAAAATCAATAAAAAAAAGACATGATCAGAAATGCCTTTTATGCTGCGGCTTCCTGAAATAATCGCTGAAAAGTTCACTGTCCAGCGCAAGAAGCCTTGACCTGATCTGCCCTGTATTTTCAGGATTCGTGTTCTGGTGCTCGTAGTAATCAAGCAGCCATAAATACTTGTTCAACATACGGGGAAGAATATTCGTAGCCTCGATTTCATCCAGCCCCAGCCTCGCTATACTGTTTTCAAGGTTAAAAACTTCACGCTTAAGTGACTCCACCTGGTGTTTGTTAAGATTTCTGCGCACATAGAATATATCAGTGATAAATCCGAAAACCGGAATCCATTCATTAATATCGCGGAAGTTTCTCCCTGATTCATTAATTGCCTTAATAATCTCCTTTACGGGAACTGCCTCAACAAGGGAAAGGTCAACCTCTGCGGGATCAACGGCAAACGCCTCCCTGTAATAGAGCAGGCACTTGGGCAGGTCATCCATGTGAAAATATGACTCGCCGAGGATAAAGAGGAGCCTTGAGCTGCTCCTGTACGAACTGCGGGCAAACTCCAGGGTCTCAACAGCATATTTGTACTCCCTGAGCCGCAGGAAGCATTCACCCAGGTTGGTGAGCAGATCGAACCTGCTGTCGGTCTCCTGGTTGGACTGGAACGCCAGCTTGTAATGCTCGGCGGCCCTGAAAAATATATACCTCATCGCGGATTTATAGGCAGATGAATTCTTCATCTCCTTTAGCGAGGCGTAATCATCGAACGAAGCCCATTCCTCCATGAGAAAGTCAGCGGTACTTTTACCTTCGGGGAGCTTGCGCATCTCCTTCTCCCTGTTAAACCAGAACTTGGCGGTCCTGTACGCTTCAACAGCTCCGGGATACTCGGGATTAACTCCCATTACATGGTCGGTTTTTTTTATCGCTTCACGAAATTTACCCTCGGAGATCAGCTGAAAGATTTCGCTGCTCTCGTTTAAAAGGGGGTCGTCTGAAAATGTCAGTTGTCCGTTATTATCCATATCAGGTATTATATCATAGTTGTTACAAAACCGCGTCTCACTCCCGCATGCAAGCCCTGTTTCAACAAACTCACTACGGCGATGCGGGGACTCTTCAGGAAATTTCGCCCCTTGAAGAACAGTAAAAAATAGTTTTACAACAAATCTATTTAATTTCAGTCGGTCCCGGAAGCAGTCCCGGAAGTGAATATAATTACCTGTCGGTTGCCGAACAATTCAAGCAATATTTTATTTAATTCTTCAACATTTTCACGGCTGGCGGTTTCCACCGGGTCAACAAGAAGTACCGGCGGAATATCAAACTCGTCAAAATAGGCTGAAAGAGCACTCCTTACACCCAGTGAAATCAGAATCCTGGACTGCAGGTCAAGCTCAGGCAGAAGCGATTCATTATCAAAAAGCAGCGGCAGGGCCCCGGATATTTTTTCATCGTGCCTGTACGACATGAGCCTTGATAAATTTGCCGAAAGCAGCGGTGTAAATTCCTCAATGCACTTTTCAAGAAACGGTGCTGACGCTTCACTGAAGGTCTCCTCGAGAAACCTTGCGGTATCTGCCTCTGACTTAAGCGCCTCAATCCTGCCGTTTATTTCATTCATTTCAGCCTCAATTTCAAGGATGTTAACATCTGAACCGGGCTGATCGCTGAACTGCTCCTCCAGCTTGGCGATTATCGACTTTTCGTGTTCTATTTTCTCATCCAGCTCCTTTATCACTCCAGTGACCTCAGCAGCCGCGTTGTCTATCTCCCCCGGTTCAGGAAGGGGGTGAACAGACTGGTCGAGCCCGGCAAGCATCCTGTCAATCTCTGAAACTGTATCATCAAGCTTTTCATTCAGCGTATCCAGTTTTTTCTCCTTCTCCGCGAATGTCACAGTGCTGCTGATTCTTTTTTTCAGATCAGCAAGCTCGTTACGTATATCCCTGAATGTTATGAAATCCTCAAAATACTGGAAGAGAAAATCATAGATCTCACCCGTTTTAAAGTCAGCAACCGGGAAATTGTTTTTATGTAGAAGATCGAACAGGTCAGCCTCCCTGACCTTCTTATCCTCAATATACACCTCGGGCTGCTGTTTTTTTATCCTGAACACGGCCAGGGCTCCGGCAAGAACCATAAATCCTGAAACAGCCGCAGCAGCAAGCAGCGGTCTCACCATGGCGATACCGGCAGTAAAATATTTCACACCGGCAAAGCCCAGGGATAGGAGCGTAAAGATAGCAGATGCGGCGATCACCTTAATGATTTTGCCTGAAATGTTTTTTCTCTTCTGCCTGTAGATATCTATCTTCTCATTCAGGTCGCGCATCGCGTTGAATGATTCCTGTATCCTGTCCATGTCGGGCAGACCGTCAGACTTTTCATCGTAGAATTGCGGGAAGCGTTTTTTTAAATCCTTTTCAAGAGAACCTGTCTTGTCGCCGATCTCCTTCAGTTCCATCAGGTCTTTTTTTGTTTCGCTGATCTTATGCGAAAGCCTGTCGCACTGCTCGTTCTTTTTCCTTATTTCAAGCAGGGTCTCCCTGTATTTAACAGTGGATTCATGCTGCCTGCTCAGTTTATTCAGGGTCCGCACTGAATGCGCGGTCTCCTTCTTCAGCCTGTCCTTTTTCATCTTTTTGAGTTCAAGCAGCTGGATCTCCCTGGAAAGGATATTCAGTTCCTTTTCAAGTGACGTGCTGAGCCCTTCAAGCCCGCTGATAAAAACCGGCCCGTTCCCCCGGACTTCTTTCTTCAGTAAAAGCGAAGCCAGTTTCTTCCCGGCAAAAAGCGGGTCATTCCCCTGCTCTATAAGTTCCCTGTCGTGCACACAGAGCAGCAGCATCTCCTCCATGCTGAAAAATTTCAGTATACCGGGAAATCCGCTACCTGCTGCGCTTTTTTCCGTGGTGACCCGGGTGTAGCCTGAATGTATATGTTCCTGTTCCCAGGCCGTTACTTTTTTATTCGCAGAGACCAGTTTGTATCTGCGGTCGCCGGTACCCGGCTCGATAAAAAGTTCGCTGTTTCCTGAAAGCGCGGGATCCCCCTGCCTGATCTTTCCGTTCAGCATTGTCATCCACTGGCGTATAATATCCGGCGCGTTCTTCAGGCCCGCATCTTTTCCACTCAGGATTGTCTCACCCCTCCTGCTGAATTCAACAACAGCCCTTCCCCTGCCAGCCTGCGATATTGTCAATTTCAGAAATCGCAAAAAAGCCTCCTGCCGGACGCATTCCTGCAGAGAATTTTCGCTGCCATCTGCCGCGAAACCCCTGAGCTGCTTCCGTCAAGCCTGCTGTTCAATGTACGGAAAAATTCCGACTGCAGATCATTGCCGCTGCCATGCTCTTCAAGAAGAATATTCAGATGCGGAAGCGTGTCATCCACCACTTCCAGTCCGCGGAAGCAGCCTGTAAGTTCAGTATGCAGCATGTCGCTGATGATGAAATCCCTCTTCCCGGTAAGCCTTATTATGTATGAATTCTCTTTCTGCAGCGATGTTTTTATCCTGTCAACAAGTTCAGACTCGCCAAGGAGCCCTGTGCAGTCAATGTCATTACAGAGTATCCTCGTTGTATTAACCGCGATCCTCTTTATATTGCTGATCGCACCAGACTCAGCTTCAATTGATATCACAAACCTGTCCCCTGTTTCTGAAGGCGAGCATGGTTCAGGGCTGCCGGCATAAGCGCCTATTATCCTGTTTGCAAGCTTGAATACCCTGAAGTTGTGGTCGCTCCCCATTGCATAAAAATCAAGGTTCATCTTTTTTATATCATCTTTCCCTATATAAGTCATCTCTTCATCCGTGTCAATAACAGGATTGAACCCTGCATTGAAGAGACCAATATGCAGTCCCTTGCCTGTGCTCTTTGCCGCAGCAGTGAAACCGGAAGCGCTCCCGTAACCGGTCCCGTAAATATACAGGTCCCCCTTGCCGGACTTGACCCTGAAGCCCGCGTTTTCATCAGAAAAAATCCGTGTTACCGGAAGTCCGCTTATAGAAGGATTTATAGATCCGTCACTGATCAGCTCCCCCTTGCCGGCCGTATAATAAATTTCAACCCCTGCTGACGCAATCCTGGCGAACTCCTCCCTGATTATTTCAAAGATGTTCCCCGTTGTACTTTCATCGTTGATCAGGTCGCCGGCAATAAGCAGTATGTCATGCTTTTCCGCCAGGCTGCAGATTTTGCGGAATGTCTGTATCCGTTCCTCTTTTCCGGGTATGGCTGCACTGCCGGTAATACCGATATGCAGATCCGATGTGAGCAGCAGCCTGATTCTGTTCATTCAGTTTAAGACCCGCCTTTATTCATTTTACACCAATGTTATCTATCACCCGAAACCGGATAAGCAGCGTAAACCTGCTTTCCTGCATCAATATGTACTTATGAAAATAGTGCCTTTTATGATTGTCGATGAATTTGTTCATTTACTTAACACGTGAATATCTTTTTTTTATAATTGTATTTTTATACGGCTGCCAGCCGCGGGATGCATTTTCCCCATAAGTGGTATTTCCCAGTCAGACAGGGGTCAGAGCCCCGGAACCACCAGCGGGCCTTCCCTGCGAGCCCGCGAGACGCAGTTTCGCAGCAACTCACCTTCTTTTCCTTCACAGCATCTCTGCCGGGCACGGGGCGCAGCCCCGAAAAACCCCGCAGGGGCCTCTCCTGCAGCGCGGGACGCAGTTTCGCAGCAACTCACCTTCTTTTCCTTCACAACATCTCTGGCCCGGGGCCCGGGGCGCAGCCCCGAAAAGCCCCGCAGGGGCCTCTCCTGCAGCGCGAGACGCAGTTTCGCAACAACTCACCTTCTTTTCCTTCACAACATCTCTGGCCCGGGGCACGGGGCGCAGCCCCGAAAAGCCCCGCAGGGGCCTCTCCTGCAGCGCGAGACGCAGTTTCGCAACAACTCACTAATTTTTATTGACAAAAAGACTTATAAGAAGATTTTACAATGATTCAGGCAATAAACCCGGAAATGCATAAAAACCTCAGTTCAATTGAAGTATTTCAGGCTGAAACTGATAAGTATACCATTTTATAAATGGAAAAGATAAATTTGAGAGATATATATGAGTAATGGAACTGAAAACAACGGTAGCGAAAACATTGAAATGCAGAAAGTCGAAACCGGGAAGAGCGAAACCGTTATAAAAGAAAAAAATGGCGGTCCTGAGTATGAATTTCAATACTTTAAACCCGTAAAAAGGCTCGCCCTGATATTTTTCCTGGCGTTTATGCTTTTCATGTTTTTTGCCACAATAATTCTAATCCTGCTCACCAAGTCCACAAAGGAGCTCAAGGTTCCGGACCTGCTGGGCAAACGCTTTGTTGATGTAAGCAACAGCCTTACAAACAGGGGATTCAGAACAGACCTGAAATTTGCCGACGTTTATGACATCGAGGACGGTATAATACTCAACCAGTATCCTGAAAGCGGGCGCATAGTAGAAGAGAACAGCAAGGTGACCCTGACCATAAGCCGCAGCAAATTTTTCGTCAACGTCCCTAACCTTACAGGTTCAATGCTCCCCATGGCTATCAATAAACTGAAAAACCTGCATTACCAGGACAAGTCGGTTTCGATAAGTACCGGCGTGATTTCATACATACCATCAGAAAAAACCGCGGCCAATATTGTAATAGACCAGTCCCCGAAAGCGGGTGAAAAGATCACACCTGACGTAAAGGTAAATCTCCTGGTTTCAAGCGGTCCCGGAACACCGAATAAAATAATGCCCGACGTAACCGGCCAGTCTATAGACCTTTGCTACGACCTGCTCCTTGCACAGGGTATTACTGTATACGAAGAGGTAAGCAAAACAGGCGACATCAACGGGAGCGGAATAATTACGGACCAGAGCATAGCGAAGGACACCCCGCTTAAAGATGGAGATGTAGTAATTCTCAAGGTGAATTACTACAGCCTGACAGAACACCCATACACTGCTTATGAGTACGTGGAATATGTTATCCCTTCAGACATGGAAGAGGGACTTTTCGAGGCATACATTGAAGATAATTTCGCCAGGAGGATAAGGTACTCCTCGAGGGCCAGGGCAGACCAGAAAATCACCTTTGTTTTCCAGAGGGTGGGGAACGCCAGGGTATACATAACAAGGGATAAAAAGAATATCAGCACACTGAAGATAAACGTCGATGAATTCTAAAATTTTAATATCACCTTCAATAATAGCAGGCGACCTTTCAACTGCAGGTACAGACGTGCAACAGTTCGATCCCGGGATTGTAGACCTGCTACACATGGATGTTATGGACGGGAACTTTGTCCCTAACCTCACGTTCGGGCCCGGGTTTATACGCAGCATAAAAAAGCACACACCAATACCGCTCGACGTCCACCTGATGATTGAAAAACCGGAACTCTCACTGGAGAGCTACATAGAAATTGCCCCCTGGTGCATAGTAATACACTATGAAAGTACAAGGTTTCCCGGCCGCTCACTGGCTGCCATACGAAAGGCCGGGATAAAATCCGGGATTGCACTGAATCCTGCAACACCGGTGGAAGCAGTCTATGATTTTCTGCCATATTGCGACCTTGTCCTTATTATGTCGGTTGAGCCAGGTTTCTACGGCCAGTCCTTCATGGAGAATTCGCTTGGCCGCATAAAAAAGCTGAAAGAGTACATTGACAGGAAAAACCTGAACATAATGATCCAGGTTGACGGAGGGATAAATTCCTCCAATATAAAGGATGTTGTTTCAGCAGGAGCAGGTATAATAGTGGCCGGAAGTTCGGCTTATAAGGATATGAAGGTCAATCTTAACACCGCTGAGTTAAAAAAAGCGGCCATCCTCTAATTAATATTGACAAAAAACACAGCACTAAAAATAATTTACTCCCTAAGTATATCAGGAGGTGGGATAGTGTCCCTTAAGATACGTTTACAGAGAGTTGGAACAAAAAAGAAACCATTTTACAGAGTGGTGGCCGCTGACAGCAGGGCAAAGAGAGACGGGGTGGTGGTTGATTTTATCGGAAAATACCAGCCCATAGTTGACGGCAAGCAGTTTGACATTGATGAAGAAAAAGTAATGAAATGGCTGAAACTGGGCGCACAGCCCACTGATACCATCAGGGAACTACTGAAAAAAGAAGGGATCTGGCAGAAATACAAGAGCGCGAAATAAAACCACAGGAGAGCGGATATGGATTATAGTGAACTCGTAGGTTTTATGGTAAAATCACTCGTGGATCATCCTGATCAGGTGGAGATAAGGGAAATTGAGGGGGAGAAATCAACCATTCTTGAACTCAAAGTCACTAAAGATGATATTGGCAAGGTAATCGGCAAACACGGCCGCATTGCAAGGGCCATTAGAACCGTAATAAACGCTTCCGCCACTAAAACCGGGAAGAGAGTGGTGCTGGAAATACTTGATTGATTCCTGAAAAAGATTATTTAAGAATAGCCAGGATAACGGGATCACATGGACTTCACGGAGAAGTCAAGGTATATGTGATTACAGACATCCCTGAAAGATTTGCAGAAGGGAAAATTCTTTATTTCGGATTTGATAAAGCGTCCAGGGAATACAGGGTCGAAGGATTCAGACCGATGAAAGGCAGGATTCTTCTTCTAAAGCTGGAGGGCATAGATTCAAGAAACGATTCCGACATGCTCAGGGGCATGGACATCTTCATACAGGAATCGGATGCAGAGAGCGGAAGAGATCTGCTCGATAAAGATTCGTTTTTTTATTATGATTTAATCGGCTGCACGGTATATCTGAAAGGAAAAGAGTTCGGTACTGTGATTGATATAATGGAAGCGGGTGCCGGGGATATACTTGTTATTGAAGATTCAAAGTCAGGCCGGGTTATGGTTCCATTCGTTGACTCAATGGTGGACACGGCCCGTATTAAAGAGAAGATAATTGATATAAATCCTGTAGAGGGATTATTTGATATTTAAGATTTACACGCTTTTCCCTGAATTTTTCAGTTCGCCCCTTAAATCAGGGCTTATGGGAAAAGCGGTGGAATCGGGTATACTGGAATTCCGGGTAATCGACATAAGAGATTATTCGCAGGACCGGTTCAGAAGATGCGACGATTACCCTTACGGCGGGGGATCGGGGATGGTGATGGCGCCCCAGCCTCTCTTTGCGGCACTTGAGGCGAACGAACAGGCAGGAACGGAAGTTCTGTACACATCACCTTCAGGTAAGCCGTTTGACCGGGATTTTGCCTATGAACTTTCGGGTAAAGGCGAAATCTCGATAATCTGCGGTCATTACGAAGGCCTTGACCAGCGGGTTATAGACAGGTTTGTGACTCACGAGGTTTCCATAGGCGATTATGTACTCAGCGGCGGTGAGTTTGCCGCACTGGTGATTGCAGACGCGGTTGCCAGGCTTCTTCCGGGTTTCATGTCGAACAGCCAGTCCCTTGTTGAAGAGAGTTTTGAGGGTGATCTTCTTGAATACCCCCAGTACACCAGGCCTGCCGAGTTCATGGGACTAAAAGTTCCGGAGATTCTCCTTGAGGGTGACCATGCAAGGATCAGCCGCTGGAGAAACGAAAAGCGTATTGAAAAGACAAGGGCCGTACGGCCTGATCTTTATAAGAAGTATTTAACGAGAATAATATTAGGGGAGTGACCGTAATGGATATAATGCAGGCTATTGAAAAGGATATCAGGCCGGTTGAAAGAAAATTCGACTTCGAAATAGGCGATACTGTCCGTGTACACTACAAGATCATTGAAGGTACCAAGGAGAGGATCCAGGTTTACGAGGGAGTTGTAATCGCAATAGACAACAAGGGACAGAACAAAACCTTCACTGTAAGAAAAATCTCTTTTGATGTGGGAGTAGAGAGGATTTTCCCTGTACTTTCACCGAAGATCGCAAAGATCGAAGTTATGCGTAAAAGTGTTGTAAGAAGGGCAAAACTTTATTTCCTCAGGGAAAGAACAGGTAAATCAGCGAAACTTAAAGAGAAGAAATTCTCTAAAAAAGCAAAAGTAGCAGCTCCGGTTACATCATCGGATGCCCCTGCTGCTGAATAACAACAGCCTTACAGAATTCCGCATTACCAGAGGGGGGACAAACTATGTCCTCCCCTGATGTTTTAAGGTGCATGCGCCCTGATTTCTCCATCGAAAAGACACATCTTACACAAAACTTCCGTTATATCGCAGGCGTTGACGAGGCGGGCCGCGGCGCCCTTGCAGGCCCATTAAGCCTTGGCATGGTCATCTATGATCCCGCCATCTTTGATAGTATCCCGTTTGAAATTGCGGATTCAATTGCGGATTCAAAACAGCTTACACACAAAAGAAGGGCCGAGGCAATGCATGTGATTCACAGGCACGCGCTTGCATGTACCCGTATATTTATCCCCCATACCGTAATAGATTCATGCGGGATTAACGGCGCGACAGAACTTGCCGTTATAAAAATGCTGAAGACCATACCTGTTAAACCTGACCTTGTAATCATGGACGGGAACTTCAGGTTCAGCACCGGGGTACCTTTTCATTCCGTAATTAAAGGAGACTGCCGGTCATTATCGATAGCATCGGCATCGATAATCGCCAAGGTTACACGGGACGATATCATGTGCCGGGTTGATAGCGCCTTTCCCGGTTACGGTTTTTCCAGGCATAAGGGTTACGGAACGCGAACACATATTGAAGCGATAAATTCGCTGGGGCTATGTGCAATCCACAGGAAGTCTTATGATCCGGCGCGAAGCATTCTCGAGGCTCAGGGGATTCTGTTTGATGAAAATAACAGGATATAGTGATTCCCTCCGCATAACCATGAATTCCGGAAGGGACATCGGCACCCTGCTGAAAGGGATATCAGCGGGTGACCGTGTTGAGGCTCGTATTATCAGCAGGGAGGGGAATGTTGCCCTGCTCGACATAGCCGGAAAACGCATCAGGGCTGACTTTACTGCAGGAATACCCGCGGGGAACATTGTTGAACTGGTGCTTTCCGAAAAGAGCAGAAGCAGCGCGGTTTTCAGGCTCCAGGTTTCCGGAAGCGCATCAGACCTTCCCCTTTTTCTGAAACAATATTTTCTGGCAGGCGACAAAGTCCCTGACAGGGGAATGGCCGCTGAACTGTGGCGCCTCGTTTCAGCGAACCGGAGCGATCTGACTGAGATAAATCTTTTTCTTGCAGGGATAAAAAAAGATCACCTGAAAGAGAAAAATTTATCCGATCTTATAAACAGGCTGAAATTTCTTAAAGTGCCCGGACAGACTTTAACAGACATCAGCCTGGCTGCGGCAATGAAACTCCCTGCAGCCGTGTTCTCCGCAATACTCTTTTTCATGGAGAAAACCGGCAAAAAGCATGGATTCACCGCTGGCAATGAACGGATTGATGAAATCCTCAGCGATATTGAAGGGCTTGATGATGAGCTTTTTACTGATCTGTTAAAACTGCTGGTATCGCCAGACAGGGACGATGAAGGCTACGGCGGATTCCCCTTTCCTGAAGACGGGGATTTTTCAGAATTTGAATATGTCTATAAGAACGATTCATTTTTTATGACATTTTCACTTTCAGAGCTGGGCAGGGTCAGCCTGTTAATCCGTTCAGAAAGCGGACACAGTGCAATAAGCATAGGGGCGGAAAATGACCGGGCGGTTTCCATGCTTGAAGCGGGTTCCGATGAACTGAGAAGTTCCCTGCGTCAGAATGGAGTTGAAACGCGAGCGGTCAGTTTTTTTAATACAAAAAAAGTGGTTGATAAATTGCATATGCTCTGCAGTGATTTTCAACTTAAAAGCGGTATAGACGTAAAGATTTAAGGGCATGGATATGGATAAGGCAGTTGCTATTGAATACAGGAAGGATGCTCCGAAAATCATTGCCAGGGCGAGTGGTGAACTGGTAAAAAAAATGTTGAAAATCGCCGGGCAGAAAAATATTACTATTTATAAGGATTCAGACCTTACCGAAGTACTGTACCGCCTTAAAACAGGCGACGACATTCCCGAACAGTTTTTCGGAGCAGTCGCGGCAGTAATGGCATACTGCTACAGGGTAAACGACAGTTTCAAAAATAAAATTAATGCTGCAGGACTGACTGATGGCTGATATGAAGAAAATACCTGTTGAAGACCTGAAACCCGGAATGGTTTTCAGCAAGGCTGTATATATTGACAGCGACAACATGCTTGTAGCCCCCAACATCCCCCTCCGGGAGGATGACATCAAACGGCTGATGAAGTGGGGCGTTAGTGAAGTTGAAACAACAGGAACGATTATCAAGGGAGCAACCAGCCATTCAACAACCTCTGCTTCGACCGGGAAAACCGACCAGATAATTGAAAGATATGAAGGTCTGCTGGGGATGAGGAAAAAGCTTATCGAGGTCCACAGCAATGCCTGCTACACAATAGACCAGGTCTACACGTCAATCCGCAAGGACATCAAGGTTGACCTTTTAAAGGTCCAGCGTGTGGTAAACGACATCATGGGGCTTATCAAGGAGAACAGCAACGTCTTCCTGTTTCTTCATGGCCTTGATGACAACGAAAGAAACTACCTTGTTACACATTCCGTAAATGTCACTTTCTATGCGCTGATAATCGGCCAGGCAATGAATTACAACGACAAGCAGATGCTTGACCTGGGCACCGGCACCATACTTATCGATTCAGGTATGACTAAAATCCCGGTTTATATCATACACAAACAGTCAAACCTTACTGACAGCGAATACCAGATGATCAAGGCCCATCCTCTGCACGGATACAAGGCCCTGATTTCGTATACAGAACTGAACGAACGTGTTGCCAACATTTCCCTGCAGCACCATGAACAGTTTGACGGCAAGGGCTACCCCCGGAGCCTCAAGGGCAAAGAGATTGATGAATTCGCAAGGATCGCCTCGATCGCGGACAGCTACGAGGCCCAGATTTCAAGCAGGAGCTACAGGGAGAAACGCGGCGCGTACCATGCCATGAAGAATCTCCTTGCAAGCGGCGTAAACAAGTTTGATCCTGAAATCCTCAAGATATTCCTCTCCAGGATGTCGGTATATCCCATAGGCTCGCTGGTTGAGCTGAATGACGGAATTATCGGTATCGTGATCGGTTCTGTTACAGAAAAACCTCTGCGCCCCATAATCAAGGTTATATTGAACGAAAACAAGGAGAAGGTTGAAGAGACACAGGTTATCAACCTGCTCACGGATACAGCAAGGTACATATCAAAAGTCATCAGCGAAAAGGAGGCCGGCGTCAACCTCTTTGACGTGCTCTGGGGATTCTGATGCAGAATACCTACAGGAAAGAATACGGCAAAGATGGAGAAGATACTGCCTGTGCGTTTCTTGAAGAGAACGGTTTTGAAATTATTGGACGCAACTACCACGCAGGAAAAATCGGTGAACTTGATATTATTGCACGCAGGGAAAACCTTGTTGTTTTTGCCGAAGTGAAGGCCAGGAGGTCCGACGCTTTCGGCGGCGGAATATACTCAATCACACAGAACAAGAAAAAAACACTCCGGCGCTGCGCCGAACACTTCCTTGTAAACAATCCTTCACTCAACACGAAACAGATTACTTTCAGGTTTGACCTTGTACTTATTGAAAACAATTCAGTTGAATGGATCGGGGATATAGTGAGGTAGACTGCCCTCATCCGCGCTACTGCGCACCTTCTCCCAATAGCAATAAATACACTTTTGTAATACAGGAATAACTAATGTCCCGATAATTTTCATTGAATTAACAGGGAGAAGGGGTATCATGAAAAATTTTTGTTTTAACCATTATTCAGTTCATGTCATTCCCTCTCCCTGTTCTTTAAAACATAATTATTGGCATAATATGGATTTCAGTAAAATATAATTTTATTATCTCAATCCGGGAGAGGGATGTCGCGATAGCGACAGGGTGAGGGCATGCCAGCCTAAAATCCCCTGAAACTGTCCAGCATGATTGTGACCGGACCGGAATTAACAAGCGACACATCCATGTCCGCGCCGAAAACACCGCTTTCAATTTTACTATAAGCCGACCTGAACTTTTCAATGAACGCATCATAAAACTTAGCTGCTTCTGAAGGAGGCATCGCGTCTGAGAAGGAAGGCCTCCTCCCCTTTCGCGCATCGCCGTAAAGTGTAAACTGCGAAACTACAAGTATCCCGCCGCCGGTATCTGACACCGGGAGGTTCATGTTTTCATCGGCATCACTGAATATGCGCAGTCCCGTTATTTTTGAGATTATGTAATCCGAATCCTTTTCTGTATCGTCTTTATGGAAACCGACAAGTACAAGGAGGCCGGGTCCGGTTGATGCAACCATACTGCCGTCAACCTTTACAGAGGCCTCCTTTACCCTCTGAACTACAGCGCGCATCAGCTGAGCTTTGACTTGAGCACTGCCTCGGGCTGCACGCCTACGTATCTTTCCTTCTCTGCACCGTTTTCGAAGAGGATAAGTGTGGGGATTGAAACTATCCCGAACTTGCGCGCCACCTCGGGATTCTCGTCCGTGTTGAGCTTTACTATCTTTGCGTTCACCGCACCTGAGGCTACAAGCTTTTCAAGGATCGGGGTCTGCATCCTGCAGGGCCCGCACCATGGGGCCCAGAAATCCACAAGAACCTTTCCCGATGCCTGTGCTACTTCTTTATCGAAACTCTGATCTGTAACTTCATTTAATGATGACATTATATTCCTCCGGTAATCTGAATTTTTCTATCCAGGCACTATCACAAATTTACTGATTCAATATAATCAGGAATTATTAAGTGGCTGCATTTTCAATAAGTATTTTGTAGCGGATAAATATTCTTTGTTACAGAATGCTTTAGTTTTTTATGAAATACTTAATGTTTTAGAGGCATACCGGCACAGAATGCTGCGCCGCTACCGGAGGGTATTAATTATCGCATCGGCACAGCGTATACCGTCTATGGCTGAACTGACAATACCGCCGGCATAACCCGCACCCTCGCCAACAGGATAAAGTCCCCTGTGCGACACTGACTGGAAGTCGTCACCGCGTGTTACCCGCACCGGTGATGATGTCCTGGTTTCAGCCCCTATCAGCACTGCGTTTTCCAGGAATCCCTTCATCTTTTTATTGAACGAGGCGAGTCCTGTTCTAAGTTCAGAGCAGATCCAATCCGGCAGAAAGCTGTCCAGTCTCCCGGGAACAACACCGTTTGCATACGAAGTCTGCGGCAGGGAACTATCCTCTTTCCGCGACATGAAACATGATACGCTCTGGGCAGGCGCGCGGAAGAGTCCTCCCCCGGCATTGAATGCCCGGCGCTCAATCTCCCGCTGAAATTCTATCCCTGCAAGCGGCCCGTCGCCTGTATCTTCAGTGCGCACTGTTACCACTACAGCGGCATTTGACCATGGCGCGTTTCGGCTGGACAGGCTCATCCCGTTGGTGCAGAGCATACCCTGCTCAGACGATGAATTTATAACAGCGCCTCCCGGGCACATGCAGAATGTGTATATACCGCGTCCGGTTGAAGGGTTGTTGTGCGTAATAAAGTACTCGGCCGCAGGTAGAACTCCGCGGTACCTGCTGTCCCCGTACTGGATCGAGTTTATGTGTTCAGCCGGGTGTTCGATGCGCGTCCCGATGGCGAAGGGTTTCTTTTCAAGGTACACCCCGCGTTCATGAAGCATGGCGTACGTGTCGCGCGCAGAGTGTCCTGCCGCCAGGACAACTGCAGATGCATGATGTTCCCCGTGTGCAGTTTTTACACCCGTCACCCGGTTCTCTGCCCCGATTATCAGGTCAGTTACCTTTTCACCGAAGAGGACCTGTGCGCCGCCTGCTACGAGCGATTCCCTGGTATTTTTAATTATTGCACGCAGCCGGTCCGTGCCCACGTGGGGTTTCGATTCATATGCAATTGACGGGTCTGCTCCATACTCTATGAACTTTTCAAAAAACCACGCGGATTCGGGCCGGTCAGAGCGTGAGGTGAGCTTTCCGTCCGAATATGTACCTGCCCCGCCTTCACCGAAGAGCACATTACTCTCCGTATCCAGCACACCTTCATTCTCAAGAACTTCAATGTCATGGAACCTGGACTCAACAGCTTTGCCCCGCTCGATAATCTTTACCCGGGCGCCGGACTCAAGCAGCCTGAGCGCGCAGAAGAGGCCTGCGGGCCCTGTGCCGATAACGATAACCTCTTTCCCTGATGCGGATTTAACGAGTCCCGGAACCTGTACCGGCCTGTATGTTACGGCCTGTCCTGATTCAACAAGAAGCCTGCCCGTGAGGTCATCTGTTTCGGCAAGCACACGGTAAGTGTATACAATATTACTTTTATTTCGCGCATCAAGGGATTTTTTAAGTATGCGAAGCGAGGTGAAGCTTACTCCCACTATCTCTTCAACAGATGACTTTATGTCCTCATCCGCACTTCCGGGCGGAATGCGGATATCATTGATCTGTATAAGCATATCAGGCAAGTGCGTCGAAGAATGATCCGGGTGCTACAGGGGATTTCTGATAGCCCGCCCTGCCTGTGGAATCGTAACTCTGTTCGACCCTGTGCATTGCGCCAAGAATCTCCTCCCTCGCCTTGAGATCAGGTTTGCGGAAAATGTATTCATTTTTTTCCGGCTCGCGGCCGCGGATCTTTTCAACGGCGTTCTGCCTGTAATCGGGCCATATGTATGATTTCTCCCTGACAGCTCCTGTACGGGGATTCCTGCCAAGAAATATTTCGGCTACTCCGGTTGATATTTTCATGTCAATATTATCGGCAATACAGGGGATTTACTTTAACGGAAACCCCGAGTTTCCGGATACTGAATTTACGGGGCAGAGTCAAACATACAAATTAATCTTTACTTTTCACTTTTAAAATTGTATAATATAGAAATATAATTCACAAATCTTTATCTTTCGTCCCGGTGGGGCATGATATTTTTAAAAAAGGGTATATTTATTAAGTCATTAGCCAGGTATACCCGGAAGTGATTTTGAATATAATGTTGCCGGCCAGGAGAGCAGTAAAATGAAGGATTAGAATAATCAGGGATGATAATGCCATTATTTAAAAAAACAGGATTACTGATCGGTCTGTTTCTTTTTGCCTCCTCTCTGTATGCAGAGCAGGTGAGGATTTATTATGGAGCAGGCAGCAGCAGTTTTCCTCCTTTTGAATATATTGATGATTACGGCAGACCGTCAGGATTCAACATAGATATTATCAACGCAATTGAAGACGAAACCGGACTGGACATACACGTTACCCTGATGCCCGGGGATGAAGCAGTAAAAAAGTTTTCCTCTGATAAAATTGATTTTCTTACATGCGTTTTTCATGACAGGAATAACAGTACAGGGAAGTTCTATTCATCACCCGGAATAAACGTACAGTTTATTGCCGCTTTCCCTGTAAAACAAAGAGCCCTGTCAGGCCCCTTCACGGGCAAACGTATTGCTGTCAACAGAGGCTACGAACTGGACTTATACCTTGCCGCAAAATATCCGGAATCGTTAATGATCTATACCGATACAGATTTCTCAGCACTTAAACTTGTTTCATCGGGTGAAACTGACTGTGCCATACTATCACTCAACTCGGCAAACTATCTTATTGAAAGGCACAGGATAAATGACCTGCGTCTTTCAGAAAGGCCGGTATTCTCAATCGAATACTCAATGAAGTTCTCCCCCCGTAATAAAGAACTGATGGATAAACTCAACGAAGGTATGGCCGCAATAAAAAAGAACGGGGAGTTTTCAAGAATATACCTCAAGTGGTTCAGCCATTCAGGAAGGATACTGGATGATAAAAAAATGTACGGGCTCCTCGCAGTACTTGTTGCCCTGGCCATTGCATCAATACTGATAATTCTTTTCTACATACTGCTGCGCAGGGAGGTTTCCAGGCGAACCCGGGAATTAAACAAGGAGATCAGCCATAACTATTTCATTGCTGACCTTTCAAAAAAACTGCTTGGCGGTGCCTCGATAGAAAATATCTCACGAATTCTTCTTGAGTATCTTGCCGAGCTCACCGGAAGCCACAACGGGTTTGCCGGATACATAGGAAGTGAATCAACGCCGAACATATCGGTATTCATATATTCACGGATAAACGGTGAAGTTTCTTTCCGGAAACCGGAGATTATAGCCGGATTCACCCCTCAAATGAAAAAAAAGATATTTGAAGACCGTGATTCATTCTTTTCAAACGAAGCCTCTTTAATATTTGACGCAAATGAATCCATGCCCGTATCTGAAATTAAAAATGCACTCTGTTCTCCTGCAGTCATAGGTGAAACGGTTGTCGGCTTTATCATCATGGGAGATTCATATAAAGACTACGATTCGGAAGATCTTAATATCATAGAAAACTTTTCCTCTCAGTATGCGCTTGCTATCCAGCGGATGTGGTTTGAGCACGACCTTATAAGGAGCGAAAAAAAATACCGGGATATTTTCAACAACGTTGAGGACCTGCTCTACATATACGACCTCCAGGGCAACATTTTAGAAGTCAACAGCGCCTTTCAAAAGCTATTCGGCTACAGCGAGGATGAGCTTAAAAAGATGAACCTTGTTACTCTGCTTTCAAGTGCCGATCACGGTTATTACACTGAAGCCGATGTTGTAGACATGCTGAAACGTATCATCAGCGAAGGCGCAATCTATAGCGAGGTAAAGTTCAGGAACAGGTACGGGAAAAAAATCATCATCGAGTACAAGAATACTCTTATTTTTGATGACACGGGCAACCCGGTCAGCATCCAGGGCTCTGCACGCGACATTACCGAGCGTAAAATTTTCGAGAAAATGCTCATTGAGGCCAGGGAGAAGGCCAGGGAGTCTGACAGTCTCAAAACAAACTTCCTTGCAAACATGTCACACGAGATGCGAACCCCGCTTAACGCGGTCATCGGGTTCACCGACATACTGATCGAAGAAATTAATGAGCCCGCGCATGAGAACTACCTGAGGATGATTCAGAAGAGCGGCAAGCTTCTTCTTTCCATAATCAATGAAATCCTTGACCTGTCAAAAATTGAATCAGGTTCGCTTAAGATTATTGAAGCGCCATTCAGCATCAAGTCGCTCATAAAAAACGTCTATAACAGCACCTTTGTCCTTGTGAGAGCGGGCAAGAAAAATATAAACCTGGACTTTGACTGCGACCACAATATCTCCGAACTGATTAATGGTGATGAACACCGGATTGAACAGGTTATGAATAACCTTCTTTCAAACGCTGTCAAGTTCACAGATTCAGGGGAAATTAATTTCGGCGTGAATCTGAACAGCAGCGGCATGATGGAATTCTATGTTGAGGACTCAGGGATAGGCATATCCGAGGAGAACCTGCCACTGGTTTTCGAAAGGTTCAGGCAGGTCGACTACAGCAGCAGGAGAAGTTACAGCGGAACCGGCCTGGGGCTTTCAATATCAAAAATGATAGTCGAGATGATGGGAGGGACTATCTATGTTGAATCCGAGCTTAACAAAGGTTCAAAGTTCGTGTTTACTGTACCGTATAAACCTTCATCAGGTGAAACAGGCATAAAACCAGATAGGGATACATCTGCGAGCAGCGGTAAAACTGTGCTGGTAGTTGAAGATAATCATATCAACAGGCTGCTGGTTTCTAAAGTCCTGGAAAAGAACGGTTTCACCTGCATTGTGGCCGTTGACGGATTCGAAGCTGTTGAAGAATATAAAAGCGGCCGGCATATAGATATTATTCTCATGGATATCCAGATGCCTCGCATGGACGGGCTTGAGGCCCTTGGAATAATACGCGAAATTGAACAAAAAACAGGAAAAGCACGTACACCTATCGTTGCACTCTCAGCACATGTTATGAAAGAAGACGTTCAGAAATTTCTTGAATCAGGATTTGACAGCTATATAGCAAAGCCCTTTAACAGGGATGACCTTATACGCGGTATTATTGAACTGACAGAAAAATAAAAATCCGCATGCGGAATTTCCCTAAAAATTACTTGATTCAAAACCCCCC
>DAONFG010000035.1:0-37655 GCA_035403465.1 Spirochaetota bacterium | reverse complement strand
AAATCAAACAACAACGAAAATACCCGTAGCTTAAATGCTCCGGGTATTTTTTTTGGAAAAAACGAATGATGATGTATTCGATCATTTAATACCACCGGTCTATAGAAAAATCGTTTAAAAGAAGCCGAAAATCTGCCCTGATTGCCTGGCGTTAATGATAAAAGACACAGTATATTCATTTTTTGCAGAGAGAGAAATGGAGAAGCTGATAAAAACGCATTGAATAAGGAACGGTTACTTCAGGCCGTACAGGCGGGTTGTTAAGCTACCATAAATTTTTCTATTTAAACAAATGTCTAAAAATAATTTGAATTTTTATATGTATAGTTTCAATATTAAGCCACAGGGGTTGGTATACTTGCAAAATTTTTAGCGACGCAAAATTTAATTTACAGAACCATTACCGGCCTTAAAGTCAAGAATCTAACTGATTTTTGCTTCCCATAAGTACCAGTATGTCCTATGAACCGGGGGTTGTGCAGAAGACTGCCGGTGTTTTAATACATGAGATTTTTGTATTAAAAAATTAGTTCCTGTATTATTTATATTATCATCAGGCAGAATTTATGATTAAAAGAATATTTATATTGCTCATTCTCTTCATTTTTGCACTTCCGGCTACTGCGCAGAACATCGATGATTTCGAAGGGACAATTGAAGAGAATCCCAATCCACCTGATATCTACCAGTTGATAGATTACAATAAATCTAACAACACGAAAAACGGGCTCTCACCGCATAAGGCGAACTATATATTCCCTTTCATATATTCATGCATCGATACTAGAGACAGTCGTAAAAATTACGAAACGAAATTCCAGGTGAGCCTGAAGCAGAGGCTCCTGAAGTTCTATGGATGGGCGTTCTATTTTGCTTATACACAAAAGTCATTCTGGCAGCTTTACGACATGGATGACTCCCGACCCTTTCGGGAAAATAATTTTAATCCTGAGCTGTTCCTCCGTACAAAGATGTGGAGCGGTTTCCGCGTCGACAGCGGGATTGAACATGAATCAAATGGAAGGGAGCTCCCATATTCCCGGGGCTGGAACAGGATATACATCTCTCCATATTTTGAAAACGATATGATGATTGTAAATATTAAAACATGGTACAGGATCAAAGAGGACGAAAAAGACGACGAAAATGACGTGAACGGTGACGATAATCCCTATATACACAGGTATTACGGTTATTCTGAGTTGGGCTTTACTCTGAAATTCTCTGAACTCCGTAATACATATCTCTCAATCATGGGGCGGTATAATCCGTATTACAATCGCGGTACAGCCGAGGTCACACTTACGGTTCCGTTGTATTTATCAAGCATGAGTTTCATGGCCCAGTACTGGGATGGTTATGGTGAAAGCCTTATTGATTACGACGTAAAACAGCGCAAAATTGGGATAGGTCTGAATTTTTCGAGGTAATGCAGCAACAGTTATTTATGAGAGGCTTAAATATTAAGCCACAGGGATTGATATGTTCGCGAAATTTTTTACGGCGCAAATTTTAATTTACAGCACCATTCCGGGAACTTAAAGTCAGGAATATAACAATATTTTACTTCCGATGCTTCGGTACGGGCCGTGCACTACTCAGCACAAGTAAGTGATGGTATGTCCCCTGAATCAAGGGTAGTTAAGGATACTTTGAGTCTTTTAACACGAGCAGTTTCCTCTATAAAAAATACATCGGTATATCATAAAACCCGTAATAGCTTAACTTAAATTGCCGGGATACCAATTTTTCTTCTTCAGCGTAATTGTATTATACCTGAAATCCTTTGCAGACCTTTTAAAAGCATAAAGGTATTATAAATATGGCTTTTTTATTTGACTTATTTATTCAGCAACAGGAAAAGTTAACATTATTGTAACAATTAAAATAATATTTTACTTGTTTGTAATATATTATTTGGCATTTTACACAAATGTAACAAATCCGCTAAATTACAAAGCATAATAAAATATAACTGGAGAAGTATATGGCACCAAAAAAAGGAGCTGAAATAGAATTAAGCCCTAATCCGCTCGTGGAGTATCTGAAAAAACCTGCAAAAGATTTCACAAAATCAGACTTGATTAAGTATATTACAGAAAACGGAATCAAGATGCTGAATTTCCGTTATGTCGGCGGAGACGGAAAACTAAAAACCCTCAATATGGTTATAACCAGCCTTCAGCAGCTTGACAGTCTCCTGTCATGCGGGGAAAGAGTAGATGGTTCAAGTCTTTTCTCCTACATAGACGCAAAATCAAGCGACCTCTATGTTATACCCAGGCATAAAACAGCATTTCTCAATCCATTTACTGAAATTCCCACATTGGACATTCTCTGCGCGTATTATGACAAGGACGGTAATCCGCTTGCAAGTTCCCCTGAAAATGTCATGATGAAAGCCCACAGAAATCTTCAGGAAAAAACAGGTTACAGCCTGGATGTTATGGGAGAGCTTGAGTATTATGTAATTGCTGATAAACATGACTTCTATCCTGCAACTGACCAGAAGGGCTACCACGAATCCCTCCCATACGCAAAATTTGAAGCCATAAGAAAAGAGTGTATGCAGGCCATTGCTCAGGCTGGCGGCCTTATTAAATACGCCCACTCTGAGGTTGGAAATTTTACCCAGGGTAATTTTTATTATGAGCAGAACGAGATCGAATTCAATCCGACATATATCGAAGACGCGGCAGATCAGCTTATCATAGCAAAATGGATGATAAGGATGATCGGCTATAAACACGGAGTTAATATCAGCTTCGCGCCGAAGATTACAGTGGGCAAAGCAGGAAGCGGTATGCACATTCACATGAAGCTTCATAAAAACGGGAAAACCGCCACAGTTGAAAAAGGAAAATTAAGCGATGCCGCAAAAAAAGTGATCGCCGGGATTCTTGATATAACTCCCGCTTTAACTGCGTTCGGAAACACAAATCCGACATCATATCTTAGACTTGTTCCTCACCAGGAAGCGCCCACGAATATCTGCTGGGGAGACAGAAACCGTTCAGTGCTTATACGCGTTCCTCTTGGTTGGGTCGGCGTTAAAGAGATGATCAGGAAAGTCAATCCGAACTACAATGAAGAACTGAAAGATTTCTCCGACCGCCAGACATTTGAATTCAGATGCCCGGACGGTTCCGCGAATATACACCTGTTGTTTGCGGGTCTTTGTGTAGGAGCTAAGCACGGTCTTGAGATGAAAAATGCCCTTGAAACGGCTGAAAAACTTTATGTTGACGTAAATATTTTCCACGAAGAAAACAAGGCAAGACTTGCCGAACTTAAAGGCCTGCCTCTTTCATGCTATGAATCCGCGGAATGCCTGCTTCAGCTTCGAAGTCACCTTGAGAAAGATGGAGTTTTTTCACCAGCTGTCATTGATGGAACAGCTAAAATGCTTATGGCATATAAAGACAAAGGCCTCAGCGAAAAACTTTACGGCAAAAATGAGAAGATTAAGGAACTTGTTGATAAATATATTCACCACATGTAGTATTTTAAAAAGCAAGTCTGATAAAATAAAACATACAAAAAAGCCGGCTTATAAATTAGCCGGCTTTTTCATTAATGATAATGCTGCTGATCAGTTTTTAAACGGCTCTTCAATGTGAGCTGTTTAGCGGATTAGCCGTTAATGATTATTCAATTGTTTTCAATATAGAATCCGTAACACTGCTGTCCCAAAGATTTTGGGATATAAATAAAAAATGCTATTAATCTTTCTGTTGTTTTGTATTATTGAAGTCGCCAAACAAGCAATAATCAATAGATTTAGGAAATTAACAGCATGTTTATAAATAAACCGTATTATTACAAATGCAATCATTAATTTCAGGATATGATTTTAAAAAAACTTGTAATTGAACATGATGCGATAAAAGCGTGAAATCATTTACAATCAGAAATCTGCTTAATGTGATGCTATATGTCCATATGACATCAAAACAGAGCCTGCGGGATATAGTTGATTCACTGGCGAGCAGGAAAAGTTTATGGTACCATCTTGGGTTGAAATCACTGTCACGGAATAATCTGTCTCATGCATTAAAAAATCGTTCGTCTGATAGATTCGAGAAAACATTTTATGTATTACTTTATCATCTCCGGAATGAAAGAGTCTTGTAAAAGATAAAAGATCCAAATTCAAAATGCCATTAAAAACCTTTGATTCAACTACAATAAGTTTATGTCTTTCTTTATTTGAGTGGGCGACATTCAGAAGAAAAAAGGGCGGTATAAAACTCCACACAATGTTTAATAACAGGGAGCAGATACCTGAATTTGTAAATATAACCGAAGCCGGACTACATGATGTAAGTGCAGCAGTGATTGGATATCTATTAAATACATGTAATCTGCTGAATCATTCCTTGTTTTTAAGGCAATTTGAGTAATTAAATTCAGCTGCTTGTAATGTTGTTGATTCGGCGCAGGCAGGTATCTTTGCATTCCATGGAACCTTGTGCGCCATGGATCTGCGGGTATCGTATTATACAAAGAACCATGTGTGACATATAGTTTTATCTACTCTATCACTATCTTCTCGATGGAAATCGGCTTTTCCTTCCCCTTTACACTTATGGGATCAACATCCGCAGTTGAAAACTTTTTCTTTGATTTATCAATCGTATCCCTGGTGACCAGGATCTCCTCTGCTGCGGCATGCGAGCATAGTCTTGCAGCAAGATTAACTGTATCGCCTATTGCTGTATGTTTCATACGCATGCTTGAACCAATGTTCCCTATGACAACGTCACCGGAATTAATCCCTATGCCCACCTCGAAAATTGCATGTCCCTCCTTGAGCCTGTCCATGTTTGCCTTCTTGATTGCCTTAACAATGTCTATGGCAGATTCGATAGCTCTTTCAACCTTGTTTGTGCCTTTAAAGACGGCCATTATTTCATCTCCGACAAAAGTGTCTATGTCGCCCTTCTTCGACATTATTATTTCGGACTGCAGGTTCAGGTAAAAGTTCAGCAGCTCTATGACTGTCTCGGGTGAATTTTTTTCCGAGAAGGATGTGAATCCCCTTATGTCGGAGAAGAGGAAAACCATGTTTTTTCTTTCAGTGCCGCCAAGTTCAACATCAGAGGATGAATCGGATCTTTTTCCTATCATGCTCCTTGCTGAACTGGACACAAATTTTTCAAGGTGATATTTTATGGTGATCTCGTCGATCATTTTGTTGAAGATATCTCCGAGACGGCCGATCTCGTCCTTGGTCTTTATCTTGATTTTTGAGTCGAGATTACCCGCGCTTACCGAGAGCGCCCATCTTTCGAGCTTTTTTAAATTCTTTATCATAAAGTTAAGCACGAACCTGTATATGATAAGTGCCAGCAGTATCATGACGGCTGCGATTATGAGCATCCGGTACAATGTATGGTCAAGTTCAGCCTGTATCATGTCCGTGTTGAATATAATGGACAGCGAACCAAGTTTTTTTATATTCTCTATATGCCCGGCTATGGATTCCATTGTCGCGATGATATTATCGTCAATCTCTTTTGCCTTTTGCGGCATGTCATGAACATAGGCATTCATCTTCAGCGTTTTCTTCTGAACCAGCCATTTATCGCGGAACATCCATCTCTGGCTCTGGTCAACTCTGCGGTCGCGAAGTATCATGATATCACCAAAAAGTTTCAGGAAAACAAAGTCTATATCACCGGCCTTTACAACCTTTTGGGAAATTGTTTTTGTCTTTACCTGTTTCTTCGGTTCAAACTCTTTGCCCAGTATTGTCTTGTAATTATCCCACATGTAAGTGTAGATCTTTTCCCTTTCTTTAGGTTCAGCCTCGTGGTACTTTCTATAATACTCCTTGTAGTCCTTAAGCAGCTGCACGACGTTGCCTTTGTGCAGAAATATGGGGAATACTATTGCCCTGTACCTGTTTTTTGTTACCGCATCCTTTTTTTTGAAAATGCTGAACAAAGAAGGCGCGGTCACAGGTTCAATCTCCTCGACCGGCTCCTTTTCAGCTTTTAAATCCTTCTTCCCGGATTTGCCAGGAACCTCGAACGGCTTAACTGTGCTTCCCGGAGTAACTGCATAGTCAAAGATCAGGAGTTTTTCCTCCTCCTGTTTAAGGCAGTTTTCAACATACGGGTATATTTTTTTCCTGCTGTAGTCGGAGTCGTCGGTGCTGAATTTCACTGCCCCTTTTTCATCCGTAAGAATTATTTTAAAAATGTCCCTGTTGTAGCTCTTGTAGTTGGTCGCTTCTGTTGTAATATTGTCATACTTAACATTCAATTCCTGGTCTGTTGTCTTGATTGTTTTATCGAGATAGAATTCAGCCGGTCCGGTTAATATGCGGGTAAGCGCCATGGCCTTGGTGTTTTTTTCATCCTCAAGGAGACTTCGCTGGTTTATGTACATTATGAAGGTAAGGACTGATATGATCGCGATCATCACGAGGGATAGAATCAGTAGATAGCGTATGCGGATTCCGAAATATACTTCGCGTATGCCCGGCAGATTTGTTTTATTCCTGTTGAAAAATGACATTCCTTACCTCTGAGTTAACATTATTGCTTTGATTTGCGCTGCCTGTACTGAGCCTTGTCAATGTGTGTTCGACAGAGACAGCTGCAATCTCCCGTTATGCATAAACAGATACGGTAATACTGCCAACTGTCGAAGTAACTGAAGTTTTGATGATTTGTATTAAAAGGTATTGGTATAAAAATTCAAGCTCTTTTATTGGCGGGGAAATTAAAAATCATACATTATTTTACCGGTTAGTTGAGAAGGGATAAGTTTTAACCGTACAGGCAGGCAGAACAACTGCAGCAATATGGAGTAAAGGATAAGTTTATCCGGCATATGATTTATGTATGGTTAACCAGAAAAAAAAGTAACCCATATTAACGTTTAAGGTTATATATCGCCAGGCATTATCTTTATACCGATAAAATAGATGGTTTAATTCATTCCTGATCAAACCGGGTGCAATTGAATACAATCAAAAAGCCCGTTGTATATAAATAAGATAATTTATTGACAAACCATTCCCTGGCTTTAACAAATTAATTTGTTATGGAACTTCCGCGTTTTATCATGCCTGATGACGATGATCCCATGTACAAGGCTTACCGGAGCTCTGTCTGGGAAAACGATGCCATGGATCGTGTGCCGATTCATGTTGGCAGGAATATACTGATAGTTCCTGAATACGGGCACTGCCGTGACAGCAGAGGGCACCTGACATTGTACATGGATTCACGTTTTGCTTTCGGTGACGGCCGTCATCCAACAACTATGCTCTGCCTGACACTGCTCGAGGAATTCCTGGTGGAGCTTGCACCGGCTGAAAAAAAGAGAATTACCATGCTGGATATAGGTACCGGGACAGGGATTCTGGCCATCCTGGCATCACGCATGGGGCTTGATAACATACTCGCGCTTGATATAGATCCTGATTCCATTACAAACGCCGCGGAACTGGCCCGGCTGAATGAAGCACCCTCAATTGAATTCAGGTTAATGGACGCGGCGCTTCTTCCGCCTGTTCCAGCGTACGGGCTTATTACTGCGAACCTTCTGCCGCCCATCCTGCGTACGGTAATTCCGCTCAGCGCAAGGCTCTCTCTGCCAGGGGCACCGGTTATTGTCAGCGGCATCGGCGACGCCAGCATTGACGAGATGGAGGAATTGATGATTAACTCCGGGTTCACCGAAATGAAGCATGTTTCATCGGGATGGTGGCATGCCTACCTTCTGCGTCATTGATGGTCAGGAACAGCTATGATCAGGTGAAGAATGTGCAAGGAATAGAGCAATACCTGAAATACATGACACATGTATATTCAGCGGGATACGCCTGATGAAAAAATTAAAACTTAATGCCCGGGCATTACGACCTGGTATTTTTTAAGGAACAGAAGCCTGCCTGAAATGATTATCTGCCGGTGTTGATAACACTCCCCATGTATCAAATTGATTGATAAATGTATTATCTGCAGGGATGCAAATAATTTGATTATGCAATTGCCTCCATTTACTATAGTTTCTATAGAAGTTAAAGAGAGAAAGGGGTTTCTATTGGGAAAGTTTATAGCATCACGGTTCATGATTTTAAATTATGCAGTCCGGGCAGTGCAGGCGCAATCCTTGATTATTACGGCCGTTAAAATTTCTGCAGTAATAATTCTCATGAGTTCATGCACGTATGAGTTTACCATAAGTCCATGGGAAGATGGAAGAATCCCTTATTATCTTGATGGCGAATTTTCCAATAACGACGTAAATAATATACGGGAGGCAATGGACGCATGGGAAAGTGTTTGCGGTGTATGGTTTGAAGAGGTGAGCCCGCGGTCAAGTGCATACAAAATAATCAGGGCAAACGCCAATGAATGGCTCTCTTCCATAGGTGAGAACAATTCCGATTGCCATATGATATTCGGCAGAACTTATTCAGACATAGATGTAATCATTCATGAACTCGGGCATTGCCTCGGACTGATGCATGAGCACCAGAGACCTGACAGGGATGAATATGTAATAATTGTCTGGGATAACATCCTTACAGGAAAAGAATATAATTTTGATATTGTTGATAATCCGCTTTTTACAGAGCAGGACTTTGACTACGACTTTCAATCCATCATGCATTACGCGCCGGGAAGTTTCAGTATCAACGGGTCGCCGACCATTATTTCTATAGAGGACTATGCGATATACCAGTCAGGAGGTATAACCGAACTGGATGCGGCGAAGGCAAGGGCTATTTACGGACCGCCGCTTGAAGAGGATGACATACATGAATAAGGAAAAGAGACAGTTATGATCCGGAACAGAAGATATATAATATGCGGGGGAACAATAAGTTTTTTACTCGTATTTATATTCCTGTCCGCTGCTTCCGCTGAAAATGAAAGAGGCGGTATCATTCTGGTGCAGGCGGAAGATAAAACAGTGCGCCAGGAAGTAGATGAATTAAAAGCAAGAATGGATGAACTTGAAGAAGAGAATACAGAATTAAAAAAGCGGATCGATCTTCTTAGCGCTTTAAAAATCAGCGGAAATTTTGATGTGAGCATATCAAATTATAAAAATAAACCCAACATATTCTCAATCGGAAACTTCGAGCTTGATATAGAACACAACTACGATCATTTCCAGGTGGCAGCTGCAATCGTTTTCCACGATGGAGCCGTGCTTGGTGTGGGATTCATTGACTACCATCTTTTCGGCAGCAGAATTTCTCCAAGGGGCAGACTGTTCCAGGCCGAAGGCCTGCATCTGCAGGTTGGCAGGTTTGATGTTCCATTCGGAAACGACTGGTATGAATTTTCGCCTGTTGCAAGAATTACCGTGACCCCACCGCTTACAACAGAACTCATTATGGAGGGCGGATATAATGATGAGGGTGTGAGGCTGCTTCTTAATTTTATGTCTGTCAATCTTACGCTGTATATGCTCGACGGAATAGAGGAACAATACAGCTTTGGAGGCAATTCCTACGGCGGACGTATAGGCCTTACGCCTTTCAGCAATCCCTATGAACTCAAATCCAGGTCGGTTCCTGTTTTTGAGCTCGGCTTGTCAGGAATTATAGACCTGGACAGGGAGGGTGAAACCGCGGAAAAACTGTTTGCAGCAGATATTAAAACTAAAACCGGACCGATCATACTGAGCTCCGAATACTACTACAGGGATAAAAAAGCGGGCATCCTCCTCTACGGATACCATGTTACAGCCGGGCTTGATCTGGAGTATTTCACGCCGCTCCCGGTTAAGGTATACGGCAGGTTTGAGCAGTGCTTTTCAGAAGAAATAGTATCAATAAACTTTCAGGAAGGGACTGATAAAAATTCACTTACCCGGCTTACGGCAGGTTTAAATATTAATATTTCGGGTATATCATATCTGAAATTCGAATATCTCAATTACCTTGATGCATACAAAGAATACAGAAGCGATCAGTATTTCAGCAAGATGTTATATTACATGCAGCTTGTAATAACGTTCTGAGGAGGATGAATGAAGTGTTGAAAAACCTTTTAATCTCATCAGCGTTTATTTTTATATTATATTCTTTAATAATCGCAGGCGGCGACATGAATCCGCATCCTTTCATTGCATCGGAAACCTCCTGCGTCGAATGTCACAAAATTAAAAAAATGACGGTAACAGTTAATGATACTGAGAATGCATGTTCGTATCTGTGCCTTACATGTCATAAAGATATGGACAGCCACCACGCAATAAATCTAAGGCTAAGCGAGCCATTCCCGGCTAAATTTGTACTAACATCTAAAAACAGGGTGACATGCATAACATGTCACAGGCTGAAGACAAACCAGTACGACACATCATCGTGGAAGGCGGAGAGTCTTTACGAAAGCATATTTAATTCCAAAAAAATATATAAAACGTATTACCTGGCTAAAAGAAATAACGACGGCCAGCTTTGCAAGACGTGTCATTAAGGGAGGTCATACAATATGGCGGAAAAAACAAGGCATATAATTCTTATAAACAAAGATTTTCAGTTCAAACTCATAATAAAGTTTTTGCTCGTTAATATTCTTGTAATGATTTTATTCGGGATATCCCTGTATTTTTTTCTTAACAGTGAACTGGATACAAACCTCAGGACAGCACATGTAACTTATAAAAACCTGAAAGTTATGCTCCTGCCGGTTATTCTAACTCTGTCCGGACTGAACATCCTGGTGTCGTCAATTATCATCAGTGTCTTTGTTTTGTATTCTTCACATAAAATAGCCGGGCCTATGTACAGGTTTAATGCCGTGTTGAGCGATATCAGCGAAAAAAATCTCAACACGTTTGTATCAGTGAGGAAAGATGACCAGATGTATGAATGTTCAGACAGTCTTAAAAAGCTTATAAACGGTCTTACCATGGATATATCGGTGATGAAAAGTAAACTTCATGATTTGAAGAATCTCCTTGAAAAAAGCGGTGTGGATGTTTCTGTTTCAGAAAAAATTGAGGAGCTTGAAAAATTAGTAGGTCAGTACAGGTATTAAGTTTTAGTTGCCGGGTTCAATTATTTCTGATTAAGCTTCAGCAGAACGAGAAAAGATGCAATATTCAAAATAACAAAGATTAGAATTGAAATAAATAAATACGGCGTTGTATTAATGCAGAAGGGTATATCATAATAAAGTTTCATTATCAGCAGCATCACGCAGAGCCCGGATATGATTTTTGATGAAGTCTTTACGCTGGCAGGCAGGCCGTTTTTCAACAGGTGGGATATATCAAAAAAGGAATCCCTGTTAAGTATCCCTAAAGCCAGCAGGGAGATACCGAACAGTAAAATTGGGAAAGCAAAAAGCGCCAGCGGCATTGCGTCACGATATAAAACAGTGGTATCAGCAAGCATTACTTCATCAGGGCGATTACTGTCATAATAAACTGTTACACGTTCATTCTCTTTTAAGCGCATGATTCTCCCCCTCTGGCTGACAGATTCTTTATAAACTTCACCATTTGAGGATACTGTGTATTCAACCATGAGGGAATTCCCGGTCGCATATCCTGACTTAACTTCATCCGGGGTAATCTTCGCCGAGGTGACTGCCGAATTCTGAACTTTCAGGTAAACCGGTTTAACGAACTTGAAATAACCGAATATTAAAAAAAACAGCCCTATTATGCAAACTACAATCCCGGGAATTATTTTTTCAGATGAAACCATATAGGAAACCTTATCCTTCTTGTGATTGAAAAGCAACTGAAAGTAACAATTTCTACTTAAGCTGCACACCCTGTAGTCATGCATTTTTGCTGAACCGGGTAAATACATCACATTTCATTGTCATAAAATTAAATTATCAGTTACTGTTGAATATATTTTGTCAACCCGGAATAAGTCTTTGCCCCGGTTAAACTATTGTGTATCCCCGCAGCTGTGTTCAGGCCGGAAATTCAAGTATTATAAACAGTATCATTCTTGACAAAATGTATTAAAAAAGAGCCGGTTATTCATTAAATCGTAATATGAGTATGGCACACTTATTACAATGACAGGAGATTGGATAATGCATGCAAAATTAATGAACAGGAGTTGTTTTTCACGTTTGGTTATACTGCTATGTGTATTTATACTTGGCGCTTCAGGAATTCTTTTGGCAAGCGATCTTTCCGATGCGACAGCTATGCGGCAGAAATGCGAGGAGGAGTTCAAGGCGCTGGATACTACTGTAAAAAATTTTGGTAATCCTTTTGTAAAACGAAGGTACGAGGATGCAGCCGTTATGTTAAAAGAGGGAAAACTCTGCCTGGCTCAATCCAAATACAAAGAGGCTATGGAAATCTATAAAAAATATATGATCCTGAATAACGAGATATACAAAGACCTCTCAGTGGACTATATCAACCGCGCTGATACAATGTACAATGATACTGCAAAGGAACTTGTCGATTATTATGATAATGAAAAGGTAAGCCATTATTTCAGGCTGGCCAAGCAGAATGTTGATGACGCGAGGAAAGCTGCATCTGCCAATAATTATAAACTGGCCATTGACCTTTGTAGAAATTCAAAAAAATATTCGATTGAATCATACAGGATTGCAGGACAACCGGTTCCTGATAAATATAAAAAAGATATCAAGGACAACAATAAGGAACTGTACCAGGAATAGCTTTTTCCTTTTCAGGACTTCTATCAGGCTGGTCAGCGGTTTCGCAGGCGTGCTGTATCATGCCGGATCATGGTAAAGGGGACTATACAGTTACCGCCTTTTGACCCGGTTTTCTAAAGGATCCTGTGTTTTTTATACGCAAATTTTCCACAGATGACTAAAATCTTCTTGCATTGAACTGTTATAAATAGAAAAAATATTACCGGTGCTGAGTTCGGGCTGCCAACTTTAACAGGCGGAATCACTGCTGCTGATCCGCTCACAGCAGGCTGGGCATCGGAACTAATAAACTGTTTGGCGGATATTTATGACAGGGAATTTTAAACAGAAACTGCTGGGCTGGTTCATACTCTCCCGGCCTCCATTCCACTCGGTCGGGGTGCTCCCGTTTATCCTGGGAACTTTTATGGCGTACCGCATGACAGGCGCTTTTAATCCTGAAGTGCTGGCTCTGGGCGTTTGCGGAGTTATACTGATCATGCTTTCAACCTATCATTCAGGTGAATACTTCGATCTCAGGGAGAATGCCATCTCTGCGCGTATTCATCAAAACCAGTTCGCCGGCGGTACCAGGGTTATAATTGAAGGAAGAATGCCTGCCGGGGTTCCACTGTGGACGAGCATCATCGCACTTGTTTTTGCATTGTTGATTGGAATTGTCCTTCAGTTCGTTTATAAGACAGGTCCCTGGACACTGGTCCTGGGCTGCCTTGGGGCGCTGCCGGGATTCTTTTATTCCACGGAACCTGTACGGCTCGTCAAACGCGGTCTTGGTGAATTATTCATAGGGTTCTGTTACGGCTGGCTGCCGGTTGCCTCATCATATTACATCCAGGCCTCTGAAATAGCACCGGTCATACACTGGCTGTGGTTGCCGATCGGTTTTTCGATTTTTAATGTCATCTTTCTTAATGAATTCCCGGATTATGAGGCTGATGTGGCCACAGGTAAGAAGAATCTTCTTGCGCGTATTGGAAAGAAGAACGGCAGGGTGGTATATATAGTTTTTAATCTTCTAACATGCCTGGGCATGCTGGTGTCACCCGCTTTCGGGATTCCGTTTAAAGTAGTCTATTTTTACCTGCCGTTTACTGTTATCGCACTGTTCATCTTATACCAGGTGTTAAAGAACAGGCATGACGAGGCGCGATGGCTGGAGATTTTATGCGGCCTGAATATTGCAGTAAGCCTTGGAACTTCACTGGCTTTTATACTGGCCTACATTTGAGGAAATATGATATGATTAAGAAAACAAAAGTCAGGGCGTTCTATAACCCGCCATCCCTTTTATTCAAACAGCTTGGAAGCACACTCCTCATGGGGTACCTGAACCGGTGGCGCAGTTTTCCCGGGTGGCTTACCAGGCACGGGATCCAATCCATGTCTGTCGCAAATGGCGCAAGGGGAATGGGGTGTATCGGTTACCCGGGGCACCCGGTGTGGGAGGTTACAGGCGCGTGCAACCTGCGCTGCATACACTGTCATGCCACAAGCGGCAGGGCTGCACGTGACGAGCTGACCACAGATGAAGGCAAAAGGCTGATCGATCAGCTTGCCGGAGAGAAGGAATTCCGCACAATGATCTACACCGGCGGAGAACCTCTGGTGCGTCCTGATATCTTTGAGCTGCTGCGACACTCGCAAAAGGCCGGGATGGCAAACATCATAGCAACCAACGGGACATTGATCAACGAAGAGATGGCGTTCAAGCTCAAGGATCATGGAGTGGTCTGTAACGCCATCAGTTTTGACGCGGCCAACCCGGACGTTCACAACATGGTCAGAAACAAGCCCGGCGCTTTTGATCTTGCCCTGCGCGCTGTTGAAGCAACTAAAAAGGCCGGGATAATGCTGCAGGTTAATACAACTGCCATGGAATACAATATGCCGCATTTAGCAGAACTTATTGATTTTGCAGACAGGCAGGGGGCAGGCATAATGCTCATGTATCAGCTTGTGGCAGTGGGAAGGGGTGAAAAAATTAAAGAAGCAACGCTGAAGAAAAATGACAACATGAATTTAAGCGAACTGATATCAGAAAAACAGAAAACTGCAAAAACAATTATTGAGCCCGTCGCCGGACCCCAGTACTGGCCATACCTCCTGGAGAAGGGAGGGATACGCGGGGGCCTGCCGCTTAAGCTGGCCGGGAAGGTTTTCCATGGCTGTTCAGCAGCCCGGGGATTTGTTTACATAAAAGCTAACGGGGATGTCTGGCCCTGTCCATTCGTTGAGGTAAGCGGCGGTAATGTCCGGGGAAAAAGTTTTAACGAGATATACAATAATTCAAAACTATTCATGGATCTGCGCAACCGTGAAGAGAACCTGAAAGGATTTTGCGGCGAATGCCGGTACAAGACCGTCTGCGGTGGATGCCGGGGCCGTGCCCATGCGTGCAGCGGGGACTATCTTGCCGAGGATCCCAGCTGCTTTATACGCGACAAAGAGGGGAGAGGAGTATAAACCGGAAAAATCAGTAGCTCTGTTCTCCCGTGAGTGCGCCGCGGCCTTTTACAGGTGTAAAAGCATACCCTTTATAAACTGCGGTGAGTGCCCTGCTTACCTCTTTCGCTGTATCTATGGATGTCTTGTGCCCCTTGCCTATATACTCAGACCCCGCATCAACCAGGAATTTTTTTTCATCTCCTGAATCATCGGTACAGAGTATGTGCCCGCCCCGTACTGGTTTGAAGTTGAATGGTTCACTGCGCAGGCTGAATACCGTGCTTTCATGCGGCTTTGTTCCTATTGAATAGAATAGCGGGGATTCAAAACTTTTCTGAGGAATGAACGCTACGTATGTTATGTGGTCTCCCTTTCTCATGTTATCGATATACCAGGTGAAGCGCTGTTTCCGCTCAACATTCCAGTTTACCTTCTCTTCGAACTTGCCGATTTTGAATCGCTGCTGGACAGGAATGAAGATGTAATTAAGGTTGTCGGTTTTTGCAAGGTCGATAACCTGTTCGGGCGCATAAGCGTTTTCCATGAAAGCCATCATTGCTTTCTGCTGTTCAGGATTTTTGGAGTAGAGTGACCAGGACTTCAGAATATCACGTGCCTGTGCAGAATTTCGATCCTTTCCGAATGAAGTTGTATACCGGTAAATTTTATCAGATGATGCGGGCCGCAGTATCCCGGCTTCAGTTTCAAAAGAGACCTCGAGCATGTTGATGACGTTTACAAGTATGAGTCCGCCTGTGTCATCTAATCCAAGAAAAATTCCCTGCTGGTCTTTACTTTTGCTGATCCTTCGTACAATGGTGCCCTTGGTAAGTTCTGAAAGAGCATTAACGGGCGATAGGATGCCATGCTCGAGTAAATATTTCATCTAACGCTCCAGTGCGGGAAGATAGCAGGTGTGTTCAGGTTAAATTAAATTCAATGATAAAGTTAAAAGGAGTATTTGTCAATGAGAATAACATTATAGCAGGCATATGCTCCATAAATTGAAGTGTCTGGAATTACATATTGTTTTAAAGCAGTTTAAAAAATAAAAAGTATTGTCAGGAATCAGTACCCGTTCTAAAAGAATAACTGCAGTTACAATGTAGTCTAAACCGGGGTAAAAGTATGGGACTTAAACTAAAAGACCGCCGATTCACATTCAGTCAGCCGGATGGTCTGAATGGAATATACCTCTGCAGGTATGCAGGAACATTCTTCGGGTTGTGGACAATAAACGGCTACTTCCTTGTAGTTGACAATTTCTTCCTTGATACCGGGAATCCTAATTCCTCACATAAAAAATTCATCAGATTCATCAATAGCCTGGACCCCGCGAGAAAATGGACAATACTGAATTCGCATCTGCATGAGGATCATTGCGGTAAAAATTACATTGTGCAGAAAAAGCTGCATGCAGAAGTTTATGCGCAGGATAAAGTCGAAGATTTTTCATTTGTATCACGGCTCATGGACCATGTATGGGGCAGGCCGCACATGTTTCATCATAACCTCTTTGACAGGGATGTTTATGAAACTGATTCAGGACGCAGTATTGAAGTGATTCTGACACCAGGGCATTCGGATGACCACGCGGCATTCAGGATAATGCCCGACAATATAATATATTCAGGTGATGCGATCCCTCTTCCTGTAAAAAAAAGGTATATAACTACAGGGGAGAATTATCTGGCTGAGATCGAATCCCTGAAGAAACTGCTCACTTTTGCAGAGAAGGGATCGCGCTTTGTGTCCGCACATCACGGGGTAGTAAGCGACCCGGTTAAACTTATTTCAGCAAGGATTGAGGGTATGACATCAGTGGTCGGGAAGGTGAAAGAGCTCTCAGCTTTCGGAATAACAAATGTTGATGAAATAAGCAACAAAGTGTTCGGTAAGCCGGATATTATATACAGGAGACTTGGCAACAGTATCAGGTGCAGGCAGGACTGGACTGTTCAGTCAATCCTTGACGGCCTGAAATGATATTTGTAAAACGGCGACTGATTCAGAAATTTATTTTCCGGTCATTCCTTTTTAAGGTAAACAGTATTTGTGGGGAACGGAATCTCGATCCCGCTTGAGGTAAGTGTCTTGTAAATTAAATCTGTAGCTTCCAGCATCTTGTCGTTGTACTTTGAAAAATCCGGGATCCAGAATTTCGCGATAAAGTTAAGGGAAAAATCAGCCATCCGGGTAAATTCAACAACAGGTGCAGGTTCAGCGCATAATCCTTCCATGGATTTTACAGCAGCAAGGACAAGTTCCCTGACGCGGTCAACATCGGTTCCGTACGCAACGTCAAAGTTTACAACTACACGCAGTGTTGGATCAGGGAGGACATAGTTTTTGAACTTCTTGTTCATCAGTTCGCCGTTAGGTATTATGATAAGCTCGTTGTCATATGTCAGGATCTTCGTGTTGCGCAGCCCGACCTCTTTTATAAAACCTGTATCTGTATCGATTGTTACCTTGTCGCCGACTGAAAATGAATTATCCAGTATGAGTATAATCCCCCCGATTATATTCGAGAGAGTATCCTTAACTGCAAAACCTATTGCAAAACCTGCAATACCAAGTGATGCGATCAATGGTGCGACATCGATATCAAAACTGGAAAGTATGAGCATCAGCACAACTGAAAAAACAATAACTTTCATTGTTCTTTCAAAGAGCGGGACAAGGTCGTTGTTTACCCTGGGATTAATTTTGTCGGCAAGCCTGTCTCCCCAGGATCTTATAAAAATTCCGAATATACCTGAGGCAATGTATGCAACTACAACAAAGATAAGCGACAGAATAACTTTTCCTGCAAACACAGCAGCAGCTGATTTTATGTCAGAGGCGAACAGTGCTACCCTGAGTCCTAAAAGGATGATAATAAATTTCGGGGGCTTCCGTGCAAGTCCGATTACCCGGTCATCAATGCCGGTGTCTGTTTTTGAAGAAAATTTTTCGGCAATTTTTATCAGCACAATTGAAGCTGTCATCGATACAAAATAAAAAATGACCATAATAATCAGAGCAAGGAACCACCCCTTGTTCATTGAAGACAATCCCCATTCTTTCAGCAGTGTCACAAACCTGTAAGCTATGTCCTGCTGTTCCACAATATCTTTATGTATATTTTCATGAAGGATATCCACCCGGATCCAGTTGACTTTATCTTCAGCATAATCCGATAGGGTTTTGAAAAACCTGTCATCAATTTTACCTTCAAATGGAGTGCCGGGTATATACTCACCCCGGGAATTAATCAGCCAGGTTTCGATGATAATTGTTTCTCCCTGCACAAGGAATCTCCCGGTGACGCCCATTCCTGCTCCCGTTGAGGTCATTACCTGCAGGAACCATCTCCTGTCAGGCAGGTCCGTGTTTTCAGGTTTATCACTTTTAAGGTTTTCATTAACATCATTCCAGTCGAGCGGGGTTATGTTTTTATCACTGTAAAAACATTTTTTTAACAATTCGGGTAAATATCCTGAAAGGTAATTCATGTCGGAACCGGTATAATTGGTAAAAGGGAGGAATATGATGCTCTGATCAGCCTGCTGGTTATTGTTTTTTTCAGCGCGAACAGATGCAGGATAGAGTGATGATATAATCAGTAAAACTGCTATAACAAGATGTAATTTTTTCATGTGAGCGGCCTCCATTCATTTAAAAAAGTAACTGTACAGGTACAATATCGCCGCAGTTTAGTGATTCCCTGCCTTCAGGAATGCAGATCAATCCCCCGGCACCGGCAATCGCCTGCAGACCGCTCCTGTTACTGTAAACTGCAGCTGTGTAATTCCCGTTGTTATCCCTTGTTATCACGGCATCCTTGAATTCGGTCCATGCATGGTGACGTCCCTTAACATCTTCCGTAAGCCTGGCCTGAACAATCCTGAGCGGGTGAGTGTAGTCGCCGGACATGCTCAGTATCGCAGGCAGGGCAAGCTGCAGGAACGCCATGCGGTTGCTCATCGGGCCGCCCGGCAGACAGAATACCGGAACATTTCCCAGGATGCCGAATGCGACCCCCTTTCCCGGTCCCATGCGTACGTAATGGAACAGTTTCTTCCAGCACAGGTTGTCCAGTACTCCGATTACAAGGTCACGTTCGCTGCCCCAGGCACCACCGCTTGTAAGTATGACGTCAACGTCAGCAAGGTGTCTCTGCAGCGCCTGGCTTATGGGACCTTCCTTATCAGCAACAACAGCAGTGACACATGGAATTCCGGA
The DNA here is from genome assembly GCA_035403465.1 of Spirochaetota bacterium. Lineage (GTDB taxonomy): Bacteria > Spirochaetota > UBA4802 > UBA4802 > UBA5550 > JAAYBQ01. The sequence continues at coordinate 18,342 of DAONFG010000035.1, read as the reverse complement.
AGAAGCAAGCCATGCCTGCATGGTTACCATGTTGCTGGCATACAGCTGCCCGGTATGCAGCTTTTCACCTGGTGCCACGACCTCATCACCGATGCTGATAATCGCTACTCGTGGACGGCGGTAAACATTTATTGTGCTGATGCCTGCAGCTGCGGCCAGCCCCAGGCGGCCCGGTAAAAGCCTTTCTCCGCGTCTGACAATAACAGTCCCGGCCTGGACTTCAATACCGGCACGGAGTACATTCCGGCCTGGACCTGCGTCGGCCATAACGGAAACCTCACCAGTTGATAATTCCTCGCAGAACTCCCCTGATACAACGGCGTCTGCGCCGTCCGGGATTGGCGCACCTGAACAGATTTTAACCGCGGTTCCATCTTCCAGGCGGCCAATGTAACCACCACCGGCATAAGCAGATCCCGCCACTTTCAGCCGCACCGGGTTATCCCGCACTGCGGAGACTGTATCGGATGACTTCACCGCAAATCCGTCTTTGAGGGATACATCCTGTGATGGGTAGCTTACGCGTGCCGCAAGGTTATCGCCGGCAATACGGCCTGCGCATAAATGGAGTGAGAGCTCTTCCTCACCCGCAGGCCGGGTATTGGCTGCAATGATATCGCATGCTTCCCGGTAACCGGTATAGCCGGTGCCTTCATCAATTTCGCTAATATTAGTTTTCATGGTTTATCTGCTATAATAAAAATATTCACCGGTATTGTCTCGCGGGATTTGTTATGGCATTGTTTCAAAAAATAATTTTAATAAAGTCTGTCACGGGCAGTATGTACCGCGGGCTTTATACCGGCAGCGGTAAACATTTCTGCTTAAGGTCGCAGCCGGCACTCAGTCCGCGGTGAGTTTTAAGAATTTAACTTTTCAGTTTACTTCGCTGATGTGTTTTTAACATCCAGGGCTTTATCCTTTACTGTGTCGATTATTTTTGTTACATCCAGACCTTTCTCTTTTGCTGCCTGATTCTCGCAACGATTGCACAGATCAGTTATATTCTTTAATTTCCTCGCATCTGCAACAGTGCCCTCGAAAATTTCATCTGTTCTTCTGGTGTTGATATAGCTGCAGTTTGAATAAAGGTGATAACTCTTGCCTGATTTAGTCCAGTAGACAAAGTTCTTGCCGGTCAGTTTCTCAACCTGGGCAGTCTGCTCAGCGTACTGTTCCTGTGACGGCGGGTTGAAATCAATACCTGTAATACCTGCAATAAGAAGGGCGGCAATTGCGATTCCTCCGAGAATACCTTTCTGTTTCCCCTGCAGATCCTTATTGGTGAAGATAAGAATTACAAGCGGGAGGAAAGCGATAAATGCAATTATTACGCCCAGCTGGTTCTGGATGAAAAACCTGACAGGTTCCTTTTCTGATGCAGGATCAAACCTGTTGGCCTTTTTCCACAGCAGTATACCGGCAACTGCAAAAACCAGGTCCGCCACTATCAGGGTTATGATCTGCCACATGACGATTGGCGGTTTTTTAAGAAGGTATATCGCAAAGACCTCCAGGCCGATAGCAATCAGCCATAAAACTAATGCTATTATGCGGAATTTTGTTGCGCTCCCTTTAGCTTCGGCAGTGGGAGTGAATGACCTTGTTCCGCTTGAAGAAGAATCCCCACCAACCCTTGTTACTTTTTTTGACGTACCCTTATCAGCCATTTCATTACCTCCGGTTTTATATTTTATACCAGGTTACAAATACGTGAAACTGTTTTTTTTCGTATTAAAATGTATCCCCGTACAGTTTGCTCTCCATTACTTCTTTAACTTTATGCATCAGTTCGTCAATGTTTGAATCATTATAGTTCTCTGTTGAAACTGGTTTTCCGATTATGAGTTTTGCGCACCCCGGGAATAAGTCCATTGTTTTTGCAGGCAGAATTTTTTCAGTTCCTGAGATTGTAACAGGGAGGATCGGCAGGTTGAGGTCCAGGGCCATCTTGAATGCGCCTTTTTTAAATTTTCCAAGGGTGTTCCCAACGCGCCTTGTGCCCTCGGGGAAAAAAATTATCGAAGTGCCGTTCACAATCCTTTCTTTAGCAGACTTTAACGAGGCTATTGCTTTTTCACTATCTGACCTGTCTATGAATACATGTCCGATTTTTTCACACCCGATGCCAAGGCCCGGGATTTTCCTCAATTCGTATTTCATGACCCACTTGAAATCTATGCCGATGTATCCATAAAGGACAAATATATCGAACTGGCTCTGGTGGTTTGATACGATTACATAGGACTGCTTTTTATCAACATTTTCCCGGCCTGTAACCTTGACAAACATCGGGGTAACATAGCAGTTTAATTTTGCCCAGAGAGCACCGCCTATGAAGCTTGCCAATTTCGGGCTTACGAAGATTGCCAGAATTGCTGCTGTTATTCCGAAGACAAGGGTTGATGCTGCAAGAAACGGGATGTAGATAAGCCATTTATACGGCTGGTACAGCAAATGCAGAATTTTCCTCATCTGAATACTCCTGTCAGTTTCACTGCAGCAAGACTACGGTTCTATTAATTCTACTATTTTAGTTTTATGTAAAGTAAAAAAACAGTTTTGGCCAGATTGCGCATCAGTATGAATGAGAATATGAGATGAAAATTATTTTATCTACCGGATTTGCTTCAAGCGATAGATTTCTTTGCGTACAATCGAATATGCTTTCAAGTATGCAGAGAGTCAGTCCGCTGATCAAACCGCCTGCCGCTGTATAATAAAAATCATGCACATCGGCACAGCCCTTACCCATCATGTCGTCATACACAAGCTCTTTACCCGCTCCGGCCAGTGATGCCATGCCGATGCTCCACAGTGCGGGGTGAACATATGTTTTATTAAAGATTAATTGTTCAAATTCCGGGCAGATGAAATATGATCCCGTGCCAATAATGATACCGGCACCAAGGTGAAGTTTTTTATCCGGGGCCATGCTGTAACTGCAGTGACCGGGTTCAGAAACAGTTAAGCAGAGCAGCAGGCATGGCAGGAATATATAGAGTTTCTGTCTGATTATCATGCAGTAAAACCTCCCATGAAATTTACCCGGAATAACAGGAATGTCAACAGATTTAAAGTTAAGGCTCAGAGCATGGAATTGGGGCTCTGACCCCCAATATACTCCGAAATGAAATTCAGGCGCATTGAGATTTTTTACTTGAATTTATAACATACTAATGTATAGTAACTGTATGATAAGTATTCATAAAAAGCCTGATACTCATGAGAAGCTGCAGATCCTTTCACAGGATTCGAAGTATGACCTTGCTTGTGCATGCGGCACAAAGAATCCCGATGAACACAGGCACCGCTCAGATGACAACAGGTGGATCTACCCTGTTGTCCTCCCTGACGGAAGGCGGACTTTTCTTTTCAGGACACTGGTTTCCAACAGCTGTGTGAATGACTGCAGGTACTGCCCGCTGCGTACGGGAAACGACAGCCGCAGGTGCACCCTTACAAAGGAGGAGATCGTCCGTTCATTCCTTCACTACTACAGGGCAGGGATAGTGTCCGGCCTTTTCCTCACGAGCGGAGTAACCGGTAATCCCGACAGGACAATGCAGGCAATCAATGACGTGGCCGCAATTCTTCGCAGGAAAGAGGAGTTCAGCGGGTACATGCACCTGAAGGTCATACCAGGCGCCTCTGATGCGGCTATCGGGGAGACCATCTCCCTTGCAAGTGCAGTATCGGTTAACATAGAGACCCCGGGTGAAAAGAACTTCAGGGTACTGACTAAAGGGAAGGATTACCTGAACGATGTGATCCGGCCAATTAAGCTCATAAGCAGGCTCACGGCAAGAGGTGAAAAATACAGCAGGGTCAGGCAGACAACACAGTTTGTTGTGGGTGCATCGGGCGAGTCTGACAGCGAGATAGTGAAATATACATGGGGGCTTTACAGGCGGCTCAGGCTGTCGCGGGTTTATTTCAGCGCGTACCAGCGCGGTTCAGGCGACAGCAGTCTGCCGGGCGAGAACTCGCCGCTCACCAATGAACAGATGCTGACAAGGGAACACAGGCTCTACCAGACAGACTGGCTCTTCCGCAAATACGGTTTCAGTGAAGATGAAATTCCCTTTGATCCGGATGGGAACCTGCTGCTCGACACGGACCCGAAAGAGGTCTGGGCAAGGAACCATCCGGAGTTCTTTCCGTTAAACATAAACAAGGCTGACATGATGCAGCTGCTCCGTGTTCCGGGGCTGGGGCATGTCACCGTTGACATGATTCTCAGGCTACGGAGGGAACAGAGGATCAGGTCAATGGATGACCTTGGTAAAACCGGCAAGAGGCTGGTGACGGCGCGTCAGTATATCGAGTTCGGGAATTGATAACCGGGGAGCATCACCGGCTGCGGCAATATTTATTTACTACTGAATACCCCGGGTGTTTTTTCAATATCAAACTGCGGCCATCCCTTTGCCAGTATGAATGCCGCCATGTCTGAATACCATGAATGGCTTTTTTGGGGACAGGCAATCTGCAGAAGGGCGCGTAAAACTATAAGTTCCATTAATCGCAAAAGGTGTTCATCCCCGTTAATTTTTAAACTGATAACAGCACTGTAACGTAATAGTCTGGGTATTCTGATAGATGTTCCGCAGTCCCAGTCCAGATCGCACATCGCAACTGCATTGAGAACAGGAAGATCATTTTTTTTAACCTGGCCGCGTGAAAAGATCAGTTTCTTATTTGTGATTTTAAGTTTGATGACGGCGCGGTAGATAAAATCTATAAGCCCCTTTGGCACACCGGGCGCAAAGAAGCAGTTCCCTTTTGCCCTGCCCAGTTCCTTGATCCTGCGTATCCCTTTGTTGTGTTCATATCCTGGCACAAGAGCATACTGATCGGATTTGCCGATCCAGTTTATCTGAACAATTTTATCATGCGGCTTTTTCATGTTTAATCAGTCTTTGTTTTATTATGGATCATAATATAATCCGTAAAGTGGTTTTACTGCATTCTCTGAAGGTAACCAGTATCTGGTATTGATCATCGGTCAATGGTTTCTGCACCCTGCTTTTAAATTTCCTGACCTGCTCCAGTGAGACGCCTGATTGTTTCATTACCGGGGACGGGGCGGCTGGACAGGTCTCATTGGATGATGTTAAACTGTCACTGTTTGTCCGGGGCATGATATTTTTTAACATTAAGTCTATCCACTATTTTTTCAGTTATAGTTAAAAGCAGTATGTTGCCGGTACTCACGCGATGTTCGACTGTTAAAAAAATATTGTACACACAACCCGTGACCAAAAATTTAAACGCGCTTGACAATCAAGCCCCCCGATGTTTCAGATATGTTAATTATTTAATGAATTGAGATTCAAATGTTACAAACATGTTAAATTATCAATTTTAAAAAAATTTTAAACATCATTTTTGAGCTGATCAATAAAAAAATGCCTGTATCTGCCGGTTTTAACCGGGAAAACCGGCGCAGTATTTAACCGGGGTGCTGATTTATGTGACCTGTTCGAAAAATGATTAAAAAAAATCTAATCATTCGGAGTTACAAATATGGAATCAAAATCGTACAATCCGTTTCATGTAGCCCAGAACCAGTTTGACAGCGTTGCATCTATGCTTGAACTGGAAGAGGGTGTAAAAGAATTGTTAAGGCAGCCGATGAGGGAATACCAGTTCACAATTCCTGTTAAGATGGATGACGGCAGCGTTAAAGTATTCAAGGGGTTCAGGATACAGCACAACGATGCGCGCGGCCCTGCAAAGGGCGGTATAAGGTTCCACCCGCTGGAGACCGTTGATACAGTACGCGCACTTTCCATGTGGATGACCTGGAAATGTTCTGTTGTAGATATACCACTTGGAGGCGGGAAAGGCGGTGTAATATGCGATCCACATCACCTGAGCGCACGCGAACAGGAACAGATTTGCAGGGGCTGGGTTCGACAGATCGCGCAGAACCTGGGGCCGGTTCTTGATGTTCCCGCGCCGGACGTTATGACCAATTCACAGCACATGCTCTGGATGCTCGATGAATTTGAAACGATACACGGAGGAAAATTCCCCGGATTTATCACGGGCAAGCCGGTAGGAATGGGTGGTTCACTTGGACGTACGGAGGCTACAGGATACGGGCTCATCTACACTCTGCGGGAGGCTCTACGCGAACATAACATTGAACCGGCAAACACAACCGCAAGTATCCAGGGATTCGGGAATGTTTCTCAATACGCTGCTAAACTCTATGATCATCTTGGCGGAAAACTGATTTGCGTTTCATGCTGGGACCAGGCTGATAAGACCTCGTACACTTTTAGAAAAAAAAGCGGTGTTAATGTTGAAGAACTGTTCTCAATAACCGATAAATTCGGCGGCATTGATAAAGCTAAAGCGAAAGATCTGGGATACGAAAAGCTTCCTGGGGATGCATGGCTTGAGCAGGAGGTTGACATTCTTATTCCTTCAGCAATGGAAAACCAGATCAACAAGGACAATGTTAATAAAATCCATTCAAAGGTTAAATTCATTGCAGAAGGCGCCAACGGCCCCACTACACCGGAAGCGGATGATGTGATCAAGAAAAGGAATATATTTATAATTCCTGATTTTCTTGCAAATGCAGGCGGGGTTACATGCAGTTACTTTGAACAGGTACAGTGCAATATGAACTATTTCTGGGAAAAGAAGGAAGTTCTTGATAAACTTGATACAAAGATGACTTCTGCTTTCCTGGCTGTAAGCGACCTTGCAAGGGTGAAAAAGCTTTACATGCGTGATGCAGCCTATATTATTGCTATAGACAGGGTTGCAAAAGCAGTAAAGGCCAGGGGCTGGGTGTAAAATTTTTATTGCCGGAGATATCTTTGAGGATACTGTTAAGCCGGGTGTAGTTAATTAAAAATGACTGATTCAAATTTACCGAATGACCAGTTGATAAATATACTCCGCGAACGTGCAAAGGAGTTGAACTGCCTTTACCAGGTTGAAGAAATTCTTTCCTGCAACGACAGTTCACTCCCTGACATGTTCATGGCCATTATTGGGATTGTTCCATCAGGATGGCAGTATCCCGAGATATGCCAGGCACGTATTGTGTTCCAGAACAAGGAATATCAAAATGAAAACTATCAGCCTACATCGTGGGCTGACCGTGCAGAGATAAGGATTGAGGACAAGGTTTCAGGATTTATAGAAGTTTCATACATCCGGGAGGTGCCCTCTTCTGAAAACGGGTGTTTTCTTGAAAAAGAAAGAAAACTTATCGCAACAATAGCCGATCGTATAGGCCAGACAGTTTTTCACCGGAAACTTGAAAGCCTTCTCCGTGAATTTGAAAAAGCAGGAAAAAACCTCTCTGAAAAGTCGAACCGGGAATGGATGGTAATAACAGGCCTCCTGCGAAGAACAGATGAAAACCTTTACCACCACATTGCACGTAAAATGATCTATCACCTTTTCTGGAATGGCGTAAAGGATGCCAAGCTGCTTCTGAATAAATACGCTACAGATTTTACCCGGTCTGATTCCGAAACCGCGCCTGAGACAAACAGCCCAAGCCTTAAACAGTCCAGGGACCGCATACTTGAAACAAGCGACCAGGTGTTTCTTACAGCATCCAGGAACCTGAGCGACAATGAAATAATGTCATGCATCCAGAAATGGATTAACGAAAACAAAACCGGGTTCCTCGTGAAGACTATTGACTCGGGCAACGCGAAACTTGGCGAGATCATTGACGCAATACAGCGCTACCGGGTCATGACTGAAAGCGATATGGCCCTTGCTGCGTCAACAGAAAAGTGGTTAAGGATTTCATTGATCCGCAGGTTCTTTTCGGACAGTACCGATTTTATAAATATTGCAAAGCAGCATCTTGATGTTAATGATTTTTTTGATCTTACTACCACGATGATACACCATACCGGGAGCAACGGCAAGCTGGGCGGTAAAAGCGCCGGACTTTTCATGGCAAAGCATATACTTCTTAAAGCTTCTACAGGGAATGATCTGCTGAAGGACATCTGCACACCGCTCACATGGTATATAACCGCTGATTCCCTTACTGAATTCCTGCGGTATAATGATCTTGAAGAGCTTAATGAGCAGAAATACAAGGAACCTGAGCAGATACGTATTGAATACCCGAACATAATCCAGCTTTTTAAAAATGCACAGTTCCCTTCAGAGATAAAAAAAGGTCTCCTTGTTGCGCTGGACGAGCTGGGCGATAATCCGATAATAGTCCGTAGTTCAAGCCTGCTTGAGGACAGGGTGGGAACCGCATTTTCGGGCAAGTACAAAAGCCTTTTTCTTGCAAACCAGGGTGACAGGGAGAAGCGGTTTAACGCCCTCCTTGATGCCATAGCCGAAGTGTATGCATCGCTTTTTGCTCCTGACCCGATTATTTACCGGTCGGAACGCGGTCTGATCGACCTGCACGAAGAGATGGGGATTATGATACAGCAGGTTGTGGGAACGCGGGTTGGTGTATATTTTTTTCCTTCCTTCGCAGGTATTGCCTTCAGCAATAACGAGTACAGGTGGTCTCCGCGTCTTAAACGGGAAGACGGCCTTGTCAGGCTTGTGCCGGGACTTGGTACCCGCGCAGTTGACAGGGTAAGTAACGATTACCCTGTGATGATATCGCCAGGACAGCCTGCGCTCCGGGTAAATGTAAGCCCGGACGAGATCAGGCACTATTCCCCGTCGTGGATTGATGTCATAAACCTGGAAAAAAACTGTTTTGAAACACTTCCTCTTGCTGAACTTTTACAGAATTGCGGAGAGGAAATTCCGGGTATTCACCAGCTTGTCTCTGTTTACAGGGACGGGCACATATACCAGTCATCGCGATTTGACCTTGATTGTAAAAAAGATGATCTCCTGATGACTTTTGAAGGTGTTATAACCAGGACCGGGTTTATAAAACAGGTACATGCCATTATCCGTACTTTACAGGACGGATTCGGGATGCCGGTTGATATTGAATTTGCTCATGACGGGAAGAATTTTTATCTCCTGCAGTGCAGGCCTCAGAATTTCACTGGTGACACCATGCCAAGCCCTATACCGCATGACATACCTGAAGACAGAATATTATTCAACGCGAACCGTTTTATTTCTAACGGGCGCATACAGGATATTACGCATATAGTATGGGTAAATCCCTCCAGGTACGCCGAACTTGGCAACCGGGAACTGCTTGCAGACGTGGGACGTGCTGTAGGAAGGCTTAATTCAATTCTTCCCAAGAAACAGTTTATACTCATGGGGCCGGGTCGCTGGGGCAGCCGTGGCGATATAAAGCTGGGAGTCCAGGTTACATATTCGGATATCTGTAATACGGCGGTACTAATTGAAATTTCAACCAGGAAGGGGGCGAATTCTCCCGAGCTTTCGTTCGGCACCCACTTTTTCCAGGACCTCGTTGAAACCGGAATCCGCTATATCCCGCTTTATCCCGATGAAAAGGGTATTCTTTACAATGAAATTTTCTTCACCGGATCGGACAACATGCTTCGGGATATTCTTCCGGAATATGAACACCTTTCGGAAGTAATACGCGTCATTGATGTACCGAAACGCACAGGCGGCGATATACTCAGGATAGTGCTGAACTCGGACCTGGGGGAGGCGCTGGCTTACCTGGCAGAGGCGGCTGTGCAGGGAGAGGCTGAAGTTCCGAAGCCCGGCAAGGTGACGGTGCAGTCTGAGGATTTCTGGCGCTGGCGGATGCACATGGCAGAACAGATTGCGGGGCAGATTGAGCCCTCACGTTTCGGGGTAAAGGCGGTTTATGTCATGGGCTCCACTGTTAATGCCACTGCAGGTCCATGCAGCGACCTTGACCTGCTTGTTCATTTTAATGGTTCAGCCGGTCAGCGTGAACAGCTGCTTTTATGGCTCGAAGGGTGGAGCCTCAGCCTTGCCGAGATGAATTTTCTGAGGACAGGTTATAATACAGGCGGGCTGCTGGACGTGCATATTATTACCGATGAAGATATAGCATCAAGAACTTCCTATGCAATTAAAATCAATGCCATAACTGATCCGGCCCGCCCTCTTGCAATGAAAAGCCGCGTTTTCTGATCATTAAGATGCAGCGGCAATATTTTTCAACCGGAATCCAGGTTGTACATTATGCAATGAATTCACTCCTGCAGAAAGACGACTGACTATTGATTTTGCACTTTATTTGAAGGATGTTCCATGTCCCGGATGATAACTCTTTTTTGATATTCGTTAATAATTTGTTGCTTTTTAGCCGGATGTTCGGGTTAATATCAGGGTGTGGGGATTTATGATGATTCCGGAACTATATAGATATACAGGTTCAGGTTTTTTATGAGAGATATATTTTTCCTTGGACTCCTGGTGGCACTTCAGCTGTCGATTTTTATACATGCGCTGTTCATAGGATCATACCTGTCTGGAAAATCAGACAGAAGTTTCCGGGGATTCCTTGTGACCACTGTGAGCAATTTTCTTATAGGCATGATAATGCTTGTCATGATGATGAAAACTCCGGAGATCATAAGAAAATTCAGTTTTAAACCCATGATGGTGCTTGAATCCGGGCTTGTTTTCTTTTCTCTTCTTTTTGTCAAGATCAGGATCACGATCAGGATAATCAGGCGGGTTCTCAGTCCTGGTTACTACGATCTTAATTTTTTCGGCAAGAAGGTCTACAGGCCGGGAATTGTTAAAAAAAGCGAACTGGCAATTTATTACCTGACGATGCCTTTTACGCTTTTTACCGGGGCGTATTTTCTGGCTAACATTTTTTTTAAATAATATATTTTATCAGGATTACAGTATTGCCTTTATCATTAAATGTAACTTCATCAAAAATATTCCGGGTCATAAACAGACCCCTGCCATGAGGCATTAAGTCCGAATTGACCGAACTGGCTGCAGTCTGCAGATATTCATTATGCTCGAATCCTTCTCCTTCGTCGGATATGATATATGTTATTTTTTCACTGTTTATAGAATACTCGATCGTAACTCTCTTATCTCTGCTTTCAGGCGCTTTCTGTCTTTCATGAATCAGTGCGAAGTAACGCTCTTCAATGATTGCTGCCGACTTTTCTTCAAAGGAGATGTTCAGGTTCCCGTGTTCAATCGCGTTGATTATTACTTCGCGAAGGGCAAGCTGAATCAGCCTGCTATCAGACTGCAGAAGATATTTTTTCAGGTTCCTTGTTATCCTGCGGGTAATTTCATCAGCTGTAATCAGATAATTGCCTATTTCATATTTCTGCTGTTCTGATACAAAATAGTTAAGGAGTGAATCTTCAGCGATGTTTGACATCTTGCCCAGGATTTCGTTCTTGCCCTTGATGTCAATGTACTCAAGGTGGACCTGCATCTCTTTGGGTTCATTTTTTATGCCGGAAACAAATTGGGCCCTGAAGTGAACAGGTTTTCTTGAAGTCATAAATTCATCAAGCTTTTCCTGCGCAAGGAGTTCAAACATGCTCTGTTCAATTTCATGAGTATAAAGAAGCTCCATGAAATTCAGTCCGGCTATCTTTTCCGGGTCAAGTTTGAATTCCTGCGCTATGGCATTATTGGCAGTGATAAAGTTCAGGTCCTGGTCAAGTGTAAATATAATGTCGCTCGATCCCTCTATTATTAACCTGTATTTCTCCTCAGAAAGACTGAGCATGGCGTGGGCATCCTCCACTTCATGTTTGGCCCTGTTCAGGTTCTCGACTTTCTCCTGTTCAACAGCCAGGGCGTGCTTCTGGATCATGTTGTTTTCCATCTCTATAATATTGATCCTGTCTGCAAGTGCAAGAGAAAGCATCACCATCTGTATTTCGGAGCCTATCTGCATGCCGTATTCAGTGAGCAGGTTATGGGGAATTGTGCCTGCAACACGGAGAGCTGACAGGATGATCCCTGCAAAAAAAACAGTCCATGCGATCAGGTAAAACCTGGCTGACCTGTTTCCCTGTTTAAGGCTGAATATTGCGGCAGAGATTGCTATAACGATCATTGCCACCGGTAGTACCTGGCCTGCTGCTACTGTATATAAATAATCAGCCTTGAATGATATCACTGCGAGCAGCAGGCCAGCAGCTATCAGTCCCTGCATAGTCCTGTTTAGCCGTTTTGTGTATTTTTCCATTTGAAGAAATTTTAAAGAAAAAATCCCGGCCCAGAAACAGCTTAAGGCTATAAGAACAGGATTGGCGTGCTTACCCCACCATGTACTTTCCGGCCAGAAGTACTGGACCGACAGCCCGTTCATAGACATCTGGAATAATCCGAAAAAGAATATGAATAAAACATAAAACAGGTAATTCCTGTCCCCGATTGAAAGAAAGATGAACAGGTTGTAAAAGATCATGACAAGAATAATCCCGTAATAGATTCCGAAGAAGAGATTTTCAAGCTGTACTTTTTTTATGAAGGCAAAGTCAGCCCACAGGTTTATGGGGAATATCATGCCGTCATCTGTTAAAATCCGGATGTAGCAGTATACAACTTCTCCAGGCGGAATGCTTACCTGGAAGACAAAGTTCCTGTGGCTTACTTCGCGTTTCGAGAAAGGGTAGTCCCTGCCTGCAGATTCGTACGCAACAAGACCCATCCCCGAATCGAGAAGATAAAACTCAACTCTGTCAAGCAGCGGAAATGCAACTTCAAGCATCCTGGAAGTTGTTTTTGTAGAATTGTTTTTTAATGAACACCTGACCCAGTATGCGGATTTAGTGAATCCGTAATTCGGAACCACGTGGGAGGATGGCCTGAACTGCGATGAAAATTCATCTGTAATGACACGGTCAAGTGTCAGCTTTCCCGTCTTGTCTTCAAGGGTTTCGCACCTGTCGCCCAGCAGCAGCCGCATGTCGTGCGGGTTAATGGTCACAGGTTCTGATGCAGGCAGGGGGAGGCCTGTCAGCAGAAAACATACTGTTATAATGAAAACAGGAATATATCCTGAACCGCGATAAACCGGAGCTTTCATGGCTGATTAACTCTTTTTGATTATTATCTCCTATACAGGATAATCAGATAAATATGCTTTGTAAAGTATTTTTATCAAGGCATATTCAATATCAGCATGGGAGCTCTAAGCAGGCAGGCGGAAGTAAAAAGGGAATAGCCGGTTATTTGACTGTTTCGACAAGGGAGAGTACAAGTTCAGTACCCTTAACAAGGTCTTTTATCATTACAAATTCCCCTGTGCTGTGGATTTTCTGCATGCCGCACGAAAGGTTTATGGCGCGTATATGCGAACTGTTGATAATGTTTGTGTCGCTTCCGCCGCCCATAGCCACAAACTCAGGTTTGATTTTAATGCGTTTCATTGCCGAGGCTACAAGTCGTGATATATTTTCATCAGGAGATACTTTAAAACCGCTGTATTCAAGTGTGCGTTCAATTTTACACCTGGCGCGGTTTCCGGCACATATACCTTTTGCTGTTTCACGGACCTGTTTTTCGATTGCAGACATCTTCTTCCGGTTGATTGATCGGACTTCAAGTTTGCAGCCGGCATATTCAGGGACAATGTTTGTAGCCATTCCGCCTGAGATTATGCCGACGTTGATTGTTGATTCATCATCGATTCTGCCTGAAGGGAGTGCGCTGATAATTTCAGAAAGTACCCTTATGGCGTTGATCCCCTTCTCGGGGGCCATGCCGGCATGGGATGCTTTCCCCCTGACTGTGATATCCATGTTTGAATGGAACGGCGCCTTGATTATCACACGTCCTATGCTTCCGCTGCTGTCGAAAACAAATCCGTACTTTGCTTTAAGTATTGATAGGTCGAATCCCTTGATTCCTTTCAGACCCAGCTCCTCTGCACATGTCAGCAGAATTTCCACAGGGCCATGCTCAATTTTGTGCTTTTTAATATATTCAAAAGCTTCGATGAAAATTGCAATGGCAGCCTTGTCATCACTGCCGAGCACGCTTGTTCCGTCTGACGAGATTTTTGTTCCGGTAACGACCGCTTTAACTTTTTCGCACGGGATTACAGTATCCATGTGTCCCGAAAGAAGTAAGGTATTACAGCCCTGCATACCCTTGAACCTGATGAGAAGGTTTGCGGATTCACCGCATTTGTATGTGACGCACTCGGCACCGAGCATGCTGAACCGGGTTTTTATATAGTTCATGACGTTCTTTTCATGCCATGACGGTGAAGGTATTTCTGCAAGTTCAACAAAAGTCTTCACAAGTTTTTCACGATTAACACTGTACATTGATTTTTCCTGTCGTTAGTGAATCTGGTTTATGCTGAAAAGTTTGATTTTTTCTGAATAGTTCTGGATCAGCCTGTCCCGTTCCCTGACCGTTTCACCCTCTGCAAAAACATGTATAAGGGGCTGTGACGCGTCGGGCAGCAGCAGTATCCATGAGTTGTTTTCAAATATTTTAACGCCGTCTATAAGTTCGATCCTCGAATTTTCAGATTCGGCAGAAAGCATGCCCATGATGGCTGCTTTCTGTTCGATCGTGCATTGTATACTTGTGTTGACGATATTGCTTTTAGGAAGCGACTCCTTGATTTCGCACAGTTCTTTTTTCTCAAGGGTGAGATATTCAATTACGCGCAGGAAGGTGATCATTGGATCAAATTTAAGCTCAAGGAGAGGGTAGCGCGCTGTTTCGCCGTAGAAGATGTCAATGGAATCTTCGGGTTTGCGTAAGCGGGTTGAAGTCCATCCCTGTGTCCCGCCCTTTTCGTGAATAAGTCTGGTGAGCAGGCTCGATGTATTCACCGGCAGAAATATCTGGCGCGAATCGGTGTAGTCAAGATAATACATTATGAGTATTGAGCAGATGTCATCATTGGTCAGCACTTCGCCTGTTTCATCGGTGATAGTTATATTTGTTCCATGTGCTCCTATGATAAGCCCTATCTCCCGGTTCATCTTTGACATGTTGACTACGTTGTAGATTGACTTGATTGTCCCGGTCATGAGGTCATACTCGGTCAGTGTCTGCTTCAACTGGCCGCGAAGCACTGTTGGTTCAATACCCATGGCGAATAACAGTTCAGGGATCACATGGGACGCGGTTCCGTTAAGACAGTCAAGGATCAGCTTCCAGTTCCCGGATTTGATTTTTTCCCTGTTTACGTAGTTCATGGCATTGTTTATATACGAGTTCAGCTGGTGCGGCGGATGCAGGAGTTCGCCGGTTTCAAAAATATCCTTCCTGGGATAATCACCGCGGAAGAATATGTTTTCTATCTGCTTCTCCTCGTACACAGGTATCTGGAAACCGTTCCTGTCAAAAAACTGTATCTGTATGTTCTGCAGCCCGGTACGCAGTGTTACCTGGATGTATACGCCCATGTCAGCGTTAAGGAACCTGGTGCAGTACCGGTTCATCGGGATAGTTCCTGTTTCCATCTGGTAGACATCGATCCCCATGGAGAGCAGACCTGACGTGAAGGCATGATCAATGAGCGCCGCTGCCCTGGTCATGTCCCGGCTGACTGCAATTTTTGAATTTTTACCAAGATATGCGCCTATGGCGGAACCGAGTTTCGACGCGAATTCAGGAGTGATCTTGACATTGAATGTACCGCTTATGCCCTCGGACGCGAAGAGTGATTTTTTTTCGGTTTGCCCCCATATAAGGTCGCCGGTAATTCTTGTCCACTGTTCGATCACCTTGTCAGGCCATACGCGGATCCCCGCCTGGATAACTGCGCCGGCACCTACGGAGCAGTCATCTGCTACAACCGCATCCTCGTAAATACAGACACCCTCGCCCAGGACACAGCGTTTGCCCACAATCGCTCCCCTCAGTTCGCATTTACGTCCGACAACCGTATTGTGAAATATAATACTCTTTTTAACAGAGGCATTCTCCTCGATAAGGCAGTTATCACCTATAACTGTAAATTCCGAAATATCAGCCCCCTTCTTGATTCGCGTGAAGCTGCCGATTATGATAGGTCCCCTGATGTGTGCCTCGGGATCAATCTCAACGTCGCGTCCTACCCATATGTTATGCGCAATTTTTTTACCGGGGATCTCGATGTTCACTTTACCTTCAAGTATATCCTTGTGCACATTGCTGTACATGGCCAGGTTGCCTATATCGCACCAGTAGCCGTCAGATATAAACCCGTACATTGGTATATCATGGGACTTAAGCCTTGGAAAGAGGTCCAGAGAGAAATCAAATTTTTCATCATCAGGGATATATGGTACAATATCCGCGGGTTCGATTATGTACATGCCGGTATTTACAGTGTCGGTGTATACTTCGCTCCATGAGGGTTTTTCAAGAAACTTTTCGATCCTGCCGTCAGTGTCAGTAATAACGATCCCGTAATCAGTGGGGCGTTTTGCCCTGTTAAGGACAACCGTGAGTGATGATTTTTTTTCCCTGTGAAATTTCAGGATTTCAGTGATATCGAAATCGATAATGCCGTCGCCGCTCAGAACAATTGCGGTATCACTTGTCCTGCCCAGCGCTTTGCGCACGCCGCCTGCAGTTCCGAGCGGTTTCTCTTCAACTGAATAAGTTATTTTTACTCCAAGTTCCGAACCGTCTCCGAAGTAGTTCTGGAAATTATCGGGCAGTGTGTATATGCTCAGCGTAATGTCTGTTATTCCGTGGGATTTAAGCAGTTTTATAGAATGTTCGATTGTCGGTTTGTTGATTACAGGCACCATTGGTTTGGCGCGTATACAGGTAAGGGGCCTGAGCCTGGTGCCTTCACCGCCGGCCATTATGATTGCTTTTATCATTCCTTTACCGCACAGTCCTATAATTTAAATATGTTTAATGCTTTACCGGTAACCGAACCGGCCGTAATTTTACCGAATGTCCTGCTGTCGTAGCTGTCGTCAAAGCTGTCGCCCAGGAGAAAAAACTCCTTTCTGCCAAGACGTACGGGGGGCATGTTGTCCCTGTAGCAGAATTTCATTGGGAGTGCTGTGATATCGTTTTTCCTGGTCTTCCAGGAAGGCTCAAACTTTGAGTCGTTTATATAAACAACCCTGTTCCTGATTTCGACCGTGTCATTCTCTGCGGCGATAACCCGGAGGAGCAGCAGTTTGCCTCTTTCAGCAGGATTTTTAACAGCAACAATTTCTCCAGGTTTAACAGATGAAAAAACAGAGAGCAGGACAATGCTTCCTTCCTGAACGGACGGCTCCATCGATTTAGTATTCACTGTCATCACTGTAAAAAATATCCGGGCACAGAAAAAACCCAGGATCAGTCCCGCGGTGAGCATTACAGCTTTGAAAAGAAGAGGGTGCTCAATCTTGTTTTTTTTCATCCGTTCAATCCTTGTTTATATTGAATGATTTTCCGGCGGTGCTCAATTTTATCAATTACTTTTTCACCGGAAGCTTCCATTCTCATTTTTAAGTCTTTAGACGGAGTCTGGATGAGTGTCAATAGAGACATAATTGCACGAATTAAACTGATATCGGGACAAAATATCCGGCTATAAAAAATATTAAGGGATATGTCTGAGAATAATGAAGTATACAGCCAAAATAACGCATATAAATATTTTTTATTATGTCGTATGATCATTTTCATCCGTTTTTTTTAATCATGATTTTCTGATGTGTGTGCAGCCTCGTGTTAACAAAAGAGCGGTTATTACCGCAAATGCCTCTCATAATGCGCTGGAAGGCTTTCAACGGCTGTAAAAAAAGTCCGTTTTTGTGAAAGTTGAATAATAGATAATGCTATTTGTGATCAGTTTAACGGTGTCGGGGGGTGGATGCCCCTTGTAATGATCGCTGCTGGTGCAAAAGGGGCCTTTTTGCAAATAAAGACTGATTTTTTATCAAAATAATCATTCAATTATTTTTCCTTGACAAAGAGTAATATTATATTTTAATTTAAATGCGGATTAATCTGTTCTTTAATGAAACAGGCGGAATTAATATTAAATTTTTCATTTTTTCAGGCCGATACATATTCAAGACAGATCTAATTCTATATATTTATTTTATCAATATTCTTATTTGTATTAATCATTATTGATTAAAGGAGTTTACGATGAACAGGAAGTTTAAAGCGGCTGCACTGTCTATACTCATTGGAGCCCTGGTAATAATCATCGGTTATAACAGTTCAGGATTACTGGCCCAGACCGATACAGCTAAAGCCGGTGACGGCAAGGATAAGTCAGGTCTTATTACAGACTGGCTTAACGATTTCGAGGATTGTGAAGACTGGCATGCTGTTGCAACATGTCCCCTCGGCGACACAAAAATAAGAAAATACGAAGGCAAACCGAATCCGATGAAGGATGGTAAGCCTGTAAATGATAAGGGTGAGCTTGGAGATTTCCCTGATACAAGCTCCGAAGAAGAAGGAAATATTGTTCATCAGAACAAGTATGTTCTCGGGGTGAAG
>DAONFG010000034.1:0-40430 GCA_035403465.1 Spirochaetota bacterium | reverse complement strand
CAGCTTGACGTTCAACTGGATTTGGGGTTCTAAAATGTATGGGACAGTAGTGATTGAATTTATAAAATTCTCCGGAGGGACTTGAAGAGATAAAGGCTCTGGCTCTGATAGCTTTTTATCTCTGCCTTGCGAAAAACGTAATGATATCAAATACTAATGCTTTACGGAAATTTTAATTTCAGAACCATTGCGGGATTTAAATTTTAATTAACTGATAGCGATAAATAAGGGATTTGTCAATATAGAATTACCTTTTGCTTCCGCTAAGATTCAGTATGTCACCAGAACTGTGGTGCTTTTCAGGATACTTTGAGTGTTTTAATACGAGGAGTTTCCTGTATCAAAAATCCTGGGGATACCAGGGCTTTTTTTTATAACCTCAGGCGACAACTCGAAGATTAACTTCGGGATGGAGTCTGGATAGCGGATTATGATCCAATCCCTGCAATCGCATCCCTCGTGCGTATGAGCCAGTAGCTCTGCGGAGTTATTTCCATCTCAAGGTAGAGAGTCTCCGCTTTCTTCAGGTTCTCCAGGGCTTCAGCCTTACGGCCTGCACCAGACAGGAACTCACCAAGTTGAAGATAACCAAAAGCGATCATTGAATTTAATTTGAGCCCCTCTATTATTGCGATACCGGACCTGATCTGGTTTTGCGCCTCATCGATAATTGCCGGGGTCATTTCATCCGCCATGCATCCAAGGTGTACCAGTGCAAAGCCTTCACAACTTTTACACTTACACTCCTGTGAAATCTTTAAACCCTCTCCGGCATACTCTCTGGCACGCTTCAGATCACCAGCAGCCCGGAGAGTCATAGCCAGGGATGTATAACACCACGCCAGTGTATAAGGCATTCCCGACTCTCTGGCGAACTTGAGTGACTTTTCTCCGGCATCTATCGCTTTTTCATAATCTCCACAGAGGTAATAACCGACCTCGATCGCCTGCCATGCAATATCAAGTGCAATAGCAATCTCTGCCTCCTTATAAATTTTAATTGCTTCCTGTGCGTGCACGATTACATCCTCCCCGTAACCCGCCCAGAACAACAGGACGCCATGTATCATCCGGGTAAAACCCATCATCCATTTATCATTGACTTCACAGGCGTTCAGGAATCCATTCTTTAGAATGTCGATCCCTTCCTTGAATCTACCTATATACCCTAAGGAACCGCCGCAAAAGCTGCAGATAAACGAATATGGACTATACCCCATTCCGAAAGAATCCTTTTCAAGGTGGTGTTCCTCAAGGAGATGAATTGCCCTCTCTCCGATGTCTGCTACTTTCCGGGCATCACCTGCAAACCAGTATGCGGTACATACCTGGACTGCGCTTTGTGTCACAAGTTTAAAGTCCCTGATCTCTTCCGCCGAATCAAAATACTTCTCGGCGTATTCCAGACCGAGAGACGGGTTACCTTTGGCTGTATGATATGTACTTAAATAAACACAAATATGCAAAAGGATTTCTTTATCACCCAGCTCCCGGGCGAGCTTTTCAGCATTTTGAAGAATTTCAAGGCTGTCCTCCGGGAAACTTAAAAATACCAGCGGAACAGTCATTTTGATGGACACTTTGAGTTTTTCCTTCCTGTTCTCCAGGCTATCCGGCTGGGCATCCAGCATCCGTATCGCTTCCTTATAAAAGCGTATGGCCTCGTTGTTGGCATAATTCTTTGCAGCCTTGTCCCCGGAGAGCTCAAGGTATTCATACGCCTTCTGGAAATTATCGCTCTGCGAGTAGTGGTAGGCAAGCGTCTCATAGAATTCAGGAAGGTGCTCCTGAAGAAGCCCCTCCATCACCAGGCCGATTTTCTCATGAATCAGCCGGCGCTCTTTCATCAGGAGGCCGTTGTATACCACCTCCTGTGTCAGGGCATGCTTGAAGATATATTCCAGTTCAGGCTGAAGGGACCTGGTTTTGATAAGGTCGAGGTGTTGCAAAGTTACCAGGCTTTTGTCGATATATTCCTTCAGGTCACTGATCCTTTTCAGTATCTCATACAGGAATGTCCGCCCGATAACCGAGGCCTCCTGGAGAATTCGCCTGGTTTCACGTTCCAGCCTGTCCAGTCTGGCAGAGATAATACCCTGAACAGTGGAAGGAATATCTTTTTCGGTAAGTTCCCTGGTGAGTATCCATGAATCCCTGTCTTTTATAAGTGTCCCTGTTTCAATCAAAGAGTTGATCACCTCCTCAAGGTAGAAGGGATTACCTTCAGCCTTGTCCCGGATAAACACCTGCAGCTGAACGGGGATGTTCTTTGTCTTAAGGATTGACTCCACCATGCTCCGGGCATCCGTAGGAGACAAATGCCCGAGCCTGATCTCATAATAATATTTAATTTTATCCGCCTGTTGACTGGTAAAGATATTGAATCCGGGACGGTATAAACAGAGAAAAATAACCGGATACTTAAGGTCGGTCAGGATATTCCGGAGGAGTTCCACTGACGAAGGGTCAGCCCAGTGAAGATCCTCGATACATATGATGGTAGGACCACGTCTGCAGAGATTTGCCAGTACCATGTGAATCGCTTCATGCAGTTTTGTCTTCCATTGCTCAGGGCTAACCTGTTCTATTTCAGTGTAAGGAATTGAGTAAAGACTTCCAATATAAGGAACCAGGTCCTTTCTTTCTCCAAGGGATGCCTGTGCCCCGCTGTCTATTTTCTGCCGAATCAGATCAGGTGTATCACCCTCCCTGATCTGCCACGCCCGGGAAAGCAGATTAATTAAAGGAAAATACGGTATGTTTTGAGAGTAGCCATAGGAATGGCCCTCTATCCACTGGATTGTATCCGGGTCCAGCAGGTTTCTGAACTCTTCAACCAGGCGGCTCTTGCCTGTACCCCCATCACCGATAATTGAGAATATACTGGATTTATATTTTTTAAGTTTTTCAACCGCCTCTTCAAGCTGATTCATCTCAACGTTGCGGCCGATCAATTCCGATCTCAGGCCAGACAGGCGGTGGGTCATGGAAAGTGATTCCCTGGATGATGAAACTTTATAGATCTGTACAGGCTTTTCCGCGCCTGCTACCATGGCAGGATCGAGTTTCTCGAAGTTAAAAAAGCCTTCAGCCTGGTGACTGGTTTCGATGCTTACAATAATGTCATCAGTTTCAGCCAGTCCGGAAATGCGGGATGCCACATCAATGGTATATCCTAAAACATCCGGGGAGTTCTTCTCAAAATCTATTTCATCTGCTACAACGAGACCGGTATTGATTCCAGTCCGCATACAGAGGGAGCTGCCAATGGTTTTTTCAAAAGAAGGACTTATTTCTTTAACAAGATTGTGAATCTCCCGTGCTGCAAGTATCGCCCTTACGGCATCATCCTCATGAGTCCTGGGCACGCCGAAGACGGCCATGACAGTCTCACCCGCGAACTTCCCGGTAAAACCCTCATACTTAACCACTACCCGGGAAATCTTTTCAAAGATACTGTCCATGATCTCCTTTATCACTTCCGGATCCAGCTTCTCATTCATGGCACTGTACCCGGAGAGTTTGCTGAACATGACAGTGACGTGTTTTCGTTCTCCATGGCGGAGCGGGATGTCACTGCCCGCCCGGACGGAAGTAACCGGTGATAATCCGGCTGTATCTGTTTCGGGCAGAAAGCCCCTTACTTTCAGCCCCTCGATGATGCGTGCGATGGCAGGGGAAAGTCCCTCCTGCCCAACAACGATCATGGCGGTACCTCCAAGCGCATGCCGCCATTCAGGCTGAAGTTCTTTAAGCTCGGGCGGTTTCATATTGATCAATACTGGAAAGAAGAGTTTGCCCCGTTCAAATGCACCAACAACCTCTTTGGTCACCTGGTCCGAACCGCAGGAATCCGGTGATGCTATCAGGACAATGGCATCACAGTTCTCAAGGGCATGCGTTATCTGTATAAGGTAGCTCGTTCCTGCGAATACATCACGCTCAAAGTACCATGTACGGTATCCTGCTTCTTCAAGTCCCCGCGCTATCTCCTGCATTACCGGGAGATCTTTTTCAGTGTGACTGAGAAAAACACTTCTCATAATGCTTCCTTGAAATATTTTAACAATAATATCTGATAAATTTACACTGGATTAATTTATCAAAATACAGGTCTTAAAACAAGGAAACTTATCCGCACCTGGAGTTAAATTACTGGCGCGGGGATAAATCGATCCCGGCTGTTGAATAAAAAAGCCCTGAAATTATCAGGGCTTTTTTATTCTATTCTAATAGATTATCTTTTATTTCCCGCACATACCCAAAGCATTATCCAGATCATCAGTAAATACAACACCATATTTTTTCAGCACAGTGATCATCTCAGGCCAGATCCCCTGGTGCTGCTCAAGTTTAACACCATCGCCGTAATAAACAGAGCCTATACCGCTGTCTTTCTGGCCCACATAACTGACTGTTATTTCCGGGTATTTTTCCAGGTATTTAAACAACGTGTTTATTTTACAAAGGAACTGTGCCCTGTACTTTACTGAATATAGAAGGATCTCATCCCTGACTTTTGATTTCTTCCTGGTTTTATACAGAGCAATACTGCCTGAGTTATCCACGGCTTCAACGTCCGCCTTCCCTGCTATGAGGCATTTAACAGTTTCAAGGTTATTGCTTTCAGCAGCATACATCAGGGCTGTTTTCCCGTCGTTGTCTTTTGCATTAACATCCGCGGCAGCATCAATCAGTATCCTTGCTGTTTCAGCCTGGCCTTTTTCGGCAGCATACATCAGGGCTGTTTTACCCTTG
Organism: Spirochaetota bacterium; assembly: GCA_035403465.1. GTDB lineage: Bacteria > Spirochaetota > UBA4802 > UBA4802 > UBA5550 > JAAYBQ01. The sequence goes on along the minus strand of DAONFG010000034.1, from coordinate 35,672 downwards.
CTGTCTTTTGCGTTAATATCCTCACCCTGCGATATCAGCTTCTGCACTGCTGTAGCATCACCCTTCATGGCCGAATCGTTCAGGCTTGTACAGCCGGCAAGGGGAACAATGGATATAATCATAAAAATAATAATTCGTTTCATTCAGCACCTTCCAGTCGCATGGTTAAAGTATTACTATTCAAGTACAGCATGCATCCCGGATGTCAACAATGTAATAATTAATTTCAGCTTAACGGACTGCACGACGTACTTTCTCAGCCGTATTTCCTGTGTGAAGCCGCGAACTGATTGGATGCAACCGCGGCCATTGTAGAGATGTCAAGTGAGAGACAGAAACCGGCTATAATCTCTGCCAGCCTGTTTACCTTTCCTTCTCCGGCGCAATTATTCATATCGAGAAGTTCAGCCTGACCCGGCAGTTTTGTTCCCCCTCCGATTGTTCCGATAACAAGACTTGGAATAAGCAGGCTGACATAAAGATCACCCTCACCCGTCTTCTCCACGTAAAAATGCCCCATGCCCGATTCATGGGTAGAGGCTATATCCTGGCCCGTAGCAGCGAAAATTGCGGCAATAACATTTGACAGGTTGATTGTGTATCCCAGCATCCCGGATTGTATTGCACCGGTTACTCCACGGATGTAGCCGATATGCATATCATCTGCATTTGTATTCAGCGTTTCCCTTATAAACTTCTCTTTGAGGACACCTTCAGCCACGATACGTGTTCCGCGTCCGCTTATGAAAGACTGGTGTGTTGCCTTCTTGTCGCTTGCCATATTCCCTTCGATAAATGATTCTTCAAGGCCTATGCTTTCAATATCTTTTACCTGGCCCGAAATCCATATGCAGATTGCAGCCGTGCATTTTGTTGAAAGGTTCTGCCCTGCAGCATCACCTGTGCTGTAAAGAAAATTAACATGAACTATACGCCCCATGATCCTGGGAATTATCTCTTCAAGCTTTCCATGACGTGTCTGCGTTGCCGCGACTGCTTTTATTTCAGCAGCATGCTCAGTTAACCATGCAGCAAAAGCAATTGAACTCAGAAGGTCTGAAAATACAAAGAAAGGCGCCCTCATCATGCGCCGGCTGATCACACGCGCTGTTACTCCCCCGGACTGTGTAAGCGCCCTTGCCCCGCGGTTTGTAGATGCTACAAGTGTACCCTCAACTGTAGCCATTGGAGCAAAACAGAGCCCGTCCTCCTTTTCACCCCTGATAAAAAGCGGACCGGCAATACCTACCGGGATTTCGATTGAACCGACAAGGTTCTCGATCCTTCCTTTTGTATCTTCCGGGTTGAATGATGAAAGTTTTTCCAGGATATTTAACTCTTTTCCGGTCATCCTGCGGAGATATTCAAGTCTCTCAAGGCGGGCCTCCTCGCTATACATATCCTTGCCCGGGATCAGTTCAAGTTCTTCAAGACTCTTTCTGTGGTTCATACTTTATCCTTTATTATTGAATCAACAGACCTCCGGAATCAACTTTGACCGGAGATCAATTGTATTTCTGAATTGTATCCATGATTGAGCACTGGCGGAACATCATTCCGGATTAATGGATTTTTGTTGCATAAATGCACTAATGTATATTTTAAAGCAATATATTTATATTAAATCGTCATATTTTTACGATTAAAAGTTTTATAATATATTTCGCGATTTTAACTTTCTTTACCAGGGGACGCTGACAGGTCGCCTGCTGCAAATCCCGGACCGGTAAAGCATACAGCATCAGATGGAAAGGTACTTGCAGCCGGGGCATACGGATCAGTTATTCATATATCACCTGCCAGCGGAGAGACATGGAAGGAATGCCCCGATGCGTGTTCACGGGACTGGATATCAATTACTTCATTCAAACAATAGGTCAATATGCGCTTCCCCTATCCTGAACACTTCTCTTTACAATGGTTCATCAGGGTGTCATTAACAGGATACATGCCGTCTATCTTCTGAAGCCGCTCGTTATAATCAGCAGTTAAAGGTTTTTTCTCCTGTTCAATAATCGCCAGGCAGAGCGCGGCAGAAAACCCAGGTGAAAGGTGTACGGTCCGCGCTGCTTTAAGGATTCCTGTATCAGCATCAACAAGGTGTATCCGCAGCATCTCTTCATGTTCATCGCCATCGGGCATTTCCGGAAGTGTGCGCATATTTTCCGGTACAAGGTGGATAGAGAAAGGGGAATACCCGTGTACCGGTACTAAATGTTTTTTGTAGTCCGTAAACCTGTAGATAAGAAGGATTATATCATCCTGCGTAAAGAGACCAAGCTGCACCGGCATCTTACCCATGACCTCTGTTATGTACCTTGTGGGATTTTTTACAAAAAAACGCAGCTCATGATTACCGCTGAAATAATTATATTCGGCAGCTTCGGGCCAGCTCGTGGCACCGGGCAGGTATAACTCCCCGACTTTTAATATGTACTTCGTATTTATTTTACCCGGGTCAAACTCCCTGTCTTCCTGCTCCGCAGCGAATCCCGTATCAGCGCTGTATTCACAATCAACGATTACAAAGCCGTCCCTGACAGTATATCCCCTGAGCACTGTTTTTACCGGGGCCGACACCAGGCTGTTCCCGTAATCAGCTTCTGTCATGTCAGCCTGAATACTTTTTTCCGGCACACACAATACCCTGTGCCCGCTCTTCATGGTATATACATACCATGGGGAAATATCCGGCGGCAATGATGAGTGGTATTTTATGCCGGGTTCAACATTCTCCTCTAAAAGCTGTTTGATGATCTTTTCTTTTGACATTTATGTTTTACCATCCGGTTATTTTTTATGTCAGCCCATATTCCCGGGACCAGGCCTGCGGATGTTCAACCGCTGACCCGGCAGACTGATTCCTATTTCAGGAGATCCCCGCTCTCGAGCTCGAAGTCCTTCACCTCACTCCTGTGCAGATTCTCCTGACCTTTATCCTTTACTGTTTCAGGCATTACCCTTGACACACCGCTCACCCCGATTTCAAGTATCATGGCAAGATTGGTCCATTTGCCCTGCTGCAGTACATACACGTAAGCCAGGTCAACAGGTGTTTCATTGACAATGACCTCGTAGTAATCAGCATTATCATAGTCTACCCATCCTGTTCTCACTTTGAGAACCTTTTGGCTCCTGTAGCCCTTATCACCGCAGGGCTCGCAGTAATGACGGACGGTTCCCGCTCTTGATAAGATTTTTACAGCGGCATCGGCCTTGACTTTACTGATCCAGGCTGCCTGGTCAGCTAAGCATATTGAGCATGTAAGTAATAACACCGGCAGCATGATAAACTTTTTCACAGGACGCCTCCTAAAACAGTTTTTTATAATCATCGCCAAGGCCCCTGCCTTTGGCACGCTGCGCCATCCAGTCGTTTTCGTTTTCCGGAACCTGGACCGCATCGGCACCCTCTCTTTTTACAAGTTTTATCGCCTCAGTGGGACATGACGATACGCATAGTCCGCAGCCTATACAGTCCTGTATTACCGCGTACTCGTTTATTGTGACAGCACCGGCCTGGCAGCGGTCAGCACATGCGCCGCAGGCGATACATGCATCGTTGTCAACAACCGCCATATAGTTTGATTTTGCCGCCGCATTTTTACTGACAGCTATATACTTGGAGAGCGGGCCGCAGCAGCACTTGCAGCAGTTGCATATATAATACTGACCCGACTTTACATTCGAAGTCATATGCACAAGCCCCGCATCTTCGGCCATTTTAAGTATGCTGTACGCCTCCTCCTTTGTAATGGCCCTGGATGCATGGTCATTGTCAAAAGCATGCTCAACAGGCGCGAACGACAGGCAGACCTCCATGGGCTTGTCGCACTTTTTACCCAGCAGGGCCTTCTCCTTTTTGCATATGCAGTCCCTTACTGCCCATGATTTTGCGCCCTCAATAAAAGTTGCCACGCTTTCATATGGTTCGATCTTTGTGTCGTCCTTTACCTCTATGCCGATTGGTATAGCCTTCATGAGCGGGGGTGTCTTTGAGAAGAAGTCCTTTGTGAAAGCCTCTTCGCCGTACTGTTCGCAGAGTAATGCCATCTCTTTGTCGATCCTGGGAAGCTGGAATTCGTAAATACCGAAGATAAAGGGCATGGCCTTGTACATCGAAAAATTACGGAGTACTATCCCCAACAGCTGACCCTTCTTTGTCATCTCAGGCAGAAGCCTGTTAAGTGTTTCAATGTCCACACCGGTCCGGTCCGCTGTCTGCTGCGGAGTCTCAAAAGTCATTTTAAGCTTCATGAAAAGTTCAGCTTCCTCTTCGTTAAAGATCATTTTAAGAATCTCTATTTCGACACCGCTCTTTGTTGCGGGGTATCCGTTGGGCATATTATCAAGGTGTTCTCTCAGGCTATTGTAGATTGTTCCCATTTTTTACCTTTATTGTTTAAAAGTTATTTTATATATTAAACTGCGTATAATATCGACTCACTGTAAAATGAAAAAATATCAATATGTTTTCCATAATTTCTTTACATGATATTGATTGCAAGTCTGATTTTATACCCTGCAGTGAGTAAGATTATATACCAGTTCACGGAATGCACACCCGGCAGTTCAGGCTTCATTAAGTCTCCTGCAGAATGTTTAATGGTATGTCTGACAGTACAGATAAATTATATCAGTTAACGAATGAATCGCAAAATGCTATAGCTGTTTGACATTCACCAACCCGGATTATACTGATTTATTAAATTTTTCGAACTTTAATCAGTACAATGGAACAGTTTATGAAAAAAATTTTGATGCTTACGGGAATAATGCTTTTATCAATCGCCGTGTATGCCGCTGCAGTAAAAGGATGGGGTTTCCCTAAAACAAAGACAACTGTATTCTTCGCATACAGCAGGGGATTCAGCGGCAGGAACCCGACTTTACAGCTTAACTATGAACTGGTTAAATAGTAATTGATATTCACCCGGTTCATTCCAGGATTCAGGATAATCCGTGTAAATAAAATTACCGTGATGCCGTCTAATATCGCGGAAAAATATCCGGCCATGCCGAAATTAAAACTATATTTCGTTTATAGATTCTCAAACAAAATACTGATTCCTGGAGTAAGATTATGAATTCCCGAAGAATAACCGCTGAAAGCCGGATGGTCATGCTGCTGGCTACAACATCAGCAGGGTGCCTGGCCGTGCTTTTGTGTATCGGACTCAGCTATGCCCTGGGTGATTATTATAAATTTACTTTTACAGCTACGGGTATTGCCTGCGGTATCGCGGCAATACGTTCCGCGGAAAATGACAATGTTTTTACAAGGCGCAGCGCTGTGGTGATATCCATGTTATTAATGGTGTGGGGCATTTTTGCAGCGTCAATGCTTCTCGAATCGGGATTAAACGCCTTTTCTATTGATACATTGTACTACCTGGCTCACCAGCACACAGCTGAAAATTTCATGCGTTTTATGCCTGTTATCATTGAGGAAGATATAGAAGACCTCTGGGAAGTGATCCTGACAGGAATTCTTGCGTATTATTTTGCAGTTGACGTTACCGTCAAACAGACATGAAATTTTCTCTATATTACCGGTACGCTCAACATGGCAGTTTACATATAAAATTTAATCCGCTGCTACTGACAGTAAATGTTGGAAACCTGTCCGTCACAACTCTGCTGACAATACATCTGTCCATCAGAATCCCTGGCACACACCCGCTCATAACATCCGTTATTCTGCAGCATCCATTCCGTACAGTTGTCAGCAGCTGCTTTAGCCTTGTTTTGAGTTAAAAAAGAATTTGTGATGATTATCCCGAAAAGAACAGTACAAACCAGTGCTATTGATATCAATACTTTTTTCATTCTTACCTCCAGGTAATTAACCGCGATTTTGTGACCTGCCATAGAAAATTGTATCGGTAATATAGAGAGAATCTCCGCAGCCGGGCGGGTAATTATTACATTATTATTTTAAACCTCCATCTGTTTAGAAATCTGAATTAAAACCTACTTAATGCATCAGCTTAAGCTGACTTTTTCCCGGAACCCTGGATGAAGTTAATAAGCCTGATTACAGCATATAAAACCAGTCCCAGCACAATCATGGTTAATGCAGCCCATATGATATAATAGTAAATGAAATAAATAACCAGTATTATTAAATAACTGCTGATCCCAAAATACCGGTTCATAATTGCTGCAAATATTGAATATACATTCTCACCATTGAGATAATAAATTATGATGCAGGAAAAAAGATATAATGGATATCGTATTTTTTTATTCCATAACATCATTTTCATATCCTGAAATATTTTAGAACTCATCCTTATCCCCCATGGTATATCCTGATTTTTTTATTTGCTTTTATTGACCGGCAGCTCAAAAGCAGCTGGTTCCCGCCGTCACGGGATGAATGTTAAAATGCCCTTACAGGACGAACCCTGAGGTCATTGGACTTATGATAATTGAACACTCCGCCGCGTGTATGCTGTGCCCACGCCTCTTCAGTGCTGTACTCTGATGAACTCCAATAACCGTCTATGACAAATCCACCGACACCGGCCCCCTGCAGGTTTATAATCATTTCATTAAGTTCATTTTTTGAAGGCAGAAACCAGTCTTGTTTGCCGCCACCCCTGTACTCCGAACAGATCTTCGCAGCATACCCGCCTGCTCCTTGTACTTCAATAATCATTCGCGTATTCGCTCTGCCGTCGCCTATGTTCCGGCCTGTTGCCCCGGTTACAAAAGAGCTGCCGTTATACCATTGCATTTTGTCAGCAAGATCACCCGGCGCTGCCTCCAGGTAACGCCAGCCGTCGCTGCTGTAACCCTTATCGTAAAAGATCCAGCCTCCTGCAGGGCCGCGGTCACCGATACTATAGGTTTTATTACTATCATCAATACCGGGTGTTAAATCTTCAATTCCTTTCGTGTACCGGTACACTGCCATCCCCTTTTCAATCTTCCTCCACAGGGCCCGGTTTTTACCCTCAGCCTTGCACTTTGCGACAGTCTGCATTGGAAATGTTGCACGCAGCTTTATTATTTTACCGTCGATCCTGACATACAGCAGATCACCCATCTTTATATCATCCGCTGCATTGGATGAGCCTACGATAATCTCTGATGTCTTGTTATCAATATCGCGGACAAACCCGAGCTTTTCACCGTCAGTCTGAGAATGCAACATACTGGTTATTGCAATAGCCATTACCGTGATAAATGCAGTTCCCCTGAAACTCATAAATTACCTCTGAAATTTTTCATATTCTATCCGGGCATACTGTTCAGGCAGGTCAATCACCGCAGCCTCCGCAGCCTCCACCGCATCCGCTGCCGCAGCCGCTGCATCCGCTGCCTCCTTTACCACGGTATCGCCCCCCATCGCTCCCCTTTTTGTTGTCAGAATATTTATTCTTTATAATCGCAATGACAACAGCTATGAGCATCAGCAACCATTCAAAATGATTGTAATAAATTTTAACCAGCCACGTTGACCACGTTGATTTATCATTATCCCCGGTTATGCCTGCATCCCCGATCTGCTGATTTTGAGCCCCATAAGATACAATAAAATCATGGCGCGTCAGGGGACTCTGTACAATAATGAGCTCCCATTTTCCGGAATTTTTCTCAACAGAATAATCCGCCTGTGAGCAGGCTTCTATAACAGGTTTTTCACTGCCGGGAAAAATAAACCGGTATTCAGCATTTTTTACATTTGCCCTGAAAACACCTGCCCAGTAAGCTTTAAATGTGTATAACGCTTCCTGTTTCTGCAGACAATCGTTTAATACAAACCTCACTATTATTGTCCTGGAATTTCCTGCGGCAGTTCCGTCAAAAAACCATTCCAGTTTATTTTCCTCAAGTCCTGAATGCATTACCTGAACAGGGTTTCCATAACCGTCTTCTGCCGAGATTTCAGTTACATCACAAATCCCGATGAATTTAAATCCCCCGGATTTAACACCGGACGTGACATGGTATTCTATATTCAGCGTAACCTTTACATTGCCTGTATCTGCAACCGGTTCAAAGACAGCGCTGTATGATGATATGTCGTATTCGGCAACACGCTCAAAAGGGTACGAAGATAACGGGAAGAGTATTATTAACAATACAAAGAATTTTCTCATAACCGGATACCGTCGGCAGCATTATCAAGTGACCTGATAAGGTCCATCAGTTCCTGGAAGTACGAGGCCAGTTCTTTTCTGCCGGGTTTAAGCCTGCCGGATTTTATGTTGAACATTTTTTCAATAAATTCCCCTGACAATCCGAATTCCTTCTGTGCTGCTGTCATCACATCACGTAAAGATGAGGGCGGCTGCTTTTTCATGAGGAATAACATAACCCGCGCAAGGTGAGCCAGGGAGGTAAACCTTTTGACAAGTATATTTTTCATCATTACGGGATTCCCGCTTGAGCGCCAGTACTGCTGCTTGATCCGCATCCGGATACTCTTCAGATCGTGTGAAAGCTGCCAGAGCATATTCTTCTCATCTACAGGTACCTGCTGAAGAATATCTTCACCGCAAAGTATTATATGGGAATCTTTCATCTCGAGCATGTCTATCTGGAAGTACCTGGCGGAATCCGTAAGATTTTTCCGCGAGAGAAAACGCGGCGCAAAATTCCTTTTCCTGGCCCATCGCTGCGCGATCATTGCCACATGGTCCAGGTCAACAATGTTCAGGTCGGAATAGATCACAAGAAGGTTGATGTCGGATGAATCAGAATTAAAATCACTGGAAACGCAGCTGCCGAACGCAATGATTGAAACAAGATCATCCCGGTAAAGATCAAAGATTTCGTTTAAAAAAACCTTCAGGTCTTTTTTAATTTTTTCCTGCAGGTGTAATGAATTTATTCCTTCTGTTGAAATTCCCATAAAGCCGGTACTCCTTATCTGTTTGATTTTTATTCAGCAGAAAACATTGCGGATCAGCCCTGAAGGGAGTCCCGTAATACGCGTAAGAAAGGCATTTCAAACCTCCGCCGCACTCCCGGCCGTATCCGCAGTCCGAGCACTCTCCAGGTACAAATTCATCACTTCTAAGTCTTAAAAATAATGATGAATTCCTGTAAAGCTCCTCAAGGTTTTGATCAAGGAGGTTTCCCACAACCACGGGCATCCTGCGGCATGGAAGCAGCGAACCGTCAGGCAGGACCGTTACAAGGCTTATCCCGGCCTTGCACCTGTATGGCTTTGATTTTATCCCATGCTCATGAAGCGTGATAAACTGCAGTGCGCGGTGCATGCTTATAACACTGCCGGTAAAAATATTCCATCGCAGTTTACGGCGCAGCCTGAATGATCTTTCAAAAAAATCCTTAACGTCTCCAGGTCCCATCATCAAAGACGATATATTTTTACCGGCGCCGATCGGTATAAGCCGGTCGGTCCACAGTACGTCTGCTGATGTCTTTTTTGCGGCTTTTACAGCTTCGCCGAATTCACCTGAATTTCCTTTATGCGCTGTGAATGATATGTATGTGAATATATTTTTTTCCCCCAGGAGCTTCAGGGTTCGTACTGCAGCAGCGAAGCTTCCTTTGCCGCGGATTGCGTCATGGAGCTTTTCGCCCCCTTCAATAGACACCTGCACATAACGGCACCCTGTTTTTTTAAGAAACCGGACATCGTCTTTTGTCATGATTGTACCGTTGGAGAGTACGGCGTAACTGCAGTACTTTTTGTAAGCGGATACATGCTCCAGGAGACTTCTGAAGTCCTCCCTGATAAAAGGCTCCCCGCCTGTGAAATTGATATGGCCCTTTATCCTCCATTTTTTCAGTAAGTCCAGGTACTGCCCGAATATCATTTTCAGCTGCTCAAGGGGAAGTTCTACCGCGTGATTGTTTTTATCCTGGTAACAGTGGATGCACTTCAGATTGCACCGGTCTGTTATATGCCACTGGAGGAGCAGAGATTCGGGGATAAAGATATCTCTATCTATCCCCTTGCTTATTATTTCATTTCTGACAAGGTCTGCTTCTGTTTCAAATGACATATCAATTGATACTCATTGAATTTTTATCCGCATCATTTTATTAGACCGCGCTGATAGTATTTTTCAGTTTAATACAAATTCTTTGAAATAAATCTCTTTAACTTTTCCCGTGGTGAGCCTGATATTTATGTGCGTCTTTATCTCTTCCGAAAGGGTAACCGAATCACTTACCGAATCAAGATCCTTGTATCTTTTACCCCGGAGCAGTATATTTATAATATGCTGCATCTCATCCTTTCTCCTGATAAGCTCGTTGGTAAGCTCGGGACTGGCATAATAACCCAGCGAAAGCGTGAGCTTCAGGAAGTGCGGTTCTTCATCTGAGGTAGCCTTGGCAAAGGGCGGGAGTTCATATGTTGCCAGCGGCTCGAGCGGAGGCGCCGCTATTATATCCTGGCTCTGCTCGTACATATTTTTTAAATGATTACCTGTCACAATATACGAGACAAACATGAGAATAATCAGCGCATAACCCGCTATAACACCAAACAAAAGGGGCATAAATATGAATGAAGGAATTCTTATTAAAGGGAGCATGGATTCATAGCTGTACCCGGATTTTGTATTAACCTCATCTGCCTGCCCGCTCAATTTGTTGCAGAGTATCCTTAAAACCTGGCGTGTATCTCTCCTGTTCTGCTTTTTACAGGAATATATGGTAATGTTCAGATTTTCTTTACCCGCATTAGGCGAATCACTGCTCATCTTATCCGCTTCATGCTGCAGGGTGAGCCGGATATAATCCTGATCTGTCTGCCCGTTAACCAGGAACAGTACACGTTCAAGATCAAAGGAGTTCACCAGGTGTGATAATTCAAAGGCGCATCCTTTACGCTCTCTGGAAAAACCCCGGAGGTCCATGAGGACTACATCAGCCCTGCCAAGCATCTCCCTGAGCGCTTTTTTCCAGATGTTGTCAAAGCAGTAAAGATTTATCTGTTTACCGGTACCGTTTAATGATTTAGAAAAGTTTGAATCCTTATGGACTTTTTTAAGCAAAGTCCCGGTATCTTTGATAAAAAATGCGCCGCTGATGAAGTACAGGAGGATAAAAAAAACTACAAGTGTGGATATTATTACAAATACAAAATCAATGATCGGGCCGCCAAATGAATTATAGTAAATAAAAAGCGATCCGGGAATAAACGAAAAGACCTGGCATACTTTAAGTACAAAATTTTTGGGTGAACCGAAGATTGTAAACTCGCTGCGTGCATATACCGGGTCCATTATTGTAAATGAAGCCCCGAGGTAGTTCCATATAAATACAATACTGTTAAAAAGATAACGTGTATTTGACTTTGATCCGAAGACCCTTAGTACGACAAGTGTTTTTGATACTTTCAAATTTTTAACAAGATGGATAACATAAAAGATGAGAAGCGTTATTACTGCGGCAGTAAACATTACCGCTGTTACCGGAACCAGATACACTGCTTTTAAAAAATACCCGGATAAGGCAAGCAGCAGTAAAACAGCAACAGCCGTTATAAAGAGCAGCCGTAATTTGATTACACGTGAAGCATGCCTGTAAAAATCCATGGAAACTGCTGATACGGGTTTGATTATATCATCCAGGTTTATATTGTTAAAATTTATATTTTTATGAGAAACCTCAATAGTTTTATAAATATCACCCGGCTCATTGTTTTCCGATGCTCCCTTAAGGGATTTCTTCATCATATTCATATAAACGAGTTTAGCAAAAAGTATACCGCCGGCTATATTGACCAATATTGATAAACCGTCATACGATCTCATCGATATTATGCTCAGCAACTGCTTTAAAATTTCCATCCAGTACCTCTCCTTAAATCATCTGTCTGCATGTACTTCTATCATACTGCGCTGTGTTATGTTCTCCTATATCCCCTACCCGTTATCAGCCTTCAGGAATTTGACCAGGCGGAACATCTCCTGTTTGCCGAATTTTTTAGGCAGTTCAATGATGCCCGCATGTTCAAACCGGTAATCACCTCTTCTTTCAAGCAGAAGGGCTGCAGCAAACTGTTCGCTCACATAAATTGAACCGGGTGCCGTTACCGGTTCCATACGGGCAGCCCTGTTGACATGTGTTCCATATGCGTTAACAACTTTAAGAAGTGGGTCGTCAGCAAGGAATACGGGCCCCGCGTGCAGAGCAATCCGTATGTTTAACTGCGGTAAGCCCGCAAGGCTCCAGTCTGTATTCTGTACTGTCTGCTGCAGAATAAATGCATATTCAGCCATGTCAGCCACGTTGTTCATAACCGCGAAAATAGCATCACCCCAGGTATTAATGATCACAGGGGCAGGTTTAAATTGATTAAGCTTGTCAGAAACAGCGGTTAAAAATTTCAGTATAAAGAGAGGTGTTTTCTCTTCATCAAGCCTGCTGAAACCGCTGATGTCCGAAAAAAGTATATATTTCATTTCACGGTGATGCACAGGGTTCACTTCAGGTACTTGCCTGGTTGCGGGGGAGGATTCCACGGTTGTCTTAGCGTTTTTCAACGGAAGTATGTTAAAGTGCTGTTCAGGCCAGGGAAAATATTTTACAGAATCAGCAGTTCCACCGGTTTTTCCCGGTGCTTCATCCCAGACAGTAAGGAACCAGGGTTTTACAGAGAAGAATTCAGAGCGTAGTATTCCAAGCCCCATGAACTGCCTTGAACAAAGATCAAACAGGATATCATCACCAAGATACCCCTCCTCGGTGGTGAATTTAATACTGTGCGCACGTGCAAGGATATTATTAAAACGGTCAATCCATGCAGGGGCAGCGAACCCGACCGATGTTTTTATGAAATCATCGATTTTAAACGGGAGAACAATATTCAGTTCCATGCCTTTTTCAAGTATCGATTCAGCGAATAAAATATCACCACCGCACGCAAGGCTTGAATAACCTATTGCAGCATTGATCTTATCAAGGAATCCGCTTATTTCAGACTTTACGTCACCTGCTGCTGATTCGGGAAACCTCACGGTCTTTTTGACGGGATTGTCTATCATATGTCCGGCAAAGATTACAATAACCGGTTTATCAAACAGGTTCAGCATTTCACCTGCAGCAGGCAGGTCCTTCGCAAGTATTTTCAGCTGCTCAACAGTTGAATGTACACTTCCCGGGTCTGACTTCCCCAATGTGTTTGCTTTTTTATAATGCTGACGTGCTGTATTATTATCACCGGTTAACAGGTATGCTTCACCAAGAGAGGCCTCCTTCCAGTAACCGTCCGGCCATTGTTCAACATATTGAATTGTTTTCTCAGCCAGCTGCACAGCATCCGCCCTGTTTCCGGAAAGGAAAGTCAATGTCGCTGCGTTTATTCCATTGTATCCATCATTTTTTTCAAGGAATGCCTTCTTGTAAGTTGCCACGGAAAGATCCAGGTAATCCGGATCGCCGGTTAACTTCCAGTAATCTTTATATATTCTGCCCAGGATTCCTGAAGTTTCAGAATCGCTTTGCCTGGATGCAAGGTCCTCCATGAGCACCCTGGCCTTTTCTATCAACCCCAGCCTTGCAAGGGTAAGCCCAAGCAGCTGACACAGCCGTATATCGCCGGGATTTTCCCGCAGGGATGATTGAAGTTCATTATGTGCCTCAAAAATACGCCCTTTGTTTAACAGTGATTCTATCATATCAGCCTGCATTGCTAAATCTCCTTTAACTTTTATTATGACGTAACAAACAGGAAATATGCGATATAACATCTGCATTAATCATGACAAACCCCGCAGGCAGGATATCCATGGAGAGTTCTGTTGTATATTACCAGACAAAAAAATATTAGCAAGACATTTTTAAAAAAACAGGGATTCCAATGAATTGTTTGGTCAGCACCAATGGCACTTTAACTTAAATGGCTGACTTCATCTGAAGATGAAGCATGAAAAGATATTTAAAAGCGATATAGTTATAGTACCTTTTCCTTATACTGAATTAACCAGTTCAAAAAACGCCATGCCATATTTATAACCGAATTTTCGTCAGGTGACCTGATAATCTGCAAGTTCACAAGAGAGGATTTCAAAGATAGTTTTACTGTTAATCTAACCAATGATGGTTTCATTACAAACGGCCGTTGTAATTATATAATACATGACGTATTGTACATATAAACAGCATTTTACCGGCATAAAGAATTATACTTTACTTTTTGTATTAAAATATAGACAATATCATCAGAAACTGAATCCTTAAATGATCAGCTTCAAAAGGAGAGAAAATGAAAAACAGACATTACATTATACGCCTTGTTATAACGGCTTGCGTATTAGGTTCTTTTGTATTTAATTTACAGGCGCAGGATATTGTTGCAGCTGGACCGCCTGATCCGCTTGACACATATGAACTCCCGAAATTCGCACAAACTACGGTTGACGCAGAACCGCATTTTATTAAAATGATAATTGTACTGGGATATGAAAAAAATCCCGAGCTGAAAAATGAACTGAACCGGAGAAAAGACGAGATACAGTATATTATCAATAAACTTCTGCGATCAAAGAGATATGATGAACTGGATGAAGTCTCTGATATTATTTCACTGAGTGAGGAGATCCGGGCGCATATTAATGCTTTCCTGATTGCCGGGAGAATAAAGGAAATCTATTTTAAAGAATTCGTGCTTAATTAATATATAACCCGGTGAACAGTCCGGGCAGTACTAATCCCCTGCATTGTTCACCGGCAGCTCGAACTTCACATGGATATTATCCCGGTCAATAACCGAGTGCTGCCTGTTATCCGTGTATTTCACCACACTCTCACTCACATAATCCCGCAGCTCGTCAATCGTAACGATACTGTTTTTATCAGCATCCGCCCTGCCCGACAAACCTTCAAGTATTGCCTCGGTGAATGCACCGTTTTTCAGGGAATCAAATTCCCATGAAGCCTCACCCCCTTTGGACGATGAAAACACCACTGCCCCGGTACGCCTGAACAGGTCATTGTAGATAAACCTGCCCCGGTCAAAATATCCGCGGTTATCGGTGTATCCTATCGCTATACCCCTGGGGGTGCGGGGCATTCCCTTTGCGTTCTTATCACCGGCAGTGACTTTCTTTTTAGCCGGCAGGTCATCCATTTCTCCGGAATCACATGTATCCATGAGAAAAAGTTTCATGCGCGGATTTATACCTGCAAGTATATCCTCTACAGTCTCGAAGTCCGCTGCTGTACCTTTAATATTCTTAAGATCCGTATCCTGCGTAAGATAATAATAGGTTTTGTATTCGTCGCTGTCGTGCATACCATGTCCCGAGATAAACAGGATCACTGTATCATCTACGCCGGCATCCCTGACAAAATCTTTCGCTGCCTTTATATTCGCAGATGTTACGTTCTTACCGGTATATGTTTTAACATAAATATGGTCATAGTCCTTTTCCATGGCAGAGAACTTCTTTGCAAGATCAAGGACGTCGTTTTCTGAATACCTCAGATCGTTGATTGAGTCATCTTTATAGTCAGCAACACCGAACCCGATAAAGTAGAGGTTTCCTTTTGTTTTCCCGTCATAACTCACAGTGGTCATTGCCCTGTATGATTCTGCACCTTTTTCATTAAAACATGATACCTCGATTTTATTGTCGTCATTCGAAAGCTCGACTTTCTCTGTTACAGCGAAAGTCCTGCAGCGTTTGATCTTCTTACCGATTTCAGCATAAACAGGTACATCGTTAACATATATGTTATATGACACCATGTCATACTGTGTATCCGTCAGCTTTATTGAGAGGTTTACTGTTTTACCATCCCGGTCTGTCTTGAGTATCTTTACCTCCGGAACATGCACGTCAGAGGAGAGATCGGATTCCTTTATACCGTAGATCTTTTCAAGTTTAGCAATACGCTTCTTATACTGTTTGTTATATTCGGAGATGATGCTTTTATCTGAGCCGGGCAGCCTGGCAAGGATCAGGTCAGGCCTGTTATTTTTAACAGCGAACTGGTCTATGCTCCAGCAGTCCATTCCTTTTACCATTGCTACCATGTCGCCTCCATGACGGGAGGAGTCCCAGTTTCCATCGCTGTCAAAGATGATCCAGTCCTTACCGTTTCTGTGTTTCATGAAACCGACCCATTCTCCGGTTTTAACATTCCACACCCTGGTAGTTGAATCCAGGGAACCCGAGACAATGTATTTCCCGTCAGGGCTGAAAGCAACTGATGTAACACCGGAGGAATGTCCTTTAAAAGTTTTAATTTCTTTGCCTGAATAAATATCCCAGAGTTTACATGTACTGTCTTTAGAACCTGAAACAATATATTCCCCATCAGGGCTGAAAGCAACTGATGTAACACCGGAGGAATGCCCTGTAAAAGTTTTTATTTCTTTACCTGAAGCAACATCCCAGAGTTTACAGTCCCCGGAACCTGAAACAAAATATTCCCCGTCAGGGCTGAAAGCAACTGATGTATCCTCTGAAGAGAGCCCGGTAAAAGATTTAATTTCCTTACCTGAAGCAATATCCCATAATCTGCATGTATTATCCATGTAACCTGATAAATACCCGGAACCTGAAATCAAATATTTGCTATCGGGGCTGAAAGAGACAGAAATAACCCAGCCATGGTGGCCTGTAAAAGATTTAATTTCTTTACCTGAAGCAGCATCCCATAATTTACATGTACAATCAAAAGAGCCTGCTGCAATATATCTCCCGTCAGGGCTGAAGCTGACCGAGGTAAAACTTCCTGGAAAATCTTCAGACAGGGAAACGGCTGAAGACCAGGTCAAAGTTCTAACCTCTTTGCCTGAAACAACATCCCAGAGTTTAACTGATTTGTCATAAGAACCTGACACAATATATTTACCGTCAGGGCTGAAAGCAACTGATGTAACACCGGAGGAATGCCCTGTAAAAGTTTTAATTTCTTTACCTGAAGCAGCGTCCCATAGTTTAACTGTTTTGTCACAGGAACCTGACACAATATATTTACCGTCAGGGCTGAAACAGACCGAGGAAATAACTGAGGATAACCCGGTACCGGATAACCAGGTAAAAGATTTTATTTCTCTACCCGAAGCAACATCCCATAGTCCGGCAGTCCCGCCTGGTGAATCTGAAACAATATATTTCCCGTCATGACTGATGGCGAATGATAACAATCCTGTCGAATTCAAGCCGAAAGTTTTAATTTCTTTACCGGAAGCAGCATCCCATAGCTTACATGTTGTTTCATCTTTATCACTCCCGGATACTGAAATAATATATTTTCCGTCAGGGCTGAAGGCGACAGAAAAGACCCAGCCCTGGTGCCCTGTAAAAGTTTTAACTTCTTTAGCTGAAGCAGTGTCCCATAGTTTAACTGTTTTGTCATAGGAACCTGACACAATATATTTACCGTCAGGGCTGAATGCGGCCGTTGCAACCGCCGCGGAATGCCCTTTAAAAGTTTTAACTTCTTTGCCTGAAGCTACATCCCAGAGTTTACATGTTTTATCGTTGGAGGAAGAAACAATATATTTACCGTCAGGGCTGAAGGTCACTGATGTAAAATCGGACAATTCTTCTGATTCGACACCGGCAGAATACCCTGTAAAAGTTTTTACTTCTTTACCTGAAACAGTGTCCCATAGTTTACATTCCCCGGGACCTGTTAAATTCCAGGAACCTGAAACGATATATTTACCGTCAGGACTGAAGGCAACTGATGAAACCCGCTGCATGCGAATGCATGTAAAAGTTTTAATTTCTTTACCGGAAACAACATCCCAGAGTTTACATGTCGTGTCATCGGAACCTGAAACAATATATTTACCATCAGGACTGAAGGCGACTGATAGAATCCGGTCGGAATGACCTGTAAAAGTTTTAATTTCTTTACCTGATGCAATATCCCATAGTTTACATGTGTTATCAATGGAGGAAGACACAATATATTTACCGTCAGGGCTGAAAGCGGCTGTTTCAACTGACGCGGAATGCCCCAGCTGTACCTTCATCTCAAATGCACTTCCCATGCCTTCTGCAAATACCGTATTAACAAAACCAACAACCAAAAACAGCGCCATCAGTACGCCTAAGCCGGTTTCCGCCATAATGTTTCTCATAAATGTATCCTTTACTTATGATGCTTATATAACCAAATTAAATATATAATTCACATTCATCATTACTTTCATAGAACAATTTCCTTCATCATCACATCACGTATGTTCAGATCTTCAGATTTTTCGAGCAGGGTAATAATACGATCCATGCTGCTGATCCCTTCAGATGTTTTTTCTATCGAGTTATTTATTAATAATTTCGCAGCTGAAAGACCCGGTTCGCCGCCTGTCAGGCTGATTCTGCAGTAACCGTCCTGTTTAAGTCCCAGGGAATACGCGGTCATGGTCTGAATAAAAACACGTTCCTTTTCCTGAGAGTCTTTACCTGTTAGAAACCACATTGAAGCCCGGGGATTTACTTTTGCATAATTACCGGTCAGTAGTTTGAATTTGTTGAATTCAGTCTGGGACGCTATGCGGTCTACCTCATCCACAAGCGCGGAAACCTCGACCTGCATATACAGGCATTCTGCCGGTTTTCTGCCCGCGGATTTTTCAGCCAGTTCTTTAATCCTGTTAAGGACTGCATGTGCTGCAGCCATACCGTTTTTCGCAGCCCGTATCATTTCCACCTGGTGTTCCATCATACCGCGTTCAAGACGTATGCTGCTGTATGAGGCGAGCGGGGTATCCTTCCATGCATTTTCAGTGAACCTGATCCGGCTTGAGTATCCTTCAACATCGGCCAGCTGTTTATTTACCCTGGAACAGGCATAGTGTAAATTTTCAGTATTTACCTGCTTCTGCCCTGCCGGCCGTATACCCAGTCCGGCTGAAGTCATTGTACCCAGGTAAACACGTTCAATATTCCAGCTGCGGAAACCTGACGCATACCACATTGAACTCATGCCTCCCCTGCTGTACCTGCCGTCAAGAAGAGGTACCCCGGCCCCTGTACACTCCAGTGCGGCCTTATCAAGTTCATCAGCCAGCGCGGCAAGCCCGGAATCATCATGGTCTGTAGTCCTGTTAAGTTTATCCAGCGAATCCAGTACCTGTTTCTGCCTGTTTAACGCGGTTCTGACGCGCGAAAGCACATCCTGCATATCATTCATGTTTTTACGCAGCATCGAGTGGCATTCCTTTTCAGTGGTGCGAAGAGGGTTGATTGAAATTTTCATCTGTTTAAGCCCCCGGAAATTCTATGTCTTAAATTACGGATTTTCTTAAGTGCCATCTTCAGTGTCAGGGACACCCGGTCTGAACCGCCCGCTGTATCCACCATGATGATGCCGCCGTCTGCGGTGTTTCCCAGTCCCAGCGATTCGGCATCAAGCAGTGGAACCGTAATATTTTTTACGGCCCCGGCGATGTTTATCCCGGCAGGATTCACTGCAAAGTCTCCTCCGAAGATACGTTTCCCGGCAAACACCGGTCTTCCTGTTAAATCCTGTATAGTCTCTACCAGGCTGCTGAATTCGGCCTGGAACATATAACGGTTATTGTCCGAAAAGATTCCGGAGCTGCACCTGTAACATACAAGTTCCATCCGCATGAGTGTAAGTTCAATAAAAAGCAGCGCAAGCATCAGCTTCCCTGTAAACTGCCGTGTACCGGATGTGATTTCATTTTTTTGTGTTATGGTTTCCTGTTCCCGCGGAAGAGAACTGTAATATTTTTCAAAAGAATCAAGCAGTGTGTACCTGGAAAAAACAGCCTTGCACATGTATCTCGATGCGGAGAGACTTTCAACAGTAAATTCCTTTACCTCGGCAAAACCCCGACCCGGGCGATACGCGTCAGTAAATGACACGGGATCAATCGCAGTGATGTTGAGTTCAGTGAAACTGTATTCTTTCGTGTAGGATGTACCGCCCTGCAGCATTAATCCAGCGATGCATTTTTTCCCGGTTATTACAGGCGCATAAGAAGGATCAGTCTGCCACTTCCTGTCAGCATAAGTTATTGAAGCAGCTATATCCCTGCATGACGATTTCAGGATACCTGAATGTTCAGGCGGCAGGTCATTCTGCAGCGATTTAACATAAAATTCGAAAAAGGTATTACCAGTCATTCTTATGAGCGATTCAAGGAGCTGCAGGTATGAATCGCATAACCTGGAAAAAGGAACCGCGTCATATACCCCGGATTTATCGGGCTTACGGCTGTAACGTTTCATTATGTCTTCACAGTACAGCCGTGTAAACTTACCAAGCTCCATGCCGGGACTGAACAGTCCGTCAGAGATCGGCCCGGTTTCTCCGGGCTCACCGAAGAAGTCTATATCATTCATCATGTCTGCCAGGCTGCCGGTCTTTATTGGAACAGCATACAGATCCCCGGAACCGGTACCGGCATCTGCAGCCAGCAGACTGTTTGTAAGCATGACAACATCACTAATCCCCGCATAAGAAACAATCACTGCTGCTGAATTTTTCAGGAATTCTTTCCTGTTAATCATTTTATTACCCCGCTATATTGCATCGTGATAAATAAATCGTGTTTTATATTATAGTACAATGTCTTCAGCTATTCATTACCCCGTATGACCGGATTTTTCAGGAAACCCCATTTACCGCCGGAGAACCTTCCATATTGGTCACATGATCCCCCTATGTTAACAGCAGCCAGGCCTTCATAAAATTTAAATGCCCAGTCAAACTGCGGTTCAATTACATATTCACCTTTTTTATTTATATAACCCCATTTGCCGCCAATAATCACAGCAGAAAGTCCTTCATAAAAATCTTCTACCCGGTCAAACTGAGGTTTTATTATGATTTTACCTTCCTGGTTTATTAAACCTGCTTTACCCGCTATTTCAACCGGGGCCAGACCTTCCCGGAAAGTTCCTGCCCAGTCAAACTGCGCCTCAATTACATATTCACCTTTTTTATTTATATAACCCCATTTGCCCCCTGTGCTCACGGGAGCCAGGCCCTGTTTAAATTCAATTGCCCAGTCAAACTGAGACTCAATAACATATTCAGCTTTTTGATTTATAAAGCCCCATTTACCGCCGGTTATCCTTTTAAATTCATCACAGGATCCGCCCATGTTAACAGCAGCCAGATCTTCGGAAAAATCATGCACCCAGGTAAACCGTGGCTCAATTACATAATCACCTTTAGTATTTATAAAACCCCATTTACCACCGCCGGTGATTATTTTATATTCATCACGGGAACTGCCGGCCCTGACAGAAGCCAGGCCTTTATAAAACAAAGGAGTATTATCAAATTGAGGTTTAATGATAATTACACCCTCTTTATTAATAAAACCATATTTACCACCAATGCTGACAGGAGCCAGGCCTTCGAAAAAGTCACACACCTCTTCAAAAAAGGGTTTGATTATAATTTTACCCTGTCTATTGATAAACCCCCACTTACCGCCTATGTTAACGGCAGCCAGGCCTTCTGAAAAGTTAAAAGCATTATCAAACCTGGCCTGTATTACAATTTTACCTTTCCTGTTTATGAAACCCCATTTCTCACCTATGTTAACAGCAGCAAGTCCCTCATAGAAGTAAGTATCGATGTACGACAGGTCACGTATTTCATCAAACTGCGGTTCAATTACATATTCACCCTGCTTGTTGATAAAGCCCCATTTATCACCTGCCAGAACAGGAGCCATACCTTCTGAAAAGTTATATACTCCATCAAACCGTGGTTCGATCTGCCATATCACGTTACCGCTGACGGCTGTTTTGCTATTGCCGTAGTTGAATGTGATTATTACCGCTAATGCCGTGACCGCTGCTATTACTGATAATTTTCGTATCATGTTAATAACTCCATTTATTTTTATCCGCCAGATTTCACAGTAAAACAGGCAGCTTATATTCCGGAACACTCCACGGTCCGTCCGGGGCATGTTGAGCATATTATAAACCTCCGGGGAAAGCAAGACATTTAGAGATAGATTATGAAAAGACCATAAAAAATACGCCTGTTCAGGTGAATCCGTTCCGCATGATTCAAGGCATTATGCACCGGTTAGATTTTACAAAGAAACACTTGATATTTTTTCTAACATGAAATTCCATAATCACAGGAACATTTCCGCATCCCATACTATTGAATGGATCAGGGGCATTGAAGTAAAAATGGAAACCGGGATATCACAGCATAAAATCAGTGAATTACTCGAGAGGTTCAATTCTAAAAAAAATTTCTACCAGGCTGAATCTGAAGGCTTCGGCCCGTGCAGTATACTGCTATTGAGCCAGGTCAGAATTTATGATGAAATAATAACAAAAATAAACGGGGTAAAACCGGGATCATTATCGCACGATGCAGTAAAGTACCTGGTGACAGAATTGAAACAAAAAATAGATCATTGTTCACGCAGCGAAACTTATGAGCTTGATAAAATAATGATTAGAACATACGAAGAGATCATAAGAGAGCTGGAGGCTGTACTGTAGGCTTATACCTTGCGGGGTCAGTTTCCTGGAAATCGAAACAATCAAACTAAAATATTTTTTAAACTCAATATAAAAAAATTGTTTATTATCAATTGAAGTTTGTTATTATATGCATATGAATACAAAAAAAATTACTTAATGACGAAATCGAAAAACTTTCCGAACCCGTGCCTGCCGAAGTTCTTGATTTTGTTCGATTTCCTGAATACAAATCAAATCCGGATTTTGAAAATTACTTACAGTCCGAAACATCTCTTAAAAAAGAATGGCTGTCACCAGCTGAAGATGAAGCAAGGAAAGATTTATAAAAGGCGTTATAGCTGTAATTCCTTTTCCTTATTCGGATTTAACCAATTCAAAAAAACGCCCTGCCCTGGTTATAGCCGAATCTTCGACGGGTGACACGATGCTCTGCATGATTTCAAGGTTAAAAAGTTCAATCCAACCGGTAATCAAATATCCGTTTCTTTGTCATCATCAAGAAAATGCTCTACATTTAACAGAATAATCAGCTGATCCTTAACTTTTCCTATACCCTCAATTGAAGATGTATCAATTTTGACTGAATAATTAATATCTATTTGAATATCAGAAACAGGTATACTGACAACATCAGAAACTGAATCAACTATCATTCCGACAAGACGGTCCTTCACTTCGACAATAATGATAACAGTAAAAAGATCATACTCCTTATACGGAAGGTTATACTTTTTCCTTATACTGACCACGGGGATAACTGTACCGCGAAGATTTATCACCCCCTCGATATAAAAATTGCTATGCGGTACGTGTGTTATATCGAGCATTTCGTTAATTGACTGCACCTTATGTACAGACACGCCGTATGTTTCGCCAGCCACAAGGAAGGTTACATATTGAGAAGACTCTTCCGTTGACTCTACGAGAATATTCCTGCTGTTTGATTGTACTGCACTGGCACTCATCTTACAAACCTCCTTACCACTTTTAATAACTCCTCCGGATGAAAGGGTTTTACCATCCAGCCTGCGGCGCCCGAAGTTTTACCCTTTTGTATTTTTGCCTGTTCTTTTTCAGTTGTAAGCATTACTACCGGGGTAAATTTGTCAATTTTACGCAGCTCGTCCAGAAATTCAAATCCATTCAGTACCGGCATATTTATATCGCTTATACAGAGAGCAATATCATTACCTTCATTTCTAATCTGATCAATTTTTAAAATAGCCTCCCGGCCATTTACAGCCTGTTGAATAGAAAATCCCTCCCCCTGTAAAATCAACTCGACACTTCTTCTTATAGTTGGTGAATCATCAATGATCACTATATATTTATCCATAACCTCATCACTCACTTTTATTTTTAATACCTGCCAGTTTCAGAATCGTTTTCAAATCATGGGATATACCCGTGATCTTTAATACCTTTTTAAGCTCCTTTACTTTTTCACCGGCTGCAATTATAACCTGTGCCGCCGACGTATCGATTCTATTAACATTTGAAAAATCAATTATTATCTCATTGTTTATACTGATTTCGTTTTTCAATTCAGTGTAAAAATTATTTATATTTTTAATGTTAATAATACCTTCAGGCTTCATCAATTACTCCCGGGTTCATTTTTATTTCTTCAGCAAGTCCATGAATATCTATAATAAGTGAAACTTTTCCATCTCCAAGAATTGTAGCACCGGAAATTGCCCGGCTGTCAGTAATAAAACTATCAATACTTTTTATCACAACCTGCTGCTGCCCTATAAGCTCATCTATCATAATCCCCATTCTTACACCGTCACATTCAACTACAACAAAAAGAGCTTCACGCGGATCTGTTTTGTCAGCCTTAATGCCAAAAAGCCTGTTAAGCCTTATAAGTGAAATATAGACATCTCTCACAAATATGAGTTCACCCTGTCCCTCAACAGTTTTATAAGCATGTTCGTTTATCTGGATAGTTTCAATTACAGAAAGAAGCGGTATTATAAAGATCGAAGCACCAATCCTGATGAGCATTCCATCTATTATAGCCAGCGTAAGAGGAAGCTTTATCCTGAGCAGGGTACCTTCACCATCCATGGATTTTATTTCAATAGATCCCCGCAACTCCCCGATGTTCTTTGTTACGACATCCATGCCTGCGCCACGTCCCGAAAGCACTCCGGAACTTTCAGCAGTTGAAAAACCGGGTTTCAACAAAAACGCGAGAAGCCTCTCCCTGGAGACATCCTCGTCTTCCTGAATAATACCCAGCATAACGGCTTTTCTTCTTACTTTTTCGAGGTCAACGCCGCGGCCGTCATCAATCACATCAATAAAAACGTTTCCTTCCTGGTGATATGCTTTTAATGTTACAGTTCCAACCGGGTTCTTCCCGTTTACACTTCTTTCTTCCGTAGATTCTATACCATGATCAATTGCATTTTTTATTATGAGCTTCAGTGGATCTCCGATCTTTTCAATTACGGTTTTATCCAGTTCGGTTTCACTGCCTTCAATTACCAGTTTTATATCCTTGCCCAGTCTCTGTGCCGTATCCCTGACAAACCTCCTGAACTGATCAAACGTAGAACCTATCGGGATCATCCGGATTGACATTATCTGCTCCTGGAATTCCCTTGTGGCACGGTCCAGTTTATGAAGGGCATTCTTTACAATCAAGCCATGGTCCTGTTGAATTAAATCAGCAACTCTATGCAGGGAGGCCTGGTCGATAACGATTTCCCCGAGAAGATTCATCAGGTTATCAAGTTTTTCAGAATCAACGCGAACAGTATTAATATAGATCTTCTTTTTTATTATTTCCTGCTCCTGGAGTGCTGCCGCAATGTCATTTTCAGAGGCAAGGCCCTTCTGAACGATAATGTCGCCTATCTTTACATTATGTTCAGCCTGATTTTTTATCAACTCATCAAGTTCATTACTTTTTACAATTCCCCTGTCAACAAGGAGTTCGCCAAGTTTTTTTTCGGAAAAGTATTGCCTATCCCGAATGGCGGAGTATTTTTCTGTGATGTTTTCTATAACAATATCATTTTCTTCATAAACAAAAAGAAAAACATCTCTTACCCGTTTTTCATCGTGAACGGTTTTCAGAATGATCTCCCATACCAGGTAACATTTATCCGTTTCTATTTCATAAAAATCCGGGAGTTCTTTTATGTTGACATTATTGCAGACAAACTCGCCAAGGCTTCCCAGGTCTTCAATAATCATCAATGGATCAATACCTTTATAAAAAATATCATCCCTGAATTTAATAATAATTTTATAAAACATCGGGCTCTCATCAATTCCGCCGGAAGCGGCTGATGTACTTAAAAAACCCATGTCATCTTCCGGGAAATTACTTTTATCATTCCCCGGTATGCCGGATATTATGCTGTCCAGTTCCAGTTTAAAATTTTCTGAATTTTGCTCAACAGGATCTCCGGAAATCTTACACCTGGTCCAGTCAAGGCTTCGCAGTGACAGGTCAATAATATTCCCTGTAACAGCTATTTCGCCTGATCTGACTTTATCAAAAAGGCTCTCCAGTTTACAGGTAAACTCATATAGATCAGTAAAACCTGCAAACCCCGGACTTCCTTTCAGGGTATGGAAACATCTTAAAATTGAATCTATGACTGATTCATCATTATTTTTATCCTCAAGTGTTAAAATAAGCGACTCAAGATTTGTAATAATTTCTTCCGCTTCTTTTAAGAATATTTCTGTAATTCCGGCTTCAGCCATATTCAAACTCCTGATGTCTAAACATAAACATTGATTATTTACATGATGCTGCCGATTAAATATTACTATTTCACCATAAGAATTTTAAATACCGGGCACCTAGAATTTCTCATAATTTTCATCATCAAAATAATTATTAGTCTTTGAATTACCAGGGAGTTCTGATTTCTCCTTATTAGAGACCGGTTTTTTATTTTTAGTTCCGGTCAAACCGGCATGTTCTTTTACTTTTCTTTCGCTATGAATTTTGAAATCAGTTACCTGATCAGCAGCATCACCAACATTAAACCGCTGTATCATTGAAAGAAGCTCTTTGGCCTGGCCTGACATCTCCTCGCTGGCTGCGGCAGTCTCTTCAACCAGAGCGGCGTTCTGCTGTGTCATGCTATCCAGGTCGGTGACAGCAATTGTAATCTGCTCAATACCGCGTCTCTGTTCATCATTTGATGAGGCCATCTCGGACACAATCATATTAACCTGTTTGACTGCCTCAATAATACCTTTCAGGGACTCGCCGCTTTTATTAACAAGGTTTGTGCCGGTTTCAATTTTATCTACAGAATCCTTGATCAGCAGATCTATCTCCTTGGCAGCAGCTCCGGCTCTTTGAGCGAGGTTACGGACCTCTCCGGCTACAACAGCGAATCCGCGTCCCTGGTCTCCCGCCCGTGCCGCCTCTACTGCGGCATTAAGAGCAAGCAGGTTTGTCTGAAACGCTATTTCATTTATCATTGTTATTATATCAGCTATCTTTGCACTGGACGCATTAATCTCACGTATTGATTCTACGGCCTTATCGACAATTATACCGCCGTTCTCAGCAAGTGAAAGTGTATTATTCGCCAGTTTGCTTGCCTCAACTGCATTGTCAGAATTCTGCTTCGTTGATGCATTGGCCTCTTCTATTGTTGCAGCAATTTCTTCAAGGGACGATGCCTGTTCAGAGGTACGTTGTGAAAGGTTCTGGTTATCCTGGCCGATCTGTTCTGTTGCTATGGCCACCTGCTGTGCCGCATTTATTATTCCCACGACAGTTTCTTTCAACAGGCTGCTTAACCGCTGGAAGGCAGTCGCGAGAGTACCAAGTTCATCTTTTCTGTCAAGGTATTCTGAATGGACGACCTTGGTCAGGTCAAGTTCGGCCAGGTTGCCTGCAAATTTTACCGAGGCAATAACAGGCGCTGTAATGCTGTTCCCTATATAATAGGCGGTTATTCCCCCGATAACCAGTAATACTATGGTAATTATCAGAATTATATTTCTAAGGTAGTTTATTCCACTGAAAATTTCATCTAACTCCATTGCGAGAACAACAGACCATCCATCTGTGCTTTGAATAGGGGCCAGGGAACCGTAAATATCCCTGCCTCCAAAATTATATTGATCAGTTCCGCCGCCTTCCGCCATTGTTTTCTTTAAGAATCCCGCAAGTGGTGTAATGCTTTTATCACTTTCCGCTTTTTTAATGGGATTATACATCTCATTTACAAGTTTTTTGTTTTTGTGGCCCTGTATAGTTCCATCCCTGTTTATTATATAGGCATAACCTGTTTCGCCTATCTGGATCGCCTCAACTAATTTGGTGATTTCATCACCATTCCGCATCCCGAAAAGCACACCCGTGATCCGGCCGTTTCTTTTTAACGGAACTGCGACCGTTACCGTAAGCAGTCCCGTATCCTTGTTTATTACAACATCTGAATATGTTGAAACTCCAGACAGTGCACGTTTAAAATATGTCCTGTCTGATATATTATAGGTTGTTCGCTGCATGTTGAAAAATGTTGCATTGCCTGATATATCAGTTATAGCATACATATCAAAGCCTGTACGCTTTGCCTCTGAATTTAAAAAGCTGATTTTTTCTGACCAGGAGGTACCATCATCAACAATTCTCTGTTCAGCCAGCGATTCCATCACTGCGATGTTGACGTCCATGTTCGCTTTTACCACCCTGCTTATTTCTCCAGTCAGCCTGGTAAAGTCCTGTTCGGTCTGCTTAAGAAGTATGGCCTTTGACTGGATATAGCTCACTAAACCGAATGTAACTGATACACCGAATAAAACTCCGACTATCAGCATTATCAATGTAGTCTTGATCGATTTCACGGTAATCCTCCAATTGTAATTTTGTAATTAATATTTTTTATTTCATTCAAACTGCTGCAGCATGCTGTTTTATAATCAGGCTGGTGATTCAATTACATAAATGCTTCATCCGGGATTAACATTCATTAGTGTAATATTTTAAAAAGCAGACTTCAGAATATTTACTGCCTCATCGCACTTTCCTGCATTACTACCCTGCATCCGGATTTTTAAGTATTCCTGAGCAAAGCATTGCAGTAATCGCTTCTTCATCAACGGGGCGGATTATTCTGACGCAGCATTTCACTTAATTGAATACATGCCGGCACACAGCCGCACAACTGGTAATTTTACATTTCCATTAACAGGCAGTTTAAATGCTGATTCCCTGTAAAAAATGTCTTATAATTTGAAATTAAAGAGGTCAGAAGTGTTTTGCAATAACTGGAATGAGAAAACATGACTCACCGGATCCGGTGAGTCATGTCAGGATCCGGTGAGTCATGTCAGGATCCGGTTATACGGCAGGAGACGGCTTACTCCGGATATCAGATTTTTCTATTGCATATTTAAGCAGCTCCCTGCAGGTAGTAAGTCCCAGTTTTTCCTTAAGATGCTTTCTATGTGTTTCTATGGTATTGATGCTCACGTTAAACTTCCTGGCAATCTCTAGCGGGGTGTAGCCGGATCCTATCAGGTGTAATATTTCCAGTTCCCGGGGAGTGAGGCCGTCACGCGAAAGTGCCGAATCATCACCGCCTGCTTTTATTAATTTCATGATAAGTTTTCCCGATATATCGCCCGGCAGATAAAGATTACCATTCATAACCTCCCTTATCCCGGTTATTATCCTGTCAATAGGCTCCTTCTTGGTCATGTAACCTGACGCACCGGCAACAATGGCCTTTTCAGCATAAACAGCTTCGTCATACATTGAAAGAACCAGTGTTTTTATCGAGCTGTACCTTTCTTTAACCGCTTTAATAAAATCGAAACCGTCAGTGTCCCCTTCAAGGGAAATATCCACAAGAACAAGATTTATCCGCTTTCTTGAAAGCATTCTAACGGCATCCTCCACATTTGAACATTCCGCGGAAACCACCATATCATCCTCCAGGTTTATAGATAAGGCAAGTCCATGCCGGATGGCGGGATGATCATCAAGAAGCATAATCCGGATTTCACTTTTATTCATAAAGCTGCACCTCTTATTTATATATGCTGATCACTGCTGTCGGTATCCGGGATATCACCTAATCCGACTTTTACAGAAATTTTTTTCATTTCCGAAGAAATGCTGAATTCCATTCCGGATGCCTCTGCCCTGTATTTCATAATCCGCAGACCCATGCCGGGATTATTGTATTTAAGGAGTACTCTCTGGTAGCTTATTATGGTAAATAAACCCTTTGCCTGATCAACAGAATACTGCAGTAAGATTTTATAAGCCTTCCCGTGCCTGACCGCATTATTTATCGATTCCAGTATAATATAATACAGATTAGTGAGTTTCAGCTTACTATACTGCATCAGCGAGTCCTGGACCTCCAGCATTACTTCTATTCCGTATATTGTCCTGATCTTCACGGCAATGTCGTCCAGCGATTCATTGAATCCGCCTGTATCAATCGCAGGAAAATCGAGTCCCCTGCTTAATGACCGTGTTTCATCAAGTGCCGAGGATGCCAGGACAACAAGCTTGTCAATATCACTATTGGACACTTTACCTGTCTTCTTATACTTTTTACTATATGCCTGAACAAGATACAGCACTGCCCCGAGTTTCTGCCCCAGGCTGTCATGCAGGATGTGACCTATGCGTGAACGCTCCTTTTCCAGCTCATCAAGCATTGCACGCTCCGCGGCCCTTTTATCAGAAATATCTTCAACTATGCCGACTCCGCCGATAATATTTTCATTTTCATCATATATTGTTTCCAGCTGCAGCCTGATCAAAATCAGTCTTGAGGATGCTTTAATTTTATATGATCCTTCATATTCCCCGGGATGGCCGTTTAATGCGCTGGCCACTGCGGATTTAAACACGGGATTATCCAGTTTCAGCATATCATAGCCGACAAGATCATTCCATGTTAATCCCGTAACCTTTTCACATGCTGTATTACAGTCAGTAATAATACCCCTGTTGTTGAAATGAATTAAGCCGAAAGCTGAATTTTCAAAAAGAAGCCTGTATTTTTTCTCACTGG
Organism: Spirochaetota bacterium; assembly: GCA_035403465.1. Classification (GTDB taxonomy): domain Bacteria; phylum Spirochaetota; class UBA4802; order UBA4802; family UBA5550; genus JAAYBQ01. The sequence goes on along the minus strand of DAONFG010000034.1, from coordinate 5,251 downwards.
CCAGCAGCTCGTTGTAAATAGCATTCTTCGCAGATTCGGATTGTTTGAGATCGGTAATATCTTCAGTTACCCCGGTTACCAGTCCTTTATCAATATTGAACATGGCAGAATAACGTATCCATAGTAAAGAACCGTCTATACGTTTAAACTGAACTTCGTAATTTCTGATTTCACCATGTGTTTTCATCAGGGAGAGCATCGTCTCGCGAACCCCTTCCTGAATATAGAGATCTTTCATGAATACCGGCTGCGCGAGAATGGCCTCACGGTTTTTAAAACCATACTCACGGGCAAACCGGTCATTTGCTTCAAGCACAAGCCCGGAATTGATCTCTGTTATAAAAATACCAATCTGGGAATTCATAAATAAATCCCGGTATTTTCCCTCTGCTGCTTTAAGTGCTGCCTCCGCATTTTTGCGCTCAGTAATATCAATAACAGAAGCGATACTTTTTGCAGTTCCGGGGATCGGCGAGATAAAAACAAGATAATGCAGTAACTGGTTGTATCTATTCCGGAAACAGAATTCAAAACCGGGCTTCATTTTCTCCAGGTTGTCCCGTTTAAGAAAATGTCCGGTCAGCAGCAAACCCTGATCTTCGTCACAGAATATATCAGTTAGTTTCTTTTTATTCTCTATTTCCTCCCTGGAATACCCGGAACTATCCGCAAAGAACTGATTTACCAGGCTGATGGTTGAATCCTCTTCAATAACTATAATTCCCGACCCGGTGTTTTCAAAAAGTGTGCAGTAGTGTTTTTCACTCTCTTCCAGTTTATTATTAATCCGCACCAGTTCTTTATTGATCGCTGTGAATATGTTATTAATTGTTCCAAGTTCAGCATTCAATGCAGTCAATTCTTTATTTTTCTGCACAATTACTTCTTCAGTAGGTTGAAACCTGGTAATATTGATGTGAACACCAATAACAAGATCAGTGGAATTGCCGGTTTTATCCTTCAGGGCACACCCGCGCGACCATATCCATATCCACTTACCATTACTGTGACGCATGCGATAGTAATTTTCATATGTCCCTGCTGATCCATGGGCATGAAAATTTAAAAATATTTCCAGTGATTTTTCTTTGTCATCCGGATGCAAAAGGTCAAGCCAGGCAGTGTTTATATTTTGAGTACCGGGTGTTCCGCAGTCACCCGGGACCAGTCCCAGCATCTGGTAATACTCATGATTGCACACCATGCGACCTGAAACAGTGTTATATTCCCAGATGCCGGTGTTAAAAACTTCCTCAATGGATTTATATCGCTCATTGCTCTCGCGGAGGGCGTTCTCATAATTTTTATGTTTTTTTATATTTGTCTCAAAAAGAGAATAGCCCGTTTTTATGGAAGCAATCAGCACAGCTTCACCGGTGTTCTTCACAATGTAGCCAAAAGATCCGATTCCATCAGTCTTTGCTGTAATTTCCGGTTCAGTATGTGATGAATAAAACAGCAGGGGGATATCATGTTCCGCGAGTATCATTCGTGCAGCCTGGGCGCCGTCAATACCATCTCCGAGTTCTATGTCCATAAGTACCAGGTCAATTCCGGGTTCTGTTTGAACAATTGTAACGGCATCCCCGCCGGTCGCTGCTTGTACAACGTTATATCCATTATTTACAAGAATAGCTGTACTAAGCCTGGCGCTGATGGTTTCATCTTCAACGAGGAGAATAGTTTTTAATTCCTTATCAGTCATGGCGCATTTCCCTTATAAACAGGAAGCCGTAATAATAATAAACCGGTCAATGAATATTGGATTAATTATTTATAAAAAAAAGGAATTCTCAGCGGAGGAACAATCAGGGATAAAATAAAATCTGTATAATTTAAGCCGGCTCTGCACAGTAGTTAATTCTTTTTTTTATTACAGTTTATCAGCACGCTTTAGCGCTTTATTAATGCACTTTGCAAAAGCGGGAAGGATATGCATGTATTACATTTTAATCCGGACGCGGTGTCCGACCCGGTAACGGTGCGGCATTTTTCACCACCCCCTTCGCTGGAGCCACGGAGATCACAGAGAAAAGAAGAGGTAAAATTTATGTCATCCCCGCGAATGCCGGGATCCGAAGGTTACGCATGGTACGGGTTAATACATGGACTGTTCATGTGAACCACGGGAGATCACTTTCCTCATGCACATACCTGGTATAAACTTATCCCGGATTGGTTACCCGACTGGTTGCACAGTATGAATATCTCCGGTAACAGGCAGTTTGAATATTTCATTACGGAGAAGCCTGGTTGAGAAAAAAAGCACCTCCATATTTTCAATATTCCCTGTTTCAGAATTTAATCGGGCTATTACATCATCCCCGAGTTCCTCTGTTTCCTGTTCCGGGTATGGATTTGTAAAATTAATATAAAGTATATCAGCAGTCCTGTCGTAACTGAATGTCATTTCTTTTCCCATTCTATTTCTCCGTCACTGAGTTTTCTTGTTATATAAGCAGTAATAATCCAATCCCGCTGTTCAGGCTTTGTATCACTGACAACTACCACAACTGTATACTTACCGCCACGGATATTTTCAAAAAACTTTGTAAACAACCGTGCGTTCTGAAATCGTGCACTTTTACGAACGCTGTCAGGATTGACCACTGCCTCCTTTACTGCCGGTTCAAAATCAGGTAAAAGTTCGGGGCGTCCCCTCTGCTTACCTTTATGTATTATAAACACGACCAGGTCAGGGACGGGAACGGTGTTGTCCATGAATCATTTCTTTCTAGTTATCAACTCTTTCTTTCCAGTAAAAAGGCATCCACCATTATCTGGCCTCACTCACAATACTGCTGAAAATTTCATCCTCGGTACTAAAATCCGTTTCACCTTTTTTATATGATTCCAGACGTTTCTTTGCCTCATCAATCCAGGCTTTTTCAATTGCCTTATCGCTTTGATTATCAAAACTTTCAAGTATCAGGTCAATTATCTCTACACGCTCAAAGGGGGTAAGCTTGTTTACCTCATGTAGTATTCTTTTAACTGAAGGGGTCATTCTATACTCCTTATTTGCTTAAATGGTCTCTATGATTATTAATACGATAGTAAGGGTAAAAACTGAAAACATTTTTTATTTTTACCCGATTTTTTAAGCAAACAGGAATTGCCGTGCTCCGGTTCTATTTTCCAGGAATACCGGTAATATCGAATACTTTTATATACTTTGCAGCCCGCGTCGAGGATTGTTCCCCCTGCGGGAATGTATGCAAGGAAACGGTCACGCACAGCTGTCATGTCTGCGTTAAGTGTGTCTGATATATAACTTGCGGCGTTTGTGTTGTAGTATGCGGTGCTGTTCATGGAGTTTTATGTAGTATAATCTTTATCTGATTCAGCTATAGAACATAGAGTGATACTTTCTTTACTCTCCAGGTAGAGGATTTCAGGATCGATATACTTTAATTCCAGCTATTATTACCTTATCCTGATCTTATCGCTTTCGACAATCATGAGTTTCCCTTTAAGTGCCTCAGTTTGTACGACAGGTATGATTCTTTTCAGAATATTTATTATCGTATTTTTATCCTGCTTATCCGGCCGGATAATAATTATTCCGTTTAAAGCATCCGGCTCATATTTCCTGATATCTGAAAAATCAAGATCAAGTGTTATCAGTATTCTTTCTTCAGCAGTGCATACTGCCAGGAGCCTGTCATCGGTACACCCGTTTAATTCCTGGTCACGGACGCTACAGGCATCGAAGCCGTTTTCCCGGAATATTGCAACTGATAATAAAGGCAGATTCTCATCGAATTTAAATTTCATTTACGATACCAGCTTGCCAAGCGGTATGATTCTTTCCCTTGCTAATTCAGCAGCGTAGTTTATTGACGCGAGAATGTCATCTCTTGTCAGGGTCGGGTATGATTCAATAACTTCTTCAATAGTTAAACCTTCTGAAAGGTTATCCAATATGACAGATACCATTATTCTTGTCCCCTTGATACATGCCCTTCCATGGCAAATATCAGAATCAACGGTTATTCTGTTTTTCCAGTCCATATCTGCACCCTCTTTCTTTTTAAACATAAATTTACCTTTTTTTATTAATTAGTCAAGTATCTTTAAAGCTTATACATAGCATACGTTTTTCGAGCGTATAATATTAAAAGTTTTTTTATTATAAGGGGATTTTTTATCTCAACGCCCGGCAGGGGCGGATCGAGGCGCAGCCCGCGTCAAGGATTGTTCCGCCTGCGGGAATATACGCAAGAAAACGGTCACGCAGAACGGTCATGTCTGCGTTAAGTGTGTCTGATATATAACTTGAGGCGTTTGTGTTGTAGTATGCGGTGCTGTTCATTTAAATTATGTCCACAATCCGAAGCCCTGGTTTCGGGCTATGCGGTGAAGAAAGGTCTGCTTTTTTCATACATCAATGAGCATTTTCCTGATTACCCGGCCAATACCGTCAATATGTTCTTTACATATAGTAAAAACCACTTCAGCATTAAGATCAAAATAATGATGACTTAAAATATCCCTGACACCTTTAGCGCCTTTCCAGTCAATTTCCGGATAACGGCCAAGTAATGAACCATTTGTCAGTTTATCCAGATACTTCAAACTTTCACCAATTGCAATCAGCATCATACATATAGCGTCAAGCTTATCAATCCCTTCATCAGTAGAAATAAAATCATCCGGCTTATTTATTATTGATGCCCTTCTTTCAATGCGGCTGATTGCGGTAAGTATCTGGGACAATATCTCTTTAACAAGTTCTTTATCATACATATACAGCCTCACGGTCTATGCGCTGTTTTAAAAATGAATTCATTTTGTCCCTGTATTGAATAATATCGACAGCAGTTTGATATTCACCTTCCAGCTCTTCTTTAATATGAACCATGAAAAAAAGATCCGGTTTTTTCATCTTTACAACCACATCAACATCGCTTTCTTCACGCGCTTCACCACGTGCTATTGACCCGAAGACACCGATTTCTGTGATCCCGTATTTTTGTTCAAATTCAGGTTTATGCTTTCGAAGTATCTCAAGAACAGAATCAAGAGTCAATGTTCTGTTGTTCATCATCTAACCTCGTTTATAACTTCTTAAGATAAGAATAATAACCGGTTGTAACAATTGTCAAGCTTTTGTGATAAGACGGCAGCAGATCAACATCTGACTTTTATCTCTACTAAGTTACAGCCGCAGGCCGAAGCCCCAAGGCCCCCTAACCCCCAGACCGTGTGAGTAATGCAATTAGTTCAGTATTTACACGGTCTGATTAAG
>DAONFG010000033.1:0-41094 GCA_035403465.1 Spirochaetota bacterium | reverse complement strand
GTTTCGTTCAACACAAACTCAAGGTGTTGTTAGTTTATCATAACAACCTATATCAATAACTTAGAGAACTTTACAACAACTCTCCAGGTTAACGGGATTAACTGCTCATTATTGGCAGATCGGCCATGGTATCAATATTAACAGATAATCAGCTGCAAGCCGCTGTTAAATTAAATCATTATTTACTTTTTGATTTTATATACACCTGCATCCCGGTTTTAATCTTATCTTTATGTCCGGAAATTACTTTACATTTAACAACTGTCATCATGGGGAAGATGGCTTCAAGTGTAATCATCTCATCGCCGGCAAAAAGATACAGGCGGTCACCCATTTTTACCACAGAACCAATATCCCTGCCCCCGACAAGAATCTCCCCTCTGGAAACTTTTTGAACAGTTCCGACAAAAGTACCGTAATCCGCAATCTTGCTTGATACGTTAAAATCAGTTCTTGCGATATTTGAAATACGTAACTCGTCTATCCCGCATGTTCCATTTGTACTGATCATGACTGAACCGCCATACCCGTATGCCGGCATCCCGGTATTTGTATCGCTTCCAACCTGCACACCGTTAATGTATAACTTTGCTCCTTTACTGCCCCATGTTGCTGCCACATGCGTCCATTTGTTAAGAGGTACAATAACAGACCCGGAGTTCATATTAAATGCAGCCCAGGCGCTCGCTTCCACCCTGCCGGATGCAGCGATACTCATTCCCATTGTCCATCCCGCGCATGATCCGAAGAATGGACCCTGGCTGACGCTGATGCTATTCTCCCTGCTGGAAAGATAGACAAAGAATTCAATTGTTCCTTCCGGCTGACTTAAAAGCTGTCCCCCTGAATAATGGAGATATGTCTGCGAACCCGCAGGCATTCCTTCCGGCAGACTCATGGTCAACGCCTGGTTTAAACCTTCGAGCCCTGGCGCATACGAATAGTCAGGCGGAATTTCAGGCATGGGATTCCCGCAGGGTTGTCCGTTATTTTTATACGCACGTATTCGGGCGGCGGTTGTACCGTCAAAATGATCAAGCAGAACAGTATTAATGTCTGACTGATACGGCTGTTGTTTCCCCGGGATTATTTCCAGTTCCTGCGAATAGGAAACCGGAACAACGGCCATCAGCACTAACTCACTGAAGAGCAGAATCCCTGATAATTTGCTTTTCATATTTTCACCCCGGGAAAAATTTATTTTACAAAACCATTCCGGGGACTTTAAGTCAAGCATGTAACAGGTTTATGCTTCCGCTAAGTTATCGTATGTCCCCTGAATCAGTGGAAATGCAGGATACTTTGAGTGTTTTAATACGCCGAGTTTCCTGAATATCAAAAATTAATATTATTTACAAAAATGTTCCTGTTACATAATGTCAGGATATAACTGGTTTTTACGAGGCATGAAATATTATGAAAGCGCGCAAATCCAATGTTGAACTATTACGAATTATATGCATGGCCCTTATAGTTTTGAATCACTATATATCAAGGGCAGGCATAGTGGAATCATACACGGTTTTTAATTTTAACAATAATATTGCACACCTGTTCAGGTCTACGGGTTACCCGGCCCTGTTTGCATTTGTACTCATAAGCGGTTACTTCATGGCCGGCGATGGTAAATTTAAAACAAAAAGAATTTTTTCACTGCTGGTGCAGGTGGTGTCGTTTACGCTAATTTGCCTGGTGATCGGCGTGTATGTTTTGCAAATCCGGCCTAATCCGGGTATTATCATAAGGTCTTTTATCCCTTTCCTGTATGGCTATGATGCGTACTGGTTTGTGGGTCCATATCTTGCGATGTGCCTGCTGGCCCCTTTCATGGACCTGCTCATGGACAGGTGCAATGCCGGTCAGCATAAACTTTTTCTTATAGTATCAATAATTCTTGTTTTTGTTATACCCACAAACAAGAATTTTACCATGACCAGCGAAAGGAACGGCATCCTGACATTCCTGGTCATCTACGCAATTGCAGGCTATATCAAAAAGTACCAGCTTGAAAAAAGGATAAGCATATCAAAACTTTTATTGATAATGTGCGGCTTCCTGGCACTTTCATACTCAACATATCCGGCAGGTCATTTTCTGGGGATTGAATTGTATAATCTACTGGTCCTGGATATGAATAATATCTTTGCCCTTGTTATTGGGGTAAGCTTCTTCATGCTGTTCTTGAAGATTTCCATTAATACAAACAGGTTCATAAACTACGTTGCAGGCACAACATTCGGCATATACTTATTTCATGACAATTTTTTATTCAGGGACTGGATTTGGGGCTATTACGTGAAAAGGCAGGCATATTATGATTCCAGCCTCTTTCTTGCTCACTGCTTCCTGGTAGTAACTGTCTTATTTGTACTGGGGATGGTTTTTGATATAATAATCGGGTACCTGATAAAACCTGTACTTAATTCAGAAAGAGTTGATAGAGTATGTACTGCAATCGATGAAAGGGTAAACAGTTCATTCCGTACTGATGAAAAGGGTACATCCCGTTAAAAAAAGTTGCGAACGGATGCCGGGTTTCCTGAATACAAAAAAAATATTTTATTGTGCAGCCCTTGTCATGCTCCTTGATGAAAAGTTAAGCTAAGGAGCCATGACAATCAGCCGGTCTGGAGACAATAATAGCTCAGATCATATATTTATAAATACCTATAAGCCTTGTACCTTGTATCATAAACCACTTTTTTATATTTATAGACCTTCATGCCCGGTTTAATCCTTTTCAGGTTGCCGGAGATTACTTCACATTGAATCTCTGCCTGAATACCGGACGTTAGACGAAGAATTACTATTGCTTCTCCGGAGAAGAGGCAGAGTGTATCGCCTTCAACAATGTTTCCGGGTATGTCATTGCCCTCTACAATTATTTCAGATTTAGAAACGGATTTAACAGTACCGATCTTCATCCCTCTCTGTTCAAGCCATTGCTCCTGCTTTTCACCGGGGATAGGATTTTTTATATAACCCCACTTGCCGTTTATTTTTACACAAACGGCTCCTTCGCAAAAATCATGAGCATCTTCAAATACAGGCTCAATAATTATATTTCCCTCCCTGTCTATAAAACCATACCGGCCGTCTTTATATATTCTGAAAAGGCCTTCAGAAATGTTATAAATAGCATAATCCGGAGTTTCAAATACAAACTCACCTTTAGTATTGATTATTCCGCTTTTTCCTTTTTTACTTACATAAGCCAGACCTTCAGAAAAATCCTCACCTCTAACCTCTTCTATTACAATTTTACCTTCGCGGTTTACATAACCGCATTTAACATTTTTATCAGTACTAAAGAGTGCAAGCCCGTCATGAAAATCGTATAAAGAATCGAATTTGGGTTTAATTACATATTTACCGGTTGTATTTATATAACCCCACTCATCACCTATATCCAAGCCCTTTTTTACTTTTGCCATCCCGCCGGAAAAATCGCATCCCCAGCCGAATTGAGGTTCAATTACAAATTTCCCCTCCTTATTGATATAGCCCCACTCTTTATCCGGTTTCACAGCTGCAAGACCTTCGGAGAAGTTATTTACTTGTTTGAACTGCGGTTTTACTACCTCCCGCCCTTTATTATCAATAAAACCCCATTTATTAAATTTTTTTACAGCTGCAAGGCCTTCATGAAAATCGGATAGTTCATCATACTCGGGTTTTGATATAAAAGCGCCGCTTTTATTGATGTAACCATATTTAAATATACTCAGATTTCCGATTACAATCCTTATTGACGCTTTCGCAAGGCCTCCTTTAAACTCTTCGGCAGAGGCAAATTGCGGTTTTATTAAAAACTTCCCGGCTTTATTTTTATAGCCATAATTTATAAACCCCTGCTTGTCATCTTCACCTTCAACGGCCAATCCTTCATAATAAAGTTTTTTAACTTCTTCACCATTTCTGTTTATATATGAGTATTTTCTGTCTTTTTTAATAGAAACAGTACCTTCAAAAAAATTATCTGCATAATTAAACTGCGGCTTCACCAGCCATATTATATTATCATTACCTGCTGCCTGAATCCTGTCATAACCGGATGTGATTATTACTACCAACGCGGTAATAATGGTTATTACGAATAATTTTTTTTTCATCTTAAATCCTCCAGAATCACTTTGTTATAATTCACCATTAACTTCTTATTATCCGGAATTATCAGGTTATATCAACAGAACTTGTATTAAACTGTCTCTACCGGACAGGAGTAATAAAATTTAATTTACTGATACTGACAAATGATATTTCTGTCAATTCTGATTAACAATTTTGTTTCCGGTTATTCGCCGGTAATGGTCAGAACAGGTAATAACCAGCATATCCCCAGTACCAGCAGTGTTCCATGGGACTGTTATTTAATCAGTCCCCTCTGTTTTGCCATGAGTGTCATCTGCTCCCTGGTATCTGCAGGCACACTGCGTTTTTTATCCGCTGTTTTTTCGACCAGCGTAATCGCACCTGCCTGGCATTTCATTGCGCATAATCCACATCCAATGCACCGGTTAAGGTCAACCCTTGCAATGCCGGTTTCTGAGGAGTTTATTGCCTCCATGGGGCATATCTCCTCACATGCGCTGCACCCTATGCACGCAAAGTCATTCACCGATGAATGGTAATTGGAAAACACAAGTTCAGCTGGGGAGGGGAATTTTTTTATCGCTCCCAGTACCCCGCAGCAGTCGCCGCAGCAGTTGCACATACCTGCCGGGTTCTGTGAGGTTGACGGCTGTGTTACAAGTCCGGATTCCTGAGCAGCCCTGAGGATGCTTACTGCCTCATCAAATTCCACCTTGCGGCCGATTTGATTTTCAATATAGTATTCGGCCATTGACCCGAACATGAAGCATGTTTCAAGTGGCTTGCCGCATGAAGTGCCGGTAATGCCGGATTTTTTGCGGCATGTACAATCAGCCACTACAATCAAATCCGCGTTTTTAAGAATCTGTGACGCGTCGTCAAAGGCGGCAACGTGATGCTCAACAACCACGGCTTTATTGACCGGGATCACACGTAAAAACATATTGGCGTTTTCAGCTATGTTTTTGTTAAAGGTGGATTGGAAATAATTATCCAGCAGGCCGGACATCTCGGCATCAAGATTGTTGATGCGGAACTCAACTAGGCCGTGCATGAAGGGAATCGCACCGTAACGGAGTATGCCATTCCTGTTCAGCCTGAAAAGCAGGCCGCGTGATGCCATATCCTCCAGTTTCGCGGCAAAGCCCGTGTCGGGAATTCCGATTCTCCTGATAATTTCATCGGCGGTTTCAAGTTTAGGTGTAAGCATGAGGAAGATCCCTGCCTCATCTTCGGTGAAAAGTTTTTTGAGAAGTGTTATATCATCACCGCTCTCTGATTTCGGAAAGCCGAATGAATACAGATCAAGGCGTTCCTGGAGTATTCTGTATATATCTTTCATGATTTTACTCCTCGAAATATTTAATTCGGTAATATAAAAGAATAATAGAAAAAAAAATTAATATAATCATTCTGTGGACTTAAAATAAAAGCCGGGTTTTTATCACTCCTGTTCCGGGGTGTTCAGAGTTTTATTAATAACACCTGCAAGATTGGATATTTTAAAAGGTTTCTGAATAAAACCATTACCCCCTTTTTCAATTGCCTCCTGGATCTCCTCCTGCAGACTGTAGCCGCTTGAAAAAATAATCCTGATTTTGGGGTTGATCTCTCTAAGCTTCTGCTGCAGTACTGAGCCGTTTATACCCGGCATGATCATGTCAAGAATTGCCAGCTTTATAATGCTGTGTTTTTCATTGTATGTCTCGATGGCATCCTGACCGTTTGAAGCTGTGTAAACCGTGTACCCCAGCATACCAAGCAGTTCCGAAGTAGAGTTTAGTATCTGCTGCTCGTCGTCAACAAGCAGGATTCCCCCTCTTCCATAAATCAGTTTTGCTTTTTCAGCCGCTTCATCGCTGCTGATTCTTTTATCAGAAGAGGGAAGATAAATATTGAATGTAGCACCCTGCCCGTGGTTACTATTTGCGTTAATGATTCCCCCGTGGTTCTGTATAATGCCGTATGCCGAGGCAAGGCCCAGACCGGTTCCTTTATCAGGTGACCTGGTTGTAAAAAATGGCTCGAATATTCTTTTAAGGGTTTCACTGTTCATGCCGACACCGGTATCTGAAACTGATATTTTTACATAATCACCCGGCTTTATATTAAATGCTATTGCTTCTCCTTCATTCAGTGTAATGCCTGATGTTTTTAAAGAAAGACGCCCGCCTCCAGGCATTGCATATGCGGCATTAATATACAGATTCAGGAGGACCTGCTCAATCTGTCCTTCGTCAGCCTCAACCGGAAAAATATTATCCTGAAGATCAAATTCGGCTTCAATCTCTTTCCTTGTTTCAATAAAGAATCCGGCACTGCTCCGTATAAGGTTGTTTATTGATAATACCTTTAGATTATATTTACCTTTTCGTGCGAAGCCCAGCAGCTGTTTTGTAAGATCAGAACCGCGTTCAATGCTGCTTTCAATACGCTTAAGACGATGGTAGTTCTTATCATCTGAGCGGCAATCAATAAGCATCATTGATACGTTTCCAAGTATCCCCATAAGAATATTGTTAAAATCATGCGCCACACCGCCGGCCAGCTGGCCAATTGCGTCCATTTTTTGTGAATAAAGCAGTTGTTCTTCAAGCTTCAACTTCTCTGCTTCCATGTGTTTTCTGTCAGTAGTATCCTGTATTACAATAATAAGACATGGGTCACTATTAATCTGAATGGGTCGTGCTGAATATACTCCGGAACGGGCTTCTCCGTCCTTTCGTATGAATTCAAATTCACGGTTTAAAATATCCCTGCCTGATTCCAGCTCATTTTTCAGGTAATCCCGCTCTGATCTGTCTTTCCAGAAGTTTATGTCATAAGCGGAAAGCCCTATAGCCTCTTTCGGTTTCCATCCGGTAATCTCTTCGAATCCTGAATTGGTATCAATAATAAGTGCATCATTTATTCTTGTTATTCCTATGCAGTCAGGAGCAGTCATGAAAACCTTGGAAAATTTTTCTTCTGACAGGATGGACATGTTTTCTGCCTGCTTTAAGTCGGTAATATCCAGCAGAATCCCGTTAAAAATAATTTCATTATTATTGTATGAAGGCAGGGATAAACCGTGCAGCCATACAGTCTCCCCGGAGGATTTGATATACCGGAATATGTAATTCCATGAAGAAACTTTTTTTTCGGCGTTTACAACTGAACTGATAAAGCCATTGCGGTCCTCGGCATGGATGGATGTTAAAAATGATCTGTATTGTTTATTCAGGTCTGTAGATTCCAACCCGGAATATTCACTGCTTCGTTCGCTTAAATAACACAGTCTGTATTTTCCATTATTTCCGGCGCAAATCTGGAAAACCACCCCAGGCATATTTGTCGTAATGCTGCTCAGACGTTCTTCAAAAATTTTAATCATGTTATCTGTTCTGAGACGCGAAGAAATGTCTCTGCACAAAAAGATAAAGCCTGACGGAATACCCTCTATGTCCAGAAGTACATCGCAGTTGATTTCGAATGGAATTCTTTTGCCATCTTTCATTATAAGAGTGAATTCATTAGGTCCCGGTTTCTCCTGCAGCAAAAAAAGGATATTATCTATGCCTTTCTTTTTAACTTCAGGGGGAAGAAAAATGAACATATCCTTCCCCTCAATTTCCTCTCTGTTTAATCCGGTTGATTGAACTGTGCAGTCATTTACAAATAAAATTTTACCATTAAAATCCATTAATACAATCAAATCAGTGATTGTATTAATAATGCCGTTGAACAACTGTATTACATTCTGCAGGCCACTGCATGTATTGGCCAATCCGGATTCTGATTGCTCCAGTTCCCGGATCTTCCGCTTCAGGCGTGATATTTCATTAATAGATTTAGTGTTTATGTCGAACTCTTTGCTCATAATACCCCTGGTATCAGCCAATAGCAGATGATACCTGTAGTTAAGGTAAAGCAGCGATCTTATGGTTTAATTCAGCGTTTCTGATACAATGAGAAAAGGAACAGGCAGTATGATAAATATTTATATTTTATTATACCTGGAGTTTTATTAATGGAATCCATCATTCCCTGCAAGTACCAGGACGCATTCAGAAAACTTTCAAGTCGATTAATTTAAAGACCATACCTCAGACAGAAAGTCAAGCGTGTAACAGAATTTGCGCGCGATTCTAAGCTGCACTCTATGCGTGTAAATATAATTGTGTCCCATTGATCAGAAGTGTTCAAGGGAACTTAGAGTGTTTAATACGTGCTGTTTTCACTAAAACAAACGTAGATCAGTTGACCTTTCCTGTTAAATTATGTAAGTAAAGAGTAATATTGTACGGAGGATTTTTATGAAGGATACCCACGCGTTTGTCATTAGAAGCGGGATTGTTTTTGTAATGCTCACAGTAATTTCCGCGGTTTTTTATTACAGCAGCGATAGCCTGACTGCAGGGGAATCTTTTTCAGGAGAGATTACCGCTGCGCACAATAAATACAGGACTGAGCTGGGGATCGAGGGGCTCAAGTGGTCGGAGACTCTTGCGGCACATGCGCAGAAATGGGCTGACCACCTTGCGTCGCTGGGAGGCCGCAGCTTAACGCACTCACCGTCGTCGGAGCGCGGCAATGAAGGTGAGAATTTATGGATGGGCACGTCAGGTTACTATTCGCTTACCCAGATGGTTGACGGCTGGGGCGGCGAGAAAAAATATTTTGTTTACGGTACGTTCCCCAACGTAAGCCGTACAGGCAACTGGGCGGATGTGGGGCATTACACACAGGTTGTCTGGAAAAATACAAAAGAGGTGGGATGTGGCAAGTCGACTGCGGGTGGTTATGATATCCTGGTGTGCAGGTACAGTCCTCCCGGAAACTATATGACCATGAAACCCTACTGAACTGGAAGTTACTTAAATCTCAATAACCTGCACTTACTTGCCGCAGCAGAGGCTATAAGCATGCTGCAGGTTATATTCAATGGCCGTATTTTTTATTAAAAATGCACTTTTTTTTGTTTCTGCGGGTTAAGTCGTATAAATTCCTCTATAACCCCCGGATTTTTAAGTCACCGGATATGGCGTGTTAAGCGTTGATTTCAGCAGAATTATACCCGCTGTGACAGGTGATCAGGTGCAGGGTTTTTTCTAAAAACATTTTCTCCGGGGATATATTTACGGAGGTTGTGTCATGAATAAAATGCAGCAACCGGCTATTGATGACGGAAGGCTAGCCAAATCCGCGATCTTTTCCGATATCATGCGTAAAAATAACAGCAGGCTGATAAAGGCTTTTATAGCAATTCTTATAATTTCAAATTTTTCTGTTACACTGATAAAAATGACCGGTAAGGGGTCACAGCACCTTACATATATCAGCATAGTAATAGAGATCACATTAATCACACTTATACTCTCTCTTACTATTTTTTTTATCAGGAAAAGATCAGGGACTATTTTCTCATGTTATGTAATCATATCGTCAGTTTTTGTCTGCCTCACAATTTTCCAGGTATCCTTTCCGGGCGCACCTGAACTTTTTGCAGTAAACTATATCGCACTTGCTCTGAGCGTCTTTTATTTCAATCCCTGGCTTCCCGGCTACACCCTTGTAATGGTACTCATAAGCCAGACGATAATTTTTATGATACGCCCTGAGCTTATGCCCGGCGGTGCACATAGCAACCTGATGACACGATATATTGTGATTATCATGACCGGTATCAGCGTAACGAGCGGGGCCGGTGCTGCGAGGCAGCTCCTTAAACTCACTGTAGAAAAGCACAACGAGTCCATGGATAACCTTCAGAGCCTGCGCGAAATGGTCAAGTCTGTGCTGACATCAATTCAAGTGCTTAAAAAACATTCATCAGGGCAGGAGGAAGTTACCATCAGTATGAAAGATGTATCCGAGCACCAGGCTGCCGCACTTGAAGAGATAACAGCTTCGCTCGAAGAACTTGCAGCAAATGCAGAAGGGGTCAGCGGAACCGCACGTTCACTCTATGAAGAGATGAACATAACAGTTGATGAAATAAATGATCTGAAGATGGTCAATGATTCTCTGCAGGGGGATTCACTGCATGTGCAGGAGACGCTCGGATCGTTACTGGTAAATTCAAAAGATTCATCGTCGCACATAGAGAAGACCCGGGAGAGGTTTAACACTGTACAGGCTAAGAGCAGCGAGATGGCGAATTTTATCAGCGTGATAAATGATATAGCGGATCATGTCAACCTGCTTTCGCTAAACGCGTCAATAGAAGCTGCACGTGCCGGCGAATCAGGCCGCGGATTTGCAATTGTTGCTGAACAGATTTCAAAACTGGCTGACCAGACAGCATACAATTCAAAAGAAATCGAAAGAATAATAAACGAAAACACCGGGCTGATTAATGAGAGCAGCACGCTTATCGGCGAATCAGCAGCTCTGACAAACAAACTGCACGATGCGATCTCGGGTGTAAAGAAACAGATTGATACAGCTGGTGACAAGATAAACGATATAGATATGACAATAAAAACGATCCGCAACCTTCATGAACGTGTACACAACTTCAGCCGCGATATTGAAAATTCAACGGCAGAACAGAAGAATGCTACTGAGATAGCAAGTCAGACTGTTTCCCATATTGCCGATAACGCGGGAGAGATTGTAACCATATCGAATACAATAAGCGAATCTTCAAAGACGCTGAACGGACTTGCGGAAAACCTTCACAATCTTGCGATGGAGACAGGAGTGTAAATTTATATATTCTTTACTCTTTTTATTACCATGATTATATTGATACGGATATGCCGCATAAAATTTATCAATATACAGAAGGAGTTTTTACATGCAGGAGAGTAAACCTAAAATCCGTATAAGAGACCGCATTAAATACAGGTTTGACAACTTTATATCATCAGGTCCCAAATCAATCTTTCTAATGCTCCTTATGATGTTTATAGCAGTATACCTTCTTATGGCTCTGGTAAGAACAGGAATGGAATATTTTGTTCTTCATGCCGGGACCGAGAATTTCTTCAGTGATATATGGATCAGTTTCATGCAGATAATGGATGGTGGTGCAATAGCAGAGGATACTGCAAATACTTTTACAATGAAAATTGTCGGTGTACTGACAGCACTCCTTGGAATGATCTTCTTCTCGGGTGTAATAGCCTTTATTACAACAGAGCTTGATAAAAAGATGTCGGACCTCAGGAAGGGGAGAAGTGCTGTCCTGGAAAAAAATCACATTGTTGTTCTTGGCTGGGGGGAGATGGTTTTTGAAATAATCAGGGAGCTCATTGTAGCCAATGAAAGCGGCAAGGGTTCAGTTGTAATACTCTCTGAGAAGGAAAAGGATGAGATGGACGACATCCTTCTTGAACGCATACCTGAAAGAAAAACAACCAGGATCATAACACGGAACGGAAAGACAAGTTCACTCGAATCACTGAAGCGTGTGGGAGTGAACGAGGCTAGGGCCGTGGTTATACTGCCGATGTGCAGCGAATCCGCAACTGAGGAGGAGAAGGTCATTTCGGATGCAAAGGTGCTGAAGACCATACTAGCAGTCGTTGCCGCTTCAAAGTTTGACCCGACTCCGCCGAATATTATTGCAGAGGTCTTTGACACGACAAGAAGGGAGGTGATGGTTGGCCTTGACCCTGAACATATTACAATGGTTGAGACAGAGTCAATGATAGCGAAGATTATTGTGCAGTCATCGCGGACTACCGGTCTTGGTGTTGTATACGATAATTTGATCGGGTTTTCGGGTTCCGAGATATATTTTTACGGCGCAGAGTGGAACGGGATTACGTTCGGGGAACTGCCTTTCTATTTCAAGGATGGAGTACCCCTTGGCGTAAAATCCCCAGCTGGAAAAATTACGCTTAATCCCGGAAGCAGCTATAAGCCCGCGGAGGGTGATGAAGTTATAATTATAGCAGAGGATGATTCCTCAATCAAGCTGGCAAAAAAACAGCTTTATAGTCCGGTGGAACTTCCGCTGAGTTCAAAAAAACTTGAAACCAGGAAGGAACGTGAACTGATTATTGGATGGAACGCGAAGGCCAGGATCGTGGTTCAGCAGTACACTGATTATATACCGGAGGGATCGGTAATTAACCTTATCCTTCATAATGGATCTGAGGATGAACTTGCAGAGATCGGCGAACTTAGAAGCCGTTACCCGAAGATTGCGCTTGAACTTTTCGAGTATGACCCGCTCAACATGGACGATCTTGCCAGGGTTAAGCCGGAGACTTATGACAATGTAATAATACTGAACAAGGCTGAAGAGGACACAGAGAAGCTTGATTCAACAACAATAACAACGCTCCTCCTGATCCGCCAGCTCTTCAGGGAATATGAAAAGAGCTCCGGGAAGAAAGTTACCACAAAGCTCGTGACAGAAGTTATGAATTCATCAAACCTTGAGCTTATTGCGCGCACCGGTGTTAATGATTCGATTATATCAGGACAGATGGTGTCCAAGATCCTGGCCCAGGTTGCAGAGAATCCGCCTATACTTGGCGTTTACGAGGACCTTTTTACCGAGGAGGGATCAGAGATTTACCTGAAACCCATAGACCTCTATCTTGATAAACTGCCCGACAGGGTGACCGTTGCTGACCTGATGCTGCTTGCACAGAAGAGAAACGAAATACTTATAGGCTACAGGTACGGCGCGTATGCCGATGACGTAGACAGGCATTTTGGTGTGAATGTCAACATGTCCAAGAATATCGTGATTAAACCATCAGCAAATGATTATTTCATAGTACTTTCGGAGAATGACCTGTAATCCACCTTCCATCTTCAACACCCTCGCTGGAAATAGAGAGGGTGTATTCTCATAAACCTTATTCATTCACCTGTTTACCGGTTTAAAAAGAGTATATTGTTATAAAAACTTATTTACGGGAAAACAGCCTCTTCAATAAATGCAATTATCCAATATTGTAAAAAAAGAGTAATTATTTTGAATAAAAGAATAAATCTTAAACTCATTAAACTCTCCTGCATCCTGGTCATCATAATAATGAGCACTCATCAGATAGCAGAGAGCTTCAATTATTACATTGATCAGGGCGTAATACCGCTTTTGGGTTATTTCAATATATGGTTCATGACATTTATCGCTCTTGGGGCTGTTTCTCTTGCGGATTCCAAATCTATCAGAATCATATGGGGTTTGTTTTTTATACTGTTTTCATTTACCCTTGATCTGCACTATTCAGTTCTACATGAATCCCTGTCAATGGACTCTTTTATGGCTTTATGGAAAGAGAAAGCAGAAGCCCCTGAAGCGATACAACAGTATTTTAACCTGGGGCTTGGACCTCTGTTGCGTGCAGTTCTGACCATGGTTCTTCTTTATATGCCGGCGCCAAAAATAAAGGGCATTAAAGCCAGCCTGGTTGCCATGATATGTATATGTATCGTTTCTGTGCAATCAATTGCGCTTCTTGTGAAACCAAAGGGTATCGGTTTTGATGGAATACCAGGTCATTTATCCGCTTTCGGAATTTTATTTTCGTTTATTTACCTTGATGTCACAACATGGAATCCTGAAAGGGACCCGGTCTCCCTGCCTCTTACCGGATCTCCCAAAATTAAGAATATAATCTTGATAGTGGATGAAAGCATACGTGGAGATTTTATTGATATTAATTTAAGACAGGATACAACACCTTATCTTCTCGCCAATAAAAATCGCATAATAAATTTTGGACTGGCTGTTGCAGGGACCAACAACAGTGCAGCGACTAATTCCTTTCTCAGGATGGGCGCTGTGCAGGATTCACTTTTACGCAGTGATGTACGTACACTTTTTAAAAACACCCTTATCTGGCAGTATGCCCATAATGCTTCTGTAAAAACTGCTTTCATAGATTGCCAGCGGGATGGAGTATTACAGAACTATATGACAGAGACAGAAAAGAATTATATAGATTATTTTATCCAGATACCGCGGTCCAATGAGTATTCAATGGACCATAACGCAGTTCCAGTGATAAAAAAACTTATACAGATGGAGCATGGGCCGCTCTTTATCTACATTAACAAAAATGGAACACATTTTCATTATGAAAAGAGATATCCGTCTGATAAAAAATATTTCAAACCGACTCTTGAGCAGAACAGTACAGTTTCTGACAGGAAACGCCTAGTGAATTCATATAAGAATTCAATAAGATGGACAGTCGACGATTTTTTTTCTCTTTTACTGAAAGACTTGCCTCTATCCGAAACAGTAATAATATATACATCGGATCACGGGCAGAACCTCATGAATGATGGAACAACCGTTACGCACTTCCGTTTTAAAAATGCAATCCCGCAGGAGGTTATAGTTCCTCTTTTTATTCTTACAGATAATTATGAAGTTAAGCAGATGTTTAAAAAACAAGCGGCATACAATTTCAACCATGCGAGTCATTTTTACATTTTCCCTACAGTTCTGGCTCTCTTCGGATACGACCACTCATCGATTGTCGAAAGATACCAGCCGACATTGATGGACAGGGGAGATCATGACCTGGTTTTCTTCACCGGTAATGTGCGCTATGGCAGGCTACACCCTTACCATATACCCCACCCACTGACCTATTATACTGAAAAAGATTTTACACAAACTCAAACAAATAAATAAAAAAGGCGATCTGATGATCGCCTTTTTTATTTATTTAACCTGCATCTGCCGCAGCCTGGCTATCCTATCTTCAAGTGAAGGGTGAGTAGCAAAGAGAGACATGCGTTTGGATGAACTGATCTTTGCAGTTGCGAATGAATCCTTCTGCTGAGGAATTTGAGTCATCTCGCCAAGCCTCTGGAGCGCGGAAGCCATTGCCCGCGGTGATGTAATTTTTGCAGCGCCTGCATCAGCCTTGAATTCCCTGTACCGCGAGAAAGCCGCAATTGGAATCGACGCAAGGATCATGAGTACAGTTTCCAGAAGCATTACAACCATAATGTATCCAAAATAGCCAAGTCCGCCGTTCCCATCCTCGTCGCTTAGAAAGTTGTCTATTGCCATGGCTGCAAGACGTGCAATGAACATAACAAGGGCGTTCGCAATACCCGTGAGCAGTGTCATTGTGACCATGTCTCCGTTTGTTATGTGCGTCATTTCATGAGCGGCAACTGCCTCGATCTCTTCGCGGTTCATTGAATTAAGAAGACCTGTAGAAAAAGCCATAAGAGATTTATTCTTTGAAGGTCCTGTGGCAAAGGCATTCGGCTCTTTTGCGTTATATATACCTACTTCCGGTACTGTGTTAAGTCCTGCCTGGCGGGAAAGACGTACAACCATTTCATATATCTCCCTGGCGTGGAAGTCCCGGGTATCGTTATTTATAAGCTGGATGTTGTATGCTCTCTTTGCGACCCACCTGCTCATTGCAAGCGATATGAACGCGCCAACCATACCGAAAACACCGCAGAAAATTGCCAGCCCGTATATACCGCCGCCCACCTTTATTCCCATGGCCGGGAGCAGGAGATTAAGAATCAGGCTGACTGTAAGTACTACAAGTATGTTTGTTGCAAGAAATAGAAATACACGTTTAAACATTGCATTACTCCGTTAACATTTATAAATATTTTTTTATGATCCTGTTTTATAATGTCAAGACTTTATAGTTAGTAATATTACCAGGTTTTTGTTACAAAATGAAGCGGAGAGAAATAAAAACTGTATTATTTCACCTCCACCTCTTAAATAACGGCGGAAGACCATATGGGGTGAGTATTATCAGTGATCAGTTTTCAGATACTTAAGATTAAATTCATGAAGCTGTTTATGCAGCTCTTCATGCTTTCCCTTTCCTATTACTTCATCTTCAAACTTTTCAAATTGTTCCAGGAGCTCTTTCTGTTTTGAGGGGGAGATTTTCACGTCTCCGATAGGAAATAGAACATTATTTTCTTTTTCAATATGAGACCGCAGAAGGGATATGTACCCTCTTGCGGACTTAACAAACTCCGGTTTATTCATTGCAGAGCCTGAGACAGCTGTCTGCATATTTTTTATAAATTCCCTGCCGCTTGTATGTTCCATGAGCATTACACCAATAGGCCCGTTCTGTTTCTGAATGCCCGCCTCCTCCATTGCAGGGAATAAAAAGTTCTCTTCTTTGCCATGATGGCACTTGTCAGCGAAGAGTTTAATAAAGTCTATTAAATCAGTTATATCCTGTACAGGCACCTCTTTTCCGGACTCAATTCTGTTACAGATTTCTTCCAGCACTTTAAGGGCAAACAGTATAGCCTCATGTTCGTGAATCAGATCTTTACTTGCCAATTCCATAATTCCCCCCGTATAACTTTGATTAGTAGTAATTCCATATTTTAAAAGTAACATGAAGTAGAATTAAAACAATGACCCGGGTCAATTGAATGGGTTTTTTACAGTTTTCGTTACATTTGTACTCCTTAATCGCCATTATTCAGTATTTTTAAAATATTTACCACGGAATTAACTATCTTGATATTAGTTTTATAAAAGGTGTGTATTAATGCAAGAAGACGGGAATCTGCAATGAAAGATCCATATGAAATTCTCGGTGTTCCAAAAACCGCAACAGATGAAGAGATAAAGAAGGCTTACAGGGCTCTCGCTAAAAAGTATCATCCTGATTTAAATCCGGATAAAAAAGAAGCAGAACAGATATTCAAAGAGCTCTCCATTGCGTATAAACTGATTGAGAATAAAGATGCTCGTGAAAAATATGAAAAAGGAATTTATGACGAGCAATTCACAGGCTCCTCGGCAAGAGGCGGACCGTTTTACAATGATTTCCAAAATGGCGGCGGACGCTATACATACCAGTTTGACGGAAATCCCGAGGATATTTTGAAGTCTTTTTTTTCCGGGTTCAGCGGCGGTGGAGGAATGGATTTTCCCGGACAGGATCATCTATACAAAATGGAGATAGACCTTAAGGACGCGGTTCTTGGCGCAGAGAAAGAGATAATGCTTGCTGATGGAAAAAGATTAAAGGTAAAGATTCCGGCAGGGATAAGCAATACAGAAAAATTACGTTTTAAAAATCAGGGCGGACCGGGGGCTGGTAAGGGAAAAGCTGGTGATGCCTATGTTGAGATACTTATTAAGCCATCGGAGGTCTTTAAAATAAACGGCAGCAACCTTGAAATTGAAATACCGCTGGGCCTTGATGAAGCAATTAATGGAGCAAAGATTAAGGTCCCGACAATAGAAGGAACTGTTAATGTTACTATCCCGCCAGGTGTTAATTCCGGGGCACGACTTCGTATAAAAGGAAAAGGAATACCTTCAGGGAAAGATAAAACACGCGGTGACCAGATTGTAATTGTGAAACTGGTTCTGCCTGATCATGTTGATGATGAATTACGTGAATTCATAAAGACCTGGAGTAAAAAACATTCATATAATCCAAGGGAAATATAATAATCCGGGGAGATAACCATGACATGTAAGATAACACATGAGATTACTGAAATTATCGAAATATATCAGGTGGATGAATATTTTATATGCGATTGCATCGAAAGGGAGTGGATTACACCCGCTGATAAGCAAAAAAAACTTTTAGATGAAGAGGATATTGCCAGGATACTTCTTATCAGGGATTTGAAAGAGGATTTCGGTGTTAATGATGAAGCGGTTCCGGTTATACTTCATTTAATAGATCAGTTGAACTGGTCCAGGGCACAGATAAAACACTACATTGAATTTCTTGAAAAACAATAGAATGAGGCGGTTAAAAAACGCCTCTTCTATTACTACACTATAGTTTTACCGCACACTGGTATTCATCTATAAAAGCCTCCGCCTTAGCGGCGGATGCATTTATAAAATACGCGGACACCTAAATAATATCCTTCTTCAGAGCTTCATATTCATCCTTGGTAATCTCACCCTTCGCCAGTCTTTTTTTAAGGATATCTAATGCTGTCTCATTACCGGCACCGGAGAATGAACCGTGCCTGAAAAACCGTACTGCAAGGAAAATTACAACACCCAGTATTAATATATTAAATATCCACATAAACATACCTCCTCCGAAAAACATTCCGCGATGCCATCCCGGGCCGTAAGCCCAGTTACAATATCCCGGTGCAGCAGATAAAGCAGCAGGAAGCACCAGGATCAAACCTGATATTATTAAAAGAAATTTTCTTATTGTTTTCATAAATTGACTCCTTTGTTTCATTTTAATAGTTAGACCCCTGTTCCAGCGGGAAAGTTCCATTATTTTAGAATTATCTTAATAATCTTTCAATTTATTCAGTTTAATTATCCGGGTGGCGGATTGCCCGTGCAGAATATATTAATGACGGATCTTGATTTAAGTTTAAAATCAGGAATGGAATTTGAAACTGCCGAAACAGGTAATGCTGGTAAACTCCGGCAGTTCTGAGGGAAATGATGTTAATTAGGAATGTTTTAAAGCTGAAAGTTAAATCCTGTTAGATCTCCGCCATATATTCATCTCTTCAGCAGCTTTTATAAGTTCAGAGCGGAATTCCGGGTGAGCTATATTGATTAGTGATTCAGCTCTCTGCCATGTTGACTTACCCTTAAGCTGGGTAGTACCGTATTCAGTTATCACGTAGGATACAACGGTCCTGGGACACGTCACTATGCTTCCCGGAGACAGAGTTGGCCTGATGCGGGATTGTGTTGTGCCGTCTGGAGCCGTATAGGTTGAAGAGAAACAGATCAGTCCCTTGCCTCCGTGGGAGTTGAATGCGCCGTATATAAAGTCCACCTGCCCCCCTGTTCCTGATATCTGGCGCGTTCCTACAGATTCAGACGCAACCTGCGAAAACAGGTCGATCTCCAGGGCATTATTGATAGCTACAACTTTGCTGTTCGCCGCAATCCAGCGAGGATCATTGGTCCAGCTGACCGGGTATGAAGCGCACATTGTGTTTTTATCCAGAAAATCATAAAGTTTCTGAGTACCCATTGCAAATGTATATGTCATCTTATGCGTGTCGATCTCCTTCTTCGCGCCGGTGATTGTACCCTCCTCATAAAGATCAACACAGGCATCTGTAAGCATTTCGGTATGAATGCCCAGATCTTTAAGGTTGCTTTCAGCGATCAGGGCGCCCACAGTGTTGGGCAGCGAACCAATACCAAGCTGCAGGCAGCAGCCGTTCTCGATCTCGGCAAGTACATGGCCTGCTATGGCCCTGTCCACATCTTTTGTTTCATCAGAATAGAGCTGCAGCAGCTGCGGGTGTTCCCCGTGCACAATGTAATCCACCCTGCTGACATGGATCATCTCCTGGTTACCGCCAAGGCAGACCGGCACGTTTTCATTTACTTCAATGATTACCTTTTTGGCCTTGCTTATGACCGCAGATGTCAGTGAATTGGAAAGCCCGAAGTTGAAGAAACCCCGGCTGTCCATGGGTGCTGCGCTCAGAAATGCCACATCTATATCTATATATTTGCGGATTATCCTGGGCATCTGGTGATAGAGCATGGGAATGTAGCTTACAAGATTATCTTTAAACAGCTGCCGGGAAACTCCGCCGAAATGGTAATCCTCCATGATAAAGTGTTTCCGCGCCGGATCATTTTTTACGCACTCGGGAACCTGTGTGTAGCATGTACTGCGCAGTTCCACATCGTAAAGCTCTTCAGTACGCTTTGCAAGGGCCTGGTCAAGCAGCCTGGGGAAGAGTGCGAATTCGCCGTAATGGATAACGTCTCCTGATTTTACTATTCGTACCGCTTCTTCAGCCGATACGGTTTTCTGCTGTAAGCGCCATTTTATTGTCATGATCTCCTCCCGGATTTCATAGAATTTATTCAATTCCCGAAAGACACTTTTATTATAATAAACCTCTCCGGCTGATTCAAAAATATTTTCGATCTAGTAATTGACACTTTTTGTAACAGAATTTTTTTTAATAAGTCAATGAGGTGAATTGCAGGATTATATGGATGGAACCGGATTGAAAGAGGGAATTACAGCGGGTCTGCCTGTTTAATTTCAGGCACCTGCTGATGAGTGCCTCGCTCTCTGCAAAGGTAAATGTCAGCAGGCCGGAATTCCCGGTAATAGAATTCGGGATAACAGATGAAACTTTTGCCGTGTCATCATTGCGTAGTGGAAATCTTACGGGCTGGTTCAACCGCAGCATTATTGTTTCAGTAGCAGTATCTATTGCTTCGGTATACTTAATGCCCGCGGCCGGATTCTATTTTTTCAGATCCGCAGACCTGTCGGAATCTATCCTGTAGGTGTCCAGTATCCGCTGGCTGAACTTCTCTGCAGCCTCGCGCCTTATGATTATCTTCACGCCTGTATCGTCCTCAATGACATGGTAGGTGCCCTTATTCTCTTCAAATGCCTTTACAACATCACTCATGGTTGATACCCTGCGGTCATTGACTTTTACAATCACCAGGTTCTCAAGGTCATGGTAGCCCAGGTTGATTTCATCGGCCAGTACCTTAACAAGCAGTATAACCTCCTTACGGTCCTCCTTCCGCACCTCGTTCTGGTAATAGTAAAGCAGCTTTGTGGGAGCGCTGAAGAACCACTGCCGGCCCCATTCGAGCAGGTAATTTTTAGTAAGAGGTGAAAAGACAAGTCCGCCGCTGATGTAATATGCAGGTTTGACATCGTACTGTTCAAACGGAACAAGCCGTGTTGAGTTCATGTTTACCGTTAACCGCACACGTACATCCCTGACAGCCCCTTTGCGGAGAATTGTCATAACGGCATAATCATTAATGTGTTTCTTCTGGACAACATAGTTCAGAGAAGTCCGCTCTCCCTTCCTGAATTCAACTGTTCCGTCATTAGCTACAGGCACTCCGTCGATTGAAAGTACAATGTCATCCACGGACAGTATATTCCGGGCCGGAGAATCGATCAGTATATCGATAACCATTACACCGGACTGCTCAGGCTTCATGCCGTACTTTTCCCTGAGAGCCGGATTCTCCATGTCCTGGAACTTTATGCCGAGTTCAGGGAAACCGTCGTATTTACCATCAGCCATGTCGCTCAGGAAATGCTTGATTACAGGCGCGGGTACCATGTAGCCGATGTTCTCCCCCATTGATGCTGACTGGAATGCGACGCCGGTAACCATGTTATTAATAATAACAGGGCCTCCGCTGTTGCCCGGGTTTATGGCCGCGTCGATCTGGCATGTCAGCAGGTTGGCACTGCTGTGCGCGTAATTGCGCTGTTCTATCCGCGAGACAACACCTTCAGTGATGCTCATCTCGTCACCGCCCGTGGGGAAGCCGTAGACCGCAACCTTGTCGCGCACCTGTGCCAGTTCACCGATTTTTATGGGCGAAGAATTTTTGAAGAATGCCGGGTCATCAACAGTAAGTATGGCCAGGTCACTTTCATGAGACACAGACACAATCCGCGCGATATACTTTTCGGCTTCGCCTGCCTTCTTGACCTGCAGGAACGTGCTGTTGCTTATGACATGGGCGTTAGTGAGTATCCTGTTCCCCTCGATTATACAGCCCGAACCTGTCCCCTTTGACTGGCCAGACATCTGCCATGGATTTTCGTAGCTGTAGCTGCTTGACACGGTGTATATTTTTACAACAGAGTTTGTGATAATATCCTGTGCATTAACAGTGCCTATCCACAGAACAGCGGTTAATGTGATCATGAATCCTGTAAGTTTTTTCAAAGGGTTCTCCTGGTTTTCAATACTTAATTAACGAAATTCCTACCGGATCTTGTTGATAATCCACAAAAGGACTATAGCGCCTGCAATCGCTGCAACAATCTGCGCAATAAATCCGTAAACAGCGAAACCGACGAGGTTAAACAAAAACCTTCCGAGGAAAGATCCTGCCACGCCAACGAGAAGGTTGCCAATAAGTCCGAATCCGCCCCCTTTCCAGATTAAGCCTGCAAGGTAGCCCGCAGCAAGACCGACTATTATTAACATTATTATTCCCATATATCCTCCGGTTGATTTTATTATGACTGTTACTAAACTAACTATTAAAAACCAATTATTCAAGAAGTATTTTAAGTGAAGCTATATACTCAGAATGCTTCATGTATGCAGCTTTAATAACCCGGTAATGCTGTTTTAAACAGGTGTAAATCAATTATTTTTCTAAATTACTTTACATCAGGGCACTTTTTTTGTTATATGTAATTGTCGGGCTGATAATCCGGCCCTGACCTGTAGACGGGGAGATCATGAGTATCATATATCTTTCAATAATCATCAGCGCAGCAATATGGTTCTACCTGATATACAGGTACGACAGGCTTGAGCCTGAGCCTGTGTTCCTGGTCATACTCGTGGGAATTGCAGGGGGATTCTTCAGTTCTGTTCCTGCGGCATTCCTTAACACAATTGCAGCCTGGCTGACCGGGGCGATCGATTTCATGCATCACACGGCAACGGCCCAGGTATCTAATGAGCAGTATATCTATTTCACTCTCTTTGTGGGATTTAACGAAGAGTTCTGGAAAGCAGCGCTCTCTGTGCTGATACTCAAAAGGCTGAATGAATTCAATGAGCCTGTTGATGCCCTGATCTATTCAATGTCAGTCGCCCTTGGATTCGCGGCGTTTGAAAACATAGAGTATACCATGGCCGGCGGGCTTGCGACACTGGTGCTAAGGTCGGTCACTGCAATGCCCCTGCATATAGGTCTTGCTGCAATATGGGGATCGGGGATAGCAAAGGCGAAGTACATGAAGAATGGCAGGTACTTTGCTACACTCATCCCCTATGTGACAATAGCGGCCCTGATCCACGCGTTATATAATTACCTGCAGTTCATCAGCCCTGATAATCCCTGGATGATCGTTGTGGCAATGGTCTTTGCGTTTATTCTTTCAAGAAACGCAGCGCGCAGGCTGAAAAAATACGGGAAAATGAGTCCTTTCAGAAAGCCCGGGTTCTGTCCTGACTGCGGCACAGGGAACCGTCTATGGGCAAAGAAGTGTGCGCACTGCGGCAGAAGTTTTATGGCCAAATAAAAAATGATCAATAAGCTCAAGAGACATTATTTTCACTCTGATATATACAGGTATATTAACCACATCCAGATATCGGTCATAGTCGGGGTAGTGGCCGGCATGGGTGCGGTGCTCTTTCATTACCTCCTCGAGCGCATGAGAAACTTTTTTGAACCGCACAGGTTCAAGGCGCTGCTGGGTGTACCTGATTACTATGTGATAATGATTCCTGTCATCGGCGGACTCATCTGCGCCACAATGACATGGTTCTTCCCTTTAATCGCCCGGGAGAAGGGGGTGATGAGCGTTATAAGGGCCGTGCTCCTTAAGAACGGGTTCATCCCGATCAAAGAGACGATTTTTCATCTTTTTGCACCCATCATAGCAATTGGAACCGGTGCGCCGCTCGGTCCTGAAGGTCCAGCTGCGAAGATCGGCGGCGGAATCGGATCCTACCTGTCGCAATTGATGAAGCTTAATAAAAATGACATGGTCATGTACACAGCGGCAGGAGGGGGTGCCGCGATTGCGGCAGCGTTCAATGCGCCGATAGCCGGGGTATTCTTCGGCATCGAGGTTATACTCCTTAACGATTTGAAAAACAGGGCGCTTAGCGCACTCATAATTTCATCGGTTGTGGCTGATATAATTTCACGTTCCCTGCTGGGTGATGTGAGTGTTTTCAGGATACCTGTATATACCACTGGTGATTACTTTTCGTACTTCTTTTACGTAGTGCTTGGAGTACTGTGCGGACTTGTTTCGCTTTTCTATTTTTACATGTCTGATAAAATCGAGTATATTTTTGATGAAAAATTTAAACTAACGAATCCATACATACGACTGATACCTGTTACTTTTATATTCGGCCTGATACTGCTTAAATACTACACACTCTTCGGTATAGGCTACAATACTATTGATTCGCTAATACACGGATCTTTTACGCGTACGGATATTTTTGTTCTCCTGTTTTTGAAAGTGGCACTGCTCGCGCTCTTTGTACAGGCCGGGGCATACGGAGGAACATTCGCACCATCCCTTGTTATAGGAGCTCTGCTTGGCTACGTCTTTTCGGACACGGTTAATCTCTTTTTTCATACAGGGCTTGACCCGGTTGCTTTCGCGCTCGCGGGGATGGGAGGCGTTCTTGCCGGTATCAATTCCATTCCGCTTACTGCCATACTCCTTGTATTCGAAGTTACAAACGACTACAGGTTTATCCTGCCGCTGATGCTCGTGTCCATAATCTCCCACCTGGTTCTCCTCTACAGGAAGAAGATGAGCATATACACGCAGGAGCTCATGGATGATAACATAGATGTGAGCAAACGCGCAGAGGTTGATATACTCAGCAGGATCGAGGCAGGTGAAATCCTGAAAACTGATATGGACGTGGTGAGCTACAGAACCCCTTTCAGGGAACTCCTTGAAGTAATCCTTAATGCAAAGTACGGCGATCTCTTTGTTGTAGACGACATGAACAGGTTCATCGGTATAATCACATTCAAGGATATACGGCAGGCGCTCATGGATAATGACCTGACAGATCTGCTCATAGCCAATGACCTGATAATGGATATCCCTGTAATCACCCCGCATGAACCGTTATCATCGGCAATAGAAAAAGTCAGGCAGTACGATATAGAAAATATTCCGGTTGTCATTCCTGAAAACAACAACCAGCTCGAGGGGATAATAACACGTAAAGACATGATCGACGCTTATAACAGGATTATGAAGAATATCGGGGAGAGCGAGTATCTTACAGGTTCATCTTCGAATAAGGGCGGCGGACTCATCTGATTCGTTAAAAATCTTCCAAAAAAATTATTGATTAATAACACCCCCTGTTTTCAGGTTTTCACATGAGGATAAAACAATGAAACACAAAAGAATCATATTACTGCTGGTATTTGCAGTATGTTCATCTATGCTTTATGCCGCATCAAAAAGCATAAACCTGAAGGTTTTCCCGGAACAATATAACCTGAGCATTGACGGAGCCCCTGTAAAGCTCCAGAATGTTACCCAGTACCTGAAAATGATAAACCTGGGTGAAGGTGAGCATGAATTCCTTTTCCAGAGCAGCGGTTACCTTGATAAGAGGGTGAAATTCAATATAACTAAAAGAACCTCAGAGATAGAGGTGAAGCTTGAGAAGCAGACATCCATGCTTGAACAGGTCGCAGAACTGAGCACCGGCATGCACCCCAAGTCTGTCGAGTTTACTCCGGACGGTAAGTATCTGATAAGTGCACTCCTTGAGGGTGCCGGTGTTGATATTTTTTCTGTCAGCGATTTCAAAAAGGTCAAGACAGTGGAGTTCCCGCAAAAATACGTTAAGCTGAGAAATTTTGTAGAGGTGGTTTTTCTTCCTGAACGTAAAGAGATGTGGATATCACAGATGGCCGCGAACGCGATCCATGTTGTTGATATGACTGATTTTACATACAAGATGACAATTGACACTAAGGGTATATGGACAAAAATTATCGCGGTTACCCCTGATGGAAAACTTGCCTTTGCATCGAACTGGGAGTCACATGATATATCTGTTATTGATGTGGAGCAGCACAAGGTGCTTAAAAAAATAAAGGTGGCAGGAATCCCAAGGGGAATGGTTGTGACCAGCGACAACAGGTACCTGTACGTTTGCATTTTCAGCAACGGCCAGCTTCAGAAGATCGATATTAACACCATGAAGATTATAAAAACATTCAACTTTCCGTTTGGAGCGAAGCGCCATATACTCCTGGATAGAAAGAAGAACCTCTTCTATGTGACAGACATGTACAGGGGAAGCGTTTATATCATAAATGCTGCTGACGACAAGGTCCTGAAAGAGATACCCGTTGATAAAAAACTCAACACGGCAAAACTTTCACCAGACGGAAAATACCTTTACGTTTCATCGCGCGGGCCTAATAATCCTGAAACTTATTTAAAGAAGGGACCGGTTTTCGGCAAAGTTTTTGTGATCGATACAGAAACCTTTGAAATAAAGGACTGGATCTGGGGCAAGAACCAGCCCACGGGACTCGACATTTCTCCTGATGGCAGGCTGCTTGCATTTACCAATTTTCTTGATAATGAAATTGAAGTCTACAGGATAAAGACTGCTAAATAGAATAAGGGGCTGCAGCCCCTTGTCCTGTTTTATACAAACGGCCTGATGTCGGTAACAATCATCCCGGCCCTTTCAGCTGCAAGAAGCCCCATTTCGCCGTCTTCAAACACCTGGCAGTACCGCGGTTCAATCCCCATGAGCTCTGCACATTTAAGAAAGGTGTCAGGCCAGGGCTTGTGATGTTCAACATCATCTGCTGAAACAATAATACTGATATATTTGTCAAAGCCCATCATCTTAAGCGTAATCTCAGCAATATATCTTTTACCGCCAGTCCCGACTGACATGGGGAGCCTGCCGTGGTATTTATACACGATGTCGGCTACAGGTTTTATGGGTCCAACCTCTTCTAGGTATTCCAGGAAGAGTTCCTCTTTGCGGCGGGAAAAAAGAACAGGATCAAGTTTAAGTCCAAGTCGTTCATTAACAACTGGTACTATCTTGTGCGTGGGTATTCCTGCCAGACCGAAGAAAAGTTCATCGGTATAGACAAATCCGTGCTCAAGAGCGGTCTGTTTCCATGCCTTGAAGTGTATGGGCATCGAGTCTGCCAGTGTGCCGTCCAGGTCAAAGATGAGTCCCTTTGCGCGCGGGTCTATGTCGAGCTGCATAATTTTACCGGTTAATGTTATTTATAGCAGTTAACAACTATATTAGTCCTGTCATTGCGAACGAAGTGAAGCAATCTGGTCCGGCAGAAATGTGTTTAGTATAATAAACCGGGTATTCCCTGAACAGACTGCCACGGCAGTGCTGCCACGATGGCAGCCTGCAAGCACGAAACATGATGTTTCTATAATGCTTGCTTTCAGGCCTCGCAGTGACGTCATGTATATTAATTCAATCGATAGCCGCTATAGAACCAGTTGAAAACTATTGAATGTAAAAATAAAGAAAAATTTCAGGGCTGCAGTTTCTTCTGCATCCAGATTACGTCGAATGTTTTATTCATTTTAAAACCAATGCCCTTGAACCTGCCGCATTCCACAAAACCGTTCTGTTTATGGAAGTCGATGCTGCCCGGGTTCTCAGAGGATATCTCTGCAAGGAGTGTGCGGATTCCTTTGGTAATGGCTTCCGATTCAAGTTTTGCAAGGACCGATGAACCGAGGTTTTTTCCTGTATAATCATGGTGAAGAAAATAAGTGCAGGCTGCAGTGTACCTGAATGCCGGCATGGGATTGTATGATTTGAGAAAGCCGAATCCCACACACTTTGAGTCCGCATCATCATCCAGAAGAATAAACGCGGGGTAATCTTTTGCAAGGCTCTGCATAACAGGAAATGCGACATGGGGCAGTGCCTGTTCCGGAAACGCGGCAAAGCTGTTTTCTATGTAATAGTTGAAAATGTCGATTATATCCTTGCCGTATTTATCAGTAAACTGTGCATAACGGATTTTCATTTATTCCACCCCGTGCATATAATGATAAACAATTATAATAGAACAGGATTTATATCAACGAAAAATATAAAAAAATTTTATGTTAACTCTAACACCTCCCGGACTGACGGCTGGATGACGTTGCGTTTAAAATAACTTTACATCTTGAGCAGGGTATAATATTTTATGTGTATACAAAAATGTTAAACATGTATTCAGGAGATTTTTGATGGGCATTCTTCAGGAACTGATAATTATTTTTTCACTGGCAGTCACTGTTGTATACATTTGTAACAGGTTAAATATTCCGTCTATCATAGGTTTTTTGATTACAGGTGTACTTGCCGGATCTGGTCTCCTCGGAATCACCAGCAACCCGGACGATGTCCATATCCTCTCCGAAGTGGGGATAATTCTGCTGCTCTTCACCATAGGTCTTGAGTTCTCCATCAAGAACCTTATGCAGATAGGCAGGACAGTACTTCTTGGAGGCACGCTCCAGGTTTTATTAACGATCGGAGTTATCACCGGAACGCTTTTTTACGTAAACGGATTTAACCAGTCGCTCTTTTACGGTTTTCTCATCGCGCTCAGCAGTACAGCCATCGTGATGAAGATATACCAGGAGAAACTTGAACTGGACACACCGCATGGACGTGTCGTACTTGCTATCCTGATTTTCCAGGATATAATAGTGGTACCAATGATGCTCATAACTCCCGTGCTTGCAGGCGTTGAGGGTAATTCCGACAATACACTGCTCCTCTTCGGGCTGAAAAGTGTAGGTCTCATAGCATTTGTTTTTGCAATGTTAAAATGGATTGCCCCGTGGATATTCTACCAGCTTGCACGTACCAGGAGCCGTGAGCTTTTCATACTCGGATCTGTTGTAACCTGTTTCGCTGTTGCAGGGCTTACATTTTATATCGGTCTTTCTCTTGAACTGGGGGCTTTCCTTGCGGGACTTATAATTTCCGAAACTGAATACAGTTACGAAACAATGGGAAACATTATTCCGTTCCGCGACGTTTTTGCCAGTATATTCTTCATATCGATCGGAATGCTCATAGACATACGCTTTATGCTTGGATCATGGCAGGTTGTGCTTGGAGGCGGGCTTGCAATTATTCTGGTTAAGTTTATCATTGCTATTATATCTGTATTACTGCTTGGTTTTTCCCTGCGCACATCTATTCTTGTTGGATTTGCCCTGTCGCAGATAGGTGAATTTTCATTCATACTTTCAAAGGTAGGATACGATTATAAAATACTCAATTCAATAGAATACCAGACAATACTATCAATGTCCATAATAACCATGGTATTTTCATCATTTATTTTAAACTACTCCACGCCGCTGATTAATAAATTGATGAAGACTCCTCTCTTGTCATGGATTGACCGAAAGACCTACAGTATGAGCAGCATTGCAAAGGAGCCCGATGATCATAATCTGAATGACCACCTGATAATAATAGGTTACGGAATAAATGGAAGGAACGTCTCCCGTTCGGCGCGCATTGCAGGTATTCCCTACCTGATCATCGAAACCAATCCGGAAACCGTAATTAAAGAACTGGCAAAGGGTGAAAAGATAATCTACGGAGATGCCTCGAACGAGGAGGTCTTAAGGCACGCCAATATCCTCGTGGCAAGAGTGCTGGTGACCACAGTCCCTGACGCGCCCTCAGCAAGGCGCGTTATTGCCACGGCACGTAAACTCAATCCCGATGTATATATAATTGCACGAACAAGATTTGTCAAAGAGGTGAATGACCTCTTTGCGCTGGGGGCCAGCGAGGTCATACCTGAGGAGTTTGAAACATCGGTGGAGATATTCACAAGGCTGCTCAGAAAATTCAACATCCCCGAAAATGACATAACTTCACTGGTTGATATAGTCAGGTCTGACGGATACCATATGCTCCGTACAGCATCAATAGAATCTATTACACCGGCCGATCAGCGTAACCTGATAAAAGGAATGGAGATGGTGAGCTACAGGGTAGAAGGCGGATCTTCAGCCGACGGCAGATCAATACTGGACCTGGCAATAAGAAAAAAATACGGTGTGACAGTGCTGGCCATATACAATGGGGGCGATGTAATTCATAATCCTGATGGAGATGCGGTGCTGAACGCAGACGATATTGTAATGCTGGTTGGTATGCCTGCCCAGGTTAGGAATGTATGTGAAATGTTTAAAACGTCTCAGTAATCTGCTAAACTTTTACGTGTGCCCGGAGTTTGCTGTTTTCCCTGAATAACAGCCACCCGGCATGGAGCTCCCCCTGTATCCATCAACTTAAGCGGCATGGCAAAGATGTATCCGCCCTTCGAAATCTTTGCTGCCATATTCATGTCAAGATCCTCAACCAGGAATTTTCCCATAAAAGCCAGTCCCCTGTTAAAACTGAATTCCTCTTCATTGATGATCCCGCATTCACCTGCAGTAACCCATACCTTCGCATTCAGTGAAAGCAGACGTTCAAAAAAATTCCGCGAGAGCATTGCCCTTGACCTGCAGCTTTTAATGAACAGAAAGGATTCACCGGTATAGTTGCTGATTACTGATTCGTCAAAACTGCTGTTATCCATATCGATTAAGAAGTATCTGCCCATTAGATCACCGGGTATGAGACTATTCATTGTTGCGCCCTCTTCAATAAAATGTGCCGGCGCGTCGATATGAGTCCCTGTCTGAGTACCCATTATCACCTGTGATACAAGAAATCCCCTGTCATGAATAGAACACCAATCATTGATTTTAAATTCAGGATCGCTATATCCCGGTTCTGAATAGACTTCAAGCGAGCTGTCCATTGATCTGGTAAGATCAATAATACTGTCTTTGCTGTTTTTTAATTTATCGAGATCAATAAAAAGTGAAAAAGTTTTATCCACTGCAGAGTCGCCTCCTGCTTTTATGTATAAGTTAATTAACACGTTTTGCAATTAAAATAAACTAACCGCATATTTTGTTTTCAGCGTATGTCATATGATTGTTTGTAAAAACCCATGATATTTAATGTGATAGTTCAAAAAAGGAAATTTTTAAGAGAACGGGCTCTATTTTTGATAAAAAAGTTGACGCTTCGTGGAAAATGTCTATTATATAAATAAAAACCGGCTGGTCGGTTTTTATTTATATAACGCACGCTGCCTGATAATCGGCGGTTACCTTATCCGGTTATTCCTGAACTCTGACAGGATCAAACACGGGGAATTCAGTCTCGAGCAAAAAACAATCCCCCCTTACCGCTGATATATGTTCAGCAATAACCGCCAAAAATCTCAAAATAAGAGGATAGCACATGGACCGAGTAAGAGGAGTTATTACTGATGACGTAGTTAAAACCGTAGACAGGGTGATTGAACACGTAGGAAAAGATATTACTTTCGCCATGACCCTTGCGCTTGGAAAGCCGGTAATGTTTATCAACGAGCTTTACAAACGTGCAAAAGAGGACCCCGAAATCAAGCTCAAAATTTTAACAGCCCTTGCCCTTGAAAGACCCGTGGGTACCAATGAACTTGAAAAGCGGTTCATAAATCCCCTGGCAGAGAGACTCTTCGGCAATTCTCCTCAGTTCGATTATATGCTCGACTTCAGGGCGGGCAGGCTTCCCGGGAATGTTGAGATTTATGAATTTTTCAACAAGGCCGGGGGATACCTGAATAATCACCAGGCACAGCAGAACCACATGAGTTCCAATTATACACATGTTGTCAGGGATGCTTTCAACATGGGGGTGAATGTATTCGGCCAGCTCGTGGGCTGCAGGGAGATTGACGGTAAGCTTATGCTTTCAATGGGCTGCAATACTGACATCTGCGTCCAGGCTAACGGGTTAGTAGACAGCATAAGGGCAACTGGAATGAAGGGTGCAATCATCGCAGAGGCAAACGAGAAGATGCCGTTCATGTACGGCGATGCAGTTTACCCCGTGGAAGCGTTTGACGTTGTACTCAAGGGACCGCAGTATAATTATGAACTCTTCGCGCCACCCAAAGACCCGGTTATGATGAGAGACCATATAATTGGTCTCCAGGTGAGCACGTTGATCAGGGATGGGGGAACACTCCAGGTGGGGATAGGGGCACTGGGTGATGCGATAGTGGCTGGCCTTGACCTTAGACATTCAAACAACGCACTATACCAGGAGATTCTTGAAAATTCGGGCATCCTTGAACGCTATGGGGCGCTGATTAATAAAATCGGCGGTACAGGAGCATTCGAACAGGGTCTATATGGTTCATCGGAGATGTTCGTGGACGCATTCATGCAGCTTTACAAGCGAGGCATACTCAAGCGCAAGGTGTTTGATAATATTCCACTGATGCAACTTATCAACGAGGGAAAACTCGCGGCAGACAATATTCCGGAGAATATACTTGAACTGCTTCATGACAAGAAGGGTATTCACAGCAGGCTGCGTCAGACTGATTTTAATATGCTCACAAAATTCGGGATTCTGAAAGAGGGTCTTTCATATAAAGACGGGATCATTTTTGACGGGGATGCAAAATACTCTACAGACCTTAATGTGCCGGAGAAACTGGCGCAGGTAAAAAAACTTCTTGGTAAAGAGATGAAGAACGGCCAGGTGATACTTGGGGCCTTTTTTATAGGTCCCAAGGCTTTCTACGAAGAACTTAATTCAATGAGCGAGGAGGAACGTTCACAGTTCGGGATGTCCGGGGTAGAGAAGGTCAACCAGCTGTACGGAGACGAGGTGCTGAGGTCGCTGCAGAGAAAGGACGGCCGCTTTATAAACTCGGGAATGATTGC
This sequence comes from Spirochaetota bacterium, assembly GCA_035403465.1. Taxonomy (GTDB): domain Bacteria; phylum Spirochaetota; class UBA4802; order UBA4802; family UBA5550; genus JAAYBQ01. The sequence goes on along the minus strand of DAONFG010000033.1, from coordinate 8,791 downwards.
AAACGTATTCGGTGCGATCGCTTCAGACCAGCTTGAGGACGGCCGCGTGATAAGCGGCATTGGTGGCCAGTATAATTTTGTTGCCATGGCCCATGCCCTGCCTGATGCACGGCTTATAATGCTTATCAGGAGCACACGCGGTGTGGGTAAAAAGCTCAGGTCAAATGTCGTGTTCAGTTACGGTCATTGCTCAGTGCCGAAACACCTGCGCGATATAGTTGTCTCCGAGTATGGGATTGCCGACATAAAAGGTAAGCCAGACAAGGAGGTAATCGCGGCAATGATAAATATCGCGGACTCAAGGTTCCAGGCTAAACTGCTCAAGCAGGCCAAGAAGGCCGGCAAGCTTCCGCAATCATACGAAATACCCGCGGAGTACAGGAACAACTATCCGGAGAAAATTGTCGAATTTGTTACCAGGTACCAGGCAAAGGGGATATTTAAGTTTTTCCCGTTCGGCACAGATCTTACTGACCAGGAGTTTGACCTTGGCGCTTCACTTAAGATGCTCAAGGTGCTCAAGGAGACCAAACCGCTTAAGGCAACAGGGAAAGTGCTGGCCGAGTTTCTGAAGCCGGTTCCTGAGAAAGCAATTCCCTATCTTAAGAGGATGGAACTTGATAAAACATCAGGTATAGGTGAGAAGCTGCTACAGAAGACAGTTGTTGTTGCCCTGAAGCACGGCAACAGGATATAAGTCAGGATTACATCAACCAGGTCCGGGATGCTTGAAGGCATGGATATTAAATTATCAATGCCTTTTTGCAAATTGTGTTTTCCTGAATTGAAATCATTTCTATAAAATATCAGTAATTATTCCTGAAAATACTTTTTAGTGTAATATGGTAATTTAATTCCCCCGCCGCTGAAGGCGGCGGGAATAGAGCTTTTTATTCTGCAAATTGGTTAAGGAATTAGCACTGATAATATATTATTGCCGGAGAATCTGAATGAAAAAATTATTACTAATAATGCTGATACTTATTTCATGCAGCTCTTGATTACCTTGATAAAAATTTAAACCAGAAAAAATTCAGTAGTAACAACATAAACGTATCTGACATTAACGGCTACACCCCGCTCATGGCTGCAGTGCGCTGTAACAATTATAAACTTGTAAAGCAGCTTATTGCTGCCGGAGCTGATATAAATAAATTCAAGGGTAAGGAAAGCTCCCTGTCATTAAGAATTGAGAACAGACCGGATACAAATACACCGCTTATAATCGCGGTGTACGAATACTCTCAGGGGCGTTTACTTTACTTTCCGCATTAACCACTCGAACCCGTACCTGAACTCTCTCCTGTTCCAGAAACAGACGAACAGCATTATTACAGCAATCACCAAAATCTGCAGTAAAACCGTTGCGCCCGCGGAGAATGACTGCCACAAGCCGGTTGTAACCATTAAATTCCTGATTACAGCGATATGAATGATAAATATACTCAGAGAGACCCTGCCAAGCAGGACGATAATGTTCCCTGAACTGAAGATGTATTTTTTTCCCGCGATGAGAACAGTATAGATCAGCAAAAGTGTTACTGCTGAGAGTGCAGCAAACTGCACCGGATACGCGGGATACATGTAGAGGTTGACCATGAGCAGGCGACGGCCCCAGGAATTATTGAAAAAAGAAAAGTCCCCCTGTTTCACCAGGAAAAGTAAAAGACCAATGAAAAGAAGAGCACCTGCAGTTTTTAAAATGTTAATGTATCTGTCACTGCAGATCCACCTGCCAGCCGCCATCCCCGCAATGAAAAGAGCCATCCAGGGAAATACAGGGAAGTTGCCGCTGAATGCTGCCAGTTTAAGTATGCCTGCAGCGCTGAATGTTCCGCGCATGAAGCTGTTGCTGAAATAGCGTGGCATTCCGTAATAATCCAGAAGAGCAACCGACGATGCAGCAATTACAAGTGCGAGGATAAACAATAAGTATGAATTCACTCTCCGCATAAGCGGCGACAGGCACATGCCGGAACCGATCAGGTGAAGCACGTACCATGACCAGGGTGCAAACCATGCAGGGGTCATGATATTAAGCAGGTAACCGAAAACAATGAGTAGAATCCCCCGGAGAATGATCTCACGGTCTGTTTTTCCCGAAGCGAATGAAAGGGTTGTACCCGCACCTGCAAGGGCGATGAAGAGCGGGGCCGCAAGCCCGCCAAGTCCGTTCATGGTTACCATGGCCGGGTACTTTGTTATCAGGGCGCCGATGCTGCCGCCTGACTGCCAGAACCAGTAGCCTGTGTGCTGCTGCACCATGAGCAGAACTGCGATTCCGCGCAGAAAGTCAAGCGATGAGATACGATTCTGTACGTTTGTGCCGGTCATATAATCTTCCTGGAAATGAAGTGGTGACTTGTTATATCAGGTATATTCTTTAAATTCAATTCATTTATGCAATCGGGCAGTTAATAATTCCGTAAGGGAAACCGGTTAAAGTATCTTAAAAATAATCACTCCTGTCGTTACGAAATGTTCATGGGTATTAATGAATTTTTTTATTGGATGAATTTATAGCTTGCCCAATTATGTACCCATTTTTTATAATTTATTCATCTAACGCAAATCCGCAAAAAGTCTGATTTGATAAAATACTGCTGAAACCGAAAGAGAGTTCTGCCTGATGGATCTACTGGAAAACCTGAATAAAACCCAGCGCGAAGCTGTACTTCACACAGAGGGTCCGCTTCTTATACTCGCTGGCGCGGGTTCAGGGAAAACAAGGGTTATAACTCACAGGATCGCCCACCTGATCGAGAAGGGTGTGAAGCCGTATAATATATTTGCCGTGACATTCACAAACAAGGCAGCAGAGGAGATGAAGAAGAGGGTCATGACAATTGCCGGCCCTTCGGGAAACAGTGTTTTTGTCAGGACCTTCCATTCGGCTGCGGTTTATATCCTGCGCAGGTTTGGCGAGGGTGCGGGCATTCCTAAAAATTTTACAATCTATGATTCGCACGACCAGGAGGATGTAATCAAGAGGATCCTGGTGGAGATGCGCCTTGATCCCAAAAAGGTAAAACCGTCAATGATCTCCTCGCGGATTTCCGAGGTCAAGGATAAGGAATCATACCTTGATGGAGGTGATGTTTCACTTATGCTCCCGGACTATTTCTCTTTTGACTTTAAAGAGGTATTCAGAAAATACCACGAGAAGATGGCTGACAACAACGCGCTCGATTTTAACGACCTGCTTATTAAAACCGTCGAGCTTCTCCGGAAATCGCCCCACGCACTTGCGGAGCTACAGCGCTACTGGCACTACTTTATGATTGATGAGTACCAGGACACGAACTACTCGCAGTACCTTATTGCAAAGTATCTTGCATCTGCCAGCAAAAACATCTGCGTTGTGGGTGATGATGACCAGTCCATATACTCGTGGCGCGGTGCAGATATAAGGAACATACTGAACTTTGAAAAGGATTATGAGAACGCCAGGTCTATCACCCTTGAAGAGAACTACCGTTCGACAAAACAGATACTTGAAGCCGCATCGGTGGTAATCCGCAACAACAAAAACCGTAAAGAGAAGAACGTCCGGGCATCGCGCGGTGACGGTGAGCCGGTGGTATGGTGCGCGACAAACAATGAATACGGTGAAGGGGAGTTTGTCATAAACACGATCCAGTCCCTCAAGTCAAAAGAGGCAATGAAGAACCGGGACTTTGCGATATTCTACCGGACAAATGCGCAGTCGAGGATTTTTGAAGACTTTCTGCGCAGGGAGAATATCGCATACAGGATCGTGGGAGGCCTCAAGTTTTACGACAGGAAGGAGGTCAAGGACATACTCGCCTACCTTAAATTTCTGGCGAACAGGAATGATTCGGTATCACTGTTCAGGATTATAAATGTTCCTGCACGCGGTATAGGCAAGGCTTCGCAGGAGAAGCTCGTGGAGACCGCATCGTCAGGCGGATTCAGCGAGTGGAAGGTGATCGAAGATGAGTTAATGACAGGCAAGGTGCCTAAGGGATTCGATGAGTTCAGGAATATCATCAAGAATCTTTCGGCAGACATGGCCGTAGTGCCTGCGAAGATTTCACTCTCGGCATTCGTAAAGCGCATCATTGACCGGAGCGGATACAGGGAGAGCCTGCTCGAAGAGAACACACTGGACAGCAGGTCGCGTCTTGATAACCTTGACGAGCTTCTTAACAGTATAATTGAATACGAACAGCATGACCCCCAGGCAACACCCGAACAGTTCATCCAGGACATATCTCTTTATACATCCGAGGAGAACCCTGTTGATGATGAAGAGGACAGAACAAATTGCGTCACGCTAATGACAGTCCACAATGCCAAGGGGCTTGAATTTCCTGCTGTCTTTCTTACAGGGATGGAGGAGGATACGTTCCCGCATAAACTCTGCATCGATACGGACAGTGCAGTTGAAGAGGAAAGGAGGCTCTGCTATGTGGGGATCACCCGGGCAATGGATAAAATTTTTCTGACCAGTGCAGATCTCCGGCGGAGCTACATGGGGCCTGAATATAAAAGACCGTCAAGGTTTATCGAAGAGATACCGGCAAAGCTGCTCGAAATAAAGAATTACAGTTCGCAGTTCTACGGATCAGGTGATTCCGGCGCCCGGCAGCAGCCGTGGCAGAACAGGCCGGCGGTTGCGCAGGCGCCTGCAAGGAACGATACTCCGCGTGCTGTACAGGTTGAAGATGAATCACAGGAGACTCATGAAAGGGAACGGGATTCAGGTTCAAAATTCACACTCAGGGAAAAGGTAATGCATCCCAAGTTCGGCATGGGCCGCGTGGTGAAGATTGAAGGAAGCGGCGACAATCTCAAGCTTACTATAAGTTTTGGTTTAACAAACAGGGTTTTTCTTGAAAAATATACACCGCTTAACAAGATAAATTAAAGAACCGCACTCTCTTATTCGATACATTAATAAGACAGGTGATTCTGTGCTTAAGGCGGTGTTTCATGAAAAGGCTTCTAATTATTTCTGCAGTTGTATTTCTATCCTGTGCCTCACCTGAAAAGCAGGTAAGCATACCTCCTGTTATGTTTGATCTTTCAACACTTGAAGGATTTTTTAAAACGGCCGAGTCTGACGCGGTTAAGGCAAAACAGGTCGTTGAAAAAGATAAAATCATATTCAACCTGACCCATCTTAAGCTGATGAATACGGGAGGCAGAAAGTATTATCTGCTTGAACGCGAAAATATTACTGAGATGATCAACGCAGTTACTGAAGGAATATACCTTGATTACATACTTATTAACCGGAGCGGGGATATTATATATACGCGCATAGACGACAGTATCTTCGGGAGCAATATAAATAAAGGATTTGAAGATACATCACTCAGGAGATGTTATCTTAGCAGGGAGATGGTGCACTTTGAAGATGTCTCTGCGATGTCCACGGCCTCGTCAATCCTGGGACTGTATGTATCTGTACCCATAATTTCAGAGGAAGGATTCCAGGGAACACTCATACTGCAGATCGACATTGACAGGATTAACCGTTTGTTTGATGAAAAAACAGATATTATCAGCCGTGAAGGACTTATCCGTGTTACTGCAGACAGGACAAGAATTCTTTCACAGTACTATGGTTTTGCAGCAATTGATATTCCAAGTCTTGACAGGGACAGCAGCTGGTCCGATGACAGCAGCGGATCAAGGACGGACTATTCCGTATTCAAATACAAAAATATCTCCTGGATAATTGCGCATAAAGGGCTCTGAGATTACCCTCTCTGAATTTCGGATTCAAGCGATTCATTAAACTCGCTGAAGAGACCGGGAAGCATGTACTTATCGTTGATATTCTTTGAAACAAACTCGCCAAGCCTGAGCAGCATTTCGTCCGAATAAGATCTCTCCTCGCGTAAAAGGATTCCATTCAGCATTCCAGGAATCAGCGAAACAGCGCAGTGTTCACCGGTCACTATATAAGCTTTAAGACCCTTGTGCCTGACCATGTCTTCAGGTGATCTTTCTGCAGGATTTTCAGAAATAAATATCTGGCCGGGCTGCATCTTCTCTTCAATCCCGGTTTCACCATGCTCGTCAGCCAGTAAAATAATATCACAGTTTGAAATTATATTTTCAACAGTTGTGGCAAGACCTTTGCGGGTTTCAAATGACATCATTATCCTTTCACGCGGATCATAGCCGAGGACTTTTGCGTATCCTGATTTATGAAGAAGGGCTGTGAGACGTATTAATGCCCCTGACAAACCTATTATTCCAATGGCGGTCTCTTCAGGTTTCATTTTGTGAACAGTACATACTTTTTTCAGCAGGGAATAATAGTAGAGCGGTTTTTCATCCAGTTCACTAAAGATTATGGGACGGGAGACACTGTCAATTATTGAACTGAAGGGTAGTTCCTCCTCATCAGTTTTCATCATCCTTATACAGGCGAAGTTGTCCTCTACGGACTTCAGGCTCCTCAGCAGGTCTTCAATTGAAGAGTAGCGAATAACGCACGGAAAAGCATTACGGCCTGTAAAACGATTAATAATTACCGCGTCCCGTTCGGCATCGGCATAGTAATGATGAAGCTGGGTAATTGTATTACTGCGTGATGTCCTGTACCCGCTTATAAGGCCCACACTGTTAAAACAGCCGCAGTAGCTTTTACCAAGACCTGCATCAATCTTTTCATGGATAAGCCTGTTTCCGCCAAGGAGGGCGGTTTCAATATCGTTGATATTTTCAATATCGATTTTTCCTGAAGTCTTCAGGAGTCCGCCTTTTATCCGGTCTTCAAGGGTGCTTGTGATGGTTATGCTGCGGAAATATTCAGTATTCTTGTTCAGCGAGTCAAGGAGCCGTATAAGTTCCTTTTTCACAGAGTATGTAATCTCGATGGAGTAATCCTCCCACCGCTCGTCAGTTTCGGTAAGGTTGATATAATTTATTCCCACACCGTATTTGTAGAGTGAAGCAATGAATTGGGGAAGAAGCCCGGTTTTCATCTTGAGGGAGATTACTGCAATAAGTTTCATTTTTTGACTCCGCCACTTACCGGTTTATGCCGGTAATTATTCTTTCAGAGAGTCTAGCAGCAGTATCAATTATTTCAAGAGATATTTTTCCGGAATTCACTGAATCAAGTCCAGGCAGCAGCAGTGCGTGGCCTGGAGTAAAGGAAGTATTTATTGTATTGAAGAAATGTCTCATCATGAGCATTACCCCGGAAAACATATTATTGTAATCGGCTCCTGCCGTACAGAGGAGTACACCCTGCTTACAGGTAGAATTATTATCGGGTGAATGATTCTTCTCTTCCCAGAAGACCTGGCACCGGTCGATCAGTGCTTTCAGCTGGGAGGGAACTGAAGAAAAATAGAGGGGGGATGAAATTGAGATTACATCAGCCTGCCGTATCATGGGGTAGATTTCATTCATGTCATCATTGACCGGGCAGATGAACTTCTCCCTGCAGACACCGCATGCGATACAGGGGGAAATTTTTTTATCATATACATGGATTTCCTTAACTGCAGCGCCCGCAGTTATGAATTGATTAATGAATTCCCTGTGCAGTGTGGATGAAAACCCGCTCTTTCGCGGGCTTCCATGTATGGCAAGGAGCTTCACACTTTTCTTCTTAGTCTTCGCGGAGCCTGGTGAAGATCATGCGTCCGGCTGTTGTCTGCAGAACCGATGTGACCGTAACATCAACTTCGTCGTTCATCCTGCGCCTTCCGTTTTCAACAACCACCATGGTTCCGTCGTCAAGGTAACCGATCGCCTGGTTGGAATCCTTTCCCTCTTTGATCAGGAGAACCCTCATATCTTCACCTGGAAGAACAATGGGCTTCAGCGCATTCGATAACTGGTTTATGTTCAGGACGTCAACGCCGTGAAATTCAGCAACCTTGTTCAGGTTAAAATCGTTGGTAATGACCTTGGCTTTCATGACCTTTGCAAGCTTAACCAGTTTTGAATCAACCTCAGGGATCTCCTTGAAGTCCATGTCCGAGATTTTAACCATGATGGACTGGTCTTTCTGCATCTTGTTAAGTATGTCAAGTCCGCGGCGTCCCCTGTTTCGCTTGATTGAGTCTGCAGAGTCAGCGATCATCTGAAGTTCATTAAGCACAAAGGTCGGGATAACCAGTATACCTTCAAGGAATCCGGTGTCGCATATATCAGCAATCCTGCCGTCAATGATGACGCTTGTATCAAGGATCTTGTACGCAATCTGCATATCGGATTCTTTTCCGCGTTCTGAAATGATTTTATCAAGGAAGGTGATTTCTTCATTGTTAATAATAAAAAACATCATGACTGCAAATCCGCACAGATGATAAAGCAGCGGTTTAATTATTCCTGCATACTGGATTACAAACTGCAGCTGGAAAGACTCAACACCCTTTACCAGCATGTGGCCCATAATGAGCCCGGTAAGCAGACCAGTAAGTGCTGCAAAGAGCAGCCTGGGCTGAAAGCTGTGTGAAACATATTCAATCATGATAACAATACCGAATGCAACGATTGCTGCTATACCGCCTGAAATGATCATAGCGGTGATTGAATAATTAATATAAAATAATGATGTAAAGAAGACCGATGAAAGAATAAATAAAGTCCGTAATAGAATAATAAACATATAATGACTCCTGTTATGATTTATGTAGCGGATTAACTGTATTTCTTTTTTTCTGATACCCGGTGTGTGAAGCCGTCTTTAAGAAGCATAATACAGTTATGCAGCTACAAATAAATATAAGATAATAAAATTTGGCTCTTCTGGAATTATAGTGGAAAAAAAATAGTGGAAATGCAAGAATAATTT
>DAONFG010000032.1:0-42737 GCA_035403465.1 Spirochaetota bacterium | reverse complement strand
TAAGGCACCGGGTTTTGGTCTCGGCATCCAAGGTTCGAATCCTTGCGCCTCAGATCAAACTCTCAGGAGATATATATTAATACAATCTCTTCAATCGTCCTTGCTGGAGGGAAGGGTGTTCGGATGAAATCCGAGCTTCCTAAAGTGCTGCATCCCCTGTGCGGGAAGCCATTAATCGGATACGTGGTTGATGGTCTTAAAACCGCAGGAATAGATGATATTGTTGTTGTCGTCGGTTACAGGGGGGATGATGTTATCGGTTTCCTCGGTAATAAGGTAAGATTTGTGTGGCAGCATGAGCAGCTGGGAACGGGCCATGCGGTGATGCAGGCTGAAGACCTTTTCAGGAATCACAGCGGTTATGTAATAGTTGCATGCGGCGATGTTCCACTTATAACGCCTGAGACTTTTCAGGCTTTAATGCGTGAATCGGAAAAAGATAATACTGGCGCTGTTGTTCTTACCATGATCCAGGATAATCCTAAAGGCTACGGCAGGATTGTTAAAAATGACGGCAAATTTGTCCGTATAGTCGAAGAGAAAGATGCTTCGGATGAACAGCGCAGGATTACTGAAGTTAACAGCGGAACCTATATATTTAAAACCAGCCTGCTTTTTGAAGGGCTTAAACGTATTACGACAGAAAATGCGCAGGGCGAATACTATCTCCCGGATGCGCTTGAATACATAATTGAATCAGGCAGAAGGGTTGGAACCATTCTGCTGAAGGACCCTGTTGAAGGGAGAGGAATCAATACAAAGGAAGAGCTTGTTTCATTGGAGCAGTATGTTTCACAGAAAAATAGGGAAGAACGTAATGAATAACAACCCTTTAAAAATTTTCTCGGGATCGTCCAACAGCGCACTGGCCAATGAAATCGCCAGGTACCTTGGAACTGAGCTATCAGGTATTGATCTTAAAAGGTTTAAAGACGGAGAAATATCTGTCAAGATAAAGGATAACGTAAGGGCTCATGACGTATTTATTATACAGTCAACCTGCAATCCTTCGAATGACAATATAATGGAACTGCTCCTCATGATAGACGCCGCGGTACGGGCATCTGCATCAAGGATAACAGCGGTTATACCATATTTCGGATACGCACGGCAGGACAGGAAAGTTGAGCCGCGTGTACCAATTTCAGCAAAGGTTGTATCAAATATAGTACAGGTAACAGGGGCTGACAGGGTCCTGACAATGGACCTGCATGCTGACCAGATACAGGGATTCTTTGATATCCCGGTGGATAATCTTTACGCATCACCGATTGCGATTGATTACCTGAACAGCCTGTCCCTTCAGAACGTAGTGGTAGTTTCACCTGATGCAGGCGGTGTCGACAGGGCAAGGTTCCTGGCAAAGAGAATCAATGCAGGGCTGGCAATTATTGACAAACGCAGGCCCGAGGCTAATGTTTCGGACGTAATGAATGTAATAGGCGAGGTCAAGGGGAGAAACTGTATCCTTATTGATGATATTGTGGATACTGCCGGTTCGATCACAAAAGCGGCGCTTGCCCTTAAAGAGCGCGGCGCAAATGATGTTTACAGCCTTTTTTCACATCCGGTACTGTCTGACAACGCGGTTGATAATTTGAAGATGGCAGGATTCAAGGAGATAATTTTTACAAACTCAATTCCGCTGGCCGAGTATAAACGTCTTGATAATATGAAGGTGCTTTCTATTGCGCCGCTGTTCGGTGAGGCTATAAGAAGAATACATAACGGGGAATCAGTAAGTTCTCTCTTTATATAAAATACAATTGAAAATCCGGAAATGAAAATCCGTACAATAAAATGAGGTAAACAGATGCAAGGGAAAGAAATCAATGCTGAAAAAAGAGACCTTAAGGGCAAAAATAACTGTAACAGAATAAGAAATGAAGGTTTTATCCCTGCTGTTCTTTATTCACATGGGGAATCTGAATCAATTAAAATCAGCGAAAAGGAATTTTATAAGCTTTTTAAAGGTCATATATCAGAAAGCGTAATATTCAATCTTCATGTTGCAGGCAGCAAGGACACGGAGCTCATGGCTTTTGTTAAGGATTATTGCAAGCACCCTGTGACCGATAAGGTTCTGCACCTTGACCTTTTCAAGGTAACAAAAGATGAAAAAATCCAGACACACGTACCTGTCGAACTTGTTGGTACACCCGCAGGTCTGAAGCTGGGCGGCGTTCTTAAACAAGGTGAAAGAGAAGTGGTGGTTCACTGTATGCCGCGGCACCTCCCCGAGAAGATAGAGGTTGATATTTCCGACCTTCTGGTTGGTGATGTTATTCACGTAAGTGACATTAAACATGGCGAAGAGATTGAAATTCTTACAAGCGGAAATAATCTTATAGCTTCGGTTGACAGACCAAGGGCTGAGGTTGAAACGGTAGAGGAGGCAGCAACTGAAGCAGCTGAACCAGCAGCGGCCGCTGAATAATATTGATTGCCCTGCGGAGCCGTATTTGAATTTTTTTATGAAACTTTGAAATCAGTTTTTTGTCTTAAAAGTCAGCTGGTATAAAAAGGTTTTATAGGAGTATATTTTTTGAAATTAATAGTCGGTTTTGGTAATCCGGGCGAAAGATTTGCAAATAACAGGCAGAATATCGGTTTTAAGGTAATCGATATTCTGGCAAACAACGAAAACATCGAAGTACGCATAAAAAAGAAGAAGTCTGTTATAGGCAGGGGCAGAATATACAAGCACGACGTTGTTCTGCTCAAGCCCCAGACTTTTATAAACCTGATCGGCGAATCAGTTCTTTACATAGCATCCTTCCTCAGAATTAATGTAAGAGATATAATCTGTATAGTTGAAGATCCCTCTCTTAACCTGGGAGATCTTCGCATTGATTATATGCAGTCCGATCTGCAGAACATTGGAGTGGATTCAATGGCTCTTGCCCTTAAATCGGACAAATTCGCCAAGGTAAGGGTTGGTGTGGGTGAATGTCCCGAAGAAACGACAATGGATGATTTTCTTTTACAGGATTTTACCTTCGAAGAGAACCTGCTTCTGATTGATGTACTGAATAAAACTGAACAGGCTGTGAGAATGCTTATAACAAGTCCTATTGAAGATGTCCAGAATAAGTATAATCCTGAAGGCGCGCCTAAAATCAAGAAGCGTCAGGTTAAAGCAATACACATAGATCATAGAAAGGTTCAGAAGAACAGCTGACCTCCAGCTTTATTTTGTCGTTAAAAACCGGTTACATCTTTTTCAGTTCCTCATCTTTCTTTAGTGCCCGAAGGCTAAGCACGCGTACATCCCTGTTTTCATGAGTCAGCAGTTTCACAATCCGGTTTCTTGTATTTTCATCAAGCCTGTATCCTGAAACAGCTGTGAGGGCGGCCTTAAGCAGAGAAACACCTGTTTTTTTATTGTTAATAAGAGTCGTAATTTCTCTGTATAACCCGGCATCTTTGAACCGCACATGGTAGAGTGCATCAATCCTCACTGAAATGCTGCTGTCGTTTATTGCCGAAATTACAAGTTGAACATTCCTGGCCTGCACCGCGTCGTCATCAATTACAAGCAGCCCGCGGATCGCAGCCTCCCTGATGAGCCAATCGCTGTCGCTGTAACCTGTAATAAAAGCGGATTCATCATCGGCTGACCCGTATACTTCAAGAGCTTTATAAGCAGACCACCTGACGACCGTTTCCCTGTCGTAAAGTGCCATTTCACGGATCCTGCCGTGTGCGCTTTCAGTTTTTATCCTGGTAAGCGCGTGCAGGGCTTCAACACGGACAAGGGGGTGCGGATCATCTGTTGCTTTCAGGAGCAGCAGTATAACATTCCGTGAATAAGCAGTGCCGGAATATACCACGACCCTGCTTATTGCCATTTTCCGGATCTCCCAGTTTTCTGATGAATAGAGTTTGACTGAACGTGTTATGGCGTCTTTTGCTTCAGTATTTTCAACAGCTGCAGTCCGGGATGAACATGAGAGGCATAGAAGCAGTATGATTGTTGGAAGGTATGAAACCGGTTTTTGCAGCATGTATATGTCAGTCTTTTTCAATGAAAGGCCAGTCCATCGGCCCGTTATCGATTTTACTGCGCAGTATGCGCTTTTTATCTTTAGATAAAATACGTCTGCTCAGCCAGGATCCGTGCAGGCCTGATTTAACCTTCACCGGGATTGAGGGTTTTGATCCTGCAAGTATGTATGATTCCTCACCTTCTTTGATTATATATGCGTCTGATATGGAACTTTCAATACTGGCAAACCCTGCTTCACCTGAATAAACAAATATTGCTGATTCCTTCCCTGCTGCTATGAAACAGAAAGTTGCATTTACTGTTTTCACCAGAGAATTCCCTGTTTTAACAACAAGGGATGTTTCCAGGTAATTGTTACTCTGAATGAACTTGAACTTGCCGTACCCGGCATATATATCGGTAGGTTTTTTTCTGCCGGTACCGATTACATAATTAAAGATGATATCCGATCTTTCGTAAATGATAATTCCTGTTCCGTCGGTGAGCATCACCTGCACCCTGGAGTCCCGGCCTGTCCTTATCCTGTCTCCCCGGCGGATAACCATGTTATCACATCCCCTGCCCGGGCAGTTCAGGTTGGTCTTTTCGGTTACGCCTTCTTTCATTATGATTTTCCCGATGACATCATCATCAGCCGCTAATTGAACGGAACACAGAACCAGGACTGAAAATATTAAGGGAATAATTTTTTTCACCTGTTTACCACCGGTAAATCGCCCTGTATTGAACTATAAATTTCTTGGTACGGAAAATATAGTCACGCGTTTCATAAAAGGGTGTAAATTCAGAAAACAGGTCCATGTCCGGATAATTCCCCGACTTTATCCAGTTATCAACATTGCCTGCGCCTGCATTATAACCCGCAACCATATACTCAATCCTGTCCTTGTAATACCTGCCAAGCCAGGCTATATAGTGTGTTCCGAATTTTATAGATGTACACGGATCCTTCAGGTCATACCTTCCGGTTTTCAGTTCCCGGCCAATGCCTGATGCAGTTGCCGGCATAAGCTGCATTAGTCCGAGCGCGCCAACGGGTGATTCCGCGCTGTGGTTAAAATTGGATTCTGCCTTGATCATGGAGTATATAACAGAAGGATTGATTTTATACTTTCTGCTTTCTTCAAGGACACAGTCGGTAAACGGTGCGGGGTAGAGAATCTTCGCGTAGCTTTCAGGAAGAAGTGAAAGGTATTCGCGTGTGCCTGTGATACTAAAAAGTTTGAAGGCATGAAATGTACCCATATTGTAAAAGCTGTACCTGGATGAAAACACGGTGAAGGCAAGATTGATATCGCTCATTGCTGTTTCATCATTTTCAGGTATGGGCTTGATTTCCCTGGCAATTGCTGCGGTGTCACCGGCTGCAAAATATTTTTCAAGGTCCAGGATTGTTTTTGAATAACTGCTTTTATATGAAGGTGAGGATATAAGTTTTTCAAGGGATTTGTAGGGCGATATAAAGTCTCCTGGAAATTCTGAGACACGCAATGAGGTTTCCCGGTTATACCCTTCTTTTAAAAACAGAAGCGTATGGTATAGAATCATGGCCGGGGTCACGGCCTCTTTTTTTGCTGAAGCGTATTTTGCCCTGAACACTGCAGCGTCTCCTGCGGCTGCCTCCACTGACAGCAGTTCAAGGGTCAGCGGGGAGCCTGGATGGTAAAAGCACATATCCCCGAGAAAACGAATTTTACCTGATTCAGTTTTGCTGCCCTTGATCCTGTACTCCCAGAACCTGCAGTATGATGTATAGTCAGCATCAGGAAATTTTTTTATTGCCTGTGTAAAATAAAGAGATGCCTTGTCATAAGATTTATTTTTCAGGTGGAATCTGCCGCAGAGCCAGAGGAACCGTGCACTATCTTTATCTCCGGGAAATGAGGCAGCATATTTTTCCGCAAAGGGGATAAATTCAGGCCTGCTGCGTTCCTCCATGTAAAATATTATTCTTGTAAGGACCCGCCTTCGTATGTCCCCGTCCTCACTGTCAGAAAGGGTGATGTAGTTTTTTATTGCTTCTGCCTTATTGCCTTTATCCCACAGAAGGTTAGCATGTGTAAGCAGGATGTCCTGGTAGGCTGGATCGTTCTTCATTGTTTCAAGGAGCTTTAATGATTCCGCATATCTGGTGATGGTAAGAATTTTAAGCTTAAGAACAGATGCGGCACCGTTTTTTTCTTTAAGCAGCAGGTCAGTGTATTCACCTGATTTTTTAAGATCACCGGTGTCAAAGAGCGCGCCCGCAAGCAGGAGCAGGTCGGCGGCGCTGAATTTTATTTTTTTCTGCTCTTTAAGAAACACGAGCCTTTTAGCTGCTATGTCAAGATGCCATTTATCTCCGCCGGATGTGATTACTTTAATATACGCTGAAACAGCTTTTGTGTTCTCTTCCATGCTTTCATATACCGAACCCAGGCGGATGCTTGAAAGGGCAATGGATTCCCTGTCGTTATATCGCCCGAGAAGATCGTTCAGCTGTTCAACGGCCTCTTTGCCCCGGTTAAGTTTCTGCATGGACTTTGTCTTGAGAAGTATGGCATCCCTGTAGAGAACAGAATCGTCCTCTTTCATCAGGTCGATGAACCTTGTCACGTAGTCATGTTCGCCGTAGTCAAAAAATATCGAAGCTATATAAAAAATGGAATCATTGTAGTACGGGCTTTTTAGTGAGAATGATTTTACAAAGGCATAAACAGGCTGCGGGAAGAGCCGCATATTATAATTGAACTTTGATTTAAAACAACTGTTTGCAAAATAGAGGATGGCGTTCTTGGGTTCCTTTTTTTCCATGTAGGCTTTAGCAAGAATATAGTTTGCCAGGTAATCACCGCCGTTTTTGGTCAGTGTCGCGATAATCTTGTCAGGTCCGCTGTAAAGTGAAAGCCGGGAGAGTTCATCGCCCCGGCTGTTTTTCCCGCAGGCAAGAATAATCAGTGCAGTAAGAAATACCGGGATATATTTTTTTCTGGCCATTATTTATCCTTCATGTAACCGCTGTATTCAGGTATATTTTCTAGACCCGGTTCATCCATAGTTGTTTCATAAAGAGATTTACCGGGTTCTATGATGTAATAGTTATCCCTGTGCATGAGCAGGTATTTCTCTTTTTTTTCACTGATATATTCTTCAATAAGTTTTACTACCTGCTCGTAGTTATTATAATTCATTCTCTTCCTTGTTTCGGCCGGGATCCGTTTTTCCAGCAGTGCAACTATCGCATAACGCCTGGCGGTCTTTATGTTTTTGATCGCCTTAACATACTCGTACAGCCTGATTGAATAATTTGTTTCCGGGAGGTTATCAGCCATGAGCATTGTTTTATCAGCCCACTTGACAGACCTGTATCCCAGGCCCAGGTATTTTTTCGGCATATACTCGTTGGTGTCCAGCACCTCTGCAGCCGATTCACCAAGTATGATTCTAGTTTCCTTGATTTCCTGTATCAGCACATCCCTGTAAAGATCAATCAGCAGTATCTGCGACTGCTTTACCTCGGTGAACGAATCGTCAAACGAGAATTTCATGTAAAGGATACGGGCTATGAGGTCGCGCCTCAGGGCTTCTGTAAATATAGCCCGCTGTTTGTCATTTCCATAATTTGACACAGTTGAATTTATAAAATAGAAGAAGTACTTGTTGTCTTTTAGCCCTTTTTCGGAACGTCTCTGGTTGCCTGTAGAGAGGCTGGACTTGGTTCTCTGCGGGTATGAAGGTTCTGCTGATATGAACAGTGCAATGAGAAGGAGAAGAAGCGCTGCTGTTTTTTTAAAGGTCAAAAATCATGCCCTCCCTTGCAAGAAGGATCTCTGTATTAACGTCGATCATCTGCCGTGCATGTTCAAGGGCAAGCAGGTAGTTCTCCTGGAGGATGTCGTCAGAATATGCAGGCTCATGATGAGTCATGATAAGTTTTTTTACGTTCCAGTTTATGGCGCAATTTACGGCCATGGTGTAGCTTGTGTGGCCCCAGTCAACCTTCAGGAAGGCCTCATCAAGGGTATACTGGGAATCGAGTACAAGGATATCAGCGTTTTTGAAAAACTCTGTCGTGCCTTTTAGCTGTTCTATAGCTTCACCGGTAAATTCTGTATCCGTGGCAAAGATGAATTCCTTCCCGTTCTGCCTGAACTTGTATGCGAAGCAGCCCTGAGGGTGTTTTAGCGGAAATATGCTGATTTCAAGGTCATCTTCAAGCTTGAGGGGTGTATGCTGGGCACTCTCAATATTGTAATAGTTCTTGGTGGAAGCAGTGCCGCTGAAGGTGGCCGGAAAATAGGGTGAAGTCATCTGGTTTTCCAGGTTCTGCTGCTGGTTTTTATATGGAGAATAGAAATTCAGGACATTACCGGGCACATATACTGGCCTGAAAAAGGGGAGGCCCTGTATATGGTCCCAATGGTTATGGGTAAACATTATATTCAGTACACCCTTGCCTTTTGCGCAGTCCCCGTCCATGAGGACATTCCCGTATCTGCGGAGTCCTGTTCCGCAGTCAATGATGTATATACGCCCTGAATCGGAAGTTATGGCTGCACATGTGGTATCTCCGCCAAATACATAACGCAGTTCATCAGGGAGCTCCGAGATAAATGCATCGATATCTTCTTTCCGTTTAAGTCCTTTATGGACGGCGGAATCCAGGATTCTTTTTATTTTCCCGGTATATTCTTCGTTATTAATCGGGGACGGGAGCGATCCACGAACACCCCATAATTGTATTCTCATTCTCAGGGAAACTCCATCATTATTTTCAAGCCGCTAACATTAATATGGAACAATTGAATCTTTTTTGAGCCAATGTACCTGTCTGCTTATACAGGATTTTTTAATAATATAAAAGTCTATAATATTATAAGATTTTTTGTCAAATATAATCGGGAATTATCCTTAAGATACTATTCGGCATAATATACATTTGACAGTATCTTTTTAATCGGACGGATATATCTGCCATGGCTGCCATCGGGTTCCGCATAAATGCAAATAGTGCATTTTAAATTCAGTTTCAGCTGGCTTTTATCTCCGGAAGGACCTCGAGCATTACAAGTCTCAGGTCATCAAGGCTCACAGGTTTAACCAGCCTTGCTGAAAATCCATAATCCCTGTAATGCGCCATGACCGGATCATCACTATAACCGCTTGATACAATAAGCGGCAGGCTTGAATTGAGCGCTGAGATCAATACGGCTGCTTTCTGACCACCCATGCCGCCTGATACAGTCAGGTCCATGATAACAGCACTAAAGGACCTGCCGGACTCCATGGATTTTTTTACAGCTTCAATTGCCCTGTCTCCATCCGCGACAGTTTTTACCGAAAATCCCAGGTGAGTAAGCATTCGTTCAAAGGTTATTCTTAAAATCGGGTCATCATCCATGACAAGAATTTTTCCGCTGAATTTTTTCATGGAGTGGGGCCCGTTTGCGGACTGGGAGACCAGTTCATTGACAGCGGGTATATACAGGACCATCAATGTACCCTCTCCGGGTTTTGACTGAACAGTGATATCACCTTCATGTTTTTTAATTATTGAATAGCATATGGCGAGCCCGAGTCCGTTTCCTTTTTCCTTGGTGGTATAATAGGGATCAAAGATGTAGGGGATCTCGGTTGCGGGTATTCCCCGGCCATAATCGCGAATTTCTATCTTTATGCAGTCAGTGAGTATCTTGACCGGTGTTCCCGGGAACCGGTAAATGCTGTTTTCTATCCGTATATCAATAAAGCCTTCTTCACCATTGGTGGCATCGAGCGCATTGATCACAAGGTTCTGGATAACCTGGCTTATCTGCCCTGCATCAACCCGTACATTCATCAGGTTATCCTGAACTGAGAATCTCGGTCTTATCCTTGACCCTGATAGTACAAAATTAGCAGTTTCTTCAACAATCTCCTTTATTGATGCAGTCTCTTTTATGGGCGCACCGCCCTTTGCAAAAGTCAGGAGCTGAAGGGTGAGAGCCTTGGCCCTGTACGCAGCATATTCAATCCCCATCATGCTTTCGCGTTTCGGATCATTCTTCCCTGTGGATTCGATAAGCAGCGATACATTTCCGATTATTCCGGACAGTATATTGTTGAAGTCGTGGGCAAGCCCGCCTGCAAAAATGCCGAGAGAATCTATTTTGCGTGCATTCTCGATCTGTTTCCCCTGGTCAATAAAAAGACGCATAATACTTATCATGCTGAGTATTATGAATAAGGTCAGGCCTAAACAGAAATATGAAAATACCCGACTGCTGAAAAGTCCAAGAGGCTTTTCAAAAGCTGCTAAAATTATATCTGTTAAACCGAAGATTATTGCTATAATAATACCGGCAAGGATCATTCCAAGGTACCTGTATTTCTGATGAAGAATAATATCTGCAACGATAGATGCAATGGTGTAAATTCCGATAAACATGATAATAAGTCCCCGGATATCGTACAACAGCCCGGGTACACCGCGCGAGGCATTCCACGGAGTAACAATAAATTCGGGATTCCTGTTGAAGCCGATAAAGAGTTCAGGACGGATGTATGCTGCAGCAATAAAAAGTACGGTGAGAATAATTCCTGCCCGTGCGATATAGTTGTTTAATCTTCTGTATTTTTTTCCAAGGTCAAGAATCTCGTTCAGGAAAAGTGGGCACATGGGTATGAAAAACAAAACAGACAAAGCCTCAATCCTGTGGAATTCAAGACCCGCCTTTACTGCGCCTGATGAACCCAGGACTATGACCAGAATTTCGCTCCCTGCGAAGGTGAGACCTATGAGCCCGAATAGAATCACCGATAGAAAAAGCCTGCGCCGGATATTTATGTATATATAGATATACATAAGGGTGCCAATGAATGTTATACCCCATAGAAAGGAGAGGAGTATGACCGGCCATAAAACGCTTCCTATGTTAAACGAATAATTCAGAAATATCACCTTTCGTTTTAATGGAAAATTTTCTGAATTAAATATAACATAAAAGACCTGCCTTAGCAAGAGACAGAATTATTTTGTGTATGATGCTGTAAGCCTTTCAACCAGCGCTGAAAAGTGACTTATGGCAGCCTCAACTGGTGCAGGCGAACTCATGTCCACTCCGGCAAGTTTAAGTTCATCAAGCGGGTACATGCTGCCTCCAAGCTTTAGAAAATCCAGGTATGATTTACGCGCTGTTTCACCGTTTTTCATCACCCTGTCCGCAAGGGCTATTGCCGCGGATATGCCGGTTGAGTATTTATAAACATAAAACGCCGAGTAGAAGTGCGGTATTCTTAAACATTCAAGTGTAAGCACGTCGTCAATTACCAGTGAATCGCCGAAGTATGCCTGCAGAAGTTTAAAGTATTCCATGCGTATAACATCAAGGGTAAGCGGCTCGTTGCGTTCAACGATTTCATGCGACCGTTTTTCAAACTCGGCGAACATCGTCTGCCTGTACAATGTTGCACGTATATTGTCGATCTCCCTGTTCAGGATGTAGACAGTCATCCTGGGATCATCTTTATATTTATCAAGCAGGTAGATGCTCAGCAGCGTTTCGTTAAATGTTGACGCGACCTCTGCGACAAAGATTGTATAGTCGGCATTAATGTATGGCTGATTTTTTTTAGAATAGTACGAGTGCATTGAATGGCCGGCTTCATGGATCAGCGTGTACAGGCTGTTGATGTTTGTATCCTCGTAATTCAGGAGGATATACGGAGGCGAATCGTAACAGCCCGACGAGTAGGCGCCGCTCCTCTTGCCGCGGTTTTCATACCGGTCGACCCAGCCTTTATTCAGGCCTTCTTTAAGTATTGACGTATATTCGGGACCGAGAGGGGCGAGCGCAGAAATGCATGTTTCAACTGCCTCGTCATAACTCATGGAGAATTTAACGTCACCCGCAATTGGAACGTAGGTGTCATAAAAGTGAAGTTCGTCAAGACCGAGCGCCTTTTTCCTGAACTCAAAATATTTAAAAAGAGGGGCTGTGTTTTTACGGACTGTATCAACAAGATTGTCATAAACTGAAAGGGGCATGTTATCAGAGAAGAGTGAGGATTCCCTGCTGCTTTGAAAATTCCTCACGCGTGAATAGAACATATCTTTTTTGTTTGAATGCGACAGTGTTTCCGCGATTGTGTACTTAAGCTGCTCATAGGACTTGTAGTACTGGAAGAAGGTATTTTTGCGGACCTCGCGGTCATTGCTCTGTAAAAAAGTGCTGAAGTTCCCGTGGCTCAGTTCGACGTCGTTGCCTTCTGTATCCCTGATCTTTCCGAACTTCATATCGGCATTGTCAAGCTGGCTGAATATCTGCGAAGGTGCGTGTCCCACTTCACCCGACATGGCAAGTATCTGCTCTATCTCGTGGGTGCGGGTGTATGGCCTGTAACGGAGTATTTTTTCCAGGTAAAATGAATAGTCCTTCATTGAACTGTCATTCATAAAGGTTCTGACAAGCGACTCATCCATTGACTGTATTTCGGGTGTTATGAAACTTGAAGCTTCGGAGATGCGCGTGTACAGGTTAACGCTCTTCTGGTACATTGCAAGGTAGAACTGGTTCGATTTTTCCTCGTCGCTCTTAAGGTGGGCGTAGGTGTACAGCTTCTCAAGGTCCCGGGATACGGCGATGTCAAATTCAATCGTGTTCCTGAACTGTTCAAGAGAGGTAGACATCTTCCCGGTGAATACTGCATAGCCGCTTATTTTGTTTTCAAGACTGCCGTAGAGTTTGTCCCATGCGCTGTCGTCAGTGAACAGCGGC
Source organism: Spirochaetota bacterium (assembly GCA_035403465.1). Classification (GTDB taxonomy): domain Bacteria; phylum Spirochaetota; class UBA4802; order UBA4802; family UBA5550; genus JAAYBQ01. The sequence goes on along the minus strand of DAONFG010000032.1, from coordinate 29,993 downwards.
GAGAGATCCCATTTATCGCCGGAACTTATATCTTTTCTTTCAGGAATTTCTTTAAGAGCCATGCTTTTCTCCGTTTAACATAATTATTGGTTGCAGTGTGATAAACTAATCCTTTCAGTGATATATATTGAGGTTCGGCCTGGCATGGTCAACAATAAATTGTTTATGGAGCAGATCATGACTTCACAAAAAGACTGGAACCCGGGACTCTACCTGAAATTCCGTAACGAGCGGACGCAAGCTTCGATCGACCTGGTTTCGAGGATCAACGTCGAATCGCCTGGAAGTATTATTGACATAGGGTGCGGCCCGGGAAACAGCACACAGGTCCTGCATGACAGGTGGCCGGAGTGCATCGTGACGGGTCTGGATAATTCCCCTTCCATGATAGCGAAAGCAAAAAATGATTATCCGTCACAGGAATGGATCCTCGGGGATGTGACGGATATTAATCCGTCAGTAAGGTATGACATTGTTTTTTCAAACGCAGCAATCCAGTGGATTCCGGATCATAAAAGGCTGATTGACTCAATGTGGAATATGGTTAACGAAGGCGGTGCAATTGCTGTTCAGATGCCGCTTTACCAGGACATGCCGGTCTGCGGTGTAATCGAACGAGCTGCATCGGAAAGATGGCCGCAGCTTGCGGATGTTATGGATATCTTCACCTTTCATGAGCCGGATTATTATTACGATGTACTGTCATATCTTTCCGATAAAATTGAAGTATGGGTAACTGATTATTTTCACATCATGGACTCGCATAAAAGTATTATTGAAATGATTAAAAGTGCAGGGATGAAACCTTACCTGGATAAACTTGAAAGTGAAAAGGATAAACTTGAGTTTGAATCTGCCGCACTGAGGAATATAAGGGAAGCGTATCCTGCACAGGAAAACGGCAGGGTGATCTTTCCCTTTAAGAGACTTTTTTTTATTGCATATAGATAATAACGCTGATATTAAAGTTCTGATGAAAGATAACACGTCAACCGCTTCCGTGAAAAAACAGGATCGGCATGCGCGCCAGGAGCTGATCATTGATGCCGCGGAGCGTGTGTTTGCAACCAAACCCTTTGACAGGGTGAGCATGCGCGACGTGGCAAGGGAGGCGGGTATAACACACGCGGCAATCTACCGTTACTTCCCTGACCAGCAGGCCATGTTCGTCAGTGCATTCATGCGCGGTTCGGAAAAGGTGATTGCATTTCTCCGGGAACTGGTTGATGACACAAAAAATATAAGCATAGAAAAAGTAACCGAAAAATTTATCGGTTACCTGGTCGATAATGACCTCTATTTCCGCATGATGACTCACTTCATGCTTGATGGTTCACTGGCCGGCGAAATGCTTGAAAAGCTGAATACCGCGGAAAGGGAACTTTTTGACCAGCTCGACAGGTTATTTGTCAGGATGAAAGTCAGCGGAGACACGAGGATGCTGTCGCATGCATTTTTTGCGGCAATGAACGGCGTACTCATTTCGTTCAGGAACTACCCCGGCCGCGACAGGGCCGAGGTAACCGGACATATGATAAAGCTGGGAAAGATTATCGCGCAGAAATTTAAAGGCTGAATCTATTTAATCTCCGCGAGCGCAATGTCCTGGTATGCGTGGAAGAAATTTTTACTGAACTCGTCAAGCCTGCTGCATATTTCAACAGTCTTTTCATCCATAACAAACAGGTTCGGGTGTGCAACAATAGCTTCAAGCTCATCAGAGAACTGTTTTATTAATGCACTATCGGCTCCTGCCAGTACATCGGCAGCAAATTCCGCCGGAGGATACCAGTCCCTGACCTTCTGTATGTCCCTGTGGATCTGTGTCAGCAGAACATTTCGCGGTCCCTCCCACAACTCGTTGATTGCGGAATCCCTGTAAAGCCTGGGCAGTGACGAGAAGTCCTCCATTATTCCATGACCGCCGAATACAGACATCGCCTTGCGTATGACATCTGTTGAATCCATGGACGCAGTAATCTTCTGCAGCATGATCAGCTCACGCACCATGAATTTTTTCTTCTTCATGTCGCCTGATTCGACGGTGTACCCTTCAAGTTCAAGGAAATCCCTGTAGAGTTTGAACGCCCCTGCGGTTGTGCGCTCTGAAAAATTAGTGAGCTCATCAACCTGTCCCTTTAACATGGGAAAATTTCCTATGGCCATGCCGAACGCTTTCCTGAACCCGCTGTATTTCTTTGCCTCACGCGCTGCACGTGTCATGAAAGCAGCAGCAGAGAGCCCCACTGTGAGCCTGGAATATGTGAGAACGATTCCAACCACATTGGCAACCCCCCTGTTAAGGGGACCTACAGGGTAAGCAACGGCGCCGTTAAAAGTAAGCTCGCCGGTTGTGAGTTCGCTTGTCCCCATTTTCCATTTTATGCGGTCTATGGTGTAACCGTTGCGGATCTCTTTTTCCTTGTTCCCGGGGAGCCATGAAGGCATGACAAAAAGGCCAACATCTTCAGATCCAGAAGGTTTTGCAGTTACAACAGCATAGTCGGCGTGCGTGGCCGAGCAGAAGAACTTGCTGCCGTAAAGTTTCCATGTGCCGTTTTCATTAACTGCTTCAAGAACATTGGAGGGAACATCCGATCCCCCCTGTATCTCGGAAAGGTACTGGGCTCCTATTGCCACGTCGCCGTCAATACCCTCGCGGCAATGCTGCAGTATGCGTTTTGTTTCAGGTGTGTCGGCGTACTTGTCAAGGAGCATGACAAGTCCCTCTGTGCAGGTCATCGGGCATGCAACGCAGGCCTCGCCGTTCTGGTAGATCAGGAACATTTTGATCAGTTTTACCCACTCTGATTTTCTGCTGTCGAAGAGGAGTTCACCGAATATCTCCTTCTCGAGCATTTCGGTTTCTTTAGGACGGACAATGCGGTCAATGCGGTTATGGTGACCGTCGTAGTGAACCATGTACGGGCGTTTTTCAGGTACAGCGATCGTTTCGGAAAAGTCCCTCCACCTGTATGATGCTTTCTGTGAAACTTCGCGAGCCTCTTTATCTATTGCCTGCCACTGGCTGCCGGTGAAATGCTTAACTACTTTTTGTATGAAGGTATCATCATTATAGTAGTTTACGTTGTTTCTCCAGTCAAGGTACTCGTTAAAGTTGTACGGATTATTGCGCTCGGGGAAAGACATGCTGCCTCCTGGAATCTGCGGATTCTGCCTGTAGTTTTTATATGGATGGGAATAAAGTTACCAGTGGTAACTAAATGTCAATCATTATTTAAGGCTGCCGGATTTGACCAAGCCTGTCCATGAGCATCTTTTTCAGCGAGAGCAGGTCTTTCTCGAAAAGCTTAATTTCTTTTTTATGTTCCTGAATCTCGGTGTATTTTTTTTCAACGTAAAAGAGGCTCTTTTCAATCTGCTGTTTTTCATTATACTCGGCGTCTGCCATGCCTATCATCTCGGCGATTTCATCCAGGGTGGCACCGAACCTTTTTCCCCGCAGGATAAGCTTAAGCCTGCCCCGTTCCCGGTGTGTGTAGAACCTCTGGTTTCCCGTTGTACGCGCAGGCGACAGCAGGCCCTTCTCCTCGTAAAAACGGATGGTAGAGGTGCTTATTTCAAGCTCTGCAGCAAGTTCGGAAATAGTGAATGTTTCTTTGTCCATTAATGTTTCCTTTGAGCAATTAATTGCAAAAACTCTTGACATGTCAATAATTAAAGTTAACTTTAACTTAAATTATTTTAACGGTTGCAGATATATTTATTTAGCGGCCGCATGGAGCCCTGGAACGCAAGCAGCAGTTCCCCGGAATTTTTTTCTTAAAAAAACATAATCAAGAGGAGATAAAACATGTTTGATTTCGCAATGACCAGTGAGCAGATAAAACTTAGAGATGAGGCGAGGGCTTTTACCAAATGGGTCCCGCGCGAGATGATTCTTGCAATGGATGCCGAGGAGATACAGTTTCCCCGTGAATACCTGGTCGAATGCGGAAAACGCAACCTTCTCGGGATAAGGCTGCCTAAAGAGTACGGCGGCAGGGGACTTGGCTGGACAGAGGATGTAATGGTCGCAGAGGAGATAGGTGTGGCAAGTTATTCCCTGGCCTGTATATGGGGCGTAGGTGCCGACATAGTATGCGAGGCAGTTATCAAGTACGGGTCAGAGGAGCTGAAACAGGCGATCGTTGTTCCACTGCTCAAAGGTGAAACTTTTGCGGCAGAGTGCCTGACGGAGCCGCGCGGCGGTTCGGACTTTTTTGGTGCAACAACAAAGGCGCGTAAAGACGGGAGCGACTGGATAATAAGCGGGCAGAAACGGTTTATTGTAGGAGCAGAGGGCGCGGACTGGTTTATGCTGTACGCAGTTACTGATCCTTCAGCACCACCTCACAAGCGAATGACATGCTTCATGGTTCCCCGCACAAAGGGTGTCGAATCCAAATACATTTACGGTCTCATGGGTGTGCGCGGCGGCGGAGCGGGCAGGCTTATACTTGATGAGGTGCGTGTTCCTGAGCGGTATGCTCTTAACGGGGTACACAATGGTTTCGACGTATTCATGACAAACATGGTCCCTGAAAGACTGGGAACTGCCGCAATGACTATCGGTTCAGTACGTCCCGCGCTGGAGATTGCGACAGGTTACACTTCACGCAGGAAGGCCTTTGGGCAGAAGATAATGGATTTCCAGGCCGTTGGTTTTAAGGTTGCGGACTGCGCAATGACCATGGACGCAATGCGGTCAATGGCATACACCACTGCACTGGCAATTGACTCTGGAAAGGCAAGCGCGGGAAGAATAAGGAGAATGGTTTCGCAGACCAAGAAGTTCATCACCGAGGGTTCATGGCAGGTGGTAAACAACTGCATGCAGGTCATGGGGGGTATAGGCTATACCAACGTATTCCCTATCGAACGCATACTGCGCGATATACGGCTGTCAATGATCTGGGTAGGCACAAACGAGATTATGCAGTACATTATCCAGACTGAATGGTACAAGGAATACGAAAAGAGCAGGAAGGATACATCTGTACGCGATGTTGAACTGGATGCAGTTTCAGCATATGAGACTGAAGAAAAGGTCTATGAATAAGGCCCGGCTGTAATATTCTCCCGGTGCAGGGAAAACACTAAGGAAGTTGATTGACAATGAATTATAAGGGAATTATTTTATAGTCCCGGCACCAGGAGAATTCAATTAGTGGAGAATTTTAATGAAAAGAATACCTGCCCTGTTCATATCAGTTCTTGTTCTTATCCCTGCTGCGGTCCTTGCGCAGAGTAAAAATCCCATTGAGGAAGGATGTAAAAACTGGGTAAAGATGTTCGGTTTGTATTACCAGTCCGGGGAATCATCCGGTTCAGTTTCACAGGAGATTGTTCCTGATGGCAATATTGATTTTGCCATTAAGGGCAGGATACTATATATAAACGGCAATAAAATTTCATCTCCATGGGACCTGCAGGAGGTAATAAGGTCAATCGGTCGATACGACAGGGTCGCCAACCTGGCAAATAATATATACACCTATGACAGTAAGGGGGTTCTTGTCTACGAGGCACCTGGTTATGGAAAGGTTTCGGAGATTAATATTTCATTCATCGTTGATCGTTATGATTTTTCCGCAAAGTCGGGATTTACCGGTGCTTTCAGTGTTGATAATTTCAGGTATAACGAAAAGTCGACTATAGATGAAGTAAGGAAAAATCTTGCTGCATATAAAATTGAGAAGGGCATCGGCGACAGTTACAGAGTCAGCATGGGGGGGATTTACATCTACTTCACTTATGATTCTGCAACCGGCAGGCTTATTTACGTTTCATTCGGCACAGAGAAATAAAAAATCCGGATTCCCTGGAGCGTTATTTAAGCAACTGGTCCAGTTCCCTTTTGATAATTTCTGCAGCCTCGCGTGGTTTTTCCAGCGGGAAGAGGTGTCCTCCGGGCGATGTGCGCAAAGTAAACCCGTGACGTTCTGTAAATTTATTCAGTGATTTCATGTGAACAGCGCGGCTGTTCTCCCCGTATATAATGCATCCGGGTACACCCCTGATTTTATTATACCTGCTGATATTATCCGGCATGGTCTGGAATATCCTGACCTCAGTCTCCACATCGTATGCAAGCGAAACTCCCCCTGGCCCTTCAACTGTCCCGCACCTGATGTAGTCCTCAAGGCTCTGCGGATCAAAGGCGCGGAACAGGGACTTGCTTTGAAAATAGGCCCTTGCAGTTTCCATATCAGCCCAGTACCTCTTTCTGCCCGAGGACTGGCGGGCAGGTGTAAACCTGTCGGCTATGCCTGTAAATTTCATCAGCCTGAAAACAAGTCCGGCACTCCCCCAGAAAAAGGGAGGGTCCAACATTATTACAGCCCTGAAAAGGTCGGGCCGCTTATGCGCTGCCATGAATGTTACTATACTGCCCAGTGAATGGCCTGCCCCGATTACAGGCCTGTCGGCCTTCTTCTCGACATGGGCAATAAGCTCGTCGGCCAGGTTTGACCAGTTGTTGTTAACAGGATAATCAACGCTGTGGCCCAGCCTGTCTACCGCTATGATCCTGTAATCCCTGGAGAAGCAGTCCAGCAATACCCGGTAGCTTTCGCCTGGAAAACCGTTTGCATGGGCAAAGTGCAGTATTTCTCCTGATGGCGAGGGCATTATTCTTCAGGCATGGAGGTTTTTTTTATAAAGTAGAGAACCGTAAAAGTTATATAAAACGATAGGTTAAGAATCATCAGCAGCACCAGGACGATCGCGGATGATTTATCATTGCCGTAAAAATGATCAATAGCCACAATAATTGAAGTATAAAAAATACTGATAAAAAAAGCTATAAAGCTTGCATTAAGCACTATTTTAAGAGACTGGGCTGAGACAGGATGCCGGATAATAGCCTTGAACAGGACGAATGATACAAGCATAAGAGTTGTAACAAGGATATACTCAAGTATGAAATAGAATATCATGGGAACCTCCGCTGAACTATTATCAGGCTCGGCATTTCTATAATATAATTATCGATTAAGTCAAGTTTTTTATAATTATCCAGCTAAGTTTGTAATAATTGGATTTACAATAAAGTTGATTTATATATTTCTAATTTTTATCATTAGAGAATATGAATCTGGATTTTAAGCAGCGGAACAATGATATCTCAGCAGAAAAAAATAATTTTTAATAAAATTGAAAACAGGGAAGCTGTAAGGATAAGTTTTAAATATGCCTCTGATGACATGCTTATACTGATTAATTCAATACTTGCAAGGGTCCTGATACGCAATGACCAGCTCTATCTTATGAATTCTCTCCTGACCATGGTAAGGGAACTTGTTGTAAACGCCCTCAAGGCAAATGCAAAGAGAATATACTTTTCCAAAAAAAACCTGGATATAAATAATCCGGAGGATTATCTGAAAGGAGGGATCTCTTTTAAAGAGGAGATTATTGGTGATTTTGATTTTATCAGGGGGGATATTATACAGGGTGAATTTTCAGTCAGCCTGAGTATAATTCCCGGTGAAGATAATACAGTAATCTCTATCAGGAACAACGCGGCCATTCTGCCTATAGAACAGCAAAGGATCAATAAAAGGCTGGCCCTTGCAGCTAAATGTGAAAATTTTGCTGATATTTATAATGAAATTGAAGATGATACAGAGGGGGCCGGGCTCGGGCTTGTTCTTATAATCATGTTTATAAAGAGCCTGGGGCTTCAGGTCTCGGCTTTCGGTATTTCAAGTGATGATGATTCCACCATCTCGTCGATAACAATTCCCTCCAGGCTTAAACCGGCTGAAGTAACTACTCCGGTTAAGAAGCATATACTTAAAGAAATAGACGGTATACCAACATTCCCGGATAATGTCATCAAGCTGCTTAACATGTGCGCGTCGGAAGAGGCATCTATTGATGAGATTGCCCTGGGGATAAAAAGGGATGTTGCCCTTTCAACGGATGTGCTGCGGTTATCCAATTCAGCGGGTTTCATCACTACTAATAAGGTTGATGATATCGGTGTAGCCATTCTCAAGATCGGTCTGAAAAACGTCAGGTCGATCCTGATCGCAAGCACTGCAAGAAAGATACTGGAATCGAGATTTAAAATGTTTGAGGAAATCTGGGAGCACTGCAACCGTACCGCTTATTATTCAAGGATGATCCTGGTAAAAAAGAAAAAAAGCAGGGATGCTGAAAACGCGTACATGGCCGGGCTCCTTCATGACCTGGGGCAGATAATACTTATGTCTGTTGACATGAACTCAATCAAAAAGATTTCATACATTACCAGGGACAGGGGAATCATTAATTCAACTGTAATGGAGGAGATTGCCATCGGGATCAGCCATGCAGAGATCGGTGCCATGGTGGCGGAAAAATGGAAATTCCCGCAGATGCTTGTGGATATTATCAGGTTTCACCATTCCCCGCTGCGGATTTCGCCTGAATACAGTGAGACAGGGTATGCTGTATATCTTGCCAATATGCTTTGCGGTATAGAAAAACATAAGTACTTCTTTAGTTATCTTGAAGACCGGGTACTGGAGTTTTTCGGGATAAATTCAGAAAAAGACCTGGCGGAACTTCACGCGTCACTCAAATCAGAGTATGACGATATTCAGAAACGGCGGTAGCAGGCAATTGCCGCGTTGTAAACTGTCTTCACAGCGACATTATATTCAACAGCCTGTCTCCTGCAGTCTTCGTATTCAGGTGAAACTGTAACAGTTTCACCGTTATATTCATGGACCTTAACTCTTACCGGGCCGAATTCAGTATCAACCTCAATGTTTTTCCTTTCAAGTATAACACGTGATATTTCCCTGTACCTGATTCCCGAACTTGTTGTCTCCCTGAATATTTCGCTCATCAGGGCCTCACGGTTCTCCGGTGCAGTGAGTACTTTCAGTATATGCCCGGGCCTGTTTTTTTTCATGAGCGCCGGGATAACGGTCATATCAATTGCGCCCTTTGCGTAGAGGGAATCGAAGATGTGTGAGAAGAGTTCGGGATTCATGTCGTCAATGTTTGTTTCAAGTTCAATAATACGTTCTTCAAATCCGCGGGCAGTGTTAATCTCTCCGCGGAAAACACGGAGCATGTTTGGAAACTCAAAGTCCATGGAGCCTGCACCGTAACCTGAAGCTGTAAGATCCATGTACGGCATTGAACTGCTTCTGCCGCAGTAATGTTTAAGTATGGCAGCACCCGTAGGTGTGGCCAGTTCGGCCATAGTGCCGGTTGAATAGGCAGTCATCCCTTCAAGTAGAAGCGCCGTGGCAGGTGCAGGCACAGGGAGTATCCCATGCGCTGTTTTTACTGTACCTGAACCGGTATTGATCCCCGAACAATATGCCCGGGGTGAGCCGGCAGCCTTCATTCCTATCGCAGCTCCGCATACATCAATGATGGAATCAACAGCGCCGATTTCATGGAAATGAATTTTGTCAATATCAACACCGTGTACCTGTGCCTCTGCACGGCCAAGCAGCGTGAATATCGCGCACGCGTTCTCCCTGACTTCAGGGTCAAGCGATGATGAATTTACCAGGGTTATAATGTCGTTGTAGTTCCTTGCATGCTGTTGTGTGTTTACCTCAACGCGGAATGCCGTGCCCGAGATTCCCTGTTTTATTATTTTTTCTGCCGAAAGGGAGTATCCTGAAAGTCCAAGTTTTTTCAGTTCACCCTCCAGCAGCGCCGGCTCAAAGCCTGAATCAATCAGTGAGCCGAGAATCATGTCGCCGCTTGCGCCGGCAAAACAGTCAAAGTAAAGAATTTTCATGCGCCCCTCCCTGTGATGACTGCGGCGAGGTACCCTGCGCCGAAACCGTTGTCGATATTCACTACCGCAACACCGGGAGAGCAGCTGTTGAGCATTGTAAGGAGTGGAGCGATGCCGCCGAAGCCTGCACCGTAACCTGTGCTTGAAGGCACTGCAATTACAGGGGACTTCACCAGTCCTGCCGCGACAGCAGGGAGCGCGCCGTCCATTCCCGCAACTGCAATTATGACGGATGCTGACCGGAGCAGTTCTGTTTTATCGAGGAGGCGGTGGATCCCGGCTATGCCGGCATCGTAAAGCTTTTCAACAGCACATCCCATGGAAGATGCTGTGACTGCCGCCTCTTCAGCGACAGGGATATCGGTTGTTCCCGCTGTGATGACAAGTACTCTGCGTTCGGGTGAAGGTTCAGGGAAGGTGCCGATTGATATAATACATGCCTGTTCATGCCAGGCAATGTTTTTGAATTTCCCGGCAAGTTCAAGGTAGAGGCTGTGCGATGCTTTCGTGGCAAGAACCATCTGCCCGTTCCCGGACATTACACGGGCGATTTCAAAAACCTGCTGCGCTGTTTTACCTTTCGAGTAGATAACCTCGGGAGCGCCCCGTCTGAGCTCCCTGTGTGTATCTACCTTTGCGAACACCAGGTCTTCGTAAGGGAGCGTCGAGAGCGAATTAACCGCATCATCAACGCTCAGGCTGCCTGTTTTTACATTTTCCAGGAGCATCCGAAGTTTTTCACTATTCATCCGCTGACTCCTTGATACCTGTATTCATACTTCCCTGCCTGTACCCCTCAAGGTCAAGAGTGACATATTCAAAGCCTGCTGATTTAACAGCGGTTATAACCTGCTCTCTTGCTGCATCCCCGGCCAGCTGTGCTACAGACCCGGGCTCAACCTCTATTCGCGCGATATTGCCGTGCGCGCGTATCCTTACCTGCCTGACTCCAGATGACTTTAACTTTTCCTCTGCAGCATGAATCCTCTGCAGAAGGTCAGCGTCGAGGGACGTGCCGTATTCAATACGGGTTGCCATGCATGACGATGACGGCCTGTCATAACCATGCAGGTTCATTGTACGCGAAATTTCAATTATATCTTTTTTATTCATACCTGTGTCGATGAACGGGCTTGAAATGCCCAGCTCTTTCAGCGCCTTCATGCCCGGCCTGTAGTCCGAAATATCGGCTGTGTGTGATCCCTCAATTACATGGCAGATGTTCCGGCTTCGCGCGTGATCCAGTATCGCGTTGAAGATTAACTTTTTGCAGTGATAACAGCGCATCCTGTCATTCCTGATAAATTCAGGGCATGCGCTGAAGTCTATGTTAATAACTGAAAGACTGATGTCATTACTCTTTGCGTAATCGATGGAACAGGATATTTCTTTATCGGGAATCATCATCCCTCTGACCGTTACGGCATCTGCTGAACTTCCGAGCGCATCGTGTGCCGCGTGCAGAAGCAGGGTGCTGTCAACGCCTCCTGAAAATGCGACACAGACGCTCTTCATGCTGCGTATGCGTTCAACAAGGTTAGTGTAGAGTTCACGCATGTTATTCATAATTGATGATGTCCAGGGATCAGTACCTTAACGTAAGGCTTATGCCGTATACAGGGCTGCCTGAGCTGTCAAGGGTAAAGAGCGGCTGCGGGATTATGTATTCATCGACAGTCTCTCCGCATTCAAGGTCTGTTCCTGTAAGGAGGGTATGGGTAATCTCAATGATTTTGGATACTGCAAGGATGCTTCCGTAGACCAGGGCACGGTCAGTATTACGTTCCCCTTTCCTGTATGTACCGGAGATTTCATCGTAGTATTCCGGCTGGGATATTTCGCGGAGGGTCATGTACAGCAGCGCGTTGTTTAAGTGAAAGTAAAAGTATCCCCAGCCCCTGTGCCCTTTATAGAACTGGCCGCCGCCGTTACTCACAAGTACAAGGTAGCCTGCAGTGAGGTTCGATCCAAGGAATCTCTGGCGCCCTATAAAGAGCGATGCCTCTGCCAGGTACTGGTGAGCGTAAGCGTCAATGAAAAGAGGCATACCCCCTGCAAGCAGCATGTACCAGGCGAAATAGTTTGTTGCCCGGTCATCCCTTGTGATGTCATGTCTTTCTTTTTTCAGGTTTTCCGGTGAATCGATAAAACCCTTTGCTTCAAGGTACAGGTAAGGCCACACGTTAACAGTCCATAGGCCCATGCCGGCCCAGTCGCCAAAGGTGTAGTAACCGAAAGCCGGCGCGGCAAAAGGCATGGTGGCGCTTGCCAGGGGAGTAGAGAGTATGATGAATAACGTGTCATATATGTTTGCTTTCTGAAAGACTATCTCGTGTTTCCGCTCTGCGTAGTAATCCTCAATACTTTGCGCCTGTGAAAAAAAGTCAGAGAGTATGAACGAATCCGCACTGATATCACCTTCAACGGATTCAACAATGCCTTTATTGATCGAGCATTCCCCGGAATTTTTTATTCTGCCTGAGTTATCGGTATAATAGATGTTGTATCTCCCGGTAACCGGTGAATCAGCAATATAACCCTTCTCTTTTTTTAAGAGCGGGCTTGCGCATGTGAAGGATCTTAATGTTGAAGTAATAAAAAGACCTGCGTTCTCTTCACAGATAAGGCTGAACTCACGTGCATTGAGGCTTCCCGTAACAGGGATATGGATAGTTTTTGATAAAACAAGCCTGCCGTTCAGCGGCTGACCTGTACCAAAAGATTTAAGCGTGACTGATATATAATCGCCCCTGTCTTCAACTTTTCCGGTGATCATCAGCTTAATCTCTGCGTTCGAGGCAAAGCGGAGCATGCAGGTCTCTTCAAAGCAGGCGTTCTTTTCAATCTCCCGGCTGATAAGACCCTGGTTTACAGTTTCAAAACCGTATTTTTTCAGTATTTCAATGCTGTGCTGTTCAAGGAGGACTGAGACGGCATGTGCCCGCTGCGAGTTATATGAAATGTATGATACAGCCGCAAGGGGCGCGCTCTGTGCCGCCTTAACGGTTATAAACAGGAGGATAATCAGGGATAACTTTTTCATACAGGATTTCATTTATCCCGTGATGTTATAGCCCTGTCATAAAGCGTGTCAAATAAAAAAGATCAGTACCGCCTGAATACTGCTGCAAGTTTACCAAGAATAGAGAGGTCCCGGCATTCAATCGGTTTATATGCGCTGTTCATTGGTACAAGTTTTATGGCGCTGCCTGCTTTGCTGAAGATTTTGAGCGTAGCCTCGTCTTCAAGGAGCGCGGCGATTATTTCACCGTTATTTGCGGTGTTCTGTTTTTTTATTATGGCTATGTCGCCGTCAAGGATTCCGCCTTCGATCATGGAGTCCCCTTTTACGTTCAGGGCGAAATATTCACCGTTTGTGAACATCGATTCAGGGAAAGTGAGGTAATCCTCGATGTTTTCTTCTGCGAGTATGGGTGAACCAGCTGCAATTCTGCCAAGTAAAGGTATACTTATACCGGAAGATGCTATATCAGCTGTATGGCTTTCATTAAGAACAACAATAGCTCTTGACTTGTTCTGTTCTGTGCGGATGTAGCCCTTCTTTTCAATGGCCTTCAGGTGGTCATATGCCCCTTTTACTGTAATGCCGAAACTGTCGCCGATCTCCCGTACAGTAGGGGGAAACCCGGAATCAATAATCTTCTCTTTGATAAATTGAAAGATTAACTGCTGTTTGTCGGTCAAATCCTTGCTCATAATCACCTGCCTTATATCTAAACATAGGATAAGCATACATTTGTGGAAGTCAAGAAAAAAACGGGGTACTGAAGGATTTTTTTGGAGGGCTCTGATCCCTGGTGTTCGGAATGTCAAATCAGTATCATTCCTGTCAACAAGGCATGGCTCCGCCGCTTCTCAGTTCCTGATGAGCCCTTTTTTTACGATAATCTCCCTGTTATGCCGCGAAATATACTGTTCAGGATGCCCTGGCCAGCTTTTGATACCCCGGGGGGAGGTCCAGGCCGGTATTTTTTCCATTCAGAAGCATGCCCTGTCCCTGGACAGTGTTGATACGGAGCGGGTAGCCGGAGTGACGGTTAGATAACCGTATATTTCTTTTACCATGCGCTTCCTGTACCTGTGCGCCTGTTCTGATCCTGGCGTTCATGCAGTCTGACATGTAAAGGTTGAAGCCGCTGATGCTCCTGCCAAGCCCTGATGCCCTGAAGTTATACAGTCTTTTTGTTTCATCAGGGAGGGCTCTCCATGACGCGGATGCCTCTGCAAAACGCATCCTGTTTGCCTGCTGGTTCTTTGTCCTTGGATTACTGGGAATTACCCTGCACCTTGCGCATTTGATCCCCTTCCAGTTATAAATAATCAGGTCACCTGATCTGCCGTGCATATTCTCGTATTCACGTGTTAGGACTATTTTCATACAGGTTCCTCCTGTGTGTTGATACAGTATATACGTTTTTAATCGAAGCCAGGCGCGAAAAAAATTATTATAAACGCAGAAAAACCGGTTTTTACATCAATGCTCTATATTCAATGAATTGATATGTCAGCAGTTTACGGTATTTTTACCATAGTATTGCAGTGAGGGCAGTTTAACACCAGGTTATCTTTTCAGGAAAAAGCGTTAAACCTCAGAGAATATTATACCAGAACTCAGAAGTTTACCGGACAGCTTGAATATTATCGGAATGTCAAATCAGTCTCATTTTGACAATATTTATTCAATACGATTTGTTTAAATTAGATTTGTGCCGCCTTAATCTTAACCAGTACAGGCCGCACCAATACATCTCACTAAAAGTCCGGTCATCGAGTGTCGCTTGAAATGCATTCAGTATCCTGAACTGCAACAAGGCGGTGTACCGAGATGCCAGCTCAAAGCAGAAAATCCAGGTTAACACCGGTATTGTACCAATGCTGCGTTGCATAAATTTTTCGCAGCAGCGTAATGCATTACGCTGCTACAGAGGATTACAGGGTGCGGCCGGAATAATGCATGAACCTGTTTTAACTTGTAATGTTCCCAGTGAAGCCATTTTCCTTGCGATATATTAAAAATTCCATTAACTACTTCGATTCCCTTATTATCTTTACCTGATTTTCAGAAATATTTCATGTACCCTAACTGCACCAGGGGGATTATGTGTGTGTTCTTCTCCTCGTACCTGGCGCTGAAGTCCTTCCCGTACGCGGCGCCCAGCTCAAGGTAAAAATTATAGAATACAGCATGTACACATGGCCCGACATAGAAGAGCGTCAGGTCGCTTTCAGGCGAGCCCTCATCTGAAAAGCAGATGGTGCCTCCAGCTACTGAACCTGCCAGCATTATATCGCCGCGTTCAAAAAGGATGCAGTCAAGGTTAAGCTGGAAGAGCGCGTAGAACAGGCCTGAATCCTCCTCGATATCAGAACTGGTATCGTCTGTTTCACCTGACAGCCACACGTCAGCCAGGTGCAGCATTGATATGGATCCCTGTATGCCGAAAGTATCCCCGTAATAACCAAGGTTAAGGTTAACCAGGCCAGGAGTGCCAAGAGTAAATCCGGCAACAGCCCCTTCACTGTAAGAAGGTGCGCTGCAGCAGAATACAAAGGTTAATGTTATTAAAATTTTTTTTATGAGTCTGATCATGTTTTGTTTAGCGGTCCTTCCAGTTCCACCATTTAAGGAGTTCAGGGTTATGCTTTTCATGTTCTGCAAAGTAAACCGCGCAACGGAAAACGTAAAGCACGCAGCGGTCAATGCGGGTATTCCGGATCGTGCATAAAGCGTCGTACATAATCTCGGGATTTTTACCCCTGAGGTCCGCGATTCTGTTTATGCCAAGGTCAATAAGATCCCTTTCCATCGATGGTCCTATACCGGGTATGGTTCGGAGTTCTGAAACTGAAGATTTTTTCATCTGCGGGTTATTTGCCAAGGCGCTTTGCATTCTTCAGGGCATTGTCGCGCCATTTCCCCTGGTAGCCGATTTTAGTAAGGGTGTCGTATGATTTGCGGTAGTATTCGCCTGCAAGCTCCTTCTGCCCCAGGTTCTCGTATACGCCCGCAAGGTTCGACTGCAGCACTCCATAGGCAACGGTCTCCTGGAGCTTTATGCCGTCATAGGCCTGCTTTGCCTGCATGAAGTAGTCGAGCGATTTATCGTACTGCAGCTGCGATGAGTAAACTATTCCTATATTGTTCAGGATAGTTGCGTATCCGTCGGACTTCTGCAGTGAAAGTCTTTCACGCGTGTTTTTTGCGACCATGAAATATTCAAGGGCTTTGTCCGGATCGCCTTTAGAGATAGACGCCAGTCCCATGTTGTTCATGAGCGAGGCATAACCGTCACTGTTCTGCAGCCCGAGATCCAGAAGGATTTTTTCAGCGCGGGTATAATATTCAACAGCTTTATCTCCGTCACCTTTGCTGCGGTAGAGGATTCCCATGTTGCTAAGGGTGTCGGCATAGCTGATTGTGTTTTGAAGTCCAAGCTTCTCCCGTATTTCAAGGGATTTTGAGTAGTATTCCATGGCCCTGTCGTGCTCACCCTTATAGCGGTAAACTTCACCGGTGTACTGGAGAACCCTTGCATAGTCGTCACTCGAAGTTCCGCCGCTTTTTTCCAGCATGGATGCTGCGCGCGCAAGGTAATCCAGGGCTTCGGGGAACCTGTTCAGTATGCTCCCCGCAGTATGACCGGCTTCTATTAACGCATCGGCATACCCGGGATCAATCTCTGCAGCCTTGAGAAACATGCTAAGCGCGGCATCGGGATTCGAGTCGCGCAGTTCAAGGCCCTTTGAGTATAATTCATAAGCTTCACGTTTGGGCTTATAGCCGGATTCGATCTTTTTTATTTCATCGCTGCTGAACTTTACCTGCGTTAAATTTGATGTTTGAATTTTTTCCGCTTCAGTCATGAGCCCTGTTACAACCCTGTCCTGCAGTTCAAATATTTTCTCAGTAGTTCCATCGAGTTTTATAGTGTTTTCAATCTTTGTTGTTTCAACGTTAAGCAGCCTGGCATTTATGCGTATGACACTTCCCGAAACCTGTATGGAGCCTGTAAAAACAACATTTGCGCCTATCACATTACCTACTTTGACCACAGTTGATTCATCGAAGAGACCGGTCATTCCAAGCTCCATCTCCCTTATGGCTTTTTTCCTGTCTTCATCTGAGAACACGCTGACCGCATTGATGTTATGAAGGTCCGAGATTACCGTGTCCGTGAGGCCGGCAGCGATCCATGAAAAGTTTGTATCGCCGTCAAAGCGGAAAGGGTATACCAGTATATTCATCTTTGCCGGGGTTGTCCGGGTGAACACCGGCTGCGAGAGGATTAGTGATGCAAACGCAATGAGGGTTAGCAGGGAAATTTTTTTTCTGGCCATGATGGTCTCCGGGAATATTGTGGTAATACAGGTTCTGATTGTTGAAATGATACAGAGCTTTTAGTATGATGTCAATAGAATAATGAAGGTGTGATTACTACATAATTTGTTTTATATGATTGATGTTTGATTATAAAATGTTACACTGTGCTGCCTGCCCCCTGTCCCCGGAGGGGGCACGTAACTGAAAGCAATTAGTGATTCAAGGAACAGGAATTAAATTTTTTTATTGTTGAGCTGGCAAAAGATGTTCTAAATAGTATAGAGCTTGTTTAGAATAGGAGTAAAGAATATTTATTATAAGAATAATTCCGGATACGTGCCCCCTTTGGGGGACAGGGGGCTTTCCGGTGAAAAGGGAATGCAATATAGCCAATAATCCCGGATGATAATGAAAACGTGAAAGATAAAAAATGATATAAATGACAAGAGGAAAACGGAATGTACAAACCTGAAAATTTTGAGAGTAAGAAAATCGATCTGAATAAGCTGCTCGATCTGATAAAACCAGGCAACAGGATATTCCTTACAAGCGGGCCCGCGATCCCTACCCTTTCAGCGAGGGAACTGGTGGCTTCAGAGAGGCTTAGAAACTATGACCTCGAGGTTATTCAGCTTTTTTCCGCAGGTGAGGTATTCAACGCGAAATTATGCGAGCAAAACCATATAAGGCTTAAAACCTTCAGAAGCGGGCAGACTGTGTCCGAGGAGATCTTTGACGGCAGGCAGGATTATATTCCGGCAAACCTTGTTGAGATCCCCTATATCTTTGCTACAAAGGCAATAGAGATCGACATCGCAGTAATTGCAACATCACCTCCTGACAAAAGGGGATACATGAGCCTTGGTGTCGCGGTTGATGTTGTTGACACGTTGATCAAGAACGCTGCGGTTGTTGTGGCAGAGGTAAATCCAAACATGCCTGTGACAAACGGTGAATCATCAATACACGTTGACCAGGTGCAGTACGTGATCATGAGCAATGAACCCCTTCTTGAACGGGAGCAAAGGCAGTACGACCAGATACATGAAAGGATAGGCTGGCAGGTAAGCAACCTGATACAGGACGGGTCAACAGTGGTGCTTCACGTGGGAAGAATCTTCGACGCAATAGCCGTGCATCTCCAATCGAAGAAGAACCTGGGAATTCTTACAAATGTAATTTCGGACTGGGTGATCGGCCTTGTCGAGGCCGGGGCGATATCCGTTGACAGGAAGAGGGAGAACGGAGGTCAGATATCAACGAGTTACTGCTACGGTTCCAGGGAGTTGTACGATTACGTCGACAGGAACCAGCTATTCGGATTCTACCCCGTGGCGAAACTGTCTAACCCGCTTACCATAAAGGATATTCCCAGGCTTATCAGCATCATGAACATTGAGAAGATCGACATCACCGCTTCATCGGTTCTTGTGTACGAAAGGGACGACCTGCTTTCAGGCTACGAGAGTAAATTCAACTTCGCAGCGGGGACCGCTTTTTCAGGAAGCGGAAGGGTGCTCTATGTACTGCAGTCCCTTGACCAGAACGGGCAGAGCAATATTGTAATAAAACATGACAGGGAGAATTACCGCATCAGGTCAACACTCAGCGCGGCGCGTTATGTTGTTACCGAGTACGGCATTGCCATGCTTTTCGGAAGGTCAATCAGGGAGAGGGCAATGGCGCTTATTGAGATCGCGCACCCTGACCACAGGGAGGAGCTGTTTAACCAGGCGAAGGAGATGGGAATTATCTACGCTGACCAGATATACAGGTCAATAGCTGCAAATTACCCTGCAGATATTGAGACGATCAGGACATTCAGGGACGGGCTTGAACTGAAGATCAGGCCTATACGCGCGTCGGACGAGGACGGGATGCGCAGGCTGTTTTACAAGTTTTCGGACGAGGCAAAATACTACAGGTATTTTACAAACGTGAGGGTCATGCCCCACAGGAACATGCAGCAGTACCTGAGCGTGGATTACGATAAAATTCTTTCGGTTGTGGCAGTTCACCAGCAGGGTAACATTGAGAGGATTGTGGCAGAGGCACGCTACGCCGCGTACCCGGACGGACTATCATCAGAGATGGCATTCCTTGTTGACGAGAACTACCAGGGGAAGGGGATCGCTACGTTTATGGCGAACTACCTGATAAAAGTTGCACGCGAGCGCGGAATAAAGAAACTTGTTGCATCGGTTCTGGCGCAGAATACAAAGATGCTCACTGTTTTTGAGAAGGTTTCGGTTACGCCGGTTAAGCACTACGATGGTGATACGATCGAGCTTGAGTTTGAGCTGTGATCACCTTCGGTGACTGACCAGCCATTCCCTGACCCAGTACTCTTCGACAAGTCCCGATTTGACAAAGGGGTCACCCTTGCATATCTCTTCAGCCGCAGCCAGGCCTGGTGCTGAAAAGGTGAGCATGCCGCCGCTCCGGTCCTGAAACGGACCGCCCGAAAAATTGGCCGGGGCATGTTCTTTCCAGTAATCTATCTGTTCGGGAATGAGCGTTTTAAGCCTGGCCGGCTCAAATTTCATGAAATAGCAGAATGTAAATATTTTTTCCATAAAGTCTCCTTGAATATACGTGTATAAGCTGGTTTTTTTAAAGCATTCCGGTTCACTGTTATACTGTCCGGAACCGGTAACTGCAATAGACAAAGTGATAATTATAAAAAGCAAGCAGCAATATTTTTTATATGCTTTTTTCTGTAAGACAATTCTCATTCATATTATTTCAAATTCTGCTTCTCTTCTTCGCCATCTTCGATTTTTTCAGTTCTTGTAACTGTGCATTTTAAATCAGTGGTAAGTGTTTCACGCAGGTTAAGTTCCGACTTTGTGGTAACGGTCTTTTTCAGGTATGCGTCTTTCGCGGATAAACTTCTGCTCTCCATTAGAAAGAGACTCATTCCTGAAATAGTCAGTATTACTATGATGTTTCTGATCAGTTTAAGGCTTCGGGTGAAAAGTGATTTCATGGTATCCTTCGGCGACTTAGTGGATAATAGAAGTAATATATAGCGTGAGGTTCCTGTCAAATAATAATGAATTTTTCATGTTCAAGAGACCTGTGCTATTTTTATGTCAAGTTCCCTGAATCCCCTGAACACAAGGTAGAGCACAAATATGCCCGTAAGAAAGTCTGAAACAGGCGAGGCTATCCATATGCCGTTGATTCCAAAAATCCCGGGAAGAATAAGAAGTATGGGGATAAGGATCACGACCTGGCGCAGCAGGGTAATCGCAGCGGCAACCCCGGCCCTTCCCGTTGCCTGGTAGTAATTGCTTGTGACAATCTGGAAGCCCACAATGGGCATCATGGCCATGAATATTCTTATACCAGGAACTCCGATACGCAGCAGTTCAGGGTCACTGTTGAATAGCCTGATAATTGAAGCCGGAAAAATTTCACTTATAAAGAATCCCCCGATAGAAATAACAGAGGAGTACTTCAGCACCAGTATGAATGTCTCCCTGACCCTTGAGTGGTTCCCTGCGCCGTAGTTGAATCCCAGTATGGGCTGGGATGCCATGTTGAGCGCGATGATAGACATCACAAGCAGTATGGCCACACTGTTAATAATGCCCATGACAGCGACCGCGGTGTCCCCGCCGTGCTTTATCAGCTGAATATTGTACAGGGCCTGCGTGACGCTGCCTGCGATCTGCATTACAAAGGGGGCAATGCCCGCGGAGATTATATTTTTCAGTATGTCAAAATCGGGAACCAGGTTAATGGGGTGAAGTTTCACCACTGACTTTCCGCGTGTAAAGTGCAGAATGACATAGAAAGCGAGAACAAACTGGGCAATGACAGTGGCTGCAGCCGCGCCGCGTACACCAAGTCCAAGGATGATAATGAATATCACCCCAAGCACCACGTTTATTCCCACGCTTATGAGTGTGGAGATCATTGCCTTGTTCGCGTTCCCCTCGGCCCTTATGACCGAGTTGAACCCGTTGCCTATCAGGCCGAAGATCGTCCCGCCCAGTATTATGGTCAGGAACTGGTCAGCGTAATGGATGGTATCTGCCGTTGCGCCGAATGAATTGAGTATGAATCCCTTGGACAGGAAACCTGCAGCTGTAAGTAAAAGCGAGAGTACAGTCATCAGGAATATTCCGTTTCCCAGTACCTTCTCTGCGCGCTCTTTGTTCCCTTTACCGAGTTCAATCGATACAAGTACGCCTGAACCGATCCCCACAAGCATGCCGAATCCCATGATGATTATCATTACGGGGAATGTTACGCTGAGGCCTGAAAGGGCAAGTGGGCCCACGCTCTGGCCAATAAGTATCCTGTCTATTATATTGTAGAGGGCGCCTGCTATTATTCCGGTAAATGCCGGGATATAGAACTTCAGCATAAGCGAGCTGATGCTTTTTTCCGAAAGTTCTTTTACTCTTTCCATAATCGCCCCATGTAAGTAATGCAGTTCCGGCAATAGTCATTTTTGCTATGGATAATACAAGAATAATAAAGTATATTGGACTGTTTTCCTCAGATGATTCAGGTTGACTTTTCCCGCTAAGCCCACGGTCGATCATCTTCCTGATTCACATTTACAAAATCCGACCACCCTCACATGGGATTT
Source organism: Spirochaetota bacterium (assembly GCA_035403465.1). Classification (GTDB taxonomy): domain Bacteria; phylum Spirochaetota; class UBA4802; order UBA4802; family UBA5550; genus JAAYBQ01. Next base: position 8,288 of record DAONFG010000032.1, on the reverse strand, counting down.
GTAAGCTTTAATAATCGTTATGAATAATCAATTTCATTAATCCCCCCATGGGGGAAGCCGCAATATGTTTATAAGCAGAGCTGGTTTATCAGCCGGGGGCGGGAGAGAATAGGTTACTCCAGCACAATAAATCTTGACTAAAACCGTACGGGAATTATCCTGCGTACGCAGGTTAATGACATGAACAACGATATTTTTGACAGACTTTTTGAAGTGCTGAACGAGCGTAAAAACAGTTCGCCTGAAAGTTCGTACACGGCAAAACTTATGAGCAAAGGTGCTGAAAAGATCAACAGCAAGATTACCGAAGAGGCTGGCGAGGTTTGCGAGGCAGCCCTGGAGGATGATAAGGGCCATCTTGTTTACGAGATATGCGACCTGCTCTTCCATACATTCGTGCAGGCAGTACACAGGGGAGTTACCCTTGACGATATAAGAAATGAACTCCACAGAAGGTTCGGGACAAGCGGACTGGAGGAGAAGGCAGGCAGGGGGCAGAAATGAATCTCAGTGATTCCGGAAGGCTAAAATTCGCCATACCGTCCAAGGGGCGGCTTATGGAACCGACTATTGAGCTCTTAAAAAAGTCAGGCTTCAAGTTCAGGGCACAGGGGCGAAACCTTTACGCCACGTGCACCAACTACGACATAGTATTTATATTTATCCGCGCCGATGATATCCCGGTGCTTGTTGATTCAGGAGTTGTTGACCTTGGGATTACAGGCAGCGACCTGATCCAGGAGCGACAGGCTGACGTGGTGCACCTGCTTAACCTGGGTTACGGCCAGTGCAGGCTCTGCGTTGCGGTCAGGGATGAGTGGAAGGATGATAAGCTGGAATCCCTGGCGGGGATGAATATCGCAACATCGTTTCCTGTGATGACCGGGGTGTTTTTTAAAAACCATAATGTGCATGTTAACTGCATAGAGATGAACGGGTCAGTTGAGATCATGATCGCCCTGAACCTTGCGCAGGCCATTGTTGACATAGTTGAAACAGGGGACAGCCTGCGCGATAACAACCTTAAGGTATATAAAGAGATAGGAATCTACGAGACAACGCTCATATCAAGTAAAAAGATCGCCGGTGATGAACGCGTAACAAGGATAAAGCGCCGCATAGAAGGGGTACTGGTGGCCAACCACTACAGCATGCTTGAATACAATATCCACGAGAGCAAACTCAGGGAAGCTGAAAAGATCACTCCAGGGTTTGAGTCACCCACTGTTTCAAAACTTGACGAGAAGGAATGGCTCGCAGTCAAGGTAATGGTGAAGAAGGGTGAGGTTGTCCAGGTCATGGACAGGCTCGAGGCGCTCGGCGCGACAGCAATCCTCGAGACCGAGATAGTGAACTGCCGGCTTTAGATGAAACATCCAGCAATCCGCGGCATCCTCGTTCTTTCGCTTGCAACTCTCCTGTGCTGCGGCGGAAGCATTGTGAACCGCGGAATCTTTGCCCCTTCAAGACTTGAGCACATCAGGGGCCAGGACGGCGTGTCATCAATCGCATTCGATGATAATACAACCCTCTGGACATTTGCAGATACAATTGTACCTCTTACTGAAAAAAACAAATCAGCGGCGGACGGCCATACCGGCAACGGCTATACCATGATCTCAAACAGCCTGGCACGGACTGAAAAAATAACGCCATCCAATGTGTCATCAATAAAGTTCAGCTACTACACGGAAAACGGCATTGTAGCACAGTTCATAAAAAATACCCGTAAAGAGGACCCGATGCATCACAGGCTCTGGGCCCTTGACGGCCTGCGTATCGGGAACAGGGTCTATGTCTATTACGCTCATATATTTGTTCCTGATTACAGGAAGTTCCTTGATTTCAGTGTAAAATACATCGGGCTTGCAGTCTGGGATATACCGCAGAAGTGGAGGCCCGGTGACGGATTTGATTTTAAACGCACCGGTGTCCTTTTCCCCGGGGGCTGCCCCTTCTTCGGCGCTGCAGCTATGATAAGGGATGGCTATGTTTATCTCGCGGGGCATTCAGAAAAAGATGGTTCGCATCCTTTGAGTTTTGCCCGCGTAAAAGTTGAATGCATCAGTGATTTCAGGTCGTACGAGTTTCTTGACAGCGAGGGAAAGTGGACTCCGGACCTGGAAAAGTGCGGGTACTTCCTTGGGGATGTGGCAGGGGAGTGTTCACTCTCGTACAGCGAATATTACGGCGTGTTTGACCTGTTTTATGCAAGGATGTTTACAGGTGAGACAGTGCACATCAATTTTAATTCTTTCAGCAGATTCCCCGCAGCAAAAGGCCGTGTCATATACCGGCCGGTGCCCCATGAAAAAGGAAAGATGTGGCCCTATTCCGGCAAAGAAATTTTTTCATGGAATAAAACAAATTACCTGATATTTATTGATCCTGAAATATACCAGCCCATACTTGTTGAGTACAACAGGTAGCACATCAGCCGTCATTGCGAGGAGCGACAGCGACGTGGCAATCTGTTCATGAAAAAAAGGGTGATTGAAAAGGTGTTAATTGAAGGGTACTTTTTATGTTTATATCATGACTAACATCGGAAATAATGTTCTTTATACAGGGATCACAAATCCCCAATGGGAAGACTTATATGACAGTTTGGTTTAAATATATGTTGATACTGTGCGTCTCCTGATCAGATTGCTTCACTTCGTTCGCAATGACGTAGAACTCTCTGATTAGTATATGATTCGGATACCTGTAAATTGGAATATCAAATGAAATTATTAATGAAAGCACTAATACTCACAGCATCGCTGATTTTTACTTCAGCAGGCGCTCTCAGCGCGGAGAGTACAGCGCATGGAGATATTGTTATTTTCCCGGCGTATACCGGCAATTCGGTCGCGGATGTTATTATTAAAACAACAGCTGACAGGCTCCAGGACGCGTGCACTGCCTCAGGCAGGTTTCTCCCCGTAGAAGATAATTCTGTGCAGTTTGTGTTCAGGTCTGCTGACGGGAAAGACAGATACGAATTGTACAGGAATACTGCCGTATCTCTCGGCACTGATGCGTACGCGGTTATAACACTTTATGGTGAAGGGAAGGCCTTCAGGGCTGTAGTGGAATTCTTCCCGGTTGCTGAAGAGTATAGGGATAAGGGCTTCAAATTTTCTGTGTACTCAGCTGTTGCAGAGAACATTCCGCTTAAGGCTGCCAAAGAGTTTGCATTAAGGCTGGAGAATTTTCCTGTCGTCGCGAAGGTACTTGGAAGCAGAGACGACAACGGCTTCCTGGTCTCAGCAGGCCAGTGGCACGGGCTTGAAGATGGAAGCTACAATTCATCGTGCGGTAAAATAAAAATTTATAGTATCACAAGGTACACTTCGGCAGTCGACTGTAAAGGACTCTCAGAAGGATCAAGGCTGACTATTGAGGTATATCCGGATAATGACCTGTTTATCCGCATGATGGACCGGCAGATACTGGAGAACACTGTGCGGCGTTACGGAACCGACGAAACCCTGAATAAGAGAAAGGGCAGCGGCCAGGAGTTGATACTTGCTACATGCCTTGTGAACCAGGGTTCAAGTTTCTGTCTTCCGGGTTACGGCTCGTTCCTTGCTGTTGAGTACCTGGGGATCGAGAACGGAGTAGTCGACAGGACAGCTGTGGGATTCACAGCCGTTCTTACTGCCGCACATTTCCTTCTGCCGTCAGTGCTCACTGAATTCGAAATTGATTTCTTTCCCTGGGACAGGGACAGCCAGAAGACAAGGGAGATGCAGCGTCTCCAGTACTTTCTCTGGGCCACTGTACCGGTAACCTTCTCTGTTTCATATTACAGCCAGCTGGCATACCAGTACCATGAAAAGAACCTGCTCCCTCCTCTTTTTGCAGAACATGATACAACTGCAGCGTTACTTTCAGTTTTCATACCCGGCGGCGGACTTTTTTATAAAGGCTACAGGGGCGCAGGGTGGGCCTTGTACGCAGGCGAGATGTCGCTGGCCGGGTGTGCAGTTTACATGTACGGTACCAGGAACGGCTACATATCCCTTGCGGCATTCGCCGCGCTGAAAGCCGCAGATATCCTGGCTGCATGGATGCTTGATCCTTCGTACGAGTCATTCATGAGGGAGGTTGCAGGTACAGACCGTACACTGAACTTCGGAGCTGCATTTGTACCTGCAGCAGACGGTAAAGGTGAATTCCTGGTGTCGGTCACGAAGAGGTTCTGATTTTGTTTTTTGAAAAAAAGAATATTGAAAGAAAGATAATGTAAGAGGCTATCGCGGGCAGTGTAAGAACAGGGACAAACTTTGCAAGCGGGGCCAGTATGAGTATGACTCCCCAGTGAAAAAAAATCGCCTTGCGTGTGTTAAGCGCAATGGGAAAATCCTCCCACCGGATTATCACCATCATCCCTGTCAGGTTCCAGCCGTAGAGTGAATAGAACGCGTGCATCCGCAGGATGATCCTGCCCTGGAGTTCGTAGGAACCTGTATTTTTAATGAGGATATAAAGAATACCTGTTATGGCAGTAAAGAGCAGAAAGTAGATGGCAGATACAAGAAAATATTTCTGCTGAATCCTGCGGCCGTACCTGAAAAAGACGAGAAAGATTAATAAAACTGTTACAAAGAGAAATGTTGATATAAAAACCTCGCCCGGGAAAGACTCCGCGATAATAAAAAGAAAAAAGACTATGACACCGGCGCAGACAGACCAGAATGCCAGGTGACCAAACATTACAACATTCACAGGAATATTCTTTTCAAGTATGCCGAATATTATCGACATGGTAATAAGCGACACCGGGAAGGAGAAGCCCAGGAAAAATACATCAAGCGTGAGCTTGTCGAAGTGAAAGAGCCTGAGCCACGAATCATTGACAATGACAAAAGCCGAAAGGAGAAGCGCAAGAACAAGGCAAAGCAGCGATGCGTCGTGAAATTTTTCTGACGTGCTTTGTTTTGTGTTGAAGAATATCGCAGGAAAGAAGGAAAATTTTTCTTGCCTGACTGATTCGACTATTACTGCAAGTATAACTGCGGCTGCAGCAGCAGGGATATACATCTCCAGGAACGCCAAAACTGCGTAAAGAATACTTAAACCGAAAAATACACATGCCTTGAGCCCGGGGACCTGCCGTTTGCCTGTTACATAAAGTATTGTAAAACCGCCGCTTGTAAGGTTGAACAGGAAGATATGCAGGCGCTCGAAGTTCATGTTTACATACTGGTCCATGAACCCGAATATGAATGCTGCTGCCATCATTATGAAAAGCAGCAGTCTGAAAATTGCAGGCATCCTTTTTTCCATGGTCAAATTTGTCAGTCGTTGAAGAATGCCCTGTAAAGCAGGTATGCTGAATGAATATCAGATTTTGACGTAACCTCGCACACCGAATGCATTCCCAGTACGCATGGACCCGCATCAACGCAGTCCATGCCGTAACGCGACATGAGCATTGCGATTGTCCCGCCGCCGCCGATGTCAATCTTGCCAAGTTCTCCCGTCTGCCAGGGGACCCTGTTTTTATCAGCCAGGCCCCTCATGAACTGCATGTACTCGGCGTGCGCGTCGTTTGTGTTGTATTTGCCGCCGCCCCCGCCGTATTTTTCGATCGAAACACCGCGCCCCAGGTAGGAGACATTCATCGGGTCATTCACCGACGGGAACGTGGGATCCATTGCTGCTGTGACATCCGCAGAGATGGCCTTTGACTTTTCGAGAACATCAAATGCCGAGCGGGGTGAACCAAGAAGCTTCAGGTACTCGCGTGTAAAGTGCAGCAGCGCAAAACTCTCAGCTCCCGTGTTGCCCCATGAACCTGTCTCCTCCTTGTCGCAGAAGAAAGCAACTGCTGTGTGCTCAGGGTTCTTCACTGAAGTAATGGCCCTGAGAGAGGAGTAGACGCAGACACGGTCGTCCTGGCCGTATGCGCCCACTATGCCCCGGTCAAAACCTATGTCGACAGGCTTTTGGGCCGGCACAAATTCAAGTTCAGCGCAGATAAAGTCCTCCTCGATGAGTCCGTATGTATCGTTCAGGTACTTGAGCACGTTTAATTTTATCTTCTCTTTGATCTCTTTGTCGCACACCGGTATGTGGCCGCAGATAATATTCAGGTCCTCACCCTCTATAAGTTTTGTACCGTCCTTCTTCATCTGCTCCTTGGCAAGGTGCGGCAGCAGGTCCGGTATGATGAATTTGGGATCATCGTGTTCAGTTCCAATATGGATTTCAACCTCACCACCTGTTTTTGAGAAAGCAATGCCGTGTAGTTCAAGAGGAGTGTTTACCCAGTGATATTTTTTTATTCCGCCGTAGTAATGGGACTGAAGCAGGGCAATATCCGAATTCTGATAAAGCGGATTGGGTTTAAGGTCAAGGCGCGGCGAGTCTATGTGCGAACCTATTATCCTGAAGCTTTCAGTCTTTTCACCGGCAATAAAGGCAGTTACAGTCTTGTTTTTAATTACCCTGTATCCCCTGTCTCCGGTTTTCAGGGATTTCATCTTCTCCATGTTCTTGAAACCGGCCTTTTCAAGAATTGCAATAATATTGGACGAGCAGAGGCGTTCAGTCTTCGAGGCGCCTATGAATTTCTTGTAGTCCTCGGCAAAAGCCATGACCTCATGTGTTTCCTTTTCGCTGTAGTCGCACCAGCTGCTCTCTTTCTTGTAAAAGAGCTGTTCCTCCAGCTTTTTATTTTTTGATTTTTTCTCTTCTTTCTTTTCCATTATAAATCTCCTGAAGTACTAATATAAGCATTTTTTGCGTCCTGTATCAATTGATCAAATACTTTTTGGTGATGTGGAGGAAAAGGGAGATGAGTGTGTGTCTTATTATATCCCGTACTTACAGTTTACCTTTCATCGCGAACCAGTGCTCACCTCCCCTGCACCTGAATATAAACTTCCCTGTTCACGCACCCGCTTGCGACATCTCCTTCAGTGAAACATGGGTTGTTATTAACCGGAATTAAACAACCGCATCTAGGGACTTATTTATTTTATTGTAAAACAGGTCAGTAAAAGGCCGGAACTTACTGGTTTGAATCCAACACGGTCATCGTAATCTGTAACTCTCAAACTCATCATTGGGGAAGGTATCTTTATAAAAATGTAGACTGACTGCAGATTCATCAAAACCGTACCTCTTTAATATCATGTATATCCACTCCAGGCGAATAGTCCTTTCCTGCTTGCGGTAATGATGCAACTGGTTCTCTTTCCATAATTTTACAAGGTCGTATGTGCAGGAAGACTCAAGGTAAAATACTTTAAGCAGCTTAATCGTCTGCTCCTCACCATAAAGCATTGTAATGTCGGCAAGCAGCTCTTCAATGTCTGCTTTTGCATTAAGCTTTTCACCAAAGTAGTAGTCAGACATCGATTCAGCCCTGGGAAGTTCATCTGCGTTTAAACCGCCAAGTTTATCTTCAAGGTAAGGAAAATACCGCCATGCGAAACTTGCATTATAACCTGAATATTTATCAATGATTGAAAGGATCAGTTTTCTCAGCGGATGACCCTCACGCAGAATATAAATTCTGCGCTCTTTTTCATTCTCATCGTTTTCCGTGTTCAAGATATTTTCCCCGGTGCGCCTGACCCTCTCCTCTATGATGAAAAACTGCTCCTGGAGAAAATGTTTAATTTTCTGCATTTCATCATCACTCAAGTCAACAGTATTCTCAATATCTCCGTAATTGACTGTGGCAGTAACAGCTGCATGGCGGGGATCAATTGGAAAATGGCATTCAATGACAAGTTCATCCTCAGATTCGGGTCTATTGTGGACCCATGATGTATAAATCAGTTTACCGTTCTTAGTGAAACCGTATTCGCAATTCTCTTCAATTGTCGCATAAATATAATCAAGGGGCAGCAGCCCGGTGAAGTCCGGGCAGTTTACGGCTAAATGCTTCAGTTCATCTGTTCCCCTTAATTTTTTTTCAAGGCGTATATCATGGCCTGCATCATTGTTCAGCCAGAAGGCATTGGATCTGTATAAATCCCGGACGTAACGTGCAGCTTCATCTTCAGGCATTTCACCGTGAATTATCTTCCACGCCGTTTCAGATGTATAAAATGCATTATTCGGTTCATACAGGTTTGTTTCATTATACGGGTTTTCCGCTTTCCATTTTTCATACGAGGGCCCGAATATCTTTTCGTAGCTTTCCGGTGACTTGAGGTATTCCCCGGGTCTTTTAGGTGGATTATCTTTATTGTTATATGTCATATGCCGGTTTTTATAATATCTTCGTTATAGGTTGTTATGATAAACTAACAACACCTTGAGTTTGTGTTGAACGAAACATT
>DAONFG010000031.1:7626-43403 GCA_035403465.1 Spirochaetota bacterium | reverse complement strand
ACCGTGTAAATACTGAACTAATTGCATTACTCACACGGTCTGGGGGACAGGGGGCTTGATTAAGGCATAAATACTTTTCCAGGAACAACAAATGAGCAAAGCCAAACCATCCGTATTCTTAAAAAAAATTGAAGAATCAGGTATCAGCAGGGATGTGCTGCATGCCTTTACACACGTGGACAGGTCACTCTTTTTTGATCCTTTTTTTAAGGATAGGATAGAGGACACTGCCCCTGTCCCCATAGGCAACGGCGAATTCAGCGATGACACCCTGGTCCTCGCGCGGATGATAACCATTCTGGCACCTCACAAGAAGTGGAACCTTCTTGAAGTCGGGACAGGTTCGGGCTACTCTACAGCCGTACTTTCGTCACTGGTTAATAAAATCGTTACTGTCGAATTCCATGAAAAGCTTGCAAAAGCTGCAAAGAACAGGCTGATCGATAACGGCTACTTTAACATAAAATTTCTTGCAGGCGACTGCGCCGAACTTGATGATACGGCCGGATCGTTTGACGCCGCGATCATTTACGGCGGATGTACCCACAGCCCGTATGCGGTGCTCAACCTGCTTAAAAGAAACGGCGTGGCAGTATTCCCGATGGGCCCGCACCACATGAAGCAGATGACCTTCTACAAAAACGCGGCACTAAAGGACAATGACAATCCATTCACCAGGTATAAATTTCATGAAACAGGGGAGTTCCCGGCACTTAAGGGACAGTACGGCGCAGCCAACCCTGAACTTAATATTATAGTAAGCCCGCAGTGAGGTAACCGATGATCGTTGAACAGATACTAGTAACAGGAATGGCCGTATTCTGCTACCTGCTGGTCGATGAAACAACAAAAGAGGCAGTACTGGTTGATCCCGCCGGAGACTTTAACGCAATATTCAGCCGGGTGGAGAAACACAACGCCACAGTAAAGTATATAATCAATACACACGGGCACTATGACCATACATCGGGCAACACCCACGTCATGGGAAAGACCGGCGCCCCGCTCCTGATCCACGAAAACGACCGCGGGTATATCAGGGAGTTCAAGGATAACGAGACCGGCAGGTTTTCCGATACAGCAGAACCCGGCCTTAAAAAAATGCAGCTCCTTAAAGATGGCGACTCGATAACTTTCGGCAACAGCAAACTCTGGGTGATAAACACGCCGGGACATACACGGGGATGCATATGCCTTTACTCGAACGGCAACCTCTTTACAGGAGATACGCTCTTCACTGAAGGTGTGGGACGCACCGACCTCCCGGACAGTTCAGAGGCTGACCTTGTAAACTCGCTGAAAAACAAAATCCTCACACTCCCCGACGATACAAAGATATGGCCCGGCCACAATTACGGCAAGAGGACCGTGTCAACTGTTGCTGAACAGAAAAAATACTACAGGCTATAGGGAAAGTAATGCAGAACAAAGAACCGCTGTACAGGCTGAAAGAGATTGCCGATATACTGCGGAGTGAAGGCGGCTGCCCCTGGGACAGGGAACAGACCTTCTCTTCTCTTAAACCGTACCTTATAGAAGAGGCATACGAGGTCTACGACGCCATTGACAGCGGCGACATGGAGAACCTGCGCGAGGAGCTTGGCGACCTGCTCTACCAGGTCTACGCCCATTCGCGCATAGCAGAGGAGACAGGTGCATTCAACGTTGATGATGTAGCTAACGGGATCAGTGATAAGCTTATACGCAGACACCCTCACGTATTCGGCAACGAGGAGATCACCGATTCTAAAGGCGTAAAGATACGCTGGGAGAACATCAAAAAGAGCGAGAAGACACAACGCGAATCCATACTCGACGGTGTGCCACGCCACCTTCCTGCCCTGACCCGTGCATACCGCATACAGGAGAAGGTTTCCCATGTGGGATTCGACTGGGAGAAGATTGATGACGCAGTGATCAAGCTGGACGAAGAGGTCCATGAATTCAAGGAAGCGGTGAAGCATGAATCGCAGGAACGAATTGCCGAAGAGGCCGGGGACATTTTGTTCAGCATGGTGAACGTACTGCGCTTTAAAGGGATCGATCCCGAGGACGCGCTGCGTTCCACTACTGACAAGTTCATGAAGCGCTTTAAGTTCATCGAACGGGAATGTACGGCTGCAGGAAAGGTCATGCATGATATGAGTCTTGCTGAACTGGACGAGCTGTGGGAAAAGGCCAAGGGCAACGATTAGTTGATCATTGAGAGGCTCAGTGATATGAAGCCGGAAAATTCAGACATCCGTCCGTTTTCCAATAGAAAAAATGTTATCAACCTCTACTTCGATCTCTTTTCCGGTAATTTCCCGCAGTTTTCTTTTATTCATAAGGCATGTTTAATAGCACTTGTTATAGTGGATGTCGCGGGACTGGCACTGATTCTGGCCAACATAATCTTTAGATTAATTACTTGAATAAATTTTTCCCGGAATATGGCATATAATAAGAAGTTATATGAAAGCGGCGCGCTTGGCTTTTTTATTATCTCTGAAGAAGCGGGCGTCCGCCTTTTTTGTGGTGTGAAAATTAATTCATATCCTGCCCCTGGGTGTATTTATACTTCCTGGGGAACCCCAGTGTGTATTCAAATATTTTTAGAATCAGCTTATAGACATCTTTGAATACCGGCAGATCATAGTAAAGCGTCATAAAATACCATTAAAAAAATTTTTGAACCCACTGGTGCAGGAAAGAAAAAATAGTTAAATTGTTAAAAAGCCCGGACAGCCCGAACCCTATCTGCGTTGTAATAATAGTTGGTGTACTGGTAGCCATTGCTGAAAAGCTGGCCCTGCGCACCGAGATCATCGTCCTCCGACGAACTCCAATAGTAGTCAGCGAAACCGCCAACACCGGTTTTATGTAAATTTTCATACATCATATTAAGCTCGTCTTTAGATGGCAAAAACCAATCGCTTTTACCGCCGCCCCGATAGTCAGCCGCAACTTTTGCCGCTATTCTTTCTTCTCCACAACTTTTGATTATTGCCGCAGTGTTTGCTTTTCCCGTTCCAATAGCGGTACCCCTTGCGCCTGTTGATTGTCCCTTACAGCCCCATTTAGATCCAGCACTCTGATCCTCAGACGCAGCCTCCAGATATCTCCAGCCGTCGCTTGTGTTGCCTTTATCGTAGAAAATCCACCCGCCTGCAGGGCCTCGGTCTCCTATTTTGTAGGCACTACCAGGCTTCACCGCTGTTTCATCTACAGCCTCATCCTTACTGTACATGTAAACCCCCATACCTGTGCGTAAATCTGAATATTTCCCCCTGCCTTTAATTTTACATTTTGCAACTGTCTGCATCGGGAATGTTACTTCAAGGGTTATCTTTCCAGCCTCTGTCTCTACCTGAAGAAGGTCACCCATTTTTAGCACAGTGCCGCTCTTTACATTTACTATTATCTCTTTCTTCCCGGAATTTATTTCACCTGTCTTGCCTATGTAATTTTCATCCTCCGACATCAATACTGCCGCTGATGCAGCAATAATCATACATACCGCAGCAGGAATAAGTTTCCGTTTCATGTAATTCTCCTTATGCTGTTAAACAGATTTGTTTAACAGATGTTTTATTACTTTATGTCAAGAATTTACTGTTAAAAAACTGATTGCGGCCTGAAAGACCTCACACTGCCTTGCGGCCACCCGCTACTAATGAATGAATCATTTTTATTGTGGATTGCCAATTATTACTCTGTACTTCCTGCTATGTCAAGATTTATATTGACTTTTTCAGTTGATGTGAAATTCATAAGATTGTTTTTGTTGTTCCGGGGAGAAATTGGTTCCTCAAAAACGCTGCTATACGTCCGTGTATTGCTGCGCCCGGTTGCTGTAAAGCGCGCCGTATGCATATAACAAAGCTTATGCGAAATGTTCAGGTGAATACTTGTGACATCAGCAACACTTCCAATAAAAGTCTATGATTATACTTAGTGCTGAAAGTAAAACATCATAATTCATCACACCAAGTGTTAATTGATGTTGAATAAATACTACTTCAATAAACTGGACACAGGGGATGTCAGAGAATGAATATTTCTATAAGAAATGAAACAGAAAATGATTATAGACAGATAGAAGAGTTAACCAGGGAGGCATTCTGGAATTTATATGTACCCGGATGTAATGAACATTTTTTAGCCCATGTGATGAGAAATCATAAAGATTTTATTGCATCTCTTGATCTTGTCGCGATCCTGGAAAACAGGATTACCGGAAGCATTATGTATACAAAATCGCACCTTGTTAACGAATCAGGCGAAAAAATTATTGTAATAACTTTCGGGCCGGTAAGTGTATTACCGGAATATCAGAAAAAAGGGATCGGATTTGCTTTAATTCAACACTCAATAAAAAAAGCAACTGCTGATTGTTATAAAGCAATAGTAATCCAGGGCCATCCATACAACTATTGTAAACACGGGTTTAAGAGTTCCAAAGACTTCAACATCAGTGATGCCGAAGGGAGGTACCCGTACAGCCTGCTGGTTCTTGAACTGGAGAAAGGATGCCTTGAGGGACATACATGGAAGTATTACCCCAGTGAAGTATTTAATTTAAATGAAAATGATGCAGAAGAATTTGACAAATCATTTTCACATAAGAAAAAAGAGTACAGGTATTCGCAGGAAGAATTTAAGATCGCATGTCGGGCATATATTGAATGATAAACAACAGATAAAATTCAACTAAACACAGAGAGTTTTAAATATGTTTGAACGATTCCATAATATTACTGCGGAAGACAAAATTTTAAAAAAATGGGTATCAAAAATTTCCATGGAAGCTCTGTTAGGCCCAAAAGAAACGCGTGCTTATTATTGCATGAATATAAATGACGGGAATAAAATCGAGTTTGGCATTAGGCCCGACGGGAAAAAATATATACCGGGTACTGATGACTCTGATACTTTTTTAGAACAAACAGAGATCAAATCATTTGTTATAGGGCATTTTGGTACTTATGAGTATGAATTATTTGTTTTAATAAGAGATCAAAGTAAGAACTGGATTGCTTATCGAAATGATTGTAGAATGATGTTAATTATTGACAATATCAGTATACTAGACTATGCATTTGTAAGTAAAATATAAAAAAAATTTAAAAAATCGGCATCAGCGCACATAGATATGGACATCTGGATTCCAACGGCTGATTAAAAATCTCCTGCTGATTTTATACTCATCATCCGAAAAGAAGTGAATTTGAAAAACCATAAGTATAAGTATACTTAATAAATATACTTAAGGATAGGTAAATGTTTAACAACAATAATAACATTTATAAATCAGCCCTGGAAAAATATGCAGGAAAACACCTGTTATCTTTAATCGATAAAAATAAAGAGGAGCAGCTTAAACTTCACGGTGAAATAAAAGACTTAACTGTTTCCATAAAAATTCTGCAACAGACAAAACCGAGTATGATAACATTATGAATTATATTGAAGGCGGGCTAAGTTTTTTTAAGCGGATGCTCAAATCGTAAAATAATCTGATGCTTAAGATTATGATTTATGTTTAAAGATGATTCCGCATCGTGGACTTTTAAGCATATCTAAACAAATTACTTAATGTTTTTCATCAAACCGTCCACCACGCCATAAACCTCTTCCAGTTCACCCGCACTTAAAGATGCATTGGCATACCGCGCAGCATCAAGCTTAGCTTTGACAGCAGCAAGTTCCGGAGAATTTTTTCCGGCCGAAGTTTCATTTAACATATCCAATCCCCTGTAACAGAGTTTCACCAGTTTATCACTTTCACCGGAACCATGCGCATCTTCAAGTTCATCCCTGAGAAGTTTAACCGGATCAGCTTTTATCTCTTTTACAGTTTCATTTTTTTTATTCTCTCCAGACCTCAGTCCCGCGTACTTTCGCCTCTCCCGTATGATTATGTACGCAAGCCCGAAAAGCGCTGCAGCGATCAAGGCGCCTGCGCCGATGTACGCGAACACAGGCAGTCCTGTTCCCGGATCATCATGTTTATTATTTTTTTCCGCGGCAGGAACAGCGATACCGCTTACTTCAAGGCTGAGCGCTTCAGAGGACGCAGATACATACGCATGCGTCACTGGATTAAAATACTTTAACGTGAGCACTCCCGGTTTAAAGCTCCCTTCAGCCTGGGGAATTATGGTAACAAGAAATTTTTTTGTTCCTGTTACCTCATTCCCATCCAGTACAAGTTCGGGGTTACTCTCCTCGACAAGTACGCGGATGCCATCGGCGTTTTCAAACGCCGGTTTTGACATCAGGAAAAAGTTCCCCCTTCCTGTAACAGTTACCGGGATCTGAATCTCCTGGTTCACCATGTACTTTCCGCTTTTAACTGCTGCTTCAAGTTTAAATTCACCTACGTCACCGGAGAATCCCGAAGGTTTGCCCTTTGCGGGTAAAGGTATCACCATCAGTTTTTTTTCAGGGAACAGAAGTTCACCCTGCACAGGCCGTGAAAAGAAACCGCGTTCCTGTTCCGCTGTAACAAGCATACTGCCCCCGCCTGTTTCCCTGCTCCCGGTGAGTTCAGGAATCAGGCAGTATGTCACCACATGTTCCTTTACCAGGTTGAGTCCCTTCTTTACAGAATCTGTCGAAGCAATAGTCTCGTTTATCTCCTTGACAATGAACCCGTCGGAAAGAGGCTGCTTTAACACCCTGTTGACCCTGAGATCGGCACCTGCCGGATGATATATAAAGTAACGCAGCATTACTGTCTGACCTGAATAGCACGAATCGCTGCTCAGCTCAACATCACAGAACACATTTATGCTGCTGTCACCACCGCTGCCCTGCGCCCCTTTTTTTACAGTGATACTGACCGGCTGAGTATAAAGTTTTTCTCCTCCGGCAGTGACAGTAAAGGAAGGGATCGTGTAGCTCCCTTCCTTTACGCCGTACACATGAAATGTGATTGTAGTTGTTGAAGAACTTTTCCCGTTGATATACTGGTACGAGCTCCCTGAACCGCCATAGCTTATATTAAGCCCGTCAACCCGCGGAACTACTGTCTGGTTAATTTCGACTGATCCGCTTTGCACTTTAATAACCAGTTCGGTACTCTCACCGGGGCTGATTACATTACTGCCAGCGGAAATTGTTATGTCAGCGGCCTGCGCCGCTGATGCTAATAACAGCACGAATAATAATACAATGATTCTACCAGTATTTTTCAAGCGCCCTCCTCCCGTTGCGGTCACCCTTCTTTTTCCGCACGGGCCTGTCCTTCATTGATTCAAATATACGCGCAGCCTGTTCAGGGGTCATCCCGCCTTTACCGGATTTTTCACCGCCGCCTGCATCCTTGTTATTTTTATCATTCCCGCTGTTTTTATTTTTATCTTTATTATTTTTGTCACTGTCATTCTGCTTTTGCAGGTACTCGAGGTTTTTCCTGGCCTTTTCGTATTCCGGATCTATATCAAGTGCCTTCGCGTATGATTCGGCCGCTTCCCGTTTCTTCCCGTTTTTCAGGTACGCGTTCCCCATGTTGAAGAGAGACCTCTTTGCAATTTCAGGGTCACCCTGCTTCAGGGACCTGTTGTAGTATTCCACAGCGCGTTCGTAGTTTCCCTGCGCGTACTCGGCGTCCCCCATGTTGAAGTCAGCAAGGGCGCACTCTTTATCGTCACCGGCATGTTCCCCGGCCTTTTTGTAGTGTTCCATTGCGGCGGACCAGTTTTTATTCTTATACTCCCTGTTACCCGCGTTCACCTCGTCGTTGAAAGGCGACATCCATGCAGCCAGGAGAAGCGCAGCTGCAGGAATGATTCTAATCAATCCGCGCATAATGCCTCCCTTTATTAAAGATAACCATTTCGGCACACATGAATATAACAGCGGCAAGTATAAAGATCCATGACCTGTCCTTGTGCTGTTTTATTTTCCTTGAACCCGTGCTCTTTTTATCCTGTTCACCTGCTGCATTGATGATGCTGTCAAGACCGGAAAATGAAGATGTAATATCAATATATCTCCCGCCTGTATCTTCAGAAAGTTTTCTCAACAGGTCCGAATCGCTCCTCGTCCTCACAAGTTCACCGCTCCTGTCCCTGTAGTAATCTGTAGCGCCTTCACCACGGGGGATAAGTTCACCCGATCCGCGCCCCACTCCAAGGGTGTACACTGCAATTCCCGCATCCTTAAGTTTCTCCGCTCCTGCAGCTGCCCCTCCCTCGTTGTCCTCTCCATCGGTGACTACAACAAGCATCCTGGAAGTGAGCCTCTTCTTCTGGAACACCCGCAGCACCTCGCCGAACATGCTGCCCATGTCTGTCCCCTCGAGCGTGACAGATTCGGGACCCGCATTGTCAAGGAACATCATCAGTCCGCCAGTATCAGTGGTAAGCGGACACATGAGAAATGCCTCGCCTGAGAATACAACAAGCCCGATCCTGTCGCCGTTAAGGGATTCAGCTATAAGCCTGATCGCGCGTTTTGCACGGTCAAGCCTGCTCGTATCGGTGTCAGCAGCCAGCATGCTCCTGCTCACGTCCAGGGCTATCACCAGGTCAGTCCCCTCGTTCCTCTTTTCAGTTGTCTCCTCGCCCCAGCCAGGTCCAAGGGCTGCAGCTGTAAGTGAAACCAGTGCAAGCACTGTAAGAATATCTTTAATGAACAGCCTGGTATAGCTCCCGTTAATAAACAGGACATTTTTATGGTGGGAACCGGTAACCGCGCGGATAATCCTGCGCCGCAAGTACGCGTAGACGAGAAAGAAGACAAGCGGGATCAAACCTGCCAGTATAATATAAATCGCATATTTTTCATTGCTGAACGAGATCACGGCAGCTTCCTGTACACTGCTGAACGCAGAAGTATTTCAAGAAAAAACAATATCACTCCAAGCGCAAGGGGGACACCGGCCCTGCTTTCAAACTCGTAGTACGAGTTCACCACTGCGTCGCTCTTCTCCAACGCGTCTATGTCGCTTATATTCTGCCACAAAACACCCGCAGCCTTTGCCCTGTAGTACTTCCCTCCGGTAATAGCCGCGACCTTTTCAAGCGCCTCACCGTTGAACTCATCTGTAATAAACCTCTGCGGCCCGGGGAAAGGGACCAGCCCATCCTGACCTATGCCAACCGTGTAAACCCTGATGCCCGCCGCCGCGCAGGCTTTAGCCGCTGTTTCCGGATCGATCTCGCCGCTGTTGTTCATACCGTCTGTTATAAGTAGAATGATCCTGCTCTGTGCCTTGCTGCCGGCCATGCGCGAGGCTGCAAGCGCAACAGCATCACCGATCGCTGTGCCGTTATCCTCCACGCTCCTGAAGTCAAGGTCATCAACAATCTCAGCTATAATGTCATGCTCAATCGTGAGCGGGCACTGGAAGTATGCGTTACCTGCGAAAACGACAAGCCCGATCCTGTCGCCCGGCCTCCTTTCGATGAATCCGCGCACCACCTTCTTTGCCACTCCCAGCCTGTTGTCCGGCTGGAAATCCTCGGCCCTCATTGAACCCGAAAGGTCAAGGGCAACCATGATGTCGATCCCCCGGGTCTCCACATTGGTGTAGGTAATGCCTCGTCCCGGGCCTGCAAGCGCGATTACAAGCAGCAGGATCGACAGGGCCCTGAGCGTCCAGAGCCAGGGGTGCGTTGCTGTCCTGATACTGCTGCGCACACCCGCAACCTTTTCGGATGAAACAGCAAACGGCATTTCGCCCGATACTGACTTTTTATAATAGTAGAACATTGCCGCTGCATAGGGCACAAGGAGCAGCAGGAAGAGCGGATACTTAAATGCCAGGTGCGACATCGACGGCCTCCGGAACAGATACCTTTTCCGCACCTCTCTTCACCGACCGCAGGTTCTCCGTGAGCATTTCACCGGGCGGGGTGAATTCTGCAAACTTGGAGATGTCCCAAAGGTCCATGCAGCGCATGATCTCATCACCGTGAACATTGTAGAGCCCGGCAGGCATGAACCTCTTGAGGTTGCCCCGTATTTCGTCTGTTGTCATCTCTGCAGCATCAAAATCAAAACGCCCCGAGATAAACCTCCTGAAGGTAATGGACATGCCGAACGCGTACTGACGCACTTCACCCGATGCGATAAGCTCTTCGGGCTTCAGCTTGTCAAGGTCAATGACAAACTGTTCGTATGGCGAAACCTGTATTCCGGGGATTGATGATTCACTTCTCTTCCTGATGTACCTGTATATGTAATAGCCCGCAGCTGCGGCAAGTGCTATCGCAGCGATTACAGCAGCAGCTATAAGTGCAACACGCTTATAGTCCGATGCAGGTTCAATGGGACCTTCGATCTCCTCGAATGCGCCCCCGGGATTTGTCTCTATGATTGTAACAGTCTGCAGCTTATAGCCAATTGGAATGCCGTCGTCACCTGTAATCTTTATTTCAGGCAGCGTGTATGTTCCCGGCTTCATGTATATAATAGTTATCTTTGCTGTAAGAGTTTCGGAATCAGCGTCACGGCCGCGTATAATTTCCGCGCTCTTTACAGCATATAGCGGCGGAATATTCTCTTCATCTTTGTCTTTATCCGTGGTCTTCCTTTTTTTATCAACAGGTTCAGGGAAGTAGCTTTTTGATTCAGGTAAAACCGCCCGTATTTTGTCAAGGCCGGTGCCTTGAACAGTGACGGTGTATGTGAATGGATCACACACACGGCCCTTTTCAGGTGTAACAGCGGATTCCACGGACTCGACTGTCACTGCGGCGTTAAGGCCGCATAACATGGTTAAGGATAGTAGAAGAATAAATACGATTCGATTCATTTGAACTTTTTGTTTCTCGTTTACTTAGAGTTTCATTAACAATTTATCTCACGCAGAGGCGCGGAAATTGCGGATTTTAAAATATTTTCACAATCATTATTCATTATCCGGCAGCTCTTAATATATTATAAAAAAACACATCATCCAGCGTGTTTTACAGGGATATACTGGATGTTCAGGATTAAATAGTATTTTTCATCATCCTGCCTATCATGTATATCCCTGTAAATTAATATCTTGTCAATTCTCTCTTTGCGTCCCTTTGCGCCTCCGCGCCTTTGCGAGAATATTCTTTTTTCATCCAATAGATTCCCGCATCCGCGGGAATGACAAAATTTTTTCATTATTCATTTTTCGTTATTCAATAATCCTTTATCCGCGCCCTCTGCGTCTCTGCGTGAAACCTGTTAAGTTCAAGCATCAGCCCGAACCATGCTTATCACATAGATACCCGCCTTCGCGGGTATGACATGGTGCTTCCCCTCTGTGGCAAATCCCCTACCTGTACCTGACCTTCATCTTCCTCTCTTCAAAGAACCTGAGTAAAGGCACCTCAACCGGTTTATCCGTACTTAGCCTTATTGTATCAAAACTCCCGGTCCCCTGCACCGCGCCATCACGCGGAACCGCTTCAGACAGGAAAACCTTTCCAGTTTCAAGGTCACGGCACTCCACGAGACCGGTGAACGGGAAGCGTTTCTCGAACGGGTCAGTCACATGGACACATATAATGTCATGCCTGCCGGACATGTGGTTCAGCCGCGAAATGTAATCGCTGCCGGAATCCATGAAATCCGAAACAAGAAATATGATGCTTCTCTTCTTCAGCACCTTCGCGGCAAAATCAGCGGCATTCCTTATGTTCGTACCCCTGCCCCGGGACTTTAGTTTAATCACCTCGTCAAGCACACGCAGCACAAACTTTCTTCCCTTTCGCGGCCGCAGAAATTTTTCAACCCTGTCTGTGAAGAGTATCAGCGAAACCCTGTCATTGTTCATCTGCGTCAGGTAGAGCATCATCGCGGTAAACTCAAGTATGGCTGAACGCTTTGACACTCCGCTTCCAAAATCGGTCGAGCCCGAAAGATCAACCATGAGCACAACCGAAAGCTCCCTCTCCTGCGAATACTCCTTAACGAAGAGGTTTCTCATCCTTGCAGAAACGTTCCAGTCTATGCTACGCACGTCGTCGCCCGCCATGTACTCGCGCACAGATTCGAACGAAAGCCCCTGCCCCCTGAACGCGGACCTGTACTCTCCGGCGTAAAGGGTGTCTATCTTGCGGCCGGTCTCGATCCTTATCTTTTTCAGCAGGGCAATTTCACGCGCGTCCAATCAGGGCACCTCGACCGAATCGAATACAAGTTTAACTATATCGTCAGCAGACTTTCCGTCAGCCTCGGCCTCGTACGAAAGTATAATTCTGTGGCGCAGCACGTCGGCGCCTATTTCCTTGATGTCATCGGGCGTAACAAAGCCCCTGCCGCGTATGAACGCGATGCAGCGCGAAGCCTTCATCAGCGCAATCGAAGCGCGCGGGCTTGCGCCGTAGTCAATGTACTTCTTCAGCTCCTTACGCGAAGGTTTCCTTGTTTCCGATACAACGGATACTATGTATCCCAGAAGTTTTTCATTTATGTATATGCTCTCCACAAGCCCGGCCCTTTCACGGACATGTGCAGGCGAGATCACCTGTTTTATCGCTTCGCTGCTTATTGAGCTGAACCTTCTTAAAATTTCCTTTTCTTCTTCTGCAGTGGGGTAATCGATGAGCACCTTCATAAAGAAGCGGTCAAGCTGCGCCTCGGGCAACGGGTATGTACCCTCCTGCTCAATGGGGTTCTCCGTGGCAAGGACCATGAACGGGTCAGGCAGCGCAAAAGTTGTGCCTCCGATTGTCACATGCTTCTCCTCCATTGCCTGGAGCAGGGCAGACTGCACCTTTGCGGGGGCACGGTTGATCTCGTCAGCGAGCAGGAAATTTGTAAACACAGGCCCCTTGCGCGTAAAAAAGTCCAGGTCTTTCGGATTGTATATCTGCGTACCGGTCAGGTCTGCTGGGAGCAGGTCCGGGGTAAACTGAATTCTCATGAAGTCTGCGTTCACGCATTTTGCGAAGGACTTCACGGCCAGTGTTTTTGCAAGACCGGGCAGTCCCTCGAGGAGTATATGCCCGCCTGTGATAAAGGCAATAATCATCCTCTCCACAAGTTTATCCTGGCCTATTATTGCAGATGAGATCTCTTTTTTTATCTCATCTACGAACAGGTTCTGTTCCCGCACGCGGCCGGACAGTTTTTCTATTTCAGCATAATCCATTATTAAACCTCTGAATTTTGGTAGCCCCCGGCCGAATCAACATGTTCATTCTCCTGAAAAATATACGTCCACCCCGGGAGTGGTTTATATACTTTTACTCTTTGTCCCCTCCGGGGGCGATGCACTGAGCCTGCCGAAGCGTGCGGGGGCTGTGCAGTGATAAAACATGTATAAGAATCATTCAACAGAAATTATTAGAAATGAATTAAATCATATGTTACAAAAAACTTTTACCTGGTTACCGGCAGCCACAGGAAACTCAAGGGATCAACATGGACCCCCCTTATACTTAAAGCAACATGAAGGTGCGGCCCGGTAGAAGTTCCAGTTGACCCCACCTTGCCGATCTGCTGCCCGGCCTTAACCCTGTCGCCCTCCTTAACACCGCGGCTCTCCATATGCATATAGTAGGAAAATACTTTATTCCCATGATCAACAACAACCATGTTCCCCTCAAAAAACATCAGGTGCGACAGAACAACCACACCGTCGGCCATGGCATAAACCGGGGCACCGAAATCACCCTTCAGGTCAACACCCCGGTGAAAACTGATCCGCGACTTGCTCTTAACCGGCTTATTCCTCTTTTTTTTCTTGTAGGAAAGATAGATCCTCTTGTTCCAGTATGCGCCTGTTATCCTGTGAAAATCCCTCGGATGGGAAATGCTGTTTGTTATGCTGTCTCCGGTGTCTGATTTGAACGCCTGCTCCCTGATATGTTCGCACTCCAGGATAAATTTTTTCTTTTCCGGGTCCTTGTAGTAGCTCTCATCGGAAAACCTGCCCAGGTCCAGCTTTTTTTTAGATATAGTGTACTCCACATCCTTCACACTGACAGTCACGCGGATTGATTTTGTTTTTCCGTCAGCAGTATATGTAAAAACACCATCCATCCTGCCCGGTTTCTGTTCAGGGTGAATCGCCGCAATACACCTGTATCCCCAGGTTGTTGCAGTGAGCGGGACCTTCTCTCCCTTCAGGGTAAACCCTGCGTTTTCAGCAGCCAGTCCCCTTCCCTTCAGAACAAACTCGCCGTACACAGCGTTGCCCTGCGCAAAATTTTTTGCATAAAGTGCACAGTCAAAGTAATCATCAACGAATTGTATTACCTCCGGTTTCCCGGTGGTATAGCCTTCAGGCGTTTTCAGGACTGTATTAGTCCTGCCCGATATCCTGTCCTGGTACGATAATTTATCCGCTGATGCATAAAGTGATCCGTCACCGGTCTGGTCCCTGCTCTCTGCAGAAGCACATGCCCAGATGCAGATAAACGGCAGAAATAATATAAGTTTAATCCATAAACGCATTTCCAGCTCCAGAACATAAATTCTTATTATATGACCTTTTATAAAACTATTTTTACCCGCGGTTCATGGGCGATGCCCCTAAAAAATCCCGGGCAACAGCTTCCCTGCACGTGCAGGACTAAGTTTAGTAATCAATCTATAATAAACTATCGGCAGAAATCGCGAAAATTAATTTCTGTAAATACATGGAATTCATTATACTATATGTATAAAATCACCTGTCTGGTTACTATGAATTCAATAGATATCTTTAATCCTGAAGAAGAAAAAATAATCGAACTTATAACTTCCCTACTAAAGGATCCATCCCGGGGGGATGATTATAGGCAGATGACTAATACAATATCCGCCATAGTTAAAATAGCTGAGGCAATAAGCCTTTACCCGTCACTTCTTGACCAGCAGTACCCGGGCAAACACTCCAGGAGCATTGAAACGCTGGTCGATAACATCTGCGAACACAAGGGACTTGACCTGCTCCTCAACACTCCAAGCAAGGCCCTGCTTGGGCGTCAGTTTGCAATTGCCAAGATGAACTTTTTCCTCTACCTCTCATACATCTGCAGTGACCTTGAACACATTTTCTGTACCGATACCGATATCCGGCGTGTAGTATATAACTATATTTTTTCCATAATGACCGAAGATGTTTTTATCTCAATAATATCCGACAGGTCGATCAGCAGTGAAACAAGACGCGACGCAGCGAATCACCTTGCACATATATGGGAGATCAGGAGGTATAAAGGTGTTGAGGAACTTTCCCCGATGCTCATTGACCTGTGGAGGTCGCGCCTTGTTTTTAAACCGTCATACGGAACAATGACAGGAATTTCGGAAATTACCAAATTCTGCACATCATCAAATCCCATGATGATCGACTTCCTTGCCTGGTCTGAATTTAGTGATGATGTACTTGAAGCTTTAAGGGAATACCTCATGGGTCTATCGTACAGGGAGATAATGAAGGTGCAGGAATACATGCAAAGCACTACCATGACATCGATCACGCGCCATGATATACGGACAATACTCGGAGAAAAACGGTCGTACCCTCTTCGCGACCCTGACGACCCGCGCGAGATGTACCATTTCTTTGCAAGGAGGAACGACAACGCGCAGTACCGGAGCAGGAGCGGAATCAGCGGGCCAAAAAAAACAATAGAAGAGTATATGGTATGCTACCTGATTGAAAACGGCATGATAGAACAGAATGGAGCAGAACTGTCCGCCGGTTAAGGCGGACAGCATATACTATGCAGAATTATTTATCCTCGACACCATCTTTTGGCATATTCTTCTCAGCTTCCTTCATCACATCATCAAGATTGATCTGTTTCATCTGGTCAATGGCCTCTTTAGCCTCTTCCCGTTCAGACTCAGGTATGTTTTTCATTATCTGTTCTTCAATCGCGGATGGTGTATTAAGTTTCAGCTCATCAGCTTTGTTGTAGATAACTTTGGCGCATACAAGTCCGCTCAGGATTACCAGCGTGGGAATAACAGCAAGAATTATTGTGAGCACCTTTGCCGGGCCCTCTTTACCGCCAAGGGCCTTGATAAGAGCCTGGTAGAGCATCCAGAAACCGTAAATGAATACCGCAAGCCCTGCAATTCCTCCAAGCCACAGGCTTACCCATGAGAGCAGACCCACAAGAGCATACACCGGTAAAAGCACCATCAGTGATGCCGCTACCCTGAGGTTTGCTTCATAATTAGTATTACCGCCGCAGATTGCACTCAAAACAAGAACTATTGCGCCGCCGATAAAAAGGCAGATGATTGCATATATGACGTAGAGTATAATCCCGAAAAAACCTATTGAGCCGCCGACCACTCCGCCCATGGCACCGAAAGTAGAAATGGGAAGTATCACGCCAAGTATAAAAGAAATCACAGCAAATGCTGCTGCATAGATAAGTGCCTTTATTATCGGCTCACCCAGCCCCCCCTCCTTCGGCATTGTGGTAAAATATGCTGCAGGTTTCAGGAGCGCGTCCCTTGACTCATTAACAAATGTTTGGAAATCAAAAACCTTCTCAGCCATTAAATCCTCCGTTCTAATCTTTATTTTATTTACATGTTTCCGGACTGTCGCCTTGTGCCGCAAACCAGTGATGACCTAAGTTTAACATAACAATTACATTATAATAAATCAATCATTTTATAATTCCCTGATTATCCGGAAACACTGTACAGCTGCAGCGGTTTGCGATTGAATTAGTTACGGTCATTGCGAACGAAGTGATGCAATCTGTTCAGACAGGAATGGGTTTAATATAATAAAATGTATATTCCCAAAAAAAGACTGCTGCGGCAGTGCAGCCACGATGGCAGCCTGCAAGCACGAAACAGGCCGCCCATGGACATCTGGTTCTCAGGATGAGGTTCATGTCGGTCCGCCACAGGACGTGGCAGAAAGGACCGACCGTGTCCTATGCGGCATCACTACATCCTGCAGAAGCGATGTTTCTATATTGCCTGCCTTCATGCCTAGCCGTGATGTTATATGTACTAATTAAACCCATTACATTGTTGACACATCAACATATAAGCATGTAAACCGTAAACGGGTTCCTCCCGGACAGAAAACATCAACATACAGGAAATTATGATCAGGATAAATCTTGCTGCCGTACAGAATGAAAAAATCAGATGCTGCCTTGAGTCACCGGAATACGCGACCAGGGAATTCAAGGCAGATTCAACCGCTGAACTTCTGAAGGCATGCACCGATACTCCCGGTTCATGTACCCTGTTCCAGGTTGAAACAGGCAGCAGCGGCATAACAAACTGCAGCATGGAAACTCTGAAAGAACTTGCCGCTGCAACGCGTCTTGTCTGTTGCGCCGAAAAACTCACAGACCAGGCGCGCAGCATGCTCATCTCTGCAGGTGTATGCGACTGCCTGTGCAATTCTGACGCGCACACCGCGGCGTCATACCTGGCAGCACTGAGCGGAGACGCCGCGGAGAATAGCGGTACATTCGCCATTCTTGACGGGAACAGGTCGCATGTACGGATAATATCAGGTATTGTCAGCAGGTTCGGGTACAGCATTAGGCAGGTCGAATCAATCGATGAATTCTACTCGTACATCAGCACAAACGTCCCTGCTATGACTCTTATTAACCTGGGCACTGACGTGGACTTTAACAGGTTCATCCGCGAATCGCATTCATCATCAATAAAGAAGTCCCCGGTAATCGCCTACAAGGACCTGAGTGAAGGACTCTTTGTCCATGAAGTCCTGAACGGGCTGGGTAAAATCACCAAACTGATTCTCTCTCCTGAAGAACTTTATCGTATGCTCATAGACATGCTCATGAAAAAAAGCATAATCTCCGGCACATCGCAGCTGAACAATTCAGTGGAATACGAAAAGAATAAACATTACCGCGGCATGACGCTGCAGCAGGTATATTACGATATACACCCTGACCCTTGCGGCCAGGAATCTCTCATATCGCATAACCGCACTGAGATAATCATGCAGGAACTCGAAGGCATCAGGAGATCCCTTGTACTTGGTGAGGGTATAAAATGGCTCGCCCGCACCGGCAGCGGAAAGCCTACCTGCGGAGCGGGTGCCTGAAATTCACATTACCCTTCTGGAGTGAATCCACTGTCTGGATAGGAATCATATAGTCATAAGCGTTTGCATTTTCAGGGAAACACGGACGCGTCTTTACGTGGCATGAAAGGCAGAGTTTTTCACGCAGCTTGAGCGCCCTGATTCCCCGTATAGGGTACATGCCGGATTTAACAGCGCGCCTGTAGCCGTTATCCCTGCTTTCATAGTCGACATGGACATTGGCCCTGTAATACTCGCTTCCCGGCCCGTGACAGGACTCACAGCCTACACCCTCATTTACTGTAAGGTTTGACTGACCGCCCCCGGTTGTGTGGCATTTCAGGCACCTGGTATCTGTTTTCGGTTCAGCGATATTATTTTTCTTAGCAATATCAGCCGCCTTTCCGCCACCGAGTGCTGCAAAAGCCTTAGCATGGGGCGAGGTAAGCCATATCTTCATCTGGTTTCCGATTGCATCTTCACCATGACACTCGGCACAGGCAACTGAGCCCACATACTGGAAACGCCCCTTCCCCTGGCCCGAGGTGATGATCCAAATTGAAGCGATAATAATAATGAATACCGGAATAATTGCAGTTTTTCTTAACAAGAGCCTTTCCTTTACCTGTATTTAACTGTCATATCGGCAGATAAAATTTTTATTAAAACTATTATTTGTCTGACATCATATACAAGTCCCTTAAGCATTTCATTAAGATTCTGACGCGAAAGTTCTTGCGATTGTTACTAATGATTGTGCTTGACCACCTCCCTGCGGGATATCCTGTATAGTGAAAATTTTATATTTGCACATCAGTTTTATACTGATTTGACTTGATATTGTTCCATGATTAGTTATTATTTAACCAATATAAACAGGGATAAAACCATGAGCACAAAAAATGAACATGAAAAAGAATACCGGATCGGGAAATTCTTCGTTGAAAACGGAATAATCAACCATACCCAGCTGAAAGAAGCTCTCGAACTGCAGTCAGACAACAAGGACCGTCTTCTTGGTGAAATTCTTGTTACCATGGGCATTCTCAGCAAAGAGGATCTGATTATGGCCATTGAAATGTACATGATGATGACTGATACAGACGAAATGGGTATTGATGAGTGGCTCGATCAGGATGAAGTCGACATGATGCTTAAAAACATAGATACATCTAAATCAAAAAGTTCTTGACAATAAGACGCATATACAAAATAAATGCCTCTATGCTAGAATATGAAGATAATATTTGTTTCGGCTGCGGTCAGGAAAATGAAGTGGGGCTTAAGCTAAAACTCCGCTTTGACGATGACACAAAAACAGCCTACGGCGAATTTGCCGCTCACGAACTTCTTGAAGGTTCGCCAAACATCATTCACTCAGGTATTGTTGCCACAATACTCGATGAAACAATGATAACAGTGAATAAGTACCTTGAAATCATGGCGATTACAAGTGAGCTTACTATCAGGTATCTCCAGCCTGCATTTATCAATGAAAACCTTTACATCCGCGGCTGGTTTGTAAAGAAAAGCAAAAGAGTCATTGAAAACAGGGCTGAAATCGAGAATGAAATGGGCAAAATTGTTGCCCGTGCAAAAGGCAAATATATTGAGGTTGATGAAATTCCCCAACAGGAATAAACTAAAACCGATCGATAATACCAATGTCTAACCCCTGTTAAATGACATTGTCTTTAAATAAGCCGAAGTGGTGGAACTGGTAGACGCACCGGACTCAAAATCCGGCGGGGGCAACTCCGTGAGGGTTCGATTCCCTCCTCCGGCAAAAAAACAAGGCTGCTTTGGGGCAGCCTTGTTTTTTTTGCTATATTCACAAAAGTCCGGAATCCTTGTATGGCGGGTCTTATTGTTTAGGGTTAATGGCGGGATTCAGGGGAGATTCCGGTCTCCATTGTGTACGATTACCTGCGGGGATTTTTCAGGGGCATCGCCCCTGAAACCCCGTTAATTATTTTTTATATCAAGTTATCAATACGGTACATGCCCATGTTTCGGCCTGCTACAATTTCACCGCTGAACTCCTCAAGAATCCTGGCGACAGTTTCATCAAAGGTTTGTCCAGCTTTGTCACTTTTTTTCCCTCTAATGAAGCCCTTACCTCTCTGTTCTCTTTTGTAAGACGTAAATAAACCCAGGTCTTCTTTTTTTGTAGCATATGTTCTCATCTCACTCTCTCTTAATTCATATTTTACATGCTGAAAAACCGCATATGGGGCAGAAAAAACATCCTGATTCAGGCACAAGTGAAAAGCCGCAGTCAGGACATATCATAGATTTAATATTTTTACTGTTCATTGTCATTACCATCAAACAATTGTATAGTACATATATGTTTAGTATATTGCAAGCTTTTTTTGTTTTTATATAAAAAAATTTTCAAAGATTGTTAATGTCAAAATGGGGCACTAAACTTTGCCCCTTCAGAGCTGTGATTAACTTCTATCTTCATCTTTATGCAATTTTAACTCAATGCCCCCGGAAAGTGTTCAAACACTTAAGAATAGTCCAAAACCAATAAAGTATGGATAGCCAGCCAAAATGAATCAATGCAGCAGTAAATTTTAATCGGCTGGGGGCCGGAAAATAGGTGTGGGTACAAGTCACGGGGTTGCGGGTGCCTCTAACTGGTTTTACTCAAGTTTTTAAATTTATTACTAAAAAGAATTTGATATGAAACAGTATCCTTATAATTTTTACCTATTATTAACAGTTTGCCCGTCAACAGGGCAGTTTCAGAAAAAATAAGGATTAAAGAAATTATGACCAAACCCACTCCTGAACAGGAAAAAGCATTTAACGAAATACTCAAAATGAACCTTGACGAGGCAGATGTTCAGCCCGAATCCATCGGAGATCACCCGGGCACAAGGACACACGAATCAGAAATAAACTTTGACATACTCCCCGAAGAGCTTGAGGAGTACCTGAATAAGTATGTAGTCGGACAGGAATCAACAGTCGAGGTCATAGCCACAAAGGTCTGCACGCATTTTAACCGCATGAAGATAGAAAAAGCGATACCCGAGGAGCAGCGCATAATCGGCAACATAAAAAGCAACATGCTCCTGATCGGGCCAACGGGCGTGGGCAAGACATATATAATCAAACTCATAGCAAAAAAAATCGGCGTGCCGTTTGTCAAGGCTGACGCGACCAAGTTCAGCGAAACCGGTTACGTGGGCGGCGACGTTGAAGATCTGGTACGCGAGCTCGTCCACGAAGCTGACGGCGACATTTCGAAGGCGGAGTACGGGATAATCTACATTGACGAGATCGACAAAATCGCATCATCGGGAAACATCATGGGACCGGACGTTTCACGCACCGGCGTCCAGCGGAATCTGTTAAAGCTCATGGAAGATTCCGACGTTGACCTGAAGACACCGCACGACCTTGCATCACAGGTTGAGGCGGCAATGGAGGCACAGAGGACCGGCAAGGTCACGCGCAAGAAGATCAGCACAAAAAACATCCTGTTTATTGTATCAGGCGCATTTTCCGGTCTTGAAGAGATCATAAACAAGCGCATGAACAGGCAGAGCATCGGGTTCGACAAACAGCGTATGACGGGAAACATGTCTGAAAAAGTAATCAGGCATATGCGCACTGAAGACCTGATCGAGTTCGGGTTTGAGTCCGAGTTTGTCGGCAGGCTGCCGGTTTACGTGGTGCTCAATGAACTGGATGTTGAGGGCCTGTACAAGATTCTTAAAAACAGGTTCAGCACGGTCATACTTGGAAAAAAAATGGACTTCCTCGCTTACGGGATAGAGCTGAATTTCACTGACGAGGCGCTTCACGAACTTGCGGTAAGGGCACACAGGGAAAAGACAGGCGCGCGGGGACTGCTCAGCGTATTTGAAAAACTGCTCATTAAATTCGAGAAGAAACTCCCTTCAACCGGGATTAAACAGCTTAACGTTGACCTTGACCTTGCACTGAATCCCGAACCGCACCTTGAAAGAATGCTTCTTGATGACGGAGTGGACCACTTCCAGAAGGAATTCCTGATTGAACACGGAATATACCTTACGTTTGACGATCCAGCGAAGGCGAAGCTGCTGGAGAGGAGTAAAGCTGAAAGTAAAAAGGTTAGAGTCATCTGCACTGAACTCTTCAGCGACTACTTCCACGGCATACGCCTTATGAAGCTTGAAAACTTCACAATACCAGGTGAAGCAGTTGATGATCCCAAGGGTTTCCTGGACGCCTACATAAAGAAAAACTACACCAAGTGACGGGTCGCCACCTGTCACTTCCGTGAATGCGCCAGGGTGAGGTTACCCCGCGAACATTGCAGTATAAAACTTTATGGAATCTTCAATATTCCTCAGGCTTATATGCTCATTGGTGCCATGCATCTGTTTCATCCCGCTGTTGTCAAGGCGCATGGGTGTGAACCTGTAAACACAGTCTGTCAGCTCCTCGTACTTACGCGAATCAGTGCCGCCAACGACAGGATAGGGCGTAATGACAGCTTCAGGCCATAGTGTCTTTATTACACCTGCAGTCCGCCTGAAACCGTATGAATCAACCGGAGATATCTTAGACGGTTCATACACCTGGTGCATCTCAATAGAGACCGATCTGTCGCAGATAATCTTTTCCATGTGTGCCCTGAGCGTACCGGAATTCTCTCCATGCAGGATCCTTGCGTTAACCACAGCTGAAGCAGACTGCGGCAGTACATTCGGCGCGCCGCTCCCCTGAAGCATTGTAGGGGCCATGGTAGTCCTGAGAAACGCTGCACCTGAAGGGGTCCTGGCAAAAATAAGTTTAAAGAGCGGCGCGAAAAGCCACAGGTTCGAAAGGAAAAGTTTCCGGCCAAAACCCATCACCGGCGCAAGCGCACCGAACATCACCTTCACCGGCGGAGTGATCACAAGGGAACAGCTATGTGATTCTATCCTTGAAACCGCACGGCTGATTGTTCCGGCGGCTGTATGTACCGGGGGCATGGAGGAATGTCCCATCTCACCCTTTGCCGCGAGATGCACATTTACAAATCCCTTCTCTGCAATACCGATGAATGCGATCGGCCTGTTTACACCTGCAACTGCATTGTCTATAACGCTGCCGCCTTCGTCCAGCACATACTCAAAGGAAATCCCCATCTCTTGAAGACGGCCGGCAATCACGTCGGCACCGTCATTACGCCTGGTCTCCTCGTCGTGTCCGAACGCGAAGTAGATGTCTCTTTCAGGAACGACTTTCTGCGCTATCATTGACTCTGCGGCTTCAAGGAGTGCGATGAGCTGGTTCTTGATGTCCTGAGTACCCCTGCCCCAGACCGAGTCTGCGGTAACCTTGCCGGAGAACGGAGGGTACTTCCAGTCACCCTCTGTTCCCTGCTCAACGGGCACAACATCTATATGTGCGCAAAAGAGTACGGGCTTTTTCTGTTTATCTTTGCCGTTCCACCTGTAGAGGAGGCTTGCGCCGTTTATCACTTCGCGTTTCATCAACCTGTGCACGCCCGGAAAGGACTTCTCCAGGTACCGTGCAAAGTCCCTGAAAGCCTTCATGTCAGTTTTCGCAATGTCGTCGTAACCGATTGTCTTTATCTTCACTGCACCTGAAATTTTTTTTGCAGCAGACGCAGGATTGATTTTAACTGAAGGTATAATTATGCTTTCAAAGTGTTTTTCTTTGACCTTCATTGCCCTGGCAGCCAGGAACAGCATAAATATAACAGGTACTGAAATAACAGCGAAACAGTTCATAGAATGCTCCATTTAATTTACAGCCGGGATCTTACTGCTGGACGGCTTATCCTCCAATTTTAAATATGTCAATAATTATGTCGTAAACCGTAAAACAGAGAACGAGAGCCGATTCCACTCCATGTTCAGATTGATATCACTCAATAAAATAAATTGACAACATTGCTCCGGTAAGTATAAATTACACGGAAGGCTTATTGTCGGCGGGGGATATATGTCAGAACAGCAGAGCATTACCACCTTACACGAAATGATCAGGGAACTGGCCGATATCGAGTCGCGCCTTGAAATGAATATCGATACAACCCTCTGGATCAGCGACCCGCACGGCGCAGGTGAACGCTTTGTTTCAATTCTTAAAGGGCGGTTCGGACTGGTATGGCGTACGGCATTCGAGGCGCTGCCCAAGACCTTTTCAAACGAAAAACTTGAACACCTCGACAGGATAATAAAGAAGGAAAAATACATCGAAGCCGAGGACTTTCACATAGAGCGCCAGGACGTAATCTCCGCGCTGGTGCATATCATCAGGTACAAGGTGCAGAGCGTCCATGACTTTGACCTTATACGGGACAGCATAAACAGGGACCTGAAGCCTCTTCTTGAAAACCTGATACTCAATTTCCATGTACCCAATGTCGTATATGAAAACGAGATTATTGCAGACAAGATGATTTCAGCACTTTCAAAAATTGTGAAGCAGGTAATACTGGGTCAGCTCATAGTACTCGGCGATGTATTTGACAGGGGGAACGAGCCGGACAAGATCCTGCGCATACTCTCACAGCGTGACCTCAAACCCTTCGTCAAGTTCGTCTGGGGCAACCATGACATACTCTGGATGGGGGCCGCCGCAGGGAACAAATCTCTCATTGCCGAGGCACTCAGGATAAGCGTAAGGTATGACAACCTTGAATTCCTGGGCAGGCTGGGGATCGACATCACGCGTCTCAAGGAATTCGCAGAGAAACTCTATCCCGGAAAGATAACCGGAAACCTCAAGGCAAGGATGGATATATCGAAGAAACTCGAAAAGACCCTTGCCATGATCCAGTTCAAGCTCGAGGAACAGATAATCACCAAGTACCCGCAGCTTGGAATGAACTTCAGGCTTAACCTTGAGAAACTTGCAGCTATAATAAAGTCAGGCGACACGTCCGCACTTTCCGATTCGCACTTCCCCACACTCATACTTGACGATCCCCTGAAGCTCACAGATGAGGAAGAGGTTATCATCAACGACCTGGTTGACCAGTTCACAAAAAGCAAACAGATCCGCAGGCTCATGGAATACCTCTTTGTTGAAGGCAAGCTCTACCACATAAACAACTACATAATGAATATACACGCCCTTGTGCCGAGCACCGAGGACGGCAACTTCGAGGAACTCTACGGCAAAAAGGGTAAGGAACTGCTCGACCATATACAGATTACAATCAAGGACATAGGCCAGAACTACCTTGAAGGCAGGGAACAGGAACCCTTCCAGCTCGCTATGATGTTCTACCTCTGGTGCGGTCCAAAATCCCCGCTATTCGGGAAGGATGCCATGAAGACATTTGAACGCTACTTCCTGAAAGACAGGGCGAGCCACAGGGAGAAGACCCTGTACTGGGGAAAAAACATCAACAATCCCGATTTCATGAACAGGCTTGTAGAAGAGTTCAATGTTGAACGGATTGTATTCGGACATACACCAATCGATATCAGCAAGGGACAGAAGATTGCCACTGCAGACGGCCGAGCCATCAACATAGACGGCGGATTTTCCGAGGCCTACCTCAACCGGGGGCATTCACTGATCCAGACTCCATACTCGCTCTACGCGATCATATTGCCGACCGTTGATGAAATAATAGATTTACGTAAAAAGAAGGAACCGAACAGGCTCAGCTTCGAGATGATCGCCAACTTTGACGAGCCAAAAAAAGTACGCGATACATACGTAGGCAAACAGATGATAAAACGCAAAGATGAACTGCTGAAGAAGATCAGGGAGATCGGAGATTCCCGGCAGTCCTCCCATCATGAGTGATGCGTTTTCCCGGGGATATCAAAAACCAGGAGCGTCATATCGTCTTTAAAACATCCGTCTCCGGCAAACTCTTCCAATTGTGATATTATACCCCGGGAAAGATCTTCAGGATTCAGTCCGGAAGATTCCTTCAATAGATCAGACAGACGACGGGTGCCGAACATTTCTCTAAAACTGTTTGTGCATTCAGTCAGGCCGTCGGTATAAAATAAAATACGGTCCCCTTTTTCGGGAAAAAGTTCTCCGTTTACGTACTCCAGCCCGGCATAGATGCCCAGTGCTGTACCGGCCGGCTTCAGTTCATCAACCGTTCCGCTTTTACGCGAAAATATAAGCGGGGGATTATGCCCGGCCCTTGCGAAGTTAAGCAGCCCCGTGTCCCTGTGATAGACACAGTAAAACACAGTCATGAAATTTCCGCTCACCGTGTAGCTGCATATAGTATTGTTCAAATGTTCCATCACAGTTGCGGCATGTACACCCTTTCTGACCAGGACCTCCAGTTCATTCTTCGCTACAAGCGAGAGGAAAGCTGCAGCCACACCGTGCCCTGAAACATCGGCGATGAATATATGCACTGCATCACCATCCTCCACGTAGCCGTAAAAATCACCCGCAACCCTGTCATAGGGCCTGAAGAACGCGAAAAAATTTTCGTGGTGATCTGACGCATCCGTTATTATAAGTTTTGCCTGTATCTCCTTTGCAACTGCCAGTTCTGCATCGATTATCCTGCTCTTCTCTGCCATGAGTTTCTGGTACCGGTAGAGCCTCACAAGGGAATCGGTCCTGGTCAGCAGTTCCCGCGCGCTGAAGGGTTTTACAATATAGTCATCTGCTCCGCATTCAAGTCCCATTATTTTCTCGTCATCGCCGACCTTTGCGGTCAGCAGGATAACGGGTATATGCGATGTTGCCGGATTACTTTTAAGCTCGGAAATCAGCCTGTAACCGTCCATTACGGGCATCATAATATCCGATATTATCAGGTCAGGGGATAAATTCGCTATTATCGCAAGTGCCTCGACACCGTTACCTGCTTCTTTTATTGTATACCTGGTATTGAGAATCTCTCTCAGGTACGACCGCATGTCGCTGTTATCCTCGACAATGAGGACAGTCTCATTATCGTTCAGACCTGTTTCGTGCAGATAATCCCCTTTCGGGGTCTTCGCATAGGAATTTATATCACTCAGATAGATCTTTGCCGATCTTGAAATCTGCTCCATGTCAGGTTTCGGGACAACGTCACCGGACAATCCGCATTTTTTAAGGGGGAGTATGACCGTGAATACCGATCCCTTACCTTCAGTACTCGTCACATCGATCCTGCCGTTAAACAGATCAACATATTCCCTGACCAGCGAAAGACCGATACCGGTACCCTCGAAGATCCGTTTCATGGAATTATCCCCCTGGTAGAATCTTTCGAATATCCTCGGAAGTTTCTCCTCACTGATCCCGATACCAGTATCGCTTATGGAAATGCAGACATCATCATCCACGTTTCGGACAGCGATATTGATCCTGCCCTTCTCTCCTGTAAACTTGAACGCGTTTGAAAGAAGATTATACATGATCTTTTCCAGCTTTTCGCAGTCGAAGAGGCCTATGATTGTTTCACCCTCAATGTCAATTGTGAAAACGATCCCCTTCTGGGCTGCGGGGTACTCGAAGAATGAAGCTATGCTTCTTATAAGCTTCACCAGGTCAACAGGCTCCTCTTTGACCTTCATCATCTCGGACTCAATTTTTGATATATCAAGCAGCTGGTTTATGAGCTTCAGCAGCATCCGCGCATTGGAGAGTATAACAAGATACTGCTCTTTAAGCTCCTCAGGGTTACAGCTCCCCAGGGTATCCATGGCCCGCTCAACGTATCCTATTATAATAGTCAGAGGCGTGCGAAACTCATGGGTGATATTCTGGAAGAATATGTTCCTGTAGCTTTCCATCTCAACAAGTTTTGCGTGAACCTTTTCAATCCCGCGCCTGGCCTCCTCGGCCTCCCTTGTACGCTCGAGGAGGTCCCCTGTCTTGATAGCAACCTCCTCCTGGAGATTCAGTGAAAGATGTTTGGCTTTCCTGTATGCCCAGGCATATCTTTCCGAAAGTACCATTGCCTGGCAGATCATCAGTCCAGCAAGTCCAGCTGCCGCGATCTGGGGAGTGTCAATGACAAGTTTCATAGCCAGGAGGTCGTTTATCGCGGTAAGGAACAGGCATGAATATCCCGGCAGCAGGTACATGGACCACTTCATTTTTTTTACTGCCGCGATTATAATAACCACGAACATCCATATCTCTGAAAGTACCAGAGTACCCTCGTAAACATACGAAACCTGCGAATAGACCCTGCAGGGGAAAAACAGTACAAATATAATCAGCGTTATGCACACATAAATCAGCAGGTTCAGGGCCCGTTTATTGAAACCCCACCGGTATATTTCATTGAAAAAGAGTATAAAGCTCATTCCGCTTGCCGGGAGGCTCATGTATATAGTTTTAAATTTAAATTCAAAAAGCCCGGCACCCGGGAATAGCATTTCAAAATAGCTGTTAACCGCCATGAACCTGAAAAAAATAACAAAACATCCAATGGTAAAATATAGACTTGCCCTGTCCTCCCTGCGCCCGAGCCATATAAGGAGATGATATATCCCCATCATCAGAATAAGTCCGATGAGAAAAACGTTGACGAAGTCCTTCTGCCACAGGCGCTGTCTCACGTCATCGTAAAGTCCAAGCCGCGGAGTTTCAAAGAATCCCCCCTCCCTGTGGTGGAAATTGCTGCACCTGACCGCAATTACGATTTCGTCTGAGCCTGCGGGAACCTCAATCATTACCAGCCTCGGAAGTATCTGCGGGACAGCTTCGTTAATGGATCTTCCGAACTTCCCCGAGGATGTAACATAGGCGCCGTTTACATAGAGGTCGTATGATGATTTGATGTAGGGAATACTCAACCCAAGCTTTGTACCCTCAGAGGGTTTATACCCGTTAAACCTTATGTGGAGCCTGTACCAGCCGTAACCCGGACCACTGCCTGTTAACTTTGTCCAGTACCCTCTTGTTGCAATCACGGGCCAGGATGAATCATCATACTTCGGGTTTGCGAACGATGGATCATCCTCCAGCCACCTGAACTTCCACTCACCCCGCAGGTAAACCGGGCCATCTTTGCCCAGATCAAGGTCTCCCGCCTGGAATACCCCCTGAACTGCATGCGGCATCGCTCCCGGGCCCCTGCCTTCGCGGCATGATATAATAAATACCGGCAGCAGTATAAATGTGCCGAAAAGGAGAATCCTGCTTTTAATATACTTCATTTATGTATTTCCGGATTATCATAAAAATGATCAGCATCATGTTTTTCTTTTATATATTTCAAATTACATGATCTGACCATCAAATTCCATTGATATTGTTAAAAATCCGGCAGGAATGACAAAATATTTAAACACTGCCATATATAATACAGGGCAGAATATTTTCAGAATAAATCACATGCTTCCCGTTATTTATTAACAAAAAACCGGAAACTGCCGATTAATTATTATACTAAACACGGAGGATTTTATGACTATCAGGGAAATAGATACAATTTTCAACAAAGGACTTGATCTGATGAAAAGGGGCAACTTCAAGGAAGCTGAAACTCTTTTTGAAAAAGCAAAACAAATGACTATCGAGAGTAATAAAAAGTAACCAGCTCTCCTATTCTGCTTTAAGAAGTATTCAAGTTATGAATCATAAAAAAAAGCCGGCGTATATACCGGCTTTTTTTATGACTACAGGTTATCCCTGATGAGGCTGCCCATTTCGGCAGTACCCACCTGCTTTTTCCCCGGTGACATGATGTCCCCTGTCCTGTAGCCCTGCTCAAGCACCTTCTCTATTGCTGTGAATATTCTCCTGTAACCTTCGTCAAGCCCGAAACTGTATTTAAGCATCATCCCAGCAGAGAGTATCTGTGCGATAGGGTTGGCTATCCCCTTGCCCGCGATGTCAGGGGCTGATCCGCCTGCGGGTTCATACAGCCCGAATGTTCCATCAGAGAGCGATGCAGAGGGGAGCATACCCAGCGAACCTGTAATCATCGACGCTTCGTCAGAAAGTATGTCTCCGAACATGTTGTCGCAGAGCATTACGTCGAACTGGCGCGGGTTGCGTACAAGCTGCATCGCGCCGTTGTCAACATACAGGTGGTTCAGTTTGACCTCGGGGTATTCCTTCGATATCTCCTCAACAACTTCGCGCCACAGCAGCATTGTTGAAAGCACGTTAGCCTTGTCGATTGATGTTAATTTTTTGCCGCGCTTCATTGCTGTTTCGAATGCCACGCGTGTAATTCTTATAATTTCGTCCCTGGTGTAAACGAGCGTATCGAATCCCCTGTCGTGGTCCTTGCCCTTGGGCTGACCGAAGTATATGCCCCCCGTGAGCTCCCTTATTATCATGATGTCAAAACCTTCGCCGATTATCTCAGGTTTAAGGGGCGATGCGTCTTTCAGCTCTTTAAATACAATAGCGGGACGCAGGTTCGCGTAAAGGTTGAATTTCTTGCGCAGGGGAAGGAGTGCGCCGCGTTCGGGCTGTTCCTCAGGGGGGAGCTTTTCCCATTTAGGCCCGCCGACTGACCCGAAGAGTATTGCGTCTGATTCCTGGCATATCTTCACAGTGGTTTCAGGAAGCGCCTTTCCCTCGTTGTCGATGCCTGCACCGCCTACATTTGCATACGTGTAAGAAAATTCTATCTTGTAAAGTTCACTTATCCTGTTGAGAACCTTGATTGCCTCTTGCATAACCTCTGGCCCGATACCGTCGCCCGGCAGTACTGCGATCTTTTTTGCTGACATAAAATCTCCGTTGTTTGTTCAAGGATTAACGGCTTTAACAGGTACTGGCATTAAACAATTGTCCCGCCGTTCTATACCTGTTAACAAAGATTAAAAACTGTTTTTGTGTCAAATAAAAATCCCTCATTTCCACTAAAAAGCATGCCGCCGGGAATTTATGCAATCTCCCCCTGCCGGTCTTTAAAAATTGTTTCACCCTTTACCAGCCACGAAACTCCGAAAGCAGAAAGCATTATTATTTCCAGGATAAGCGGTATCCTGTGCTCTGTAACATATGCACTCCCCAGGACCATGGTTAATACCGCGAGAAGCACCAGCGCGACCAGGATAATTACCCCGCAGCCTATATATATTATGTTCCTGATCTTTTTCCGGCACGGGAAGTCCTTCCATTTTAATTTGCTCCTGGTGAACAGGAAGATCGAGTTAAGTGCCAGCAGTATGAAAAAAACGGCAGCTGATGTCACATGGATATATTCCGATGTCCCCTGTTTAAGCATGAAGATCCCCACAAGTTCTGTTGCATCTTTGCTCTGCATACAGGGGAAGAGTGCAAGAAGCAGTCCCATGACCCCGCTTGATGTTGTAACAATGTTATCCACCAGGCAGTAACCCTTATATGTCACAAGAAAAAG
The DNA here is from genome assembly GCA_035403465.1 of Spirochaetota bacterium. GTDB lineage: Bacteria > Spirochaetota > UBA4802 > UBA4802 > UBA5550 > JAAYBQ01. The sequence continues at coordinate 12,183 of DAONFG010000031.1, read as the reverse complement.
AGATACAACTGCCATGAGGCCGATAAAAAAATCACGCATGTTGGAATAATAATACATGCTCACTGATTCCTGTATGCATTTCCCACCTATGAACGCGGCGCCTGCCATGCATACAAACGGCAGAAGTATTCCCCCATAGCCTATTAAATTCCTCAGCGTGATATAGGATATGATCATGTTACTCTTATCATCGCATTGCATAGATTTCTCCTGGTGTCCCATGTGATTCGGCAGATTGCCTGACGGTTTTATCCGGATCATGCATCCAGAAATTAATCAAGAATAATTATATTAGACTTGTTTCCAAACTGGAGTTTGATGCCTTCAGAAAGCCTGAAGAGAGCTTCCTTTCAGGGGCTTCGCCCCTTAGATCCGCTAAAAAACAAGAAAGGAAACAAGTTATTTGTAATGATTCTTTATTTCCGCTGTTCATGCCGGATTGATTATCAGGGCAATCGCTATTGATCCATATGTTATAAAGCTCCTGAAATATTCCCCCGGGACTGCGTTTGAAAAAATATTCTGCCCTGCCTGCGGTGTGACGATGCTTTTTTTACCAGGCAATCTGCAGCCCTTAATTCATCTTCGCTCCTGGAGAGGGACGGTGTTAAATTGCCGTGTAAAAACCGCCCTGATTAAAAAAAATAGTTTATTGATTATTTTCTGTTTATATTATTATTAAACCATAATGGAATTTCTGAAAATTTAATCAACCGTTCCATGTGTTCAGCCGCCAGGGACACTTGAAGCCTGATTAACAGGTATTCCATTAAGCAAATCACAAGGAGTAAAAAATGAAATCTCAAAGATTCTACCTGCTTGTTCCGGGCATTCTGCTTTCTATGATCATTGCTCTGCTTTTAATGAATGCCGGCGGAGGTTTTAAGGCTTTTGCGCAAAAAACCACAAAAGAGGATATTCTGAAGCGTTATAAACAGGACAAGGAATCTTTTACACGTTCCCCTGATGAGATCAATACCATGATGAAAGGGATTGTCTCTGACATCAAGGAGCGGAATTTAAAGTATAAAGTTGAACTGAACGAAATGATGAAATACAAGATTTCCCAGATTACGGGAAGTAAGCCTCCATCTGAAGATGAAATTAAAAAGAAAGAGGATGAACGGCGGAAGAGAGAGGAGCTTGAGCGAAAAAAAGAAGAGGAACGAAAAAAGAAAGATGAACTTGAACGCAAGAAAGATGAACTTGAGCGCCAGAAAGATGAGACACGCAGGCAGGAGGAGCTGAAGCGCCTTGAAGAAGAACGCAAAAAACGCGAAGAGGAGATCAACAGGGAGCGCGACAGGAGGAAGCAGGAGGAACTGAAACGCCAGGAGGAGGAAAAGCGCAAGCAGGAGGATGAAAAGCTCAGGCGTGATGAGGAGAAGCGAAGACAGGATGAGGAGAAGCGCAAACAGGATGAACTGAACCGCCAGGACAATGAGAGCCGCAGACTCATGGGAGACAGGAACGTCCCGATCAACATTGCGCCTGTTGTTACGCTCAAGGCTTTCAATTGGAGAGACTCAAAGTACGCAACCACGGTCAAGTACCAGGGCATATGCGGAAGCTGCTGGGCATTCACATCCGCTGCTGTTTATGAAACAAACTACTACATAAAAAACAGGGTCACGCTTGATCTCTCCGAACAGTTCATCCTTGACTGCGCAGCTGATAAAAACGGCAACGACGCCGGGAGCTGTGACGGTGGATGGTACGGCGGTGTTTTTGATTACCTTATGACAAAGGGGGCTGCCCTTGAGAAGGACAGGGAATACAAGGGGAAACAGGGCGCGTGTTCATCGCTGGGCAAGTCTCCTTATAAAGTTTTAAAATGGGGCTACATCAAAAGAAACGCGGGCATCCCGTCCGTTTCTGAAATGAAGGATGCCATATGCAAGTACGGTGCAATCGCAGCGTGCGTTAAGGTCACACCGGCATTCCAGGCATACAAGAGCGGCATATTCAACGAGTTTGCTTCAGTATCAGGCGAAAAAGACATCAACCACGCGATAACAATTGTGGGATGGGATGACAGCAAAAACGCGTACCTTGTTAAAAACTCCTGGGGACCGGGCTGGGGTGATAACGGCTACGTGTGGGTTGAATACGGATGCAACAATATAGGCTTCGGTGCAACATGGGCCGTTGTGGCTTCGGAATAAAGGTGAATATCATGAAAAAAATATTTATGCTGTATATACTGGCTGTATTTATGGCTGCGGGATGTACAACTACAGGCGATACTGTTTCCACGGGTTTCAGTGTTAAGTCAGGGAGCCAGGTACTTGAAGTGAAGGCCGGCTCGGAGGTCAATGTTGAACTTGTTTCAAGGCTTAGCACCGGATTCAGCTGGAAACTGGTCTACCCGCTGCCTGAAGGTGTCACACTCGCAGGTGAAAGCGTTAAGACTGCCGGAGGCGAAAAGACCGGTGCCGAGGATGTACAGGTGTTCAGGCTCAGGGTTAAGCAGGGTGAATATACGCTGACCTTTAAGTATGCCGAGCACTGGAAGAGCAAGCCCGCGTACACCGACACATGCACTGTTAAGATTATTGCGAAATAAACTTTAAAGTTTCCTGCCGGTACTACCTGCCGGCAGGGACCATTGCCATTCCCTGGATCACCTCGTCGTATTTATTAGAAGCATTCCAGAACAGGTACCCGTAACCTCCGCCATCCGCAGAGCCCTTCACCTGCTCGGCTATATATGAAGCGTTGTATTTCGAAACTCTCCATGCGAAAGCCTGCAGCCATGGCCTTACGATCACCCTGCCTTTCCCTGCAAGCTCCCTGACCTTGATGCATCCGGTCATTACAAAGTGGTAAGGGTTGTCTCCCGGTCTTGCAAACCCGTCAAATGCATTGTTAAAATGCGACGGGTAGAGCATGGGTGAAATCACATCGCAGTTTGCCGCAAGCAGGTCCACCTGCTGCCCGGTTTTCTCTATGTCCACGTTCTTGCCCCATGCGACCACGCCGAAAATGTCTATTGAAAGGAAGCAGTTTTTCGCGCGGAGCCTCTGGTGCGCGTTCTTCAGGAACGCGGCCACTGCCGCTGTCTTTTCCATTTTACCGCTGCTCCATGCGTAAGCTGCGTCATCCTGGTCTCCCACCGTTGGGAACCTTATATAATCGAACTGGACTTCGTCGACACCATAATCGGCCAGTTCGCATGCAAGGGAAATATTGTATTCCTGAACCCTGCTGCTGGTCGGATCACACCACTTCTCCCTCTCGCCGGGATTCCATTCCCCCCCTGTGCTTCTTGACTTTATCCTGCATAAGGGATCGCTTTCATAAAGCAGGTGGTCCCTGAATACAGCAATCCTCGCTATGACGTACATGCCGTTCCTGCGGCATTCACGTATCAGTTTGGGCAGGTTGTCGATTGCCCCATGCCTGTTAAGGTTGAATTTTTTAACCTGCTCCACGCTGCTCCCTGTGTGGACTACACCTGTGATATCCTTCACATCGAATACAATAGCGTTGATCCCGGCAGCCTTTAATACCGGAAGCTTTTCAAGGAACCTGCTGCTTCCGGCAGAATCACCCGTGAAATAGACACCGCGCACGTATGGGATTGCAGCTGCCCTGTTTGCCCTGTTATCCGGAACAAACGGCGGGGCCGCGTCTTTTACAATCACCAGTTCACCCGCGTTGATAATGTTGCCCGTGATCCGGTTAATCCCGGCCAGGGACTGTTCCATTTCGTAAATCCTGTAGTATTCGGTGAGTTCGATTGTCTGCTCCGAAAAATCATGCACGCTCATATTCTGAGGTGCCCTGTAAAAAATTACCCCTGCAAAATGTGTCATGCCCCGGGGAAGGCTGCTGAAAGTCTTTATGCACTTTTTAAAGTTAGCGGCGCTGATAACGCTTACAGTCGCGTCGGGCGATCCATAAAGGCTAAAAGCACGTATTATCATGGACCTGGCATAATCCGACGCGTAAACCGCCCCGGAATATACAGAGGCAAAAATAAATACCGATGCTATTACCGCGACACCCGCGCCGGCAAAATATTTTATCTTTTTAGGCATATTCTTCCCTGTTTATTATTTCCAATGATACTACTATTCCATCATTTCACAATTGAATCAGTATAGAGACTGTCACTGCGAGGCATAAAATGCCGTGGCAGTCTGTTTCCGCGAATTCCCATCCTATCAGATCAAACACGGTCCTGTCTGAACAGATTGCTTCACTTCGTTCGCAATGACCAGAACTAATCTGATCGTTAACTACTTTTAGTTATCAGCAGACATCTTACATCAAGCGCATTTTCCCCCGGCACTGTCCCGCATACCCGCATACCCGCATACCATTATTATTTTTCGGCACCGATTGTTTTACAATCCCTTTACCACTACAAAGGGGCCAGGGGCGATGCCCCTGAGAACGCCCCGCAGGGCTCCTGCGTTACGGGACGCATAGTCCCGCAGATCCGCATACCATTATTATTTATCGGCACCGATTGTTTCACAATCCCTTTACCACTGCAAAGGGGCCAGGGGCGATGCCCCTGAGAACGCCCCGCAGGGCTCCTGCGTTACG
>DAONFG010000031.1:0-7526 GCA_035403465.1 Spirochaetota bacterium | reverse complement strand
GGACGCATAGTCCCGCAGATCCGCATACCATTATTATTTATCGGCAGTCGAATTAAAAATGAATTATTATTACCTTAAATAAAAAAATTATTGAGAAATGTCAGGGGATTCATGATATAATACAAATATCGGAATATTCTTTTGATACACTGTTTATTTGCAAAAGACTGTACATTTCGAAGGAGCTCAGCTTAAATGTATCTTTCATCCGGCAGCAATTGCGACTGAGAAATCTCTATAACAGTTTATTGTTATTAACAGAATACTCATGCTGCCACTCCGGATTTCTCACCCGATGCGTTTAATAAGGGTTCGAAATGACGGGGTACAGCATCTTACATATCCAATTTACAATAAAAAACAATGATCAATGAACTGATAATAAAAACCGGAAAAAAGACCCTGGGCTACTACAGGGGAATAAATGATTTCCGGATCTATGTGAAATCGATATTCACCTCATTCAGATCCCTGAAGTACATGAGGTTCAGGTCTGTTTACAACATTATAATCAACCAGACAAGGTTTACCGGAATCGACGCACTTGCAGTTGTTATGACCATAGCACTCCTCCTTGGGGGTACTGTAATAATCCAGGCTCTTACCAGTCTGCCCAAGTTTGGTGTTGCCGGATTCCTGGGCAACATCCTCGTTATCATCATCGCCCGTGAACTGGGCCCCCTTGCCACTGCGCTTATAGTCATCACAAGGTCTGGTTCGGCAATTGCCACTGAAATTTCAGTACAGAAGTGGTCGCGGGAGATCCTCTCAATGGAGCTCATGGGGATTGACACCAAGCTCTACATCGTGTTCCCAAGGATCATCGCATCGATCCTTTCAATCCTGTCCCTGATCATTATATTCGACCTGGTTGCTTTTATGGGCGGGTACCTCATTTCGCAGACAGTCGTGTACATACCGCTTGACACATTCGCGCAGTCTGTGATGGATGCGTTTACATTCAAGGATATATTAACAGCGCTTCTAAAAAGCATCCTTTTCGGGATTACGATTCCGCTGATCTGCTGCTACTACGGCTTCAAACCCAACTCGAAGTTCGAAATACCAATCTATGTATCCAAGGCTGTCATACGGACACTGTTCGTATCAATAATTCTAAATATAGCGGTTTCAACGCTATTCTACCTGTTGTGAAGGTAACCAGATGGGCGAAATACTGATCGATATAAAAAATGTAACCTACAGGCCTAATAACTTCACATCTCTGGACAATGTGTCGTTCAGCATAGCACGTGGTGAAAATAAGGTTATCTTCGGACCCGAGGGTTCGGGAAGCAGCGGCCTCTTCGACCTCCTGGTCAAGACAGGAATAGAGTTCGAAGGTGATGTTTTTTTCAAGGGGAGCCCGGTTAAGGAGTTTGATTACATCAGCCAGTTCAACTATAAAAAAGATGTCAGTTATGTACATGGCGATTATGGGCTCATCAGCAACATGACCGTAGAACAGAACATCGCGCTCCCGCTGGAATACCATTCATCATATTCGATGAATGAAATCAAGAAACTGGTCGACAGGGCGATCTATGACCTCAACCTTGACCATTGTAAAAAACTTCGCCCCTTTGACCTGACCAGGTCCGAAATACTTAAAACCGCTTATGCGAGGGCGATTATACTCGATCCAGATCTTCTTTATATTGAAAACGCATTCGAAGACCACTGCCCCCTGAACATAAAGTCCCTCATGGACTCAATCAGGGAACGATCGGAAAGACAGGACAAGTCCACAATAATAATCAGCTTCTACCCGCAAAATTATATTGATCTTTCAGATTCATATATTATGTTTTTTAACGGGAGGATTGTATTCCAGGGGAACAGGAACGAATTCCTTAACTCCGACAATCCGTACCTTGTGCAGTACAGGACAAATTCTATCCAGGGACCCATGGCAATATTATGAAAAAAATCGCGTTCAAAAATCCGAATGAATACAAGGTCGGGCTCTTCATAATCATACCCACTGTTATGCTGCTGCTCTTCGTCATACTCAAGCTGGGATATTCCATTTCAGGATCGACCATTGACGTGTACCTGAAAGTCGACAATATTTCCGCCCTGAAAAAAGGCACCCCCATTAAAATGAAGGGGTACGAGGTGGGCCGCGTTGTTGAACTCACACCGGTCTATAAACCCACATTGCACTTCCTGGCAACCCTGCGTATTAAAAGCGGCATGGACCTTCACGATGACTGCAGTGCTGTAATAATGAACCAGAACATAATAGGCGACCCCGCAATTGAACTGCGCAACCCGGACAGGAAGGGCTCACCGCTGCGCAACGGAGATGTCATTGAAGGACTTGAATACGTCAACCTTGAGGCAATCCTGCAGGACGTTCATGCACTCCTCAATACCCTTACGGATACAGTCTCAGTTGTTAAAGACATATCAATAGAGAGCCGGCAGAATATCCGCGGCCTGCTCACTTCACTGACTGGAAGCGTGGAATCGATCAACACTGTGCTGGGCAGTTCAAAGGAAAATATCATTGCCACCCTCGAGGCATTCAGGGAGACCGCTGTCACGATGAAAGAGATATCGGCCGAGATAAAGAAAAATCCGATTTCATTTATCATGAGCGGTAAGGATGATGAAGAAGAGAAGAAGAAATAGCTGAAACCGCGGATTTATCCGAAGAAACTGTTTTATTTCTTCTCCATGTTTATAGTCTCCTTAACCTTGTAGGGGGGCATCTTCTGGGATTCGTGGTAAGTCCTTATCATTATCTCTGCGATGATACCCATCTGCAGGAAGAGGATCCCCATTATTATCAGCAGTATTGTAAGCATAAAAAACGGGTTGCCCGTCATGTCCGTATGCTTGATTATTTTCATGGCTATTACCGTAACACCGCTGACGAATGCCAGCAGCAGCGCAATAAAACCGGTTCCGCCAAAAACATAAATCGGTTTTGTGGAATATGATCCCATAAACTTCACGGTTACCAGGTCAAGAAGCACTTTAAACGTTCTCTTAATCCCGTACTTGGACTCACCGAACTGCCTGGCATGGTGACCAACCGGAACCTCTGTGATCCTTGCGCCGATCCATGAAGCATGAACAGGAATAAACCTGTGCATCTCGCCGTAGAGGTTTACCTGTCGGAGCACCTCACCCCTGTAAGCTTTAAGTGAACACCCCAGATCGTGCAGCGGGACACCCGTGACCTTTGAAATCAGCCTGTTCGCTATCCTTGACGGGATCTTTCGTGATATGAGCTTGTCCTGCCTGTTCTTTCTCCAGCCGCTTACAACGTCGTATCCCTCTTCTATCTTGTCCAGGAGCTTCATGATATCACCCGGTTCATTCTGTAAGTCGGAATCCATGAACACGAGGATTTCACCCGTGGAAAAATCAATCCCCGCTGCCATTGCTGCAGTCTGTCCGAAATTGCGCCTGAAATTAACGACCTTTACCCTTTTATCCTTCGCAGCTATTGAACGGAGTATATCCGCCGAACCGTCAGTGCTGCCGTCATTAACAAATATAATTTCATAGCTTTTATTAAGGCCCGTGAGAGCGTTTACAACCGCCTTATGCTGCAGGTCAAGGCTCTCCTCCTCGTTATACACCGGCAGAAGCACTGACAGGTATGGAGCATTTGATTTTGTCTTGCCTGGATTTTTTGCTTTAGCAGCAGCCATTGTTTTTCTCCGATGTGTTGTTTTACCAGCAATAAAAAAGTTGATGAATATGTATAACAATATTATAAAAGCTGTAATTAAGTCAATAAATTGTTTTTCAGAAATCCCTGTATTTCAAAAAGGAAAAAATGGATACGGATAAAAAAACTTCAGTTTTAGCGCCTCTTAATATAAATGACCTTCATGCGGATATACTGCTATCAATAAAAAAAGAGACGGGCGCACGGATTTTCGGGTGCACCTGCCCGGTTATTCCTCCGGAAATTCCCGCAGCATTTAATATTCTCCTGCTGAAGATACCGGAATTTATACTTGTTTCTCAATCTATGAAAGAGACCTATTCATCAATATTTGATGCCGTGATACTGCCGGACTGCAGCGGCATATGTTCACAAAATCCTTTCCCTTCACTTGAATCCTTCAGGTTTGGTTTTCCGGGGGGATGGGGTGAGGATGCGTCCGTTGCAATCCATAACACTTTTGAAATGATGCTCTCCGCACTCTGCGGGATAAACATAAAAGATATTGATATCGAAGAATTAAAAAAACGCACTGCAGTTTATGAAACGCTCCGCAGGACAGTCCGCGGAATATGCGCCGCTAAAAACGAAAAGCCCGGAATTATAAGCAGCATGGAAATCTCCTCCGTGTTTGAAACAGCGCTTATTCTTCCCCCGGGAGAGGCGCTTAAACTGCTTGTGCCTGTGCTCGAATGGCTGCGAAGTGAAAAATCCATGCCCTCAGAGAACAAGCTCAATGCAATGCTTTACGGAGGCCGGATCTTCCCTGCATCGCTTGCCTATAAGATTGAATCGCTCGGGATTAATGTTGCAGAGGATGATTCCTGCGCAGGCCGAAGATGCTTTGACCTTTCGACCAATCCTGAATCCGATTACCTGTTCTACGAACTTCTTGACTCATATTCGTACAGGCCCCTCACGCCGTGCCTGCGGCTGCAGGAGGAGAGAAACGAACTTCTCTATAAGCTTCTCAGGAACCACGGAATTGAAACTGTAATTTTTATCGAGGACTCCGGGTGTGGTCTGTCATCGGCGCATATTGATTACCTGCGGATCAGGATGATGCGGGATGGAATTGATCCGCTGGTAATCACACCGGTTAACTGCTCTGAAAAAATCAGTGGTTATCGTGAAGTATTCTGATATACTCAATCGAGCATGTCAGAATAATCACACCCTATATTAAAGGCCTCCCTGAGAAAAAGATCTTTTGTCAGGTCAATGCCGTTCTTTTCAACATCGATTTTATAACGCTCCTCGATCTCCTTCTCCTTCTTCTTGGTCATGTCAGACTCCTCTTTAAGGCTAAGGGTCTTGTTCTTTATTTTTTTCTTATAGTCATCGATAGTCTTTTTCAGCTCGCTGTATTCTTTCGAACTTGTTCTTGCGGCAGAGAGTTTTTTTATCTTCTCGATAATCGAGCTGTTCACGCGGTTCAACTGCTGAAAGTCTGACTTGCTGATCTTTTCCCACTGCAGCGGGTACCTGTTATCCTTTTCACTTATATCCCATACAGATGTGATGTCCGGCACATAAATATCAGGAGCTATACCTGTAAGCTGGTTTGATGTTCCGCCCGGCTGGTAAAAAATATTAATCGTAATTTTGATAGCGCTGGTATCTTTTTCCAGCGGAAACATCGTCTGGACTGTGCCCTTCCCGTATGTATTTGAACCTCCGACAATGAGCCCTCTCTTATAATCCTTGATTGCGCCAGCGAGGATCTCCGATGCACTCGCGCTGAAGTTGTCAATAAGAACAACCAGCGGACCGTTATATGCAATAGACGGGTCCTCATCGGAATATACCCGTGGTGAATACTTCTTACTGATAACCTGCACAACAGGGCCCTTTTCAATAAAAAGTCCCGCTATGTTAATCGCTTCATCAAGGAGGCCTCCCCCGTTACCACGAAGGTCAAGTACTACCACATCAACCTTTTCCGCCTTGAGTTTTTCAAGATGCATCTCTACGTCATCTGAAGAGCTCTTGCCGCGCTCCCTGTCTGCATAAAAAGAAGGAAGTTTTATATAACCGACCTTGTAGTCCTTCCCGTCACGTTTGAATACTTTAATAGATGATTCAGCGTCGCTGTCTTCAAGGCTTATCTCCTCCCTTACAATAGGGATAATGAGCCTTTCCGTTTTTCCGCCTGTGTCCCTCAGTACTGTGAGTTTTACCCTGGTGCCTTTCTTTCCGCGGATCAGGTTGACTACATCCTTCAGGTCCATATCTATAACATCAACAAATTCTCCTTCATCCTGGGCCACTGATACAATTTTATCACCGGACTTCAGTCCCTGGTCTTTTGCGAGCTTATCTGCCGCTCCGCCGGGAATAACCGATTCAATAATCGTGAAACCGTCTTCAGATTTAAGCCTTGCGCCTATACCTTCAAGTTTAAGCTGCATGGATATCTTGAAATCCTTGTAGTCCTCTTCTGAAAGATAGTTAGTGTGCGGGTCGAGCGCTGCAGTCACGGAATTGAGGAACATGCTGAGCAGCCTGCTGTCATCTATCTCGTCGATTCTCTTCTTCGCAATAGTATATTTTTTTATCAGTTTCTGCTTGGCATCCTTTATGTTTTTACCTGAAGATACAAGGTTAAGCAGCTGCAGCTTGATATTCTTTCTCCACCTGTCGACCATGTCAGCCCTGTCCCTGGCATACTGGACCTGCTGCCTGTCAACAACTATGGATTCATCCTTTGTAAAATCATAGTCCTCTTTAATAAGCTCATTGAAGATGGCCATTCCCTCGTCTGCACGCTGCTTGTAAAGAGCAAAAATTTCATAAACAGCCCTGTAGTCATCGCGGGCAATGTAGTCATCGAAAAAGAGTTCGTGCTTCGACATTGTCCTGATGTCTGAATGGTAAAAATAATATTTACCGTAATCGAGCGCCTCTATATAATTTGCAAATATCCTGCGGGATAAGTTATCATCGAGTGCATCATACTGCACATGATATGCAAGCACCTGCCCTATAATCATTCTCATTTCGGACTGCTTCAGCCCCTGGGACTGCCTCAGACATGAAAAAACGATTATCAGCGTCAGTAATGGAATAAGCCTTTTTTTGTACATTTATAACTCCGGAAATAAAAATTACCGGCCACAAAATTGCCGGCATCTGGAAACCCTGTCAATTGAGTCTTTTTTTCAAAACAAGGCAACATAAAAATATTTATATTATATATACTTTAAAAAAATAACCGGAAATTTCAAGGTATTTTTTTACTTTGAAGTGCAGCAAGACCCCGGTTTTTTTTATTGACACCACCTCCCCCCGGGTTCTTTTGAATTGTAACTTTACAGCCGGCAAATACACATATTTTCGGGGGATTTATGCTTCAGAGGAAAGGATTACTGGAACTTTCAGCCCTGCTGAACCGTAAAGAGGTTTCTGCAGGAGATATAGCACGTTCTTACATTGAGCATTTCCCTTCAATAAACAGTAAAATCAATGCCTATATAACATTTGAACCGGAAAAACTGCTCGCCGCGGCAGAAGAATCAGACAAACGCAGAGCATCGGGTTCCCCTTTATCGCAGTTTGACGGAATACCAGTTGCAGTTAAGGACAATATAAACACTGAAGGAATCCGGACAACGTGTGCATCGCGGATTCTTGAAAACTTTGTTCCTCCCTTCAGCGCAACAGTTGTTGAAAAGATGAAAGAGAAGGGCCTCCTCATTGCAGGCAAAACTAACATGGATGAATTCGCCATGGGTTCATCAACGGAAAATTCCTGCTTCGGGCCCACAAAAAATCCTTATGATACTGAACGTGTTCCCGGCGGAAGTTCCGGCGGTTCAGCAGCGGCGGTCTCGGCTTT
>DAONFG010000030.1:0-43455 GCA_035403465.1 Spirochaetota bacterium | reverse complement strand
AGAGTTACCTTAAAGGTACTCTTATTACCGGGGCTAATACCTGCGACCACTGAGAAGGTATCAATTATAGCCGGCGCATGGAGTCCGGCAAGATCTGTTCAGCGTTTAGGTGCAGAGATTATTACTTCTCTGCACCTTCCGGTTACCAAGGAGAATTTTTATGAAACAGGTGCCTGTTGTTGATATCGATAAATGCACAAGATGCAATGCCTGCGTTAAAGCCTGTCCGGTTAACGCGATATCAGTTGCATTAAATACAGTCTGCGCAAAGTGCATTAAGTACTGCATTGTTTTACCGGTTCCATGTCAGCCTGAATATATATCATTTGATTATAACAGATGCACATCGTGCGGATTGTGTATTCAGTCGTGCCAGCAGGATGCGGTTTCATGGGCAGACATAGCTGAAGCGGAGACCGGGAGGCAGATGCATATCTAGCTGATTTTTTTGTTGTTATTCAGGGTCATTACCTGAATAATGAATTATGTGTTATCCTCCGGCATAAAAGTTTCCGGGGGAAAAATTTTTTGAATAAAGGGAACAGCTGATTCATATGAAACGAAACCTGACTTTTATGCTAGTGCTGTGTATAATATTGTCAGCTTCATTTTTGCATTCACACCCGCACGTTAAGATAACCTCGACAATAACCTTCGATTTTAATGGAACAACATGTGAAGGATGCCGTGTCCAGTGGATGTTTGATGACTATTTCAGCGCGTCTATGATAAATGACTTTGATAAAAACAGGGATGGAGTCTTTGACGAAAAGGAACTTAACAATCTTTATAACGGCGGGTTTATTAATCTTAAAAATTACGGGTTCTTTGTTTTTCTAAGAAAGAACAGTGTAAGGACCAATCCGGAGAAAGTTTCTGAGTTCAGGGCCTGGCAGAAAGAAAGAAAACTCTTTTACAGCTTTTATATAACTTTTTATAATAAAACATATTCAGATGATTTTTACCTGGCTGTTTTTGACAGGTCATTTTACTGCGCCGCTTTCTATGGCGCCCCTGCGGTAATCATTAACCAGAAACAGGGTGTGAGCCCGGTATATGAAATAACCAGTAACAAAAAATATCCCGTATTTTATAACCCGGCAGGCGCGGCGGATGACATGACTGTGTATAAAAAATGGAAGCCGGGGCTTGAGACCGCATACCCCGACGAGATTCATGTTTATTTCAGGAACTGATGAGCATGAAGTCAAAATTTATCTGTTATGCGCTTATTGCTCTTACCCTGATTTTCTGTTTCATCCCGGGCACGGGAATTTTCGCCAATCCCTTTCTGAGCGATAATAAAAAAACGACTTACGCGCCCCCTCCTGTTTACGGCGGCGGGATCGATTATTTTATCAGGATGCAGTTCGAGTACCGTGAAAAAGTTGCGCAATACCTGCGGAGAATCAAAGATGCTGAACCCGGCGGTGTATTCCTCATGTTTATTACGGTTTCATTTTTGTACGGTCTCTTCCATGCGGCGGGTCCTGGACACAGGAAGACAGTTGTTTTTTCACTGTTTATCTCACGGCACGCAAAATGGTATGAACCTGCTTCTGCCGGCTTCCTCTCGTCATCGGTACACGCGGGGACAAGTATCGCCGTGATCCTGATACTGTTTTTAATTCAGGAGACTGTTGTTTCGTTATCGGATTCGGAAAATGTCTATGCGGTGATGGAGGGAATTACGTTTATAGCACTGGCACTTATTTCTGTTTTCCTTATTATAAATGTTATCGTGAAGCTGAACAAATCCGGGGCTTCATCCGCTGAAAAAAAAGACGGACTTTATTCAGTTGTTATTATTTCAAGTCTTGTACCATGCCCGGGGGCGACAATGCTCATGCTGCTTTCTCTTTACGCGGGGCTGCTATGGTCCGGCATAGCCGGTGTCCTGGCAATGTCAATGGGGATGGGAGTTGTGATATCACTAGCCGGTTACCTGGCATACACCGGAAGGATAGGATTTTTCTTCAGGCTGAAAGAGAAAGAACATGCAATGATTAAATTATCAGCGGTGCTTGAGATCGTATCATTCGTTATAATCCTGATATTTTCTTTGCTCATGTCATGGCCATTTATCAAATCAGTTATATCGCCGGTTGCGCTGTAATAAGCCGACCTGAACGGAATCATTTGTAAATAATAAAAACCGGAGTTAAAAATGTCATTATATGAAATAGATGGTAAAAAACCTGTAATAGATTCTTCGTCATGGGTTGCTCCTTCAGCAGACCTCATAGGCAATGTAATAATCGGCAAAAACTGTTACGTTGGGTGGGGAGCGGTGCTCAGGGGTGATTACGGCACCATTGTTGTCGGAGACGGTTCTGCAATTGAAGAGAATGTTACAATTCATGCCCGGCCCGGTGATTACACCCGCATAGGACGTGATGTAACAATCGGGCACAATGCGATGATCCACAACGCGACAATATGTGATTATGCGGTAATCGGCATGAACTCAACTATTACTGATTTTACAACAATCGGGGAATGGGCCATCATAGGTGAGCATTCACTGATCAAGCGGAACATGTCTGTTCCCGCGGGAAAAATATTCGCAGGCGTACCCGCAGCCGAGAAAGGGGATGTGCTGGAGAAACACAAGGTTGAATGGAATGCAGCGAAAAAAATCTACCAGAACCTGGCCATGAGGTACAGGGAGAGTATGGTTAAACTGGATTAATGTTTCATCGTGTTTTGCCGGGATATTCAGATTCTAAATCAGGACAAACTGGAGATTATCAAATGAAAATCGGATACTATTCATTAGACGAGTATGAAAAGCTTGTAAAATCATTTCACGGCTCCCTTGCGCCGGGGCTGCTGATTGGCGGCTTTATGGTTGACCTTGCGCAAAAGAACCTTCCTCAGGGGGAATTTTTTGATACGATCTGCGAGACATCATCGTGCCTGCCCGATGCGGTTCAGCTCCTCACCCCATGTTCAACAGGTAACGGGTGGATGAAGGTCATTGACTTCGGAAGGTTCGCGATATCCTTTTATGAAAAGAAAACAGGGGAGGGTATAAGGGTCTTTCTTGATCTTGATAAGTTGAAAAATTGTTCCGAGGTTTACAGCTGGTTCATGAAACTTAAGCCGAAGAGAGAACAGGATTCTAACCTGCTGATGAACCAGATAAAGGAGGCAGGTGCAGAGATACTGAGTATCCGGAAGATCCGGATTGATCCCGCGCTCTTTGAAAAGAAAAAAGGCGGAGCCTCGGCGGTATGCCCTGTATGCAAAGAGGCATACCCGGCAGGACACGGCGATAAATGCAGGAACTGCGCAGGTGAGTCCCCTTATCTTGAAGTAGCGGAAATGTAGCACAGGGTCCATCTTAAAGCCGGTATATTTAGAATTGGTCAGCCAGGATAAAGCAGGGGCATGAATCATAGAGACAAAAAGTCCGGGAGTGTAAAATAAAGAATAGTATTGCAGGTGATAAAAAAATACAGGCCTGAACAGGCAGAATTAAAAAACTCCAACTGAAAATTTTTTGCAATAATTTACCCGCCATTTACGTCCTGGATATTAAGCGGCCTGAATCCGGCTGCTTAAGGAGGCTTAATGAAGAATAAACATCTCTTTCCATGGTGGGCAGGTTACATGCTGATCAGCCCGCTGCGGAGACTTTCTATTGATCCGGAATTGTTTCTGCGGCAATATATAGAAGAGGGCATGACAGTAATCGACGCAGGATGTGCCATGGGATTTTTCAGTATCCCCGCGGGGCATATAGTGGGGAAAAATGGCAAAGTGCTGTGCGTTGACCTTCAGGAACGCATGCTCAGGGTGCTCGGTAAAAGGGCTGTTAAGCATGGAGTGGATCAACAGGTCATAACAAGAAAGTGCAGCGAAGACTGGCTGATGATCGATGATTTTTCCGGTAAAGCTGATGCGGCAATCGCTTTCGGTGTTGTGCACGAAGTCCCGGACGAAAAGGCTTTTCTTGGTGAACTGTCACGCGCGTTAAAGCCGGGAGGAATGCTTATTATGGGGGAACCGAAGAATCCTGTCCCTGAAAATGTATTCAGACAGAATATTATAAAGGCCGAGGCTTCAGGGTTCCGGGTAATGTCGGTTGAAGAGAAGCCTTCATTCAGGATTGCGCTGTTGAGTAAAAAATAATTCTGTTCAGGTCAAA
This sequence comes from Spirochaetota bacterium, assembly GCA_035403465.1. Lineage (GTDB taxonomy): Bacteria > Spirochaetota > UBA4802 > UBA4802 > UBA5550 > JAAYBQ01. Next base: position 39,302 of record DAONFG010000030.1, on the reverse strand, counting down.
CAAGGTGTCGGTAAACAGTGATAAAATAAGCGGGTTTTTCGTGGGTGAATACCGCAGGATGGTGGGATACGTCAGGCGCATAATAGAAGACGCATCCGACCGGGACAGTGAGGATATCGTGCAGGATGTGATGGCCGGATTTTTTGAGGCTGCGGACATAACCCGGCCAGTTGAGAACCTTTCGGCCTATATATACAGGTCGCTCAGGAACAGGGTGATCGATATAATGAGAAGCCGTCGTGAACACCTTTCACTTGATGCGTCCGATCCAAAAACCGGGCTTTCACTGTCAGAGTGCCTTGAGGATATCAGGTATAACACTGAGGATGCGGTACTAATGGAGATCATGCGTGATACTTTAGAAGACTCTGTCCTGAACCTTCCCGATGAAATGAAAGAGGTCTTTATCATGACCGAATTTGAAGGAAGGAGCTACAGTGAAATTTCGAAGATGACGGGAATCCCCCCGGGAACACTTCTTTCGAGAAAATCAAGGGCCATCGACCGCATAAGGGCTGATTTGCATCTATACAGAAATTTTATGGAGAAATAGTATGAAAGAAAAAACTTCGATAATTAAAAAAGGATTCAGGCTTGCAGGCCTTGCTCTGTTCGGAATAACAGCCGCGGGCTTTTTCGCATTGCTATTCGCGATTATAGTAAAGGAGCTCTGGAACTGGCTCATGCCCGGACTTTTCGGATTGCCGGTGATCACCTTTCTGCAGGCATTCGGGATTATTCTCCTTTCAAGACTGCTTGTGGGGGGATGGCACAGGGGCGTCCATGACAGGCATAATCATTCAGATGGCCATGATCATTTCCACAGGTTATTTAATTCACGTGCTTGTGCAATACCTGAAGACATAAGTAAGGACAGGAAATCTTTTGTCAGGTTCTGGGAGGAGCAGGGAAGGAGCAGTTACGAGGAGTACAGGAAAAAGAGAGAGGAGACTCTTAACAATGAATGATGATATAACTGCAATAAGGGATGAATTGAGGAAAAACCTGAACGTTTATACGCTCAGGGCGTTTTCCCTTATCCGGGATATTGATAATCCTGCTATCCTGGATGTTGGCTGCGGCACAGGGGTCCCCTCGCTTGCCCTGGTCGAACGGTGTAATGGAACTATCTTTGCCGTTGATTCAGACATCGATTCTGTAAATCGTTTCAGGGAGAAGGTCAGGATTCTCGGCCTTGAAGAAAGAATACGGGTGGCGCATGGTTCTGTATTTGATCACTCTCTCATTAATCGAAAGTTTGATATTGTGCTTGCAGAGGGGCTTCTGAATGTTGTGGGTTTTGAAGCAGGACTGGCTGAACTGCGGCATTATGCAAGGTCCGGTGGATTTATAATAATACACGATGAATTGAAAGATGATCCGGGCAAGAGGCTGATTTTTAATGAGCAGAATCTTGTATTGCTGGGATCGTTTACACTGGATGAAAATATCTGGTGGAACGAATATTTCGCATGCCTTGAGAAAAGGATTCATGCCTTAGAGGATAAAAGTCAGTTTAAAAAGGATCTGGAAGAGATTGAAGCCTGCAGGCGTGACCCGGAGAGCTGCAGATCCGTATATTATATCCTGCGGAGTGATAATTGATATGATTCCCGGACCGTAATGGTCATATTTTAAATAAAATTCTCATAATGTTTTACAAGTCAGTTTTGCCGGCATCTTCGGGGGATTTTATTTTTTTATTGACATGCGGACTGTTGTGAATTATTTTGGTAATGAAAACCATTTTCATTTGGAGGCGCTTTTTGCACGGTAAAGGTCCATGGTGGCAGGAAAAGTTTAACCAGAACTGCGTAAGGGTTACTGCAGCGCGTGAGGTTGTAATAAATATCCTTCATGATACTCCTGATCATCTCAGCGCGTCGGATATCTATATGAAGGCCCATGCTATAAGCCCTGAGATAGGGCTGACAACCATTTACCGCACGCTTGAGCTGCTTGAACAGATGAGGATAGTGCAGAAATTCGATTTCGGTGATGGCCACGCCAGGTTCGAGCTTCTTAACAATCCCGGAGGAAAGGGGCACCATCATCATCTAATCTGCGTAAAATGTAAAACAATCATAGATTACAAGGATTTCATCGATGAAGAGGTGAACTGTCTGGGGAAAACACAGGACTTCCTATCGCAGAAGTACAATTTTCATATAAATGATCATCTGGTCAGTTTTTACGGATATTGTGCAAACTGCAGAGGGAAAAGCTGAAATTTTTTTCACCTGTTAATGAAAATGGTTTTCATTACTATTATTTAAGGAGGCAGATCATGCCGGGATTAGATAGAACAGGTCCAATGGGACAGGGTTCCATGACAGGGAGAGGCGCGGGTTACTGCGGAGGTGACCGGGTGTCCGGTTACCCTGGTGCGGGTCGCGGCAGGGGATTTTCCGGAACCTCAAACTGGAATTGCAGAGGTGGCCGGGGCTGGAGAAATCGTTTTTTTGCCACAGGAGTTCCTTCTAATAGAAGAGGGTTTCAGGGCATGTCATTCGGCGGGCCTTATGAATACTCTGCTGATTCTGAACTGCAGATGTTGAAGGAGCAGGCTGATTTGATCAATGAAAGGATAAAGACGCTTGAATCGGCAGCTGCGGGTAAAAGTGAAAATATTTAGTTGAAGGGGCTCTGACCCCAGCTGAAACCGGCGGCGGCTCAATATGAATTGCCGCCGGTTCTTTGTGTGAGGTATATATGGCAGTAATCATTGACGTGGATAAATGCAGCGGATGCGGCAGATGTGCCGCAGAATGCCCCGCATCAGCAATAAGCATGGATACGGTTTCACAAAAAGCGGTAATTGACTCAGGTTTATGCGTGCAGTGCGGGGCCTGCATTTCTGTCTGCAGGACAGGAGCTATTTCTGAAACTGAGTCAACGTCCCGCAATACGGGTATCTGTTCAGGAAATCCGGGCGGGCGCAGGGGAACAGGCGGCGGTCGGGGTGCATCCATGGCCGGTCAGCAATGTGGAGGTTCAGGACGCGGCAGCGGTTCCAGCCGCGGAGGCGGTTGCGGATCAGGCGGCGGGACAGGGGGAAATACTGCCGGTGAGTGTTATTGTCCGTTATGCGGCAGGGTTTTTCCTCACAAAGCCGGGATACCCTGTTCGGGCAGTGTCTGCTCCGTTTGCGGAGTGTCACTTGTCAGGAAATAACTATAAGGTTTTTGAGCAGATATAATGTGCGGAAGGTATTTTCGCAGGAATCTATTCATCAGGAATAATAAAAATGAACGCAAAAATTGAAGCGGTTAATTTTACAGAAGAAGAGGTTGAAGCCAATTACAGCAGCTACCTTAAAAGAATGGCGAATTACAAAAAACACGGTCTTAATCAGACGCTGCTCAGGGAAAGCATTGTTCGCCGGATTGATAATGACAGTACTACAATCCTTGAAATAGGTACAGGCAAGGGATATCTAACATCCATGCTGGGGCATAAATATGGCAGAATTGTTTCTGTTGATAACAGTGCTATCGATCTCCGCATCGCGGCGCTCAATGCCGCACATAGCCGCTGTCTGGATAAAATTGAATTTGTAACAGCTGACGCTGGCAGCCTTGGATATCCGGACAGGAATTTCGATACAGTGGTTTCCGCGTTTACGTTTCATCACCTTGACCTTCCGTTCAAGGTTATACGTGAAATGGCCAGGCTTGCGCGCGGGCAGGTAATTATTTCGGATTTTACAGACAGGGGTTTCCATGTGGTTGACCAGGTGCACAGGCAGGAGGGTAACAGTCATGAAAGGAAAGCGGTGGATTTTGATATCGTGGGAATATATCTTAAAGAGTTCGATTTTGATGTAAGAGTGATTGAAGACGAATGGCAGATAATCTATTCAGCCAGGCGGAGGCAGTAGAGGTTTTATGAAAACTGGCATTATTGATTATTATACACTGCTGAACGTGGCCAGGAATGCTACTGCGGAAGATATTAAAAGGGCGTTCAGGTCTATGGCTCTGAAATTTCACCCGGATAAAAATCCGGGAGATGACGCGGCCGAAGAAAAATTCAAGGAGATCAGCAGGGCGTACGAAGTACTTGGCGATTCTGACAAACGGATGTTATATGACAGAGCCGGTCATACGGCTTTTGATTCTTTGTATGGAAACGGGAAAATGCAGGGCGGAGCGGGCTGCGGAGGCGGGAGAGGGCGCGGCTGCGGCCGGCGTGGCGGCGGTGGAATGTGGCGCCACATGATGCAGAATATGGCGATCCATGAAATTCCCGTTACACCTGAAGAGGCAATAAGAGGTGTTGAAGTATTCATCAGGCCGGAAAATGCTGCCGATGAATCCGCTTTTGAAGTAAGACTGCCGGGTAACCTGCATAATGGAGATATTATCAGGTGCATTAACAGTGCAGATGGTGATGAAATTTTTATCAGGATAGTGGTCAATGGTGAGCGATAGCTGCGCTCGGGAAATTGTTGAATACCTGGTGCATGAAGATGAAATTTTTATAAAACAATACAATGGAACTTATTTTTACATGCGGAGATTTAAAAGGAATGGAGAATAAAATTCAGGAAAAAAAGAGAATAATAGTTATAGGCGGTTCAGCCGCGGGTCCTAAAGCCGCGGCTAGGGCGCGAAGAATGGATGAGAACGCCGAGATCACGATTATACAGAAGGCGCCGGATCTTTCAATGGCATCGTGCGGATACCCGTATTATGTGGGAGGGGTTTTCGACGATCGCAATATGCTCCTATGTACACCAACAGGTGTTGTGCGTGACCCGAAATTCTACCTGAACGCAAAAGGAATTGTGGCCAGAACAGAGACAGAGGCGGTTAAAATAGACAGGAAGGCCAAAACTGTTGACGTCAGGAATCTTATCTCAAACAGTGAAGAAACTCTCCCTTACGATAAACTTATTATAACCGTGGGATCAGTACCGAGGAAGATACCTGTACCCGGAGCTGACCTTCAGGGAATTACGACACTGCAGTCGATGCAGGATGCTGACTACCTGAGAAAAATCAGGGATGACAAAACAATCACCAAAGCCGTGGTTATTGGCGGGGGCCTTATTGGTATTGAGACATGCGAGGCTCTCCAGCTTGCAGGGATTGAGATTACTGTTGTGGAGATGCTTCCGCAAATCCTGACCTTTCTTGACTGGGAGCTGGCCAAACTTGTTGAAAACCATGTAAAAAGCAAGAAGGCTAACGTAATTACAGAGAACGGTGTTGCAGAATTTCTGGGTGAAAACGGGAAACTCACAGGCGTAAAACTGCAGAATGGTACAGAGCTTCCGTGCGAGCTGGCAGTTGTAGCAATCGGTGTAAATCCCAATACTGCGCTTGCAAAAGACGCGGGACTTATGATCGGCGCAGCAGGCGGCATTGTGGTTAATGAATATATGCAGACATCCGATCCTGACATCTACGCAGCAGGTGACTGTGTGGAGTCGCTTAACATGATTACTGGAAAAAAAGTGCATGCACCTTATGGAGACCTTGCCAATCTACAGGGGCGTGTGGCGGGTGAAAACGCCATGACCGGAAACAGCGCGAAATTTCAGGGAACGATCCAAACCGGCATATGTAAGGTTTTCGATTTTGCTGCTGGTTCAACGGGACTGTCAGAGAAGGCCGCCAGGGCTGCAGGCTGTAAAGACATAGAAACAGTTATTAATGCAAGCCCTGACAAGCCCGGTTTTATGACAGGGCTCCTTCTTGTGACGAAGATTGTTGTTGAGAAAAAAACCGGTAAAATACTTGGTGTGCAGTGCGTTGGCCCGGGTGACGTAAGTAAGCAGCTGGCGATCTGGGCAATGGCTATCAGGGGAAACCTTACCATTGATGACATGATTAATGCGGACCTGCCCTATGCGCCGCCTTTCTCCCTTGCCATAGATCATTCAATAGCCGGAGCGCATATAATGCAGAACAAGCTCAAGGGGAGGATGAAGGGTATATCGTGCGCCGGGGTAAAGAAGAAGGTCGATTCCGGCGATAAGCCGTTTATTCTTGACAATCGCGGTCCGGATGAATTTGAACAGATGAGGCTTGGTATAGGCGAACACCTGATACCGCTTGGAGCGCTGAGAAGCCGGCTTAACGAACTTCCCGTGGATAAAAATGCAGAGATCATCTGTTACTGCAAGATTTCGCTTCGTGGATACGAGGCAGCAAGGATTCTCGAAGGCAGGGGATGGAAAAACGTTAAGGTCATGGAAGGCGGAGTAATGGCCTGGCCGTTTACAAGGGAGAAATAGAATCCTATGAACACGGAAAGTAACCTCATGGTGGATTATCATATTTACCATGAGTGCAGAACAAAAACAGAAGACGGGATTGAAAGTGACACGGATGATAAAATTTTTTTTATCAGGAAACTGATTTCGACAGGAGTACTTCGTTTCGCAGGATGGTGGTCTGTCTTCGCTGGTCTTCTTGCATTTAACAGTGTATGCCCGGTCTGCGGCAACACTGCATGCCCCGTTGGTTTAGGCACTACAGGTATTATCGCAGCTTTTTTTGCGAGTCTGAGGCAGTGGGGCGGATCGCTTTTCGGGGCTTTGAGCGATCGCATCCGAAGTTTCAGAGGCAGAAGGCAATGATTATAGACGATATTAGGTATATATTTAACTGTGGAGAATAAAAATGAATAAAATATTTAACGCTTCGGATATAAAAAAAGGTTTTCATCCTGAAGGTTACCGTATAGATAAAACGGCGTCACCGATAGACTATTATACTAAATGGGAGATCACGCCTGAAGGTAAATGGATAAATTCTAAGCCGACATGCTTTGATTCAATGCCGCAGGATGGGTGGTTTAAAACTGATTCATTTAGCGCTAATTAATCTGTTGTATGCAGGAAACTGTTAGTTTAACAATTACAGGATATGGATTATTTTAAAGAGGAGTTTATTGTCCGGGAATAGTTATACAATGAAAAAATTCTGTAGTAAGTGCGGCAAATCAAATAACGGGATGGTAACAGTTGATGGCAAAAAAATATGTATACAATGTATGTATGGCACTGTTGAGCCAATAACCGTATATCCAATTGGTTTTGTAGTTAATGAGCAGGAACGAGCGGTCCGGGGATTTGGACTTAAACAATCAGATAAAATATCAGGGATAGAACTCCTTGAATCTCAAATACCTTTTATGTATAAGCTTGAAGATGAAAAAATGCTTACTATCATTTATTATCTTCACAAAGCAGGGCCTGTTAAATCTGTATTTAATCGTGGCATTGACGGTAAAAAAACCGGTGTTTTCGCATCACGGACTCCGAACCGACTTTCAGGGCTGGCTATTCAGGACGTAAAACTTATTAAAATTGAGGGGACAAGGCTCTATGTGGAAGGGCTTGATGCTATTAATGGCAGCCCCGTTCTTGATATTAAAATGTACAGGTAATCAAATTAATGCAAAATTCCGGATTTATATTTTTATTATATGGATATATTTTTTAAACAATTGCATTGTTAAAAAGAAAACGATATTTACAACCGCCAGGGGCGGAGGGGAATAAATATTATAAACTTTTAAAGGAGATGTTATGGCGGTCTTACCAGAAGAAGTAATTAAAGCATGGGACGAAAAATCAGGTCCGGTTATTCTTACGACTGTTGATAAATCAGGAAAACCTAATTCTATTTATGCAACATGCATAAGCAGGTTTGATGAAAGCACACTGGTCGTGGCTGACAACTATTTTGATAAAACCAGGAAAAACATTCTGGAGGGGAGTAAGGCGGCTATCCTTTTCATTACAAAGACCGGCACATCCTACCAGGTAAAGGGTTCTATTCAGTTATTTACAAGTGGTAAAATTTTTAACGATATGAAAAAATGGAATCCGGTAAAACACCCCGGGCATGCCGCTGCTGCACTTACAGTAGAAGAGGTTTTTTCAGGGTCAAAACGGATTGAATAAAAAATGATTGTCTGCTGATTATTTATTAACCAGTTTTTGGAGAAAAATATGACACATGAAGACGCGGGAAATTATGCTGCAAAAAGAAAGGGTGCACAATTGAATGAATCGATTGCCGTAAATATAAAGGAAAGAGTTTCTGAAAATAAAATTTCCTGCGCGGAGGCTCACTCAATAGCGGTGAAACTTACAGTGGATCCGGTTGACGTGGGAGCCGCTATTGATTTGCTTGAAATACGGATAAGTAAATGTCAGATGGGACTGTTCGGATACGGAACAAAGAAGAATATCCTGAAATTGTCAGGTCCTGTAGACCCGGAGATACAGGCTGCAATCCGGTCATCACTTGTCAATGACCGGATTACCTGCTCAGCAGCGTGGACGATCGCAAAAAAGTTCAGGGTATCGAAATCAATGGTATCGGCAGTATGCGATACCATGAAGGTTAAAATATCTGCGTGCCAGTTAGGAGCATTCAGGTGATTTGAGGGAAGTTTAGAAATTAATTAAATAATGGTTTTACAAGAGAAGATGCTTGTGCTGCTGTTTCGGATTATACACGGATGTATACCGGATGGACTGCATTGCCGCTTAAAACTAATTTTTTCAAATAAATACAGGAGTTTTTTATGAGTGATTATATGAAAACAGTTCCGGATTCAAAGGGATATTTCGGAGAATATGGCGGCTCATTCATACCGCCGCAGCTGCAGGCTGAAATGGACAAAATAACGGATGCCTATTATTCTATAAGCAAATCACATGATTTTATTTCAGAACTCAGAAGTATCCGCAAGCACTTCCAGGGACGGCCGACTCCCACATATTTCTGCAGAAATCTTTCAAATAAAATGGGTGGAAGGATTTATATGAAACGGGAGGATCTTAACCATACCGGGGCACATAAACTTAACCACTGCATGGGGGAAGTACTCCTGGCAAAACATCTGGGGAAAAAGAAGGTAATAGCCGAAACAGGTGCAGGACAGCATGGGGTCGCACTTGCAACAGCCGCTGCTTATTTCGGGCTTGAATGTGAAATATACATGGGTGAAGTTGATATAGTTAAAGAGCATCCGAATGTTGTACGCATGAAATTACTCGGCGCAACGCTTGTTCCCGTCTCGCATGGGCTTAAGACACTCAAGGAGGCCGTGGATTCCGCTTTTGAAGCATATCTTAAAGATCCGGAAAATTCCATATACTGCATCGGTTCAGTCGTAGGCCCCCATCCATTTCCGATGATGGTTCGCGATTTCCAGCATGTTGTCGGGGTTGAAGCCCGTGAGCAGTTCCTGGAAATGACCGGTGAACTCCCTGATACAATTACCGCATGTGTCGGCGGCGGTTCAAATGCAATGGGTCTTTTTTCGGCTTTCATCAACGATGAAAGCGTACGGATTGTCGGTGTTGAACCATCCGGGCGTTCCCTTAAAATCGGCGACCACGCAGCGAGCCTTTCGTACGGTAAACCGGGTGTTCTGCACGGTTTCCGCAGTTATCTTTTACAGGATGAGAAGGGTGAACCTTCACCCGTTTACTCGATTGCTAGCGGACTTGACTACCCCGGATCAGGGCCTGAACACTGTATGCTGAAAGATGATCACCGGGTTGAATACACTACTGCAACTGACGATGAATGCCTTGATGCTTTTTATACCCTTTCAAAGGTGGAAGGGATTATTCCTGCACTTGAAAGCGCTCATGCTGTTGCATATGCGATGAAGTACGCAAAAGAAAATAGCAGGAAGTCGATTCTTGTTAACCTTTCCGGCCGCGGAGATAAAGACATAGATTTTGTCGTTGATAACTACGGCTACAGGTAGGCACTGTTACGATTAAAAGGTTTAAGCAGGATACTTTGAAATTGATCTTCGGTTTATATTTCATGTATGTAGTTGTAAAATTTATTACAAATTATTTTGGAACTCATATCTGGTAAAATAATAATACCGATTATTACAGGTTTATACAGTTCGATAAGATTATAGTAAAATAATTAAACTGTTTCCAGTCCGGTTAAACTAATGCCTGGTGTTAATCTCCCGGTTATATTATTAAATTTTAATGCATGAGGATATTTATGGTTCACCATCTTGTTTACTACGGAAATACAACCCTTTCTTCTGTTGCAGAGAGGGTTGATAATATTGATGGAGCTGTTATATCATTAATCAGCGGGATGTCTGACACAATGTCCAGGGAGAAGGGACTGGGACTGGCCGCGCCGCAGGTTGACGTTGGTAAACGTATTATTATTGTTGATCCAGGCGATAATAAAAACAGCAGGTTTGTGCTGATCAATCCTGTGATAAAGGAGTTTTCGCAAAAGGTTGAACCTTATGAAGAGGGGTGTCTCTCTGTGCCTGGAATATATACGGATATTACCAGACCGTCTGAAGTTTTAGTTAAGGGGATCACTCCCGAGGGGGAGGAAACTGAATTTGAAGCCTCAGGCCTAACAGCCAGGATTATTCAGCATGAGATTGATCACCTTGACGGAATACTTTTTATAGACAGGGTGGAAAAATTTATAAGGGACGAGTTCAGGGCCGAGCTGAAAAAGATCAAAAAACTGAACAGGTAATAACTGCTTCGTGGAGCCCGTTCAAATTGAGCATGTTTTATTGACAGCATGGGCATTAAATTAAATGAGGTATATGAATTATGATAAAGGTCGGAATAATAAGATGCCAGCAGACAGAGGATATCTGTCCCGGTACTACTGATTTCAAATTTTCTTCCCAGGGCAAGGGGGCCTTTGAAGAGACGGGGCCGGTTGAAATAATCGGGTTTGTTTCATGCGGGGGTTGCCCGGGTAAAAGGGCAGTGTCCAGGGCTGGCGTGCTTGTAGACAGGGGCGCCCAGGCAATTGTTTTTGCTTCGTGCATAAGCAGGGGGAACCCCATAGGTTTTTTATGTCCGCATTATGAAGCAATGAAAAATGCAGTCATAAAGAAGGTTGGTGATGGTGTTAAAATTATCGAATGGACCCATTGAAATATATTAAAGGCTTTATGCCGGGTATGTTATTCAGTAAAATCAGCTAAACCCTCCACTGCAGCCCTGCCAGGTAATCACAGCGCCGGTGGTGCGGGTCGCTGCAGCCGGACTTGATCCACTGGCAGTGAATGCGGGTGCTTTTCATTATACCGGAAATCTTTTCCCATATATCTTTATTCGTGACAGGTGTACCCATTGCGGTTATAAACCCGTTAAGGCTCCAGACTTCAAGCCTGTGGGTGATGCCTCGTATAACATACTGGCTGTCAGTAAGAAGCAGGATCGCATTTGTTCCGCTCCCGGGAATCAATGCAAGTGCTTTCTCAAGTCCCATGCAGGCAGCGGTAAGCTCCATTCTGTTACCTGTGGTATGCTCCTCCATACCTGAAAGCTCCAGCACATTGCCGCCGGGTCTTATTATTACCGATGCCCAGCCCCCGTTGCTGTTAATGCTGCAGCTGCCGTCGCTGTATACTCTGAGCGCGTCTTCGGGAATGACCATTTCGTATTTTTCGGCAGGGAATGTGAATGGTATACTTACTCCCGGTCTGTTTCCTGATTTTAGTGCGGTACAGAGGATGCTCCGCAGCCATTTATAGTTGCTGTTCAGGTATTCGCTGTATTCCCACAGCGGTTCAACGAAGTTTATCCTGCAGCCTTCATGCTGGAATACAATTATCTGGCAGGATTCCGGATTGTCTGAGGTTTCTGCTGTTATTCTGTAAATTGATGCGCAGGGGAGTTCCCTGATGAATTCAAGATACAGCAGCTGCGGGGAAGTGAGGGTCATATGAAGCTTCAGCCCCGGATGCTTTTTTCAGGATGCAGGTTGTTATGCGATGTTGTGTTTCTTAGCCTGGTTAATTTGCTGATAATCAGTTTTGCAGCGGCAGCCAGCAGAAAAACCGCACCCGCAAAAACAACTACTGTCGCGCCTGCAGGCAGGTCAAGCGACCAGCTTGCGCATATTCCGGAAACGGTGAAGAATGCTGAAAAACCGAATCCAAGCCACATCATTGACGCCAGATTGCGGGCGATATAACCTGCCGTACCTGCGGGAAGTGTCAGCATGGCAATAACCATTACAATTCCGACAAAAGTCTGGAGAAGAACAACTGCAACCGCAGTGACAGCGAGTATAACCAGGAAAATAACATCGGTGTTCACCCCTCTTGACCTGGCGAATTCCCTGTCGAACGCTGATGCTTCAATCTGCGGGTAAAAACGCCAGGCGAAAAAAACGGCGGCAGCATCGAGTACTGCAAGGAGAACAAGGTCGCGGTCAGTGATCAGCAGTATGTTGCCGAAGAGGTAGCTCATGGGATCGGTATACCCGGGCGTCTTTGCCATGAAGAGCACGCCTATACTCATACCCACGGCCCAGATTGCATTAATCACTGTATCCTCCCTCTGCTTTGACCTGAGCGAAATAATGCCTATTATAAGGGCTGCAATGACTGCGAAAATCATGGCGCCAATAACCGGGGTGATCCAGGGTATAATCCCGGTGACGGAGAAAAAAAGCGCCATGCCGATACCGCCAAGTACCGCGTGTGATATGGCGCCAGCCAGGCCTGAGATCCTCTGCACTGTTACAATGGCCCCAAGCAGGCCGAACAGGATCGAGGATAGCAGGCCCGCTATCATTGCGTTGCGTATAAAAGAGACTGATGGATCAAACAGTGCGTCAATAAAAGCGTTCATTTCTTTTTAACCTCCTGGCAGCAGGATGCGTCAGTGAGTTTTTCATTATGCCTTACCCTGGCTGCCTTTCCGCCGTAAAGTGTATAAGGGGTATCGGAGGAAGGTTCAGTCCGGTGCAGCACCACTGTTCTTGCACACCCTGCGGCTGTCTGTTCACCGACGCAGAGCACCATGTCAGTGAGTGATGATACGAATGCCGGGTCATGCGTAACAATGATAACAGTGGTGTTCCCTTTAAGCGTCTCCAGTGTTTTGTATAAACGGTCTTCGCTCTCCATGTCCATGTTGGCATAAGGTTCGTCGAGAATCAGGAGCAGCGGTGATGATGCAAGGGCGCGCGCGACCATTACCCTGCGGCGTTCACCCCCGGAAAGTGCCGAATACGAACGCCCTGCAAGATCTGAAATACCGGAGAGGTTCATGGCCTCCAGGACCGATTTTTCATCATCCCGGGAGAACCTCCTTGAGAGTGATTTAAGCCTCCCCATGCGTACAACCTCACGTACTGTAATGGGGAAGGCTGAATCATAGTCCGCGTGCTGCGGAACGTAACCAATATGGTCACGGCTGCCTGAAGGGATTCCCTCAAAGAGCGTAATCCTTCCGGAGTCAGGTTTCTCCAGATTAAGGAGCAGCTTTAAGATGGTTGTTTTACCTGAACCGTTGGGGCCGACAAGGGCAATGAAATCTCCATGATGTATATGGAAATTTACATCCGTTAAAACCTGCATCGGTCCATAGGAAAAGGAGACATCTTTGAAACGGACTGCAACCGGGCGTTTTATTTTATTATCTGCAATCATTTATTTCCCGTTGTTTTTTTCTTTAAGGAGTTTTCAATAGCTGTTCCCATTTTTTTTATATTACCCGGCCAGTCACTCGAGAGAGGGTCAAGAGTTACAACCTCAGCGCCCGCAGAATCTGCGATGGTTTTAGCCGCATTAACCGGGAACTGGGCCTGTACAAAAATAGCCACGGGCTTCTCTTTTTTAGCCATGGTTATCAGGTTTGTAAGATTTTTCGCTGAAGGTTCTTTTCCCCCTGTCTCTACCGCCTCCTGTTCTATCCCGAATTCATCAAGAAAATACCCGAACGCGGGATGAAAAACAAACACTTTTTTCCCCGCATAAGGCGCGAGGTTTTTTTTCAGGTCAGCGAACATGGTGTCTATTTCATTTGCAAAATCCATATAATTTTTTTCGTACAGGGGTTTTCCATCAGGATCAATCTGCACAAGAAAATCACGGATATGACCTGCCATGATTTTTACCGGTTCTTTTCCAAGCCATATATGTTTATCAATACCATCTTCATGATCATGGTCTTTGTCCGCATGTTCATGACCCTCTTCATGATGGTGACCTTCAAGATGCCTGAACTTAACCCCTTTTGTCCCATCAATGAGCCTGATCAGCGGGTAGGCGGCCGCGACTTTTTCTTTAAGTGAAATTTCGAAATCAACGCCTGATAAAATCCATCCCTTTGCTCCGGCAAGTGAAGTCATCTGTCCGGGCGTAGGTTCATATGAATGGGGATTCTGACCTTCTCCGGCCAGGACGAGTACTGTTACCCTGTCTCCTGCTATTCTTTCAAGGAAATACTTCTGCGGCAGGATGCTTACAGCGACTACCGGTTTGCTGTCTGTTTGCCCGGGATCTCCCTTTCCGCAGAATGATATAACTGCTGAAAGCACAGCAACTGCAAAGACTGTCATGATTTTTTTCATTACGATTCTCCTGTTAAAAATTTGCCAGCTGTCAATCAGCAGCACATGAGGAACATATACCGCTGAACTGCAGTATCGTCTCCTGAATTTTAAATTTCTTCCCCGGGCTGAGTTTACCCCGGGAAGAAATTTTCATCTCTTTAAGGCAGTATATATTTTTGCATGAGTTGCAGTAAAAGTGCGGGTGTACAGGGTTATGGACACAGGCCAGTTCAAAATACTGACGGTCATCTTTGTTGATTACTTCGCGGAGCAGGTTCTCTTCGCAGAAATACTGGAGGTTGCGGTAGACAGTTGCCAGATCCGTCTCTCCGCCAAGATCATGATATATGTCATGGGCCGAGAAAACCGATTCTTTCATTATTGCAATATCAAGTATTGCAATACGCTGCCTGGTAACCTTGAGTCCCTTTTCATCGAGCAGTGCCCTCGATTTGCATTTGTCCATAACTCTCCTCTATTGTACAGGGTATATATAAGGGTTTTCCGGCGCGATCCGTTTATACCATTCAATAATCAATACCGGAATTGGCGCGTCATTCGTGTTCCGCACGGCGCGCTGCATTTCAATGTGACCACGTAGGACCAGCCATTCATCTTTAGTAAATGCTGCTCCCGTGCTTTCCGCATTAAACACCAGGCCGGCCATGCCTGCGTCAGCTGCGCAGCACCACATAACAAGCCGGGCTATGATATACCTGTTCTCTTTAAGTTTTTTTGATTTGTATACAAATCCGATTATTTCAAGTTTTTTGTTGAGATACTTTTCCGGAGAGTTAAAAATATTCTCAACCGTCGAATAGAAGTTTTCAGGGTAAACTATCAAAACTTCCGCGGATAAATCACCCGTTCCCGGCACGGCAGGGAATGATGTTTCAGCATTATCCATGTTCTCAGGTTTGATGGAATATCCGGTTGTTTCTGAAGAGCTGTCTCCGGGTTTCTGCTCTCCCTGGAGCGGGTCATCAGCTTTGTCCCTGATGTCGGATTGATCAACTGGAGCCGGTTTTCCTGAAGCATTATCAGCGAATGAAAAATCCCTTTGCAGACTTAAATGGTTGTAAAACAGGGTGTTGTCGTGCGGCAGGTTCATTACAATTATCATAATCATAAAAACTGCGTAATTGACCATGCCCGGTCTGCTTTCGCTTTTATTATTCTGTGACGCAAAGACCAGTGCGAAAACAAAGAATATCAGCAGCAGGAACAACGCAAGATATACAAATATATGGTAATCGGGATTGATGTATCCGGCAAGCTGTCTGCCGGATATTATCTTTTCTATGCTTATAAACAGAAGGGAGAGAATGATGAATTCCCTGTAAATAATTAGTTGCCGTATAAGTTTCATAAACCGGCTCCAATTAGCATCTCTGCAATGCGGGAAAAAGTTATTGTAAAAAAGATTATCATTGAAGAAAGTAAAAGTATGAATTTTGTGCTGAATATATTCTTCATCATTGTTATATTTTTTATATCGATCATGGCTCCTGATATCATGAAGCAGAGAAGCGCGCCCGCGCCGAAGCTGTCAGAAAATGAACGGGCAATGAAAGCATCGGTTTGTGAGCAGATTGAAAGGATAAAGGCATATCCCGACATGAATAGTTCGGATACAGGAAAGGTACTGCTGACCGATGTGAACCATGTCCTGGGAATGATGGTCTGAAGCAGGGACGTCGCAAGGACGCCGGTTATAAAAAATCTCCCTGTATCAAAGAATTCTGCGATGCTGTGGAAAAAAACCATCTGCAGTTTGTTGAGAAAAGAACCGGGCACTGTTTCATCGTCCTGGTGCGTATGACAGTAACATCCGCAATTCCGGATTGATATAAGCTCCCCGCTGCATTTATAATCAACCGGCGCGTATTTGCCCGGCTTATTATCTTTTAACACAAATTCATCTTTCATAAAAAAGGTGATGATGACGCCAATCACAAATGAGACGATGATACCGCCGGCTGTCCTGTAAAAAGCTATTTCCGGTATGTTCTTGAATGCAAAATGTGTACTGGTGAATACAACAATATTCACAATGGGGATCGAGAGCATCATTGTTACCGCGTTAGCAGCAGGGACCCCTTTTTTTATAAGGCGGGCAGCCACCGGTACTATCCCGCATTCGCAGACTGGAAAAAGAAGCCCGGTGAATGAGGCGGCGGCGATCCCCAGGAGCCTGTTTTCAGGTATTATTTTTTCAATGAATTCCCCTGGAATAAAAACTTCGATCAGGCTGGATATTATTACACCGGCAATAAGGAAGAATACCCCTTCGAGAAATATGCTTGTCGCATATGTAGAGAATATAGATAACATTATTACCATCCGTTAGTTGCGAATCATTTGCAAATGATATTTGCAAATGTCAAGCGTCTTTTACGGATGGCCGCAGAAAATCCGGCGTTCATTTAAAATCTGCCAGCCAGTCCGCTGCCGGTTTATACATCAAGATGATTCCTTAAACATCTGAATGGCTGTGGCCTGATTAAACTCTGGAAAAGCAGATTTATACTTGATTTGTTCCACTTAGTACGGCTATTATCCGTAATTAAAATGACATCAATCACCCCGATATAAATTCCGGGCATTTTTAGTGTATAAAATTAGCGCAGGTATATAATGAAGAAGCAATGGATTATTCTGACCGCAATACTCATGGCAGCAGCTCTTGCTGCCCCGCTCTTTGCCGTTGAGAAAAAGATCTTCAAGGACGCAAGAAGGTTTGCCCGCGCCGGGATTGTAAAGATCGAGAGGTCGAAACCTGATGAAAACAATCCGTACGATATAGAGGTCGGCGTGCACCTCAGGATCCTGGACGGCGAACAGAAGGGTGAATCTCACGTAGTGACCTTCAGCGGCGATGACAACATGCCCAAAGAGATGTTCTACAGGGAGGGTGATACTGTCTTCATAGGAATATCGGTAACAGGCGGCAGTGAAGGTGTCGAGTACATTCATATATATGACGTGGACAACTCTAAGGGAATTATTTTTTTCGGTGTGGTGCTGCTTGCGGCCATACTCCTGGTGGGAAGAATTCGCGGCATAATGTCAATCCTTGCGTTCATCGCGACAATCTTCCTGATATTCTACCTGCTGATTCCCATGACACTTGAAGGTAATTCGCCGCTTCCTGTTGCCGTTGCCATATGTATTGCTGCAATAATCATAACAATACCAATTATTCTTGGATTCAAAAAAAAGACCATTGCCGCGATCGCAGGCGCATCAAGCGGTATACTTATAGCTACATTTCTTGCTCTGCTGGCCGGTTGGATCATGCGGCTCACAGGTATAGTAACAAACGAAATGATGACAGTATTCTACGCATCGGTTACCGACATTGACCTCAGGGGACTTGCCCTTTCGAGTATCATAATCGCGGCGCTTGGCGCAATAATGGACGTATGCATATCAATTGCATCTGCAGCCGAGGAGATATTCAAAGTACATCCTGAAATTTCTTTCGGCCAGGCGTTCAAGTCTGTCATCACTGTGAGTTCGGATATGCTTGGTGCAACGCTCAACACACTTCTCTTCGCGTATGTAGGGACTTCGCTGCCGCTGGTGCTGCTCATAGCCCTGAAGATGGAACCGGGGATTCCTTTAACAATGGTGCTTAACTACAACCCCGTGCTGAGCGAGCTTATTAAATCCGCAGTTGGATGTATCGGGATGTTCCTCAGCATGCCGGTAACAGCTATCATCTGCATAAAGCTTCACGGCGGGGTAAGAACCGGCGCAGACAATGCAGAACGGGAGATTATAGGATAGCATGGCACCGGAAGTAACCGTAACACTGCACACCGGGACACACTGCATAGAGACCGGGGCTAAAAATGAGTTCCGGAGATTGACAACATTGCTGCTTGAATCGTGTGACGAGAGGGATGTAATTGAATCGGGGAGGCAGCTTGAACTGCTGCGCGAATTCATAGGGACAGCGGATTTTAATAAACTGCGATCATCCGATGAACGCCTTGCAGGCATCAGTCCCGGTAAATGCGTAATAGCCTGGTCCCGCGACGGGAAAGCGGCTGTTAAAGAGATCCATGACCTGGTTTAATTACAGGAAACAGCAGCAGTACACCGGGTTAACGTCTTGGCGAGTCGAGCACCAGTATGGATGGATTTTTTTCAGTGAAGCCGCTAACTGACCAGGAATTCTGAAACAGCACAACACGCCTGTCTTTGCTGTCTATTCCGAGCACAGCGTTGTACGGCAGAGTCCTGCTTAACTCCTCGTTATCCATTTCTGTTTCCAGCCAGCGGAGAGCGCTCCAGGGCATCATCTCCAGCCTTGATTCAGCGCCGTACTCATCCCTGAGCCTGTACTGAAGTACCTCGAACTGCAGCGTACCGACAGCACCAAGCAGCGGGACTGCCGATGGCCTGCCGTCAAGCTGGAAGGTCTGCACTATGTCCTCGGCCAGGAGGTGGTCTATTCCTTTACGGAACGACTTGTATGCCGATGTTGTTACGTTGTGCAGGTATGCGAAACATTCCGGGGCAAAACGCGGTATCTCGTTATAGACAATTGCCGGGTCTGACGTGATTGTATCGCCGACCCTGAATATCGTGTTCGTTACAAACCCCAGAATGTCGCCCGGGTATGCCTCGTCCATTACCTCCCGTTCCCTGCCGAACACGCTGTGTGAACTGGATATGCGTATCTCTTTTGCATGGGGCATGTGGAACACCTTGCTGTCGCGCTGGAACACACCTGAGCATACACGGGCAAAAACCATGCGGTCCCTGTGTCCTGGATTCATGTTTGTCTGGACTTTAAAGATAAATCCGGAGAATATGGAGCTGTCAAGGGGTACCTCGCCCCTCGTGCTTTTCCTTGGAAGCGGACCGCTGGAATATTCAAGAAACCCGTTGAGCAGGAGTTCCACACCGAAATTGTTGGCAGCGCTGCCGAAGAATACCGGGGTTGTCCTGCCTGCAAGGATTTCATCCCTGTCAAGTCCCGCGTGGGCATAGTCGAGCATCTCCACCTCTTCGATTATATCAGAGTATGAAGACACGCTGAGTATGTTTTTAACTGAAGGGTCCTTTATGCCGTGGGTTGTAACAGGCGCCCTGTATGCACCGCCCGGGACTCTCTCGAAGAGGTAAACCTGGCTTGTAAGCCTGTCGAAAATCCCCTTGAACAGCGGGCCGTTCTCGAGCGGCCAGTTAACCGGGAACGCGTGAATCCCCAGCACCTTTTCCAGCTGGTCAATAAGCTCAAGGGGCGGCAATGCCGGCCTGTCAAGTTTGTTCATGAATGTGAAGATCGGTATTTCGCGCTTGCGGCATATCTCGAAGAGTTTCTGAGTCTGGCTCTCTATACCTTTACCCGCGTCTATGACCATTATTACGCCGTCTACAGCTGTAAGCACACGGTATGTATCCTCGGAGAAATCTTTGTGGCCCGGAGTGTCCAGAAGGTTCATTTTAAAATTATTGTATTCAAACTGCAGAAGCGTGGATGAAATCGATATTCCGCGCTTCTTTTCAAGTTCCATCCAGTCCGATGACGTGTCCCTCTGTTTCTTTTTGGCTGTTACAGAGCCGGCCAGTTCAATGGCGCCTCCGTAAAGCAGGAGTTTTTCGGTCAGGGTGGTTTTACCCGCGTCCGGGTGCGAAATTATGGCGAACGTGCGCCTGCGTGCTATTTCGTTTTTCATATATTGTTCTTCTCTTTAAACTTGTTGTTTTTCGATTTACTGAACGGGGCAGGGGGCGGAGCCCCCGAAAAAAGCCCCCTCGATGCATGGTGAAGGCTTCGAACGCCGATTTGAAACAAGTCTGATGATCATTTGTTTCGAGGTGGGTTATTTGTAAATAAAAATTTGGATTTAATTTACCGGGTGCTCCTGTGAATTGCCTGAGGATTGTATTTGTCATTTCGAACCCGCTTCCACACTTCGGGTGAGAAATCTCAAATAACAGGATGAATTATGGTTATAAGACCATTAAAATCTTATGTCATTGAGATTTCTCAGTCGCAGCTTCTACCGGGGAAATTATCTTTTTTGAATGGCTCCTTCGAAATGACAGGTTATCATCTCGAATAATTATTATCAATCTCTACAGCTCTACTGTCCCCGGGAACGCCTCGTCACCTGCCTCAAGTACTGTCCATTCATCGCCCGACAGCGCGTCCATCATACCGAAGAATTGGGGGAACTCCTCTGTGATAAAGAACCTTGAAGTCAGCACCCTGCTGTAATAGAACGCTGCCTCGCTGTTTTCAGCTAGAAACTTTTTCAGTTCTGCTCCTGTAAGGTCACCGGTCAAAGACTTCATTTTTGGAAATGCAACCGTGAGGCTCCACACGTGCATCCATGCTATTGCAAGCATGTATATAGCCTTCCTGAACGGGGTGGCACCCGAGAGTACCTGGCCGAACATGAACTTTCCAGTCCAGGCCTTCATTGTTTCAACATACTCATCGAGCCTGGCGACTCCGCGTTCAACAGGCGCGATATACTTATCATCAACTCCGCTTTTCCGCGCGTCATTGACAGAAGCGAGTATGCGCTTTTTGAACACGCCGTAATTAAACTGTCCGGGGTTCATCAGGATTTTGCGCATAACAAGATCTATTCCCTGTATGCCGTTTGCCCCTTCGAATATGCAGAGTATCTTGGAGTTCCTCATCATCTGCTCAATGGGGTAATCGCTGCAGAAACCGTAGCCGCCGAATACCTGCATAGCCTCGGATGTAATCAGCGTGTTCCGGTCGCTGCACCCGGCCTTGCATATCGGTACCAGAAAGTCAACAATGCCTGCCGCCTCTTTCTGCGCGTCACCCGTGAGCACCTTTGCCAGGTCCATGTTGTAGTACATGCTGTATACCAGCATTCGCTGGCCGTCAACATATGACTTCATCCAGAGGAGCATGCGCTTTACATCAGGGTGTTCAACAATGGGCACCATGGCTGCTGACGGGTTGTTCATGTCCTTTAAAGCTGTTCCCTGCATCCGGCCTTTAGCGTATGATGCTGCATGAAGGTACGCGGCAGATGACACGCCCTGGGCCTGTGAGGCTGTGCCCATGCGGAAGTCGTTCATCATGTTGAACATTATCTTCATCCCTTCGCGTTCATTTCCAAGCAGGTACCCGACACAGTTGCCGTCATCGCCGAAACTCATGGTGCAGGTTACGCACCCCTTGATTCCCATCTTGTGCTCGATCCCGATGCACTTAACGTCGTTCCGTTTGCCGGGATTGCCGTTTTCATCTGCAAGGAATTTAGGCACAATGAATATTGATATTCCCTTTGTACCCTCAGGGTCCCCTTCTATGCGCGCGAGGACTGGATGTATTATGTTCGAGTAGAAGTCGTTTTCCCCTGCTGAGATGAATATCTTCTGTCCTGTAATGCGGTATGTGCCGTCAGGCTGTTTCACGGCTTTCGCGGCCAGCCTCCCCACGTCCGAGCCTGCCTGCGGTTCTGTGAGGCACATTGTTCCGCCCCATTCACCGCGCATCATCCTTTGAACAAATGTTTTTTTAAGATATTCAGTGCCGAACTTCGCTATGAGTTTCATGGAACCGTGAGCCAGTGCGCCGTACATCAGGAGCGGCTGGTGCGCTGCGCTGATGAACTCCATGCCTGCGGCGCCGATTGACTGCGGCAGACCCATGCCCCCGATTTCCGGGGACTCGTTCATGCCGATGAAGCCCGCATCGTAGTAGGCCCTGAGCGGTTTCTTAACTGATTCGGGAAGTTTCACTTCACCGGTCCCGGCGTCGAACGAGCAGCCTTCACGGTCAGCGTCCGCAAAGTGCGGGTAGCACTGGTTCACACAGATATTTTCAATGAGGTCAAGTGTGGCCTCGAATGTGTCGTGGTCAAACTGGGAGAATTTTTCATACTGCGTGAGTGAATCTATGCCCAGTACCTCGAACAGGACGAACTTCTGGTCTCTTGTGTCTATCAGGGGGTTTTTCATTTTTGCTCCTGTGTAATTTGCAGGCATATGTCATACCCGCGCAGGCGGGTATCCATTTACTCTATATTGTTTTAGACAATATGGATCTCCGCCTTCGCGGAGATGACAAAAAGTGTTTAAGCGGCAAATTTATATCTGAGTATGTCATTCCGGTTTTGCTGAAAGCACATACCGGAATCCTGAGGGCTCAAAGAATTTCATGATAAACTCATTGTACCATTAAGATTCCGGCATTCCGCTGCGCTACAGCCGGAATGACATTGGGTGAGTCAGATTTAAAACAGTCCGCGCACCCTTTCTATTTCCTTCTTAGCCTGCGCTACCATGTCTTCAATTACTTCTTTACATGACTTGATGTCATTTATACGGCCAAGTGACTGCCCCATCATCATGGGCGCGATGTCTGTGTCACCTGTCTGCCAGGCCGTGAGGCATCTTTCGCCTGTGATCATCGGTGCAAGTTCCATTATATTTGCCCCTTTTTTCTCAGCCTCGAGTATTTCACCCACGATTTTATTCTTGATCGCACGCCCCTGGAGGTTGACCGATTTGCAGATCAGTGTTGTATCATATTCCTGGCGCTTTAATATCTCCTGCTTTATATTGTCGTGCACCTGGCATTCGTGTGTAGCCATGAACCTTGTCGCCATCATTACGCCCTCTGCGCCCAGTGCAAGTGCGGCTGCCAGGGACTTTCCGTCAGCAATGCCGCCCACTGTAACAACCGGGATCTTCACTGTCTCGGCCATCTTGGGCGTGAGAATCATTGTTGTGACATCATCGTTAAGCGGGTGTCCGCCTTCTTCAATCCCTGCAGCGTAAACACCGTCGTATCCCGCCTCTTCAGCATGAACAGCGTGTTTAACAGAACCGACCTTGTGAAACATCTTTACCCCGGCCTTGCGCAGCATCTCCATGTACTGTGTGCCCACCTTGTCGAGCGGTGTCCCGGATACTTCGATTCCTCCGACCTTCTCTTCGGCGCATACTTCAAGGTTTCTCCTGTGGTCATCCATTGTAATGTGGAATGAAGGGAGTATGGTTATGCCCACCATGAAAGGTTTGTCCGTGAGCTTTTTTGTTTCGCGTATCGCTGCCCGCAGTTCATCCGTGGTCTTGTAGTTTCCTGCTGTCAGGTTGCCCATGCCCCCTGCGTTTGAAACTGCTGCAGTAAGTTTGGGTTCACCAACCAGGTACATTGACCCGCATATTACCGGGTATTTGATTCCGAACATTTCTGTAATTCTTGTTTTCATAATTTTCCTCGTTCTATATATTAATTTCTGAAAGCGTTCTGCTGTTCAGTAAGGCTGTGCTTTATTCCGGCCTTTGCCAGGGCTGATTCGATTACGTCGCGGCCCATGTCGTACATTGTTTTAATCGCCTCCTTACGGCTTACCTCGTCAAGGATGCCCACGCAGATGAGCGATGCGAAGCCGTGGGTGAATATGGCCATGCGGTTCATGACCTCTTTGCGTTCATTTTTCGGCAGGAGCGAGATAAGCTCGTCCCTGTCCAGTTCGATTATCAATGCCCTGAGGAAGTTTTTAAGCAGCGCGCGTGTTTCACCGCTTTCAAGGAGGAGCGCCCTGAAGAGCTCCCTGTTCTCCTGCGAGAAGAGTACAAGGCCTGTTCCCATGTTGAGGAACACGCTCTTGGTGTAGGGCTTCATTGTATATTCCAGCATGAGCTCCTCCGCCTTCTGTAGTACCGCGGTTTTCAGCTGATCCATGGAACTGAAGCATGAATATACGGGAGCGGTCGAGGCGTTCATCTCGTCCGCGATCTTGCGCGCGCTGAAGTCGCGGAAGCCGCTTTTTTTTACTATCTCCAGGGCGGCGTTTATGATGTCTTCCCTGCTGAAAATTGTTTTCGGAGCCATCTTACCTCAATTTAAATAACAAACGTTATCTATATGGTTAATAAATAACACCTGTTATCTATCGTCAAGTTTTTTTGCGCTTTTTTTCAGGCTTTTGCGGGGTGAATAAACCCGGATCCAGGCCTGGACCGGGCAGTTACCACGAAACCCGGCTGTGTCTGCGGGGAAAACGCCTATTAATGGAGTTGTTAATTATATACCGGCTCCATACTGATAACGGCATGCGGCACTTTACGTAAAATGCGGTATCATTCTTGACAAAAAAACTGCTGATTTTTTCAATCAGGCAGGATATCATAAGAAATTAAAATATGTCATAGTGAATTTACGGAGGAACGAACCGAAATGTCCATAACGGAATTGCTTGTGCGTAACGCCAGACTGTACGGTGATGAGGTCAGCCTGATAGAAATCAACCCCGAACTGCAGGAAAAGCATGAAGTCTCCTGGCGCGAGTACGAGCTGATTCAACCCAATCCTTTAGCACAATTCCGCCGCGAGATGACCTGGCGCGAGTTTGATGAAAGGGCCAATAAATTTGCCAACCTGCTGCTGGGCAGGGGTATAAAGAAAGGGGACAAGGTTGCCATACTATTGATGAATTGCCTGGAGTGGCTGCCTGTATATTTTGGTGTTCTTAAAACCGGCGCGCTTGCGGTACCATTGAACTACCGCTATACTGCCGATGAAATAAAATACTGCCTGGATTTATCACATACCGACGCCCTTATATTCGGTCCTGAATTCATAGGCCGCGTTGAAACGATCTGCGACAGCATACCCGATGTTGAACCGCGTTTCTTTGTCGGCGAGGACTGCCCAACATTCGCTGAAAGTTATAACCGGCTTATGCCGGACTGCTCCACGAAGGCCCCGCAGGTTGAGCTTGCAGATGATGATGACGCGGCCATATATTTTTCATCGGGAACAACAGGTTTCCCCAAGGCGATTCTGCATAACCATACCAGCCTGATGTCATCATGCCTTACCGAGCAGAACCACCACGGCCAGACCAGGGATGATAATTTCCTCTGTATCCCGCCGCTGTACCATACCGGCGCAAAGATGCACTGGTTCGGCAGCCTGCTTGCGGGAAGTAAAGCTGTACTGCTGCGCGGTGTAAAACCGGAATGGATAATGAAAGCGGTATCCGAGGAAAAAGTCACAATAGTCTGGCTGCTTGTCCCCTGGGCGCAGGATATACTGGATGCTATCGAAAGAGGGGATATCAGGCTGGAAAATTACAAGCTTGATCAATGGAGACTGATGCATATAGGCGCGCAGCCTGTTCCCCCGAGCCTTATCCACAGGTGGAAAAGCTATTTTCCGGATCACCTTTATGATACAAACTATGGTTTGAGTGAATCGATAGGGCCCGGCTGTGTACACCTGGGCGTTGAAAACATACACAAGGTGGGCGCGATCGGTAAGGCAGGTTTCGGCTGGGAAACAATGACTGTTGACGAATCGGGTTCACCTCTCCCGCAGGGGCAGGTGGGTGAACTGGCTGTAAGGGGCCCGGGCCTGATGACCTGCTACTATAACGATCCCAGGGCGACCGAGGCTGTACTGAAGGACGGCTGGCTTTTTACCGGCGACATGGCGCGCGTTGATGAAGACGGCTTCATCTACCTTGTAGACCGTAAAAAAGATGTAATCATCAGCGGCGGCGAGAACATATACCCTGTACAGGTCGAGGATTTCCTCCGCGGTAATGATGCGATAAAAGATGTGGCTGTAATCGGCCTGCCTGATCACCGCCTGGGTGAAATAGCCGCTGCCATAATAGAACTCAAGCCGGACCGCAAGTGCAGTGAAGCGGATATAATGGAATTCTGTAACGGCCTGCCGCGGTATAAACGCCCGCGTAAAATTATTTTTGACAATGTTCCGCGGAACCCCACTGGTAAAATCGAAAAGCCTAAACTAAGGAATAAGTACTGCGGTGGAAACCTTGTGGAGATTGAAACCACGAACTGACCGTTCAGGCTTCGCAGTGCAGGCATAGAGGGTTTGACAGGAGCCCTCTACGCTGATGGTTCAGGGAGGAGTTTATTTGAGATGTTTCCTGAACCTGTACCTCAGGATCAGGCCTGCCATGTTTAATGCAAGCACAAGTGAAATGAGAACGATTGCCGTGCCGTACTGAAGGTGCCTGGTCGCCTGGATATGCGTTCCTGCAGTTGCCATGACATATATGTGGTACGGCAGTGCCATTACCTCGTTGAACATTGAAACCGGAAGGTCCGGCGTGTAAAATGCCGCGGCGGTAAACATAATCGGGGCTGTCTCACCCGCAGCACGCCCAAGCGAAAGCATGACACCCGTCATAATTCCCGGAAGCGCATTTGGCAGAATCATTTTATATATTGTCTGCCATTTTGTCGCACCAAGGGATAAAGATGCCTCCCTGTATGTTGCCGGAACAACCTGTAATGATTCCTCTGTTGACCTGATGATTACAGGAAGGTTAAGTAGACCAAGTGTGAGCGAACCTGCAAGGATAGAAGTTCCGAAGCCGAAGAATATTACAAAAAGAGATAACCCGAACAATCCGAATACAACCGACGGTACACCTGCAAGATTATTTATTCCAAGCCTTATTATTTTAACGATACGGCGGTTTTTTGCATACTCCGTAAGATAGATTGCTGTAATAATACCCACCGGGATCGATATGAGTGATGATCCAAGCATAAGATAAAACGTGCCGATTATCGCAGGGAAAATACCGCCGCGGGTCATTTCATCCCTGGGCATTTCAGTCAAAAACCCGATGGATACCGCTGAGATCCCCTGGTAAAAAATATATCCAAGCATCAAAAGAAGAAATGCTATAACAATAAAGGTTCCGGTTCGTATTAAAAAGAAACCGGCCGCCTGTGTCATGTATGCTTTTGTTTTCATAATTTTTCAGTTTGCTTTAAATTTATATTTGTTTGAAAGGTAATCAGCCGCCAGGTTAAATATGAAAGTTATGATAAATAATATTATGCCTATTGCAAACAGGGCCCTGTAATGCAGGCCGCCCACCGCCGATTCGGCCATCTCTGCAGCAATGTTTGATGTTAACGGCCTCACCGGGTCAAATACCGAGGAGGGTATAACAGCCGCGCCCCCTGCTACCATCAGTACAATCATTGTTTCCCCTATAATTCTTGAAATTCCCAGGATGATTGCAGTCCAGATCCCGGATAAAGATGCAGGTATTACTATGTGTATAATAGTTTCCCACCTGTTTGCACCAAGGGCATATGATGCCTCTTTAAGGCTCATTGGAACTGACGAGATTGCATCCTCGGATATACTGGCAATGGTCGGAATAGCCATGAATGCAAGCATGAGTGAAGCATTGAAAAGATTGAGCCCGGAGTCTATGTTAAAATGTTTGATCAGGAACGGGGCAACAACCACCATCCCGAAAAAACCGATTATAACTGAAGGGATTGATGCTATTATCTCTACAAGCGGTTTAACAATTTCTTTAACTTTAGCACCGGCAAGTTCAGAGATATAAACAGCAACCGAGAGGCTTAGCGGTATTGCGATCAGTGAAGCAATTAAAGTAATATACAGGGAGGATACGATCAAAGGGAGGATGCCGAACCTGGGATGATCGCTTGTGGGGTACCATTCCCT
The DNA here is from genome assembly GCA_035403465.1 of Spirochaetota bacterium. GTDB lineage: Bacteria > Spirochaetota > UBA4802 > UBA4802 > UBA5550 > JAAYBQ01. The sequence goes on along the minus strand of DAONFG010000030.1, from coordinate 11,477 downwards.
GCCTGTAATAAAATCTGTTATACTGATATCTTTAAAAAGCGGAAGCCCCTCTTTTAATAAAAAAATCATTATTATAAACAACACGAAAAGAGATGTGAGGCCTATGATTAAAAAAGCTTTTTCAATCAGTACATCAAAGATAAGGCTGTTGTGTTTTCTTGATATGATTTTATTCTCTGTATTCATCCGGTTCTAATCCATTACCTGTTTTCATGTGGAAAATATATAAAAAATGTTTTCAGAATAAATAAAGAAAAGATAAAGATTTTATACAGATATATCATTATGATCACCAGGCCTGTTAATAGTAACAATAAATGCAGATCCATTGCTGTCTGATTCAACAAAAACATCCCACGACAGGACCATCGCCGCGTGCTTTACTATTGATAGTCCCAGGCCTGTTCCGCCGGTTGCCCGTGACCTGCTCCTGTCAACCCGGTAGAACCGTTCAAATATCCTCTCTTTAAATTCTGCCGGGATGCCAACGCCTGTATCTGAAATTTGAATTGTAAGAGTACCGCCTGATTCTGAAGCTGTAACTGAAAGGGTTCCCCTGTCTCTGTTATAGTTAATGCCGTTATCAATGATATTGAAAAATATCTCTTCAACGAGGAAATGATTTGCCGTAACCGTGTAATCAATACTGTTATCAAGACTGTTTAAGAGGGTTATCTCTCTCTTTATTATTTTAGGAGTCAGAAGGTCGAGACACCTTTCAATAATTGTTTTAATGTCGATCTCTTCTCTTTCAAACTCCCTCACTGATTCAATCATGCTGAGCTTTATAATGTCCTGGATCAGGGCATTCTGCCTGTCGACGTTTTCAATCGCCCTGTCGATATAGTCCATTGTCATGGCCCTGTTGCTGTAATTTTCTTTTACTGTTTCAAGGTATCCCCTGATTATTGCGATCGGTGTTTTAAGTTCATGCGACACGTTGCTTACAAGGTCAGATTTCATTTTTTCAATTTTTCTTTTTTCTGAAATATCGTGAAGAACAATCAGGATCCCCTGTATTGTTGTCTGCCGTTTTATCGGGCTTATAACAGCTTCAAAAAACTGTTCATTACTCATATCAACAACGAAGATTTCTTTCTCGCCTGTTTTAAGGTTCTTCTCTATGCTGCTGTTGAGAGTGCTGTTCCGGATAAGTTCAAAATACTGTTTGTCTTTCAGTGCGCCGGATATACCAAGCATGGAGAGGAAAGAGTTGTTATGTATTACTATATTTTTTTTCGAATCAACCATTGCTATCCCGTCGCTTATGCTGTCCAGGGTAGCCTCGAGTTTTTTCTGCTCCAGGATATGGGCTTCCAGCGTTTCAACAATTGTGTCAGCCATGGTGTTCAGGGATTTTTGAAGCAGGCCTATTTCGTCATTATTGTAGTTCATGATTCTTCTTTTATAATCGCCCTTTGCAAAATCCGAGGCAAAGCTGAGCGTTTCCCTGATCGGTTTAGTTATTTTTAAGGAAATGATTATTATCATGATAACTGAAGCAATTAACGCAAAGACCGTAACATTGAAAATAAGCTGCCTCAGGGATGAGATGCTCCTGTCGACTTCATAAAGAGGTTTTGCCAGCCTTATGATCATGTTATTCCTGAAAATTGCGTAATACAGCATATTTGTTTTAAGTGAGCTGCTGTACCTTGTTGAAAACGCCGCACCTGAACTCACTGCATCAATGACCTCTTTCCTGTACTGGTGGCTTTCAAGGCTGGAGAAATCTGTTATATCCGAATCGGCAATTACTGTGCCGTCCGGTTTAATGACTGTTATACGAAGCTTGATTATTGCCGCAAGATCACTCACTGTTTTATTCAGTGCCGCGGACTGGACCGGTTTTACTGATAGTTTCCTGAACTCGTAGTCAATCATTGTATCATAACTTGACATCTCTGTTTTGAGAATATCAATGTGGGTTGCTTTTAAAAAACGTCCAAGCATCACAAAGATAATTACAACCAGGATAACCGTGAGTGTTAAATATGAGAGTATAAGTTTATTGCTGATCTTTTTTAACATACTACTCCTTGAAGCCGTAGCCCACCCCGGAAAATGTAGTTATGATATTCTTGTAGTTCCCGAGTTTTTTCCTGAGGTTCATTATGTGTACATCAATTGTCCGGTCGACCACGTAAACGTCCTGCCCCCTGATGCTGTCTATGATATTATCCCTGGAAAAAATTTTCCCGGGATTTTTCATAAACAGGGAGAGCATGCCGAATTCTGTTTTGGTCAGTTTAATATCTTCATTGTCAACTCTGAGTGAATAGAGTTCAGGATTCAGTTCCACTCCCTTGTATTTCAGTATCCCGGGCCTGGTGGTTTCAGGCTGGATGTCGGATCTCCTGAGAACCGCCTTTATCCTGGAGCGGAGTTCTTTTATACTGAAGGGTTTCGCGAGGTAGTCATCTCCCCCGAGTTCAAGTCCCAGGACTTTATCGAATTCCTCGGATTTGGCTGAAAGAAATATTACGGGTACTGACCTGAGCCTTTCGTTGGAGCGGATCTCCCTGCAGAACTCGAAACCATCCTTACCCTCCATCATTACATCAAGAATAACAAGGTCCGGTTTACCCGATGCGAATCCTTTTTTTGCGTCATCAGCCGATGAGAAACAGGTTACACCGTATCCTTCACTTTCAAGGTTTACCTTAAGTATCTCGCGTATATCCTTTTCATCATCTATGACAAAAATCGATTTTTTCATAACCTTATATCATCCCTGTGTTTCTGGTGCCTGATGTCCTCTCCAAGTATATAATAGACAGCCCTTTCTGCAATATTTTTTGCATGGTCTCCGATTCGTTCAAGTGATTTTGCCGCACTGATCAGGCTGAAGCCCTGTGATAAATTTTTCGGGGATTCGCTCATGTATGTAAAAAGCTCCCTGTATACCTGGATATTGAGATCATCGATTTGTGAATCCATTTCTATCACGCTTTTGGCTTTTTCAACATCCTTTTCGGTCATGGATGCAAAAGATGTTTTTATCATTTCAACTGCTATTTCACTCATCCTGGGAATATCGATCAGCGGCTTGATCAGCGGCGTTCCACTGATCCTTAGTGTTTCTTTGGCGATGCTTGTTGCAAGGTCGGCAATTCTCTCAAGGTCGGTATTTATTTTAAGCATGGCAAGGATAAACCTCAGGTCCGATGCCGCAGGCTGCCTTGTTACCAGGAACCGGATGCATTCATCATCAATCTCAACTTCCAGCCTGTTGACGCGTTCATCGTTTTTAATGATGTCTGCTGCAAGGTCAAGATCGGAATTTTTTAATGATGCTACTGCTGCCGATACCGCTTCCATAGTGTAGTCAGCCATCTGGAACATCTTTATTTTTATCTGTTCACGGTCCATTTCAAGATGAGTAAGCATGTTGTTCTCCTGATATTTTATTACTTAATATAAAGTTTAATGTCATGCCCGCGCAGGCGGGTATCCATGTCTTTCGAAAAAATAGATCAGCCGGGCTCTTCCTCCGGTCGCCCGTCTTTACGGGAATGACAATTTTCACCCGAACTTCCCTGTTATATAATTTTCAGTCATGACCTGGTCAGGTTTTGTGAAAATCTTCTCTGTTTTGTTAATCTCGACAAGCTCACCCATAAAAAAGAAAGCGGTGTAATCGCTCACCCTGGCGGCCTGCTGCATGTTATGCGTCACAATTATTATTGTATAGTTCTTTTTAAGTTCCTGTATAAGCTCCTCAATCTTCTGTGTCGAGATCGGGTCAAGCGCCGAAGCAGGTTCATCCATGAGTATCACCTCGGGCTGGACCGCTATGGTCCTTGCAATGCAGAGCCTCTGCTGCTGTCCCCCTGAAAGGCCCAGGGCCGACCTGTTAAGCCTGTCCTTGACCTCGTCCCACAGGGCCGTACTCTTCAGTGATTTTTCAACCGTGCTTTCAATTTCATATTTATCCCTGATTCCGTTTATCTTAAGTCCGTACGCAATATTTTCAAAAATTGATTTTGGGAACGGGTTTGATTTCTGGAATACCATTCCCACCCTTCTGCGCAGTGATGTGACATCGTACCTGTGGCTGTAGATCGAGTCCCGGTCGATCAGGATATCACCTGTCATCCTGGTTCCGGGGATAATGTCATTCATCCGGTTTATACACCTGAGGAAAGTTGATTTACCACAGCCTGAAGGACCGATCAGGGCAAGCACTGAATTCTCCTTCGCGGAAAGGTTTATATCTTTTATTGCGCGGTTGTTTCCATAGTAAAACGAAACATCCTTAACATTGATCTTGTCGTTCATCTGTTGTTTCCCTTTAAGTCCTTATGAATCTGTCTCCCCTGCGTCTCTGTAATGAAATATATTACTTACGGTGAATAATTGATAAATAAAATATAAAGATTATGTTAAGAATACAATAAATTCTACATTTTGCAGCGATCCCGCTGTATACTGAAGGGGCAGGGGAGATGTCCATGCAGCGTGTGCATCGGATTATTCATTATTACTTTAATAAATCTTTATAAAAAACTAATACAGGTTCTTTAAGTTCACCTTACAAAATGAATAAGGAGAAGTAACATGATTAAACAGGTTATTAAAAGAATTATTTTCGGAACTTTTACAATAGCTGTTGCCGCATCATTGCTGACGGCATGTTCAAGGGCCACGGGAAACAAAGTAGTCATAAAGGGTTCCACTACGGTACTTCCGGTTACTCAGAAAACAGCTGAAGCCTTCAGGGCGCTCAATAAAATATCGATAACAATTGAGGGTAGCGGTTCAGGTAACGGAATAAAGGCCCTTATCGACGGGACCTGCGACATCGCAAACTCGTCAAGGGAGATGAAACCTGAAGAGTTAAAGAGCGCCAGGGACAAAGGCAAAGCGGTTAAGGAAATCGCCATAGCTGTTGATATGATCGTTCCAGTGGTAAATCCTTCAAACAGCGTGAAGGAGATAAACATGGCCCAGCTTAAAGCAATTTATGACGGTTCGATCACCAGCTGGAAACAGCTTGGCGGAAAAGACGAGAACATTGTAGTAATATCAAGGGACACCAGTTCAGGTACATATGAAATATGGAATGAAAGGGTCATGAAGAAAAAAGATGTAAGAAAAGACGCGCTGCTGCAGGCATCAAACGGCGCCATTATATCGGCGGTGGCGGGAAATCCCAGGGCAATCGGATATGTTGGTTTCGGGTACATAGATTCATCAGTTAAACCGCTCAAAGTTGATAAAGTAGAAGCCACGATTGATAACGGGAAGTCCGGGATATATCCCATCTCGAGAAAACTGTATATGTACGTGGATGAGAACAGGGTTTCAGCGGAAACACAGAAGTATATAGATTATGTTTTAAGCGCCGATGGACAGAGGCTGGTTAAAGAAGCAGGCTTTATACCTGTGAAATGACCGGGCAGTATTCCGGGAAATTCCTCCGGGGATTTCCCGGAATTTCCTTTCTAATAGGTTTTTCATATTTTCTTTATAATTTCTTCATAAAAATCCGCAATATTCCTTCCAGTGTAAAACGTTGTTTAACCGCAAGTTCAATATTTACCCGTTTATCTGTGGAGGATAAAAAATGAGACTCAGTATTTTTCCGAAGGAGACCAACTTCTTCGATATGTTTGATAATCTTGCTGCAATTGCAGTGGAGGCATCGGACTATTTTTATGAGATTGCATCAAAGGGCATATACAACGAAGATGCTGTAAGCAAGATGCAGGGGATAGAACACAAGGCTGACGAAATCACGCATGATATAATTGACAGCCTTAACAAGACATTCATCACACCGTTTGACAGGGAGGATATACACTCACTGGCCAATGAACTCGACAGCATCATAGACATGCTCAACACAATGACCAACAGGCTCCGGGTATACCGCATAAGCGGTGTGAACAATGACCTGGTTGAGTTCGCCGAAGTGTTGAAGAAGTCTACCGGTGCAGTGGAGCTTGCTGTAAAAGCACTCAGGGATACAAAGAAACTCATGTCTGCCCGCGAGCACTGCATTGAGATCAACAGGCTTGAAAATGTGGGAGACAGGATGCGTGACGCCATACTCGGCAAAATGTTTGATAACGCAACTGACCCGATCTACCTGATCAAGTGGAAAGAGATAATACTTGATGCGGAGACTACTCTCGATATATGCGAGGACGTTGCCAATGTTATTGAATCTATAATCGTAAAATGGGCATAAAAAGATGACAATCACAATAATTTTCCTTACTGCGCTGGCCCTGCTTTTTGATTTTCTTAACGGGTTTCACGATTCGGCAAATTCAATTGCCACGGTTGTTTCAACAAGGGTGCTCACTCCGAGACAGGCTGTGATATGGGCCGCGTTTTTTAATTTTATCGCGTTCATGTTTTTCGGACTCCATGTGGCAAACACTATCGGCAAGGGAATCATTGATATTTCGATTATCGACAGCCGTATAATTTTTGCCGCGCTTACGGGTGCGTGCCTGTGGAATATCATCACATGGTTCCTGGGGCTGCCTACAAGTTCGTCTCATGCGCTGATCGGCGGCATGGTGGGCGCGGCGCTTGTGAAGGTCGGGCCGGGCGCCCTTGTGTGGTCAGGTATTATAAAAACTCTTTCATTTATAATAATATCTCCCGTTGCCGGACTCATCCTTGGCCTGTTTATGGGAACCTTTGTCTACTGGCTTTTCAGGAAAGCGGTTCCTTCAAGAGTCGACCATGTATTCCGGATAGGGCAGATGGTTTCAGCTGCCCTGTACAGTCTGGGGCACGGCGGTAACGACGCGCAAAAGACCATGGGTATTATCGCGAGCCTCTGGTTCAGCGCGGGCCTGCTTGGACCGACGTTCCATGTGCCATGGACAATAATTATAGGGTGCCAGGTTGCTATTGCCCTGGGTACCATGTTCGGCGGGTGGAAGATAGTAAAAACCATGGGGCAGAAAGTGGCGCGGCTTAAACCCGTTGACGGGTTCTCCGCAGAGACCGCTGCTGCAAGCATGCTCTTCTTTGCGGGATGGATGGGAATTCCTGTCAGTACAACTCATACAATTACCGGTGCCATCATGGGAGTGGGATCAATTAAAAGGATGAGTGCTGTCCGATGGGGAGTTGCAGGCAGGATAGTCTGGGCATGGATCATAACAATTCCATGTGCAGGGGCGATAGCAGCATTATCATACTTTGCAGCGCCATTTATAAAATAAGAAGATGCTTTTTAACACCGGGGATTGTCCAAAATATACGCGTCATTGCGAGGCGCATTGCGCTGTGGCAATCTGTTTATTCTAAATAGTGATATAATGAATCAGTTTCAATTAATAATACGGTTGTAATTAGAAAACAGATCACCACGCCGACCTCCGGTCGCCTCGTGACAGATTCTACCTCCCAAAATCCCTGTATAGCAGGCTCGGCTGTATGCCGCTGTTGTTCTGGTACTTGCCGCTGGTATATTTATCGTAATCGCCCTGGATTGTGTGATAGTATATCTGGCAGATCTCGACATCCGGATAAATGATGATCGGCTGAACACAGAATATTTCCAGGGTCCAGTAGCCTGAAAATCCCACATCGCCGAATCCTGCAGTGACATGTATGAACATTCCCAGCCTGCCGATCGAGGACCTCCCTTCAAGCATGGGTACATATGAATCAGTCTCTGTGTATTCAAGTGTGCGGCCCAGGTACAATTCACCCGGTTCAAGCAGGAAACCGTTTTCAGGGATTATGATTTTTTTTGTGGCATTGAGTTTTTTCATGTCCAGCACTTCATCTTCGTAAACAAGCAGTTCATTGTGAAGGCGCAGGTTGTAGCTGTTCGGGTTGATCAGCTTTTCATCGAAGGGTGTGATCTTAATCGACCTGCCCATCTGCTTCAGGATTTCTTTTCCCGATAGTATCATGAATTTCTCCCAGGACGCATTATAACTTGCTTAAAGCGGCTTCCTGATATCCTCGTTAAAATAAATAGTTTTGTACCCGCCGTTCAAACCGGTTTCAACAATTTTCCGGGCAAGCTGTTCTGATGTGACACCGAAATTTTTGTATATTTGTGAAACCGGTTTATAGATCATGCGCGTCAGTTTATACATGGCATTCGGTTCCTCCCTGGGTGTAACAGGGTAGATATACGCGGGCCTGAAAATATACGTCTCCCTGAACTTTAAGCGGATTATAATATTTTCAGCAATACCTTTTTCCCTGGCAAAACGGATCGGACTTTTTTCAGAACTGTCTGCGCCCTGTCCGCTCAGGAAACAGAAGGTGAGGTTATCGTTGTGCCGCCTTAATGCCTCTGCGAAAGACCTGGTGAAGTCCACGGTTATTTTTTTAAAGTCCTCCCTGGAAACCTGGCTTGTATAGACGCCGAGACAGTAAAAGCAGACATCCTGGTTGTGTAAATGCTTTTCAACCTTTGAAAAATCGAGGAAGTTATCATGAATGACTTCGACCAGCCTGGGATTTTTAATCCCGGTACTTCTCCTTGATATGGAGGTAACGGTTTTGACTTCAGAATTGGCCAGGCAGAACTTCAGAACATTCCTGCCCACCATACCCGTACTGCCTGTTATAATTACATTTTTCATTTTGAGATACCTCCGGCTGCTGAATAATTAAATATATCATAATTTACCGGAATTTTTATTTAACAGGAGCAGACTCTCAGTTTGGTTGTGCGACGGATATTTTTTAATATTACTCTATGCTTATATCTTCAACTTTTATGCAATGGTATTCTGTTAGAAAACCGTCAGCAGTCCTGCATTTTTCAATTTTGAACCCGGCCCTTTCGATCATTCCCTCCAGTATCCAGCTGAAGGTGCTGTGTTCGTCCCGTATGTGAGTTTCAACCTCATCCCTGATTTTTTTCCCGGCCTTTTTTTCAAATTCAGAAACCCAGTCATCAATTTTAACCTCGTATCCCCGCGGGTCAAAATGAAATACAACATCGAAGATATATAATATCCCGCCTTTCTTTAACACCCTGTTCATTCTTAAAAATGCGGCCTGTTTCCAGAAATCGGGCAGGTGATGAAGGGCGGCCCTGGTTATCAGCAGGTCAACAGGTTCATCTTTATGAGAATAGGTTAAAAAACCGGCGTTTATGAATTCAATGTTTGAAATGCCTTCTTTTTCGGCCTTGCGCTTTGCCTGGCTGATCATCATGCCGGATACGTCGATTCCATATACCTTTTTAAAAACCTTCGCGGCATAGATTGATGTCGCGCCGGTTCCGCATCCAAGATCTAACATGGAGAGTTCCCTGGTATTACCCGGTGATAAAAATTCTATCATTTCGTTGAATTCTTTTTCGTAATCCCTGAACTTCCGGTGCTGGTTGTCGTAATCCTCAGCCTGTTTGGCATCGGAATAATCAACACCGCAATGTTTGTATTCATCATAGACCCAGTTTTTCATTTTCGGTGTACTCTCCTGAAGTTTATAATCCGTAACCTGTTTCAATAAGTTCAACGAGCCGTGAAACAAAACGCGCGGCAGGGGCGCCGTCAACAACATCGTGGTCCATGAGTATGGTCATCTTTAAATATTCGCGGATCTCAACAGTATCGTTCACAACACCAGGTTTTTTGACTATGGACCCCAGGGCAAAGCACACGGGATGAATGCTGAAGGGGATGATCCACCCGTCAGCATTACCAGCCATGCCGACTGAGGTGACAACCGCAGAGCCCATCATGCTGTTAGCCCTGTGCGGGCTGGCCAGAATAATTCTCCAGGCGAAGAGCCGGATGAACTGCGGCAGCAGTGCAAAGAGAGTCAGGGGATCAAACCTGCGGCTGCGTCCGATGACGTACCCGGAGCGTTCATCGATTGCTTTATTTTTCGCGTTTTCGATTTCATTGTAAATAACATCAAGGCCCTTGCCGTTGGCATCCCTTATGACAAGTGGGAGGGGCACAGGAATACCATCGACTTTCTTTTCAATAAGGATAGAGATGTCAATGCTGTTAAATATGACCAGTTTGTTTATCCCTTTTCTAAAGGCATGGACCTCTTTATGTTCGGACAGCGCAGCGGCAATGCATTTAATAATCCATGAAGTAAAGGAGATTTTTGTTCCGGGAAGCGCCCGTTTGCTTTTAATTATATTTCGCGGTTCAGTGACATCAATTTCAATCAATGCCTTTATATGATGTTTGTTTAAACCAATCCTGCCCGCGTCCATGGTAAAGATTCTGCTTAAAGGGAAGGATTGGATAGAGTAACCGGGTTTTTTCTTCATGAATATTAACCTGCTGATTTAAAGTTGTCTACAGATTGTTGTCACAAATTCATTGCATGAAACTGACTTCTGCGACAGACTCCTTTGTTATATGCCGCTTTTTGCCCTTGATACTCACCAAAGCCTTTTATTTTTTTATTCCTTTTACTTTTTTATCTTTAACAATTTCAAGTTTGTAATGCAACACTGAAAGTAGTGGAGTTAAAGTATTTAAACTTATATTTGAACTTTTTCCAGATCTAAGATTCTGGATCATCGTTGGTGAGACACCGGATTTTTCAGATAATTTTCTAACAGAAATTTTGTTTTCTTCCATCGCTTCAATTAGAAATTCAGAAATAAGGAATTTTTCATAACCTTTTTCAAATCCAGCTTTCCATTCCGGGTCCTGCATCAGTTTATCAAATGTACTTAATTGTTCGGGTGCTTTATTCTTCTTCATAATATTTGCCCTCTTTAATTCTTCGAATATAACTTTCTCTATAGTTTAAAGCTTTAATCTTTTCATTTTCAGGTAATTTATCAGATTTTTTACGAAATGCGTTTGTTACAATAATCGTTTTGCCTGAAACAAAGAATGATAAAAAACGTTCGGGTTGAGGTTTGAAAGCGTAAATTTTATCACCTTCATTTCGGAATTTAGTGATGTCATTTATTTTTCCGTTATCTCCCATCCTCTTAAAAAGATAGAAAATCTTTTTCTGTATGTCTGGATCTAGCTTTAGTAAATAATCATATGCTTGACTATTGCCAGATTCATCATAATACCATTCGATGGTATAGATTTTTCCTCGATAAGCGATGTAGTCTTTTTTAGCCATATGTTAGTGTGCCAATATAATTGTACGATGTCAATTATATTTATTTATTTTAACATCGATTTTGGGTATTCAGAAAGGGGGCAAAAACGGTCTTGTATGATTGAACATGTCTTCGGAGAGATTAAAGAATATAAAAGGTTCAGAATATTTTATCACCGGGGTCTTGAGAAGGTCAATACGATCTGGGCTCTTGTCTGCATTGCGCATAACTTCAGGAAGCTTGCCCGGCTTGAATACGGATTATAACGTATTCCGGCTGAATATACCGGTAATATTCACTCTGCGGTATTTTAAAAACAATACTTTGATTTAATTAAACGACTTTATGGCGTAATCATCTATGTGATCACCAGAATCGTTGTTTAAAATCGACTTTTGCGACAGACTCCTTTGTTATGTGAAGTTTCATACGTTTTAAAGGCAAC
>DAONFG010000029.1:0-44947 GCA_035403465.1 Spirochaetota bacterium | reverse complement strand
GTCAGATTGAGGACTTTTTTATTCTTAAAATGTGCGCAAGACATTGTACACTACCGCTGCACTACGGCCACGTACCTGCCTGGCTGGCTGACCGCATGAAGGCCATGGGCACAGCCATTACCCTGGCCATAATACACCAGCATGGACGCGACGAGTTCCTGCGCCGCATCTCGGACCCGTTCTGGTTCCAGGCCCTGGGTGCGGTTATGGGCATGGACTGGCATTCGTCCGGGATAACAACAAGCGTCATGGGCGCGCTGCGTAAGGGGCTCTCACCCCTCTCACACGAAACAGGCCTGTACATACTGGGGGGCAGGGGCAGGTACTCGCGCAATACCCCGGATGAAATCATTGAAGTTTCCATGAACCGCGGCCTTGACGGTGATTCGCTTGTGCGGTGTTCGCGGCTTTCCGCCAAGGTCGACAACAGCTGTATCCAGGACGGCTTCCAGATCTACCTTCACAACTTTATCCTCACCGCAGACGGTAAGTGGGCTGTTGTGCAGCAGGGGATGAACGATGCGAGCGCAATGGCGCGCAGGTACCACTGGCTCTCCGAAGACGTCAGGTCATTCGTGTCCGATCCCCACAGCGCCATCGAGGGCGAGAACATGGGCGAAATTCTTAACCTGAGCGACTGCAGGGCGGACTCTGCACGCAGTTCCATCATGGACTTCCTCTCCCTGCATCCGGAAGAGCAGCAGCATGAAATGGAACTGCTCCTTTCATCACGGCACCTTGACATGCCCGGGCACCACGACGTACGGCCGAAGGATGTTGACAGCAAACGTCTGGGCGCTGTGCTTGCAGCGGCATACGACATGCGTTTTGCCGAGTTTACAGATGCGCTGCTCCTGAAGGGGCTGGGGCCTCGGACAATACAGGCGCTGTCGCTTGTGTCCGAGGTGATCTACGGCGCGCCTTCACGTTTCACTGACCCTGCAAGATTTTCGTTTGCTCATGGAGGCAAGGACGGGCACCCTGCCCCTGTACCGCTGAATGTTTATGATAAATCAATAAGCGTGCTGAAAAACGCGGTAAATTCAGCGAAGCTGGGCAACGGCGATAAACTGGACGCGCTTAAAAAACTGGACATCATGGTGCGGCATATCGAAAACAACTTTGAACCGCGGGCTGATGTGAATAAACTCATAGCGCACGAAAGAAAAATCGCGCCGCAGCACGGCGGGCGCACTGTGTTTGACAATAAAGAGAGCATGAGGGATGTGCAGCTCAAACTGTTTTGATTATATTCCTGACGGAAACAGGAAACTTGATCATTAATCAAAACATTTTGAGCCAATTTTTCTTGACCTACCCTCAATCGATAATTAAATTGTATTACAAGAGGCATATCGATATGAATAAAGTAATCATTTCACCCAAATTCCAGGTCGTTATCCCAAAGGAGATACGGGAAAAGGCCGGTCTTAAGCCTGGATCAACTCTTGAAGTTATTCACTATAATAACCGCATTGAACTGATTCCTGTTGATTCAGTAAAAAAGTTAAATGGTTTTCTGAAAGGAATTGATACGAATATTGACCGGGAAGGCGACCGGATATGAACGTTGTTGATTCATCTGCATGGCTTGAATATTTTGCCGGGACAGGGCATGGTAGTAAATTCAGCAAGGCAACTCTCTTAACGACCATCAATATCACCTGCAAGTGTAGAATATAGCCCTGTGAGATAGCCTGCATCCCCGCTGTCAACCTGACATCCATATTTACACTTTTCGGATTTTAATAATTTTTCATATACTACTATACGCTTCTTTATCATTTCTGTTCGTCTGGCATTTTCAAGGTCATCGATTTTATTTAAAACTTACTTCAAGTTTTTTACCAAGGACCTCTGCCACCTTTTCAAGGGTAGAAAGCCTGACGCTTCCGGCATGATTTTCGAGCCGGGAAACCGCGCTTTTTGTTGTCTTCAGTTTCTTTGCCAGCTCCTCCTGGGTGATTCCTTTGCTGGTCCGAAGTTCTTTTATGCGTGCCCCGATCATCATGTTGTTATATTCTTCCATGACGCCTTTTTTAAAACCGGGTGTTTTCTTTTCGCGTTTGGCTATGTATTTTTCAAGATCGCTCATTTGCCGTTCCTCCTTTTGTAATCTTCCATAAATTTCTCAGCACGTTTTATTTCTGATGCAGGTGTCTTTTGTGTTTTCTTCTGAAAACCGTTTGTAAGAACAACAAGGTTCCCTTTATCAAAAAATCCAAGAATTCTGTATATATCGGACTGCCACATTATTCTGCATTCCCAGATATTTGTACCGGTCAATTTTTTAAAGAAACGAGATGATATAATCTCTGAATCTTCTATCAGCTTAAAAACAGCGATTACCTTCTGCGCTGCTTTATCTGGCAGGGTATCAAGAAATTCCTCTACGGGACTTTCGCCATTATCAAGCCGGTAAAATATAATATTACGCTTCATACTCAAAAGTTAGCATTATTGCGAACTTTGTCAAGAAAAAAATTTACCCCTCAAACACCACCGGATCAAACTGTACTTGAAATCACCCGATCTCCTTAAAGCTCCAGGCCCCTGTTACGTCATAAAATTGAGGTTAAATTGAATATACTTGACAAAGCCTGCTTTTCGTTTTATATATTTAAAATAGTGTATTTATGAAAAACAACGATTTATTAAAACTAATTAATCAATCAATAATCAGCCAACTGGGTGATATTACAGACCGGGTGATACTCTTTGGTTCAAGGACCCGGGAAACTTTTAATGACAGTTCCGACTATGATATTCTCGTTATACTCAACAGAGATATTGACTGGCAGCTTGAATGGAAAATATATGACATATGTTACGACATCTCCCTTGATAAAGAAATCCTTATAGATGTAAAAGTTATTTCATCCGCTGAATTACAGACAATTCGCGGCAGACAGCCCTATGTTCAGGATGCCATAGACTCTGGTGTAGCGTATGACACTCTCTGAAACAGAACGCATCGAACTTATCAGGCACCGGAAAGAAAAAGCATACAGCCTTCAGAAAGAAGCCTTATTTTTATTCGATTCCGAATTTTATAATACGGCTGTTAACCGGATCTATTACGGGATGTATCATATAGTATCTGCCCTGGCTCTTAAAGATAATTTTACCACGGCAAAACATCTGCAGCTTATAGGATGGTTTAATCGAGAATATGTAAAAACCAAAAAAGTAGATCATCTTGCAGGCAGGTATCTTATGAGAGCGTTTGAGATGCGCTCAAAAGGAGATTATGATGACTTTACACAATACACAGAATCAGAAGTAAAAGAGTTACTGCAAAACATGAATCATTTATTAGACATTATCAGCAATCTACTTCAATAGCCATCATTTTTCGAGGACAGCTCCACCACCAGCTTCAAGTGAAACCTTTGAACATTTTAGCCAGATGATAAATACAACATGAGGGATGTGCAGCTTAAACTGTTTTGACACTGCTGCTGAACGGAAAGGCGACAGGATATGAATGTTTTTATTTCCCGGGAAATTATTGAGCTTGCCACAGGCAGTTTTGAAATTATTGAATCATCTCCGGAAGATAAATATCTTCCAAGTTATCTGGTTTATGCAAACTATAATGATGTGATATTTCATATTGTATTTGCTGTGGATTATGCCGGTAAGAATGTCCGGATTGTCACAGCGTATTACCCTGATCCAATGCAATGGGATTCAGATTTAAAAAGGAGGAACAAATTATGATTTGCCATATGTGCGGTTCGGAAATGAACCATATTATTACAGACCTTCCTTTTAAGATCGGTGATAAATCGATTGTTATTATTAAGGACCTTCCGGTAGTGCAGTGTAGTGGTTGCGGCGAATATTTAATTGATGACACGGTAATGGATCGTGTTGAATCAATACTTTCAACGATCGATATTCAAACTGAACTTGAAATCGTCAGGTATGCCGCATAATTCTTCATTTTAAATTCCCTGCATATGAATGGCCGCCTGAATAGAGACCATTCATGAGTAATTTATTAAAAACCTACTGTCCCAGCATTCCCCTGCGAAGAACATTCAGCTTATCCTCGGACCTGTTTGTAAGCCAGATTCCGAAAAGCGCCCTCTTGAGTGTCATGTTCTTTATAGTCACCCTGGGTGTCTTGCTGAAATTTTTATATACCCTGACGCCCCCGGCTTTGGACCAGGTGATGTCAAACACATCGTTCTTTGAGATGCTGCCGCTGAATACTTCAAGGAACTGTTTGATCTCTTTGTCGATGCTCCTTATGTCGATGCCCAGGTTTGCGGCAGATTCCTGGAATCCGGCAAGTGTGTTCTCGCTGAACTCCTGCACATTCACGTTTCTCACCATGCACAGCCTGATTACCATGGACTCGTGAGCATTGATGATTTGCAGTGCGTTGTTTGTTTTGTTCTTCAGGTAAAGACCGCTTACATATACATCAACACCGATCGCGAATTTTTCCCTGAGGCCCGCGCCGTTAAGTACCAGGTTATCCTGCCCCAGTGTGTATGATTCGGGCATGACCACACCGGCGATCTCTTTTGCCAGGCCTGCGGTATACACAAGCGCCAGGGTAATTACAGAAACAAGAATTCTTTTTAGCATAGATGGCTCCTTTGATTATTATGGCCGCCCGGTATGATGTATGCAGCACCCCGTCTTCAGGGATATCATATCCATCAGCCTCACGTCTCCCGGAGGAATGTCTTAATTATGAATACACTTTGGGGATTGTGTCAACAAAAAGAGGGTTTTTATCCGGATTTTAAGGCTTCTGATGCGGGTATAGATAAACGAATAAAATTAATTGATAAACTGCTGTTCAATTTCATCCGGAAATAATTTCACGAAGGAGTCAAATCCTGATCCCTTCACGTGCAACATTCCTGTAAAAAGGGGTCAGCTGGAATAATGGATCAGTCCACTCCGGTTTTGAGTGGATCACAAGCGAGAGTACGGTATCTGAATCCACCTCATTTAACATTCTATACCCTATGGGCTGATCTTGTAAGATTAATCTTCATTCCAAGGGCATTACATATTTTTAGAAAGGTAGTTATGTTAAAACTCACACCGTTTTCAACCCTGGAAAGCTGCTGCTGTGTAATTTTTGCCCTTTTTGCAAGCTCCTGCTGTGAAATGCCGAGTTTGTTTCTTGCTTCCGCAATTTTAACAGCCAGTTCAATCAGTTCCTTTTCAGCATTATATGCTTCAAGGAATTTGCGATCTTTCTTTTTTTCATTTAAGTGCTCTCTGAATGTTCGCATATTATTTACCTTTTGAATCTTTCTTATTAAATCGTCTGATAAAATCATCTCTATACTTTTTCGCTTTCACAAGCTCTGACCGTGGTACTTTGTCCGTATTCTTGAAAAACGCATGAGTAAGTATTATATATTCCTTGTAACAGAAAAAATATAGAATCCTTACCTGGTCCCCTGACAACTTCATCCTTAATTCATGGATTCCATCTTCAAGCAGGTCTGCATATGGCCTTGGAAGATTCGGCCCTTTAATTTCAAGCTGTTCAATCCAGTTAAATATTTTAGCCTGGTTGGATATACTCCTGATGTTAATAAAGTTTTCCACCGGGCAATCACCATTTTCAGCCGTGTAATATAAAATTCTCCATCGTAAATTCATAATAAAATGATACATCAAAAATGATGTAAATGTCAATCCTTTTTCTTCGCTTGTTTTTGCCGTTATTTTCACGATCCAGACTCGTCATATGTAACTGCAACCATATTCACGGCGGGGATAATCTCACTTGACAAATCACGTGATTGTAATTATTAATTATTAAGAATATGAAATCAGGAATATTAATGACGCCTGAACAGAAAAGAATGACTGACAACCTTGACAAGACCTTCGAACTTACAGAGCTTGCAAAAAATCTGTCTATTGCAAAAATAATGCAGGATCATCCGGCTATCAGCAGCAAAGATGTTGAAATCCTTTTCTGGAAAGATGTTCACAGGATTAAAAATATTTCCTCAAAGGCTGCAGAGAGTGAATCCTGACTGGAATTATATACGGCAGCAGAGCGGAGAGCCCGCAGAATAAGCAGTATATTCAGCTACCATGAGACTCTGCCTGTCTTTATCCTTTATAAATGTTTTTCCCCCCGGAAATTTTTTCTCTTGAACTATTTTACCGCTGCTGTAAAATTACTCACAGTTAATTCCTGTAAATAAATCATCTCATATCCTGTAACAATCTGCCGGGGGAGTATTAATGGATGACTTTCTAATCTTTGAGGGGATTTCCAAGAGTTTCGGCTCAAACAAAGTGCTCGATAATGTATCCCTCACCGTAAAGAAAGGGGAGATCTTTTCGCTCCTGGGGCCCAGCGGATGCGGCAAGACCACGCTTCTGCGTATATGCGCGGGTCTGGAGGAGCCGGATTCCGGAAGGATTATCCTTAACGGCGAGGATATTACAGACCTGAGCCCGAACAGGCGCCAGGTGAATACAGTGTTCCAGAACTACGCGTTATTCCCCAACCTGAACGTATTTGAAAACATCGCCTTTGGACTCCGCATATCCGGCGTCAAAGAGAAACAGATAAAAGAGGAGGTATTCAAATACCTTGAACTCATACAGCTCACGGACCACGTGTACAAAAAAACCGACAAACTGAGCGGCGGCCAGAAACAGCGGGTGGCCATTGCACGCGCCCTTATCAATAAGCCCAAGGTGCTCCTGCTCGATGAACCTCTGGCTGCACTTGACCTGAAGCTTCGCCAGCGCATGCTTGTTGACCTTGACAACATCCATGACGAAGTGGGGATAACCTTCCTCTACGTCACACATGACCAGAGCGAGGCAATGAGCCTGAGCGACAACATCGCAGTGCTGAACGAAGGCCTGGTTGAACAGGTGGGAACCCCGGCACAGATATACGAGGCGCCGCGCACAAGTTTTGTTGCAGCATTCATCGGCGACACAAATTTTTTCGAAGGGGACGTTGTCGAGGTTGATGAGCCCTACAGCAAGCTGCACATTGACGGATTCACAGACGTGACAGTTTACAACGACAAGAAGATAAAAAAGGGGGAGCGCGTCTACATAAGCATAAGGCCCGAAAAGTTCTCTGTCTCAATACAGAAACCCGAACTCCCTGAAATGTATAACAAAGTAAAAGGAACAGTCAAGGAGATCATCTACCTGGGCTACCACACAAAGTACTGGGTAAAGGTGAACGATTACCTGATAGAAATAAAGAAGCTCCACGACAGGTACATGCTCGACGAGAAGATAATAACCTGGGGCGACGAGGTCTGGCTCTCCTGGCACGCTGACTACTGCTACATGCTTGAACAGTATAAACTTGAAGACGAGGCGCTGCTTACACTCCCGGACGAGGAGATCATGGCCGAAATTGAAAGCGAATCGGAGTCAGAAGAGTAATGCCCGGCATTAGAAGTAAAAAAAACGAAATGCTGATAACGTTGCCTTCAGCTGGATGGCTGCTTGTTTTTTTCATTATTCCCACGGTCCTGGTGGTTGCCATGGCATTCAGGAACGCCGATCCCTACGGGGGCATAGGCGACCAGTGGACACTGGATACGTTCAGGGACCTGAAAAATCCCAACTACCCCGAAATAATCTGGAGAACATTCTGGCTGAGCTTTGTTTCCACAGCCGTGTGCATAGTTACCGCAATACCAGCGGGCTACTACATATCAAGGCTTGCTAAAAAATACCAGAACATAATACTCCTGCTTGTCATTGTGCCGTTCTGGATAAACTTCCTGATCCGCATATTCGCGTGGAAGGTCTTCCTGCACCCCGAAGGGCTGTTCAAGCAGATACTGGTTACACTGCACCTGGCATCCCCGGAATCTCTGCTGCTATATAGAACTGAAGCGGTGCTCATTGTTATCATATACTCATACCTCCCGTTTGCGCTGCTCCCGATTTATGCAGCCGCCGAGAAATTCGACCACCACCTGCTCGAGGCAGCCTATGACCTTGGCGCAAGCAGGCTCCAGGCTTTCATGCGCGTATTTATTCCGGGCATAAGGCAGGGGCTGATCACGGCTATCATAGTGGTATTCATACCCGCGCTTGGTTCATACGTTATACCGGACATTGTGGGCGGGCCCTCTGCGGAGATGATCGGGAACAAGATTGCCCAGCGCACATTTGTTGACCGCAACCTGCCCCATGCCAGCGCCCTCTCGGCACTGCTGATTCTGGCCGTGCTGCTCCCGGTTGCCATAGGCATGACCAGGCGGTTCTTCAAGGAAAAAAATTCAGCATCGCTGGGGATATAGGGATGAGGAAAAGCCGGTTTCCATTATTTGTAACAGTGGGCATACTGGTTTTCTTCTACCTGCCCATAGTTATTGTTATTGCCCAGTCATTCAACTCGTCGCGCTTCGGGGGAGCATGGAAGGGCTTCACCCTTGACTGGTATGTAAAGCTCTTAACAGACAGGAACATATGGCACGCTATCACCAACACGCTTATCATAGCATCCAGTTCAACTGCTGTTTCCATAGTGCTGGGGACACTGGCTGCTTTTGCCCTGTACAGGTATAAAACAAAGATGCAGATAGGCCACAACATGCTCATATACCTTCCGCTCGTGATACCTGACATACTCATGGGCATAAGCCTGCTCCTTTTCTTTGTTTCGCTTAAAGCCGGGCTTGGACTCTTTACCATTTTCCTCGCGCACGTTACATTCAGCATGAGCTATGTTGCCATGGTTGTGCTGGGAAGGTTCCAGGACTTTGACTACTCCATACTTGAAGCCGCGCTCGACCTTGGAGCATCATGGGGAACAGCTGTACGCAGGATACTGCTCCCCTTTCTCATGCCTGGCATCGCGGCAGGGGGCCTGCTTGCGTTCACCCTTTCGATGGATGATTTTGTCATAACCTTTTTCGTGTCGGGCCCCGACTCAACCACGCTGCCGTTATACATCTACAGCATGATGCGGCATGGTTCACCCTCTGTGATTAATGCGCTTTCAGTAATCCTGATCGCGTTAACCTTTATCATAATATTTATCAGTAAAAAACTTCTGGAGGTCAGGGAATGAAAAAAACAATTCTTTCTGCTGTTCTGTGCGCAGTAATGGCTGGATCGGTTTCAATGTGCGGCAAGGCCAAAAAGGAACTTCACATCTTTAACTGGGCGGACTACATGAATCCCAAGGTTATAGAAAAATTTGAAAAAGAAAACAACTGCACAGTTGTGATGAACTACTTTGATTCTAATGAAGCACTATACGCCAAGCTCAAGGCCGGCGCCCAGGGTTATGACATACTCTTCCCCTCCAGTTATATGTCGAAGATAATGTATGAACAGAATATGCTCCGGGAGATTGACCGTTCAAAACTCAAAAATATCAGGAACATCGATACAGACTTCATAGCCAGGGGACTTGACCCGGTAATGAAGTACAGTGTGCCCTACATGGTGACATACTGCGGTATCGCGTACAACAAGAAAAAAGTTAAAAACTTCAAACCCTCGTGGTCCATGTACGACAGGACAGACCTCAAGGGTCGCATGACTCTGCTGAACGATGTGCGTGAAGTAATAGGCGCGGCTCTCAAGTTTAACGGTTACAGGTACAACACAACAGATGACACGGAACTGCAGAAGGCAGGTGATACGGTCATCAGGTGGAAAAGAAACATAGCCAAGTTTGACGTTGACGAGGCCAAGCGCGGTCTTTCATCCGGCGAGTTCTACCTTATACAGGTGTATAACGGCGACGCCCTGCAGATCATGGGAGAGAACGAGGACATCGGTTTTGCGCTTCCCTCTGAAGGGACATCAATCAGCCAGGATGATTTTGTAATTCCGGTGAACTCGAACAACACCGAGATGGCATACAGGTTCATTAACTTTATGCTGGACCCGGTCAACTCAAAGGACAATATGGATTTTGTCTACTACCTCTCGCCCAATAAAGAGGCGCAGAAGCTCATGGACAAAGAGTTCATGTCAAACCCGGCGATCAACCCGTCCGACGAAGTCCTATCGAAATGCGACTTCCTTATAGACCTGGGCGAAAATAATACAAAATATTCGGACCTCTGGGACAAAATCAAGTCGTCGAAATAAATGATTGACCGGGGCTTTCCCGATAGTAGACGTCATTGCGAGGCGCATAGCGCCGTGGCAATCTGTATTGTATGAATAGTGTTTAAACTCAACAGGCCGGGTTTCATGACACTGCAACAATAGTAAAACAGATCACCACGTCGACCTCTGGTCTCCTCGTGATGACACCATATACTATCAGGACAATACTGAAAATAAATAACTGCCGGAGACCCTTATGCCGCTGAACAAACAGGAGATCGACAACCTTGT
Source organism: Spirochaetota bacterium (assembly GCA_035403465.1). Lineage (GTDB taxonomy): Bacteria > Spirochaetota > UBA4802 > UBA4802 > UBA5550 > JAAYBQ01. Next base: position 34,606 of record DAONFG010000029.1, on the reverse strand, counting down.
AACAAAACTCAGGGAGAAGTACAGGGACTACGCAAAAAAATACAGCCCTTCCTGGTTCAATATCGAATCGTTCGATCAGAGACTTGGTCTTGCCATAAGGAACAGGATGAACCTTGAAGGTTTCATCCTGGCCGAAATCTCCAACTTTGAGAAACTCAGGGAACAGTACGACAAAAAAAAGAAACAGAAGGAAAACAGCTTCTCGAAAGAGGTTGACCGCATCATCGAGGAGAACACGGCGCGTATTAAAAAATACCCGTCGCGGGTGTTCCACCCCAGGTGCTCTGCGGAAATCTCGCATTTTTACGGCGCTCTGAACATCATGGCCGAGGACTTCTTCCCGGTATTCAGGCTGCTTGCGGTTGATGATGAAATTAAAAAATCCATAGCATCCGTTGAAATTATCATGCAGAACATGTGCGTGCCTGCCGGCAGCCGCAACCCCAGGCGCATCGATGATCATATCCTCCTTCTGAACAGGCAGGCAGTACGCGATATTGAAATTGAAAAGGACGGCAACGAGTACCTTAAAGAGGGCGCGTTCCTGCTGTATGACATAATTGAACTTTGCGACCGCATGCTTGAATCACCTGCAGAGGGATGGAACTACCCTGTCACGTTCCAGAAGCTGTACATCGAGGAGAGCAAAAAGAAAAAGATTATAGATGCGTTCAGCGGGATGACCGGCTTCGGCGCGATACTTAAAGTAAAGGAATACGCAGGCCTGGTGATCGAGGATTTCAGGCTGACAGCGTTCCGCAGGCAGGACTAATCCTTCTTGATGCAGAGGAGGGTGATGTCGTCGTTCTGCGGCCTGTACCCGTTGAATTCATAAAAGTCGCCCAGGCAGTGGTGTATTATTTCTGTTGCCTCAAGATCCGCGGCATTAACCAGGCTGGCCTTGAGACGTTCGAACCCGAACATGTTCTTCATTTCCGCATCATGCTCCTCTGTAATTCCGTCGGTGTAGAGAAAAAGAAAATCACCGCTATCAAGATTGATTATCTCGTCATTATATATTTCATCGCTGAACATCCCGATCACCGGGCTGCGGCTCAGAAGCGGGCTGATCCGGCCTGTATTTTTTCTCCATACCGCGGCCTCGGGATGGCCTGCAGAGACAAAAATTATCGTGTTTGTGTCATAGTAAATCTGTACAATCTGCGCGGTGCAGTAGAAGCGCAGGTCCTTGAGCGCGGTATAAAGCTCCCTGTTCACCTCTTTCACAATATCAGAGGGTTTCTTACCAGGTGCCGACTTCTCCCTGATCAGGGTCCTGACCTGTGTGCCCACATAAGATGAGGCGATACCGTGGCCCGAAACATCACACAGAACAATCTGGTAGATATCTTCATCGAGCAGGAAACCGTCAAAAAAATCGCCTGAAAGGTCCTGGGCAGGCATGAATGAATACCCGACCTTATAACCCTTGACAATTTTGAAATCGGGAAGCCTTGACACCTCCAGTTTCCTGATCAGCTCGATCTCTCTCCTGTACCGGTCGTTTTTCTCGCGCAGTTCATTCTGCATTACCAGTGAATCATTAAGCAGGTTCATATAATCGAGGAAGAGAGACACAACCTCCCTGTCATTCTCGGCAAAAGGATCCCTCCTCTGGAGCAGCACATAACCGAACACAGAGTTCCTGCACCGTACAGCGAATAATACGTTGTATAGTCCGGCATCACCCTTCCTGAAGCGGAAATACCTTATATCATTTTCGCCGTTCCACGGTTTTATGTTGCTCTTCTGTATTTCCCTGAATGGAACAAAGTCGGTCAGCCTGGTCTTCTCTTTCTGCATGATGCTCAGGGCAACACCGTTCTTCACCTTGACGATTTCAATAAAATCTACATCGATAATGTCGTTCAGGACTTCCGCGTTACGGAGAACCGTGTCAGTATCCCGGAACGAGAGAGACTTCTTTATAAAGTCGCTCAGCCTGAAGAGCTGGACGTTCTGGTCAAGCTGCGCCTGGTATGCCATGCGCATGTTTTCCCTGACGCCGATTATGTGGTTCATTATCCTGATCTTTGAAAGCAGTTCAAAATTGATAAAGGGCTTGCGTATAAATTCATCGGCCCCGGCAGAGTATGCCTCTTCTATCCTGTCCTGGTCTGTATGCGAGGTGAGGATGATAAAAAATGAATCCGCATACAAAGGGTCTTTCTTGAATTCACTGCAGAGGCTGATCCCGTTCCCGTCAGGCAGGTTTATGTCCAGGAGAAATATGTCCGGCTTTTTACCGGCAATCATGGACTTAAGTTCACTGATTGTCCCGGCAAAGAGGATTTCACCCTCGTTCTCAAGGGCAAGCTCAATGTATTTTCTGATCACAGCATCATCGTCAAGAGCTGCAATCAGCGGTTTTCTTGTTGGAGTTATCTTCTTATCCATACAGGTTTTCCGGGTATCTGCCCGGTCTTTTGGAATCTAACCGCTGATGATTACATATCCGGTTAAACCGTGTACATGTAATTGAATCAATACCGGGATGCTTATAGTATACTGAATATTAGCTTTAATGATAAAAGTTTTTTAAAAATCGCCATTTTTTTGTTAAAATTCACCGGAGACATAACCTCTTCAATCCGCCGGGGAGGAATTTATCCGCCTGTCAACCCCCGCCGCGAAGCGGCGGGGCAAAATGGATCTTTTAATATCAAAAAACATAATCCCTGTTTATTACTGGTTTGACATATACCCCCGAAGGGCTATCTTTGCCGGATAAACAAAAAGGCGGTACCCTGTTAATGAAAAAGATTGTCCTCATCCTTATATCATCATTTATCCTCTTCAGCTGCGCTTCGACCGCTGCAAATCCCGAGGCAGACAAGCCTGGTGGCAACGATACAGAAAAGAATTCATGGACATATTACAGCGAAGGCCTTCACTACAAGAACCTTGCGGTCAGCTCGAAGGAACCGCAGGAAAGAAGCATGTACCTGGACAAGGCGATTGAACTCCTGGAAAAAGCGGCCGTGGATGGTGAGGAGAGCGGAAGGGTATACTACCACCTTGCAGAAGTCTACTACCTCAAGGGCGAATCAACGAAGTCCATTGACAATGCGGAACTCTCGATTCAGAAGGACCAGGGGTTCTACCCGCCGTATGAAAGACTTTATACTATCCACATGGATAGAAAGGAATATGAAAAGGCTGCGGAGGTCCTGGAACGCTACCTGAAGGCTGAACCGGGAGATGTCAACGCGCTCTACACCCTCGGTATACATTACTACAGGTACCTGAATGACGGTGCGCGTGCACTGAAGAAATTTGAATCAATTATCAAGCTGTCTGCAAGTGTAGACATAGCGCCCGATTACATTGAGAATGCCTACTATGTGTCGGGTTATATATACTTCACAAAAAATGAATTCCGGAAATCATTTAAATGCTACAAAAAAGTCTTCGACCTGAATCCGAACAATATGAATGCAGTGTCGATGCTGGCCATAACTGCCATGAGCGAATACAACATCAGGGATGCTGAAAAGTATTCACTCATCTACCTGGAAAGTAACCCGAACGAAGTGAACATGCACTACATACTCGGCCTTGTCTATTACCTTAACGGCGATGAAAGGGCGATTGAATACCTTGCGCGCGTGATGAAATCAAAGTCATTTGAAGGGTTCTACGCATCCGGGCTGTTTTACGAACTCAGCGGCGATACAGACCGCGCAGAGAATGTGCTTAAGTCAGTAATGAAGATGAGAAATGACCTGGTCCCGGCCTTTATTGCCGTCAGCAGGATAAATCTTAAAAAAGGTGACCGGAAAACAGCATACCGTAATTTTATCGATGCCGGGACAATCGCGTACAGGAAAGGGCTCTTCGACGTGGCTGACAGGCTCTTCTTCAAAGCCCTTGAACTGAAAGAAGAGAGTGACATAGACGTATACTACTTCCTTGCCCGCACCCAGGAGGAGAAGAAAAACTATGCCATGGCAATAAGTTATTACAACAGGTACTACAGTGCCACAAAGGAAATCGACATACTTATACATTCAGGCTACCTTTACGGGGTACAGAAAAAGTACGGAAGGGCATACGATTATTTCAATAACGCGATGAAAATCGATCCGGAAAACCCGTCACCATATTTCTTTACAGGCCTTGTGCAGGTATGGGAGGAGAAGTACAAAGAGGCCAATGAAAACATCGCGAAGGCCATAAAAATCAAAAACGACGTTGAGGCCTACTATTTTTACTATGCCCTGACATGGGAAAAAATGAATAAAGTTGAGAACGCCGAGGACGCGCTCAAAGCCGCCATAAGGACCAATCCCACAAGCGGCAGGTCGATGAACTACCTGGCATACCTTTACGCAGATAAAAACATTAAACTTGATGATGCATACACACTGGTGATCCGCGCCCTTGACCTTGAGCCTGAAAACGGCGCATACCTCGACACCCTGGGCTGGATCTGCTTCAGGCAGCAAAAATACGACACGGCACTCGAGCACACGCTCCTTGCCGAGGAGAAACTCACAGAAGAGGATTCCATGGACCCTGTGGTGTATGACCACATCGGAGACATATACATGAAGCTCGGAAAAAAGGACAAGGCGCTGCAGTACTGGGAAAAAGCCTTTAACATGAACAGTGACAAGACCATTGAAGAAAAAATCAAGGGTGCGGCAAAATGATAACAAAACAACACCTTGTAATAGTACTTACCGTCGCATCACTACTGTCATGCGCAACTGCGGCCGAGAGGGAGACAGGAGCTGCACGCGGTACCGTCACAGGAGATTCCGCTGCTGCCGGGAAGCTGATGCTTGCGGTAAAAGAGATTAACGATAATTCCCCTGCCACTATAAGTACATCATTCACTGCTGATGGCGCGAGTAACGGCCAGAAGTTCAAAATCGAGGGTACAGCCGTTTTCGACCGTAAATGCTGCTTCAAGATTTCTGTTGTTGATTACGTTTTCCGCAGCAGGGTACTTGATGCATACAGGGAGATGGACAGCCTTTACTTTTATTACCCGGCAGAGAAGAAGCTGCTCGTTGATGACGTGTATAAGATCGACATCTTCAGGTACACCGGCTTCCAGACGAGCTTTGACATTATGTACACGCTGCTTACGGGCGGAATACCAATGCTTAAAGATTCAAGTGTGACAAAATGCGTTGCCGGTACCGAGGCGGATTCATTCAACCTTGTGCTTGAGAACAGCGAATACATGCAGAATATTTATTTTAAAGGCAGCGTTCCTGAAAGGATCATGATAATACACAAGTCAACAAAGGACAGGATGGAGATTTACCTTAAATCGCGCATAACAAAGGATAAAAGCGTGTTTTTTAAAAACATCAGGATAGTAGCCCCTGAAAAAAACATCAGCGCTAACATAAACTTCCTGTCGCCTTCACTTAACGCTGAAATCAAGCCTGAAAAATTCAAACGCGAAGTATTTAAAAAGGACGTTGAGGTAATAAAGGTTAACTGACCTTTATTACCCGCACCTTGAAAAACCGCACCCGCGGCATACGGAACACCCTGATTCGAATTCCAGCGGGCCGTGGCAGTCGGGGCATACACCGGTCATTACCGCGTCGCTCCCCTTACCGTTGGTCTCGGCCCTGTTCTTTGCAGTATCCTCAACAGCGCTCTCGACCTTTGCACTGTCCATGCCGGAATACCTCTCGATCGCCTTTGCAATCGCGTCTGAACATGAATATATGCGTCCGCCCTTTTCCCATGACTGGTTTGGGCACCTGACCCCCTTGAGCTGCTTGACTATCTGTTCTTTATCGATCCCTGAACGCAGCGCAAGAGAAATAAGCCTTCCGATTGCCTCTGTCTGGCTCGAGGCGCATCCGCCCCCCTTGCCCATTGCCGCAAACACTTCGAATATACCGTGTTCATCCTCGTTTATGGTGACATATAAAGACCCGCAGCCGGTGTTTATCTTGCGTGTTGCGCCCCATGTAACCTCGTGCCTTGGTCTTGGGGCCATTGCGTGCACCGCTGTTTCAGCCTGCTGCCCTGCCGGTTCTTCGGTCTTAACCTGCGGTATCTGCAGGACCTGGTTGTCGCGCGACCCGTCCCTGTAGACAGTTACACCCTTGCAGCCCAGGTCGTATGCCATGTTGTACACCGCGCGTATGTCATCCAGCGTTGCCCCGGAGGAGAAGTTCACGGTCTTTGACACTGCGTTGTCCACGTATTTCTGGAACGCCGCCTGTGTCTTTATGTGCCATTCGGGTGAAACGTCATGCGCGGTCACAAAGATCCTGCGCATCTTTTCAGGGAGCTCTTCAGCTCCGGAAGCGGAACCATGCTGAGCCACCCTGTCCATGATTGCATTAAAATCATATCCCGCGCCGAGTGCCCTTACTGCCTCTTCAAAGGCCGGGTTGCTCTCGATCAGCCTGCTGTTGTCCATTACGTTCCTGACATAAGCCAGGGCGAATACAGGTTCAATTCCGCTCGAGGCCGCTGCTATGATACTTATTGTTCCCGTAGGCGCGATCGTTGTTGTCGTGGCATTCCGGAGCGGTTTTTCGCCTGCCGACGCGTATTCGGAAAGCGGGAAGTTGGGGAACGCGCCCCTCTCTGCTGCAAGTTCAGCGGACTTTTTCCTGGACTCTGACTGTATGCATGACATTACATCCGATGCGATCTTCACTGCTTCGGCAGAATCATAGGGCACGCCCAGTTTAATAAGGAGGTCTGCGTAACCCATTATGCCCAGGCCTATCTTGCGGTTGGCCTTTGTGTTCTGATCAATTACAGGGAGCGGGTACGCGTTCATGTCGATCACGTTATCAAGGAAATGCACCGCGTCCCTTGTGAGTATTTTCAGTTTATCAAAATCGATTTCGTTTCTTCCGGCATTATCTTTCACAACAGAGTTCAGGTTGATCGATCCCAGGTTGCATGACTCGTAAGGGAGAAGCGGTTGTTCACCGCATGGGTTTGTGCTCTCAATTACGCCCACCTTCTTCAGGGGATTGAGGCTGTTGATCCTGTCTATGAATATGATCCCAGGTTCACCGTTTTTCCATGCCATCTCGACGATCAGGTCATACACCTTTTTGGCATTAAGGGTGGCAACGGTCTGGCCGCTGCGGGGATTCTTCAGGTCGTAATCGCTGCCGTTCCTGACCGCTTCCATAAAGCTGTCTGTTATGGAGACCGATATGTTGAAGTTCGTCAGCGATGACAGGTCAGACTTGGCCTGTATAAAATCCATGATATCCGGGTGATCAATACTCAGCATGGCCATGTTGGCCCCGCGCCTTGTGCCCCCCTGCTTTACAGTTTCGGTAGCGCTGTTGAATATGTTCATAAAAGAAACCGGCCCGCTTGATACACCGGCAGTGCTGCTTACCATGTCGTTCCGCGGCCGCAGCTTTGAGAATGAGAAGCCTGTGCCTCCCCCGCTCTTGTGTATGAGTGCCATGTTCTTGAGCGAATCAAAAATCCCCTCCATGGAATCCTCAACAGGCAGCACAAAGCATGCTGAAAGCTGCCCTAACGGACGCCCTGCATTCATTAAAGTGGGACTGTTGGGGAGAAAACTCATCGAAGCCATCATCTCGTAAAAACGTGTAGCACTGCGACTCACCCCGGTCATATCAGCACCGTATGCAATGTCAGCAGACGCAACAAATCGTGCCACCCTTGAGAAGAGGCCTTCAGGGGTTTCGATTATGTCTCCTTTTTCGTTACAGGCCAGATATCTCTTTTCCAGTACGGTAAGGGCGTTCCCGGATACTGCAGGTTTCATATGCGAATCAATTATTATCTTGTTAAAATCCATATAGTTCATCAGTTCCTCATTATTAAGCATTCATGACCGCTTCCTGCTGCATCATGTTTAGTTATTTGAAAATATACCTTTATTTTTGTTAAGCATTTTTTGCTATAATTGATCCGCTTCAGACCGTTTTTTCTGCTGCGCAGCCATATCACCCATATTCATCTTGAGATCGGCAAGCACCTTTAGCGCAACCCAGATGATGACCACACCCGCGCCCCTGAGCCCTGAGATAAATATTGTAAAGAATCCCAGGAGAATGGTGATATGCATTACGACAATCCGCTTGTACGGCCTTAACATGTAATCCGGCGGTGTTGTATAGTTATATTCCTTTATCCTGATAAAGTTCATATAAAACGAGATCAGGTGATTGATAAAGAGCGCTACGACTGCGGAAAACTCAGACTTAAAAAATCCCCTTAGCGTCCATTCCTGAGGCGACAGTAATTTAATTACCGTGATCAATTCAAATTCAGACTCACCGGAACCTGACAGGGAACCGGTAGAGACTATCATGTACATCACAGCGATAAAAACTCCATGGACAAGCATGAATATCCCGTAATGGAAAAGAAAGAATGGACAGAATATGGCGGCAAGCCCGGCGCCGGATGGTGAAAAAACATCCTTCTCAATAATGCCGCTTATGAACATCATTACAAGATTGAATATTCCGATTATCGCGCTCTCTGCCCAGTAGATAATGAGCAGGACAATAGGATGCCAGTTGAAGAATATCACACCGATAACAGGGAGCGAATTCGCCGCGACAAGAAGAATAAGGGATGTAAAGCCCTTCCTGTTCGAAGGCCGGATGAAGGGAACAAGGTCCCTGAAAAAAACGAAAATTATTTCAAGCAGTCTCTTCATAACTCACCCTGCACCATCGATAATCAGTCTCCGCCGAAAAATTCCCTTACCGAATCAACCCTGTCCCCGAAGAGCTTTGAAAAATAAATTTCACCAAGCGTGTATGTGCCCTTTGACTGGCTGAAAACATATTCAAGGTAAAGGCTGTAGGTCTGACTGTCGGCCCCGTCCTTAAGGAAGAGAATAAAGATACTGCTGCTGCCGTCCCTTATGAACTTTACCCTGTCCAGCACCAGGTTATTGCTGCTGCTGTCGTAAAGGAAGAGCCCGAACTTGTCAATGAGCCTGACCCCCGCGCCCCCCTCCCTGATCATACCTTCAAGACACCTGGTGATCTCCTGCTCTTTGCCCGGGTTATCGCTGATTACCTTTGTCCTGAAAGCAGACTTATATTGCTGCAGCTGGTTCTCCTTGATGTCAGCACCCGCCTGCAGCGCGCAGAGGAGGAGTATTATTACATAAACCGCAGTATTTCGCAACAATGACTTTACCATGCCTGTTCTCAAGTATTAAGTCAATATACCGATTATAATAACAGGGCATACAGACTCTTTTATTATAAGTAATGATTGCTGTCAGGCAAGACAATTTTAATGAAAAAAAGAAATATAGCCATATACATTATACTCTGCGCAGTGTTGCTGATTCCATTCATCTACACGGTTTACGCATATACCGTGAGTTATGCTCTCATAAAGGAATCAGCGAAACTGAAACAATCCGCGCCCAGCAGGATCTACGACAGGAACGGCGAACTTGTCGCTGAACTCTACGACGAGTACAGGGACTACACTGCAATTTCAGAAATTCCCGAATGCCTGAAGCTGGCGTTTATAGCAGCTGAAGACAACAGCTTTTTTATGCATTCAGGGATAGACCTCCCGGGAATCATACGTGCAGTGATTGTTGACCTCACGAGCGGTGAACTCCGGCAGGGCGGATCGACGATCACCCAGCAGCTTGCCAAACAGGTCTACACAACCAGGGAAAGGAGCGTAAAACGGAAACTCGTCGAGCTCTTCCTTGCGCGCGAGTTTGAAAAAAACTATACCAAGGAACAGATCCTTGAGATGTACCTGAACAGGATATACTTCAGCCACGGAGTCTACGGTGTCGGCGCTGCAGCTGAATTCTACTTCGGGAAAAAGCTGAAGGACATCAACACTGTTGAGGCATGCGTACTTGCGTGCATCCCGTCCGCCCCGGACTGGTATTCTCCGCTGAAGAATCCCGCATCATCGTATGAAAAGTCACGTTCAGTCCTCTTTAACCTGATCGCATCAGGATATATTTCAAAGCCTGATGCTGCAGCAATGTTTAATTCATTCTGGGAGAAGTTCACAGAACAGAGCAGAACAAGGTTTACCGAGTCGGGGATACGCAGGGAGAATACAGACAGGGCTCCATGGTTCACGGAATATATACGGAGAGAACTTGTTGCCATGTACGGAGAGGATATGGTCTACAGGGGCGGTCTTGTTGTGAGGACCACGGTTGATATTGCGTACCAGGACTACGCGGACACAGTAATGGACGAAGTGTTAAGGGAACAGAATAAGCGCTCAGTGTGGCAGAACACCGGCGAGCTGAAGAAAATAGAACGGGAATACGCTAAACTATCGGTTGACAGAAACGGTAATAATGCGGGAGCAAAAAGCGAGCTGACGGAGCGGACCGTTGCATGGAACAGGGCGTTCATCGAATCAGTAAGCGACGAGGTTTCTATCGCTGCGCTGATTACCGGAAATGACGGCATTGACGCGAAGGTCAGCGGCGCAGGCCGCAGGCACGAGGCTATGATGAGGAAGTCCAGGGCCGAGGGTGCGATTGCTGTTATCGACCCGGCAAACGGTGAAATACTGGCGTTATGCGGAGGCAGTAAGTTCAGCCAGTCAAACCAGCTCAACCGTGCAGTACAGAGCAGGAGGCAGCCGGGTTCATCGTTCAAGGCATTTGTCTACGGCGCGGCCATTGAGAGCGGAAAGATTACAGCTGCGACATCATTCTACGATTCACCTATTACATACAAGGGACGGCGCGATACATGGAAGCCGTCAAATTATGACAAGGACTTTTCCGGGAGGGTGCTGGCCCGTAAAGCTTTTGCCATGTCGCTTAATATTGTCTCTGCCAGGATCTATGACATTACAGGCGGCGAGTCCATAACAGGATTTGCTTCAAAGCTCACGGGCGTACCGGTCAAAAGGTTCCAGACTGACCCGACGCTCTCACTCGGCACCACCGAACTCACACCCCTGGAGATGGCCGCGGGATTTTCAGTTTTTGCCAATAACGGATTCTCTGTTACCCCGCATGCAATCAGGGAGGTCACAGACAGCAGCGGGAAAATACTCTACACTGCAGAGGGAAGATACAAAAAAGTCCGGGTCATGGATGACCGCACAGCATTTATCATGACAGATATAATGAGGGACGTTGTCGATTCCGGAACCGCGACATATGCTGTAAGAAGTGAAGGCGGATTCAGGCTCCCGTGCGCGGGCAAGACCGGAACAAACACGGAATTTCGCGACGCATGGTTCATCGGCTTTACGCCCGATATCGTTGCCTCTGTCTGGATAGGATGCGAGTCGCCTGAATTCTCTTTAGGTTCCGGCCGGAGCGGCGCTGCGATCGCGGCGCCGGCGTGGGGTAAATTCATGTCACGGGTGTATTCATCGCGCAAGAGGAGATCATTCCGTTCAGCGCCCCCCGGTGTCACGGCCAGGAGGATCTGTTCAGTGACAGGAAAAGCTGCTGACCGGAACTGCCAGTCAAGGAACGAATACTTCCTGGCAGGTACTGAACCGGTTGAACAATGCGACGGCCTGCACGGTAAACTTTCAAATATAAGCGAACTTATATCAAGAGAAAAGAACAGCAGCACTTCAGGCGACACGAAACTCTTTGATAAAACGGACCAATCCGAAGCAGGCGATTCCGAAAAGTTTATTTTCCCCGAATAGGATGTATAATATATATGGCACAATCAAATCCCGGAGCATAACTGATGCAGGTATACTGTTCAAACTGTAACACGCCGCACACTATCAGCTACGAAGAACTTAAACAGCTGAAGGATCCTGTCATAAACTGTTCCGGGTGCGAAAAGAAAATCAAGATGCAGTTCTGTCCCGGATGCGGCGCCTTTTATTCGGTAACTTTTTCCAACATACAGCCGGGAAACTACAGGTACAAATGCAGAAAGTGCAGCATGGACTTTCCCATAACCATACCCGCTGCCTACCAGGGAACACGCACTGGAAATGAACCTGAATCACATGTAAAGTCCGCCAGGCCTGATCTTCCCAACCTTGCCTCTGCCGTGTACAGGGAAACAGTTCCGGCTGCCGGGATATCCCCGGACCAGATCCCGCAGACGGCAGGGAGCGGCATTACATTCATGCAGAACAGCATAAATACATTCACTGTAGGCGAACTTTTCTCGATTACAGCCACATCGTTCAGCATAAAAAAAATAATCCCCGCTGCAGCTGCAGTACTCATAATGCTGCTCATTATCCGGATAATAACCATGCTACAGGGGATACTCCCATCGGCGTCACTACCCGGTGCAAATACAGCGTATATCCTGTTCAACCTTATACCTGCGGCCGTGCTTCTTTCATTCTACATGGTCGCCGCTGCAGTTGTTTCCAGGGTTACACTTGAAAAAATATTCTACAACAGGGAACCCGGATGGGACACGATCGCGTTTTTCGCGGTAAAGAAATGCCCGGCAATTTTTATCTGCAACACCGCGGCGCTGCTTCTTGTCAACCTGGCACTTGTTTTCTTTGGCAAAATACCGATGCTCGGGCCTTTGCTCTTTGCAGTGGCCTTTTTCCCGGTTTATATCTTCAGCATCTTTATTGCACTCCTGGTGTCTGCAGGCATCTGGTTCTATCCCCCTGTGACAGCACACAGGGAGAGCGGGATGTTCAGGAACCTGAAGGACCTGCTCCTCTTCATAAAAAAGCATAACCTCACGCTGATATACATGATCCCGGTGGCATCAATGCTTGCCCTTGTGACATTCGCAGCTGTATTCATCATACACTCATTCGCGCTCACGCTCACCCTGGCTGTGTCAAAAGCCGTACTAAGCGGTGATGCTGCCGCGATTTTCTCGGGAATCCCGGTCATTTTTGTTAAAACATCAGAGGCAGCACTCAGCGGAATCAACGGTACAATATTCAGGGAACTTAGCGGCGAGCTGACAGTGGTTCACAGGCTCGGAGGGATGATCATCGGTGCGTCAATGACACTTATAACTGTGCTGCTGGCATCCATATTCTTCTCGATTACAGCTACAATCTCCACGCACATATACATCATGATGGAACGGGGACTTACCGTTGATGACAAGCGTAAAGCTCTTACGATGTTTATTCTGTTCATGTTTCTGGCAGTACTGGTGATGGCGAGGAGAATGGTGTAGAACTAAATCCGATTTATTCTTAAACTTATATTTTGTCATTCCTGTTTCCCCGGCAGGGGAATACCGGAATCCTGATGATACAATCTGTTTGCTGATTTACTTTTCATTAATACTACGGCAATGCAGCCGTGATGGCTGCCTCAGCTTTAATCCAGCCGGAATGACATTGAGTTTATAAGCCTTCCTGCACATCCTGCAACAGTACTAATACACGTCTTTGAATAATATATAATGATTTTTCAGGAAGAACCTGTTAAATTCTCTAACAATGGAACCATTTGCAATTATTCCGGGTCTAACAGTCAAAATGATTAACGGAGGATATTTCCTATGAAAAAACTATTAACAATAACAGCGACAGCTGCTGCTGTGGCAATCCTTTCAACAGGCCTTTACGCAAGGGGCATGGGTGGTGAAGGATTCTGCGGCGGGCCGGGTAACGGCATGGGTTACGGCCCGGGCATGATGTTTGAGGATTTGAACCTCACCGATGAGCAGTCTGATAAAATCCATAAGGTGAACATGGAGTACCGGGAAAAGGCCTGGAAAGACAGGAATGAACACAGGAAAGCGATCGAAAAAATTCTTACACCCGAGCAGAAGAAAAAACTCGAGGATGCACGAAAAAACCGCTCCAGGGACTGGAAAAAGGGGGACGGGAAACATAATGGAAAACGTGACGATAAAGACTATGGCCGTGGAATGATGATGGGGCCTGCGCTTGACCTGACTGATGACCAGATCGAAAAGATTCACAAGATCAACATGGATTACGAAGATAAATTTTACAAAAACAGAAAGAACGCAGATGAGCTGAAAAAACTGAGAGAAAGCCGTGACAAAGATATAGAGAAGATTTTTACCAAAGAACAGATTGAACAGTTAAAGGAATTCAGGGATAAAAGGGGTAACAAAGACTGCCCGTACTACCCTGAAGATTAATATAACCGGGGTGGTGCGGTAATAAAGATCCGCACACCCCCTCTTACATTGCAGGAGCAGTGATATGAATAACAGGATAACAGTGATAATTCTTTCAGCAGTGATAGTGCTGCTTGTTGCTTTCGGAGTTATTTATGACCGTAAAATGCGCTGCGGCTTCGGCCCGTTTCCAGGTTACGGGCACCGTGACAGCATGATGCGCGGTATGGGCCCGGGCAGGAACTTCTGCACCCCGGAATTCATGAAGGAACGCCTGGACCTCTCGGAAGAACAGATCGTAAAAATCAATGTGCTGAACGAAGCATTTGACAGGGAACATGATCTTCTGATGAAAAAGATCGAACCCGAACGTGAAAAACTGCGCGACCTGCTTAAACAGGACAACCCTGACATGAAACAGGTTCGCGCAATACTTGAAAAAATCGGGGCAGTCAACATTGATGTTCACATGCTCAGGATCAACCAGGGCAGGGTAATTTCAACGATACTCAATTCCGAGCAGAAGGAAAAACTTGAACGCGAACGCCGCATGTTCAGGGGAAAGGGGCCTGGTCCCGGACCGGAAGGCATGGAATGAACGAAACTGATTTTTCACTGATAGTGAAGAGCACAAAAAAAGTGGTGCTTTCCGCCATCGAAAAGACCCTGGCTGAAAGATTCTACCACGCGATTGATGACGTCGCACAGGAGACTTACATACGCGCATACAGGGGCCTTGTGAAAAACAGTTTCCGGGCCGATTCATCAATCGAGACATGGCTCTATGTAATCGCGCGGAATGAATCGCTGCGGATGAACAGAAAGCTTATGCGCGAAGAGGAGAAGGCCCTTCGCTCTGCACGGCACACCGTGAAGGAAAACGACACGGCACCCGATACTGCAATACTACATGACAGTATAAATGCGCTGCCTGAAAAGTACAGGCCGGTACTGCAGATGATGGCAGAGGGGCTGAGGATTAATGAAATTTCGGCAAAGCTCGGGATACGGCCGGGAACGGTAAAGTCCAGGGCTTCAAGGGGAAAAAAAATAATTCAGGACAGGACAGGTACAGGTCATGAAAGAGAATAACAGGATGAGGGATGCCGTTAAGTTCAGGCTTGAGAGCGATTCATGGGACAGCAGGATCGCATCACGGGTGTTAGCAGGAGTTACAGGCCGCAGGGAAAAGTTCCTTTTGAGGGGCTCGTTTGTGTCTATTGCAGCAGCATCATTTTCGGTGGTGCTTTTTATCCTGAACCTTTACTTTTCGGGTATAACTGCAGGTTCAGGAAACACCACGGTTCTTTACGGCTACACATATTCAATAGAAGAGATAAATTCAGAAAATGATACAGTTACTGCTGAAATAAGCGGACTGATAAATGAAGCCTACCCTATGAGGTGATTCTTCCGGTCTCTGCCATGACCATGGATAAATCACCCTTGATCTTCAGAACGTCTGCGCAAAGCCTTTGTGAGAACTCCTCTCGTTTACCCTTGTTCCACTGGTTTACCGGTCTGAAATAACCTGAAACACGTGAAAAAACCTCGGAAGGAACCATGACGCGTTTTGACATATTATTACCCTTGGAAGTAGTTTTCAGTAGCTTACCTAATGAGACATAATCTGTCAAGATTAATTATAGATTTTTTTCAGTTGTTTTCCGGTTCGCCGTACTCGGTGATTATCTGGATCTTCCCGCCCGTGGAAAGCACAATGTCAGTCAGCTCAATGATCCGCTTCATCGGAACGTTCCCGTCAGAAAATATCCGCACATTCCTGCTCTTCCGGTTCTGCAGATCCTCTTTAAGTATCTGCCGCACCTGGTCATTCTTCAGGTTTTTGTTCTCACCGATTGATATGACCGTCTTTTTCTGATCAGTATCATAAACCGCATAGATGCTAAGTTCATCCCCCTCTTTCATCTCTGCAGCAGAGAGAGTCCTGGGCAGCGCGATGTTGACGGTCTGGTTTATGATAAATGGTGATGATATCATGAAGATTATCAGCAATACAAGGCACGCGTCCACCAGGGGAGTGATATTCGCATCAGCATAAATTCTTTTGCGCTCGTTGTACCTGAACCTTTTCATTCCACCGGCCTCACTTCCTGTTTCTCTTTGCGATTATCAGCATCCTGTTAGCCATGTTCGCAAGAAGGTCAAGCCTTGAGTTCGCCCTGTTCGTAAAGTAGTTGTAGAGCATAAGCGCGGGGACTGAAACAAATATCCCGAACGCAGTCGTGTAGAGCGCCTCCCAGATACCGGCAGATACCGCCTGCAGCACGCCCGCCCCGTGAGCGCTCCCGGTCGATATCCCCGCGAATGACTTCATTATTCCCAGGACCGTACCGAAAAGCCCTATGAGCGGGCTTACCGCTCCCGTTGAACCCAGGATCGCGATATACTTTTCAGACCGCAGCTTCTCGGTCGCAAGGCTGTTCTCGAGTTCCAGCTCAAGGATCGATACATCATCATCTTTCGAACCGGCGCTGCGCAGGAAATCGGCAGTCACACTCACAAGCCGCATCATGCCGCTTTTAAGCTGCAGGCATGCTTCCGCAGCTTCGTTGTATGATTTATTTTTAAGCATCTGGAGGCATTCGGCAGCTCTGACTGCAGCCGCTGAACTGTTTTCGTTCCGGTAGAAGAATATACGTTCAACTATTATGGCAATATTCATTATTGAAAAGAATAGAAGTACGCCAATTGTAAGCCATTTACCGGCGTCTGCCAGCGTCTCGAGTGATATAAACATAGCGCGGATTCCTTGTATTATTTACAGGGCCAATTGTTTATCCGGCTGCCAGTCATTCCCGTGTAGACGGGAATCCACCCTTATTTTTTTTGGATACCCGCCTGCGCGGGTATGACAGAATTACCGGGATTTAACAGGTATGCGTTTGCCCCGAACGTCAGCTATATGTAAATAAAAACCATAATATGTTACCCTGCAACCACTTTTCAGAATAAATACAGGGAGGAAAGTCTCAGCAGTTTCCGGTCGAAAGCAGGACCGCGGCTCCCACAAGCCTCACCTCGTACCCGGCATCATAATAGTCATTGTAT
Source organism: Spirochaetota bacterium (assembly GCA_035403465.1). Lineage (GTDB taxonomy): Bacteria > Spirochaetota > UBA4802 > UBA4802 > UBA5550 > JAAYBQ01. The sequence continues at coordinate 17,522 of DAONFG010000029.1, read as the reverse complement.
TCCCGTATAATCGAATCCATCTCCCTGCGGGCTTTCATTATACGGTTTCTTGTTCTTGTTATGGTGCTGCGCATGTCCTTGCCGTACCATTTCATCTGGCTCTCCTGGAGGTCAAGCTTCTCTTCCAGTTCACGGATCTGCCTTGTGTATGATTCCCTTACCTTTTCCAGTTCGGGGTCAAGCTGAAGGTCAAGATTTTCGTTTATGATGCAGAGCCTCCGGTCGATCTTCTCCTTTATGCGCGTACGGGCTTCGCTGAAATACGCTGCGCATCCGCTGTGTATTTCGTGTATTGCATCACCGTAGTCTCCGGGGTCACAGTCCGCTGCAAATTCCAGGTCACGGAGCTTATCCTCAATATCTTCAAGTTCACGTCCCAGCGGGGGATTGTCGAGCACAACCAGTACAGGTACAAACTCATGGGTTACTGTTACAGCCCTGAACTTCACCAGGAAATTGAACAGGATCCCGCGCAGGGGACGTTTATGTTCAATGAAAACAATACCTGTTTCTCCGCCGAAATCCCTGCTGTGACAGTAATCTATTATGCCGTCAACAACAGCGTGGCCGAACGCGAGAAACTCCATGCTGTCATCCTCGAGCGCCTTTTCGCTGTCAAACGTCCCGCGCCTGAACTCAGATTCAGCGGAATGCCGGACTTTATACTCACCCTGCCTGCAGTTTTTTGCAGTGATCATCCCCGATGCATGATCATCAAGTTTTAAAAAATTGCTCACAAACTTTTCGATCCGCCTGTTGTTGAAACTTCTTTCCTTCAGTGTAACCCTGTAGTACTCATCGTAGTTAAAATCCATTCTGCCGGCAACTGTAAGCTCGGAAAGTTTTTCAAAGCTCTGGCGCGCGCTTTCAATGCGTTCAGTCAGCTCATTATCAACCTCGCGCTTTTTCTTCCTGCCGCTTGCCAACTCCATGAAGAGGGTGTTCAGGTTCACCTCGTCCTCGATCTGTCCCAGCATAATGTCCGGTGTGCCTATAGATTCCTCGAAGAGTTTAAGTTTCTCCGTGAGCACCTCGAGCACCCTCTCGGCAACAGTATCGCGCGTGGAAAAATTATATATGTGAACGTCATTGGGCTGCCCGAACCTGTGGATCCTTCCGATGCGCTGTTCGATCTTCAGCGGTGACCAGGGCAGGTCGTAGTTGACCAGGACATCACAGAACTGCATGTTCCGGCCTTCACCCCCTGCTTCTGTTGCAATGAGCACCTCGGCGCTCTCCCTGAACTTTAAGATCGCCTCCTCTTTCTGGTCCCTGTTCATCGATCCGTTAAAAACAACAGTGTCGTAACCTGAAAGTATCGAATAGAGGTAGTCCTGCGTTGTCCTGAACTGCGTAAAGATTAAAAACTTCGCGTGCCCTTTTTTACTAAGGTCACTGATAAGGCGTACCAGCTTTTCACCCTTCTTGTTCACTTCTATCCTTAAGGCTATTTCAACAAGCCTGTCCAGCGTTGCAATCTCAAGTTTAAGCTCGTCGATTGTCCTCTGCACAACAAGCTCGCAGTTCTCATCGGTGTCATCGGCGTCAGGCATTGTGCCGCTGTCAAAAAAATTATTGTTGAACGAAACCAGCTGTTCGTGATCCCCGGCCGCCCGTGCAAGGAGCTCCTTCAGCCTGGCGGAGCGGTTAGACAGCGCGATACGCAGCGCGTAGCTCGAGGAATCGAGGAGTTTCTGGAACACGGTCATTACGAATCCCACGGCACGGTTCTCGGACTGGAGCGCGCGGTTGAATTCCTCGGCCACGTACCTTGTTGTTTCATCATATAAAAATCTTTCGTCGTCGTAGAGATCAAACCTTATGGTGCGGGCGTATCTTTTTGTGAAGCCCCCGATCTCGTTCTTGGTGCGGCGGATCACAACCTGGTCAAGCTTGCGCTTCAGGACTGACAGGTCAGAACAGTCAATGCAGAACTCATTGTAGAAAGTCTGGAAGGGGCCGAGAATATTTTTATCGAGCAGGGCTATGAGGTAGTACAGCTCCTCCAGCTTCCCCCTGAATGGCGTGGCAGAGAGCAGGATAAGGGACTTTGTCCTGGACGAAATCACCTCCGCGGCGTTATACGCGATCGTGGCCGCTGACGAATCCCTGCGAAGCCTGTGCGCCTCGTCAAAAATAACAGCGTCCCAGTGAGTCCTTGAAAGGTCATCCTCAAAGTTTTTGTTCTTTATAAAATCAAGCGAGCATATCACTTTATTGTGCACATTCCAGGGGTTGGCGCCGCCGTTACCTGCGGCGGCCCGGCCAAGCAGCCGCCTGTCCATGATGATGAACTTCTCGTTGAACTTGCTCTCCATCTCGTTCTGCCACTGGAACAGGAGAGAAGCCGGGCACACGATCAGTATCCTGGTGTAGTTGTGCCTGTATATCATCTCCTTGATCACAAGCCCGGCCTCGATTGTTTTACCAAGGCCCACCTCGTCTGCAATAAGGAACCTCTGCCTGAATGAATTGACTATCCTGTGCGTGCTCTCGACCTGGTGGGCCAGTATGCGTGTCCTTGAATTTGAAAGGGAAAGGATCTTGTTGTACGCGTATGCCAGTTTCAGCATGAATGATTCGGACTTGAGTATAAACCTGCCGCACTCCTCGGAAAAAAGGTTCATGAACGCATCATGAACATAGTCTTCGTCCTCGATGCGGAAAACCTCATCAGGTGACTGCCCTGCAGAGCTGAACGAAAAAAGATCAGGAGTAGCTGTATCGGCGCCGGTATTCATTCTGAATTAATCAAACCCAACCGTAAAATAAAGAGTTTATGAATTAAGTTAAAACCTGAAAAGGGATATTCACTAGAAGCGACATAATCCCACAGATTAACGAAATAGACAAGCAATTTTTTCATGAATATTTTTCACCGGTTTTCCGGCTTATCCTTAATCTTAATTTGCCCCTGGCCTGTTTCCTGACTATTATTATAATTGGCGGTCGCCCCGCCTCTTAATATTTATAAACAAACGAGAGGTTACTTGTGAAAAAAATAACCGGCATCATTACAGGTATTGTAATTCTGCTCTCAGCTGTTCTTTATTCAGCGGACAAAAATCAGCAGGCCGTTGAATTTGTTAAAAACTGTCTTGAGAGATTCAAACTGCAATACGGATACACCGCGGCGATCCGCTATTTCCAGTACACTTCAACCACAGCCAAAGATAATCCTTATTCATATGTCCTTGAATCTGAAAGTGATGAAGTCCTTGCCGAGGCAAACCTGACAAATGCAGATAAAGGAAAATATATTGATGTTCTAAAAGACCGTTCAGGCGTGCGAATCTCCAGATTATGGAAAGAGAATAAAAACGACCTTTTTACAATGGTAAGTAAAGAATCATATGACAACAACTTCGCGTACCAGGTGAACAGCCTGATTGCATTCCGCGAATCAAAAGGATACAATACCAGGTTAAACGCCCTGAGGAAAAAGTCGCCCAAACTCAACACCTCCACTATCGAGAAGGCAGGCGCTGTTACAAACTGGGACGGATACAAGGACCTTGCATTCTGGTACAGGCGCACGGTGGAGAAGAACGACAAGGCTGTCTATGACATACTAAAAGAGGTCCAGGCGAACTACAAGTAGAAAGCCTGCACCCCATGACCCGCGGAAACATAAAAAGGGATGCCATTGAAACAGCACCCCTTTTTATTTACACTCCCTGAACACGTGCCGGGCGATATCTATTTATTCAGTTGCTGCCTTTTTATCTTTCTTCTTGTCCTTATAGTTAAATAATAAAGCCTCATTGAGCGAAAACCTGGGTTTAATGATGGACTGCATTCGCAGGAAAATAATTACCATATTTTTAGAATAGGTGAATTTTCCGGTACCATGTGAAAATGACTCCCACTGGAAGTGTGTCTCGCTGTTTCCGGGTTTAGACTCAAATTACTTGTGAGAGTTAACTCCGCAACTTCCCGCTTATTAAAAAATGCCCTGTATTACGTCCTGCCGGCTTAACTTAATCTTACTGTTTTCTGCGTTTGAGTTCATCATCCCTGAGTTCCCGTCTCAGAATTTTTCCTACGGCCGAACGCGGCAGTGTTTCACGGAATTCGATCTCTGACGGCAGCTTGTATCCTGCCAGCTTCTGTTTACAGAATTCAACAAGCTCGTTCTGTGTTGCCGCAGATCCTTTTTTCAGGACAACAAAAGATTTGACCGTCTCACCTTTCACTTCGTGCGGTACACCTATGGTACACGCATCCTGTACAGCCGGGTGCTGGTACAGCACCTCATCAACGTCACGGGGATACACTTTCAATCCACCGTTTATTATCATGTCCTTGAGGCGGTCGACTATGTAATAGTATCCATCGTCATCCATTCGCGCGATATCGCCGGTGTGCAGCCATCCGTCGGTAAAAACATTCTCCGTTTCCTCCGGCATGTTCCAGTAGCCGCGCATGACCTGCGGTCCGCGGATCAGGAGTTCCCCGGGTTCGCCAGGCTTGACATCCTCCCCGGTATCTATGTCTACTATGCGGCACTCCGTGTCAGATATCGGTACACCTATGCTGCCCACTTTTGTCCGTCCCTCGACGAAAGGATTTATGTGAGTTACAGGAGAGGTCTCTGTCATTCCAAATCCTTCAACTATAAGCGAACCGGTTTTTGCCTGGAACTCATGGATTACCTCAACAGGTATGGGAGCACTTCCCGAGAAGCATCCCTTCAGGCAGCTCATGTCCACTTTATTAATCATGGAATCGTTGATCATGCCAATGTACATGGTCGGCACAAGTGGTGCGAATGTCGGCCGGTATTCTTTGATTGTTTCCAGCAGCGGTTCAGGCTGCGGCTTGGGTACCAGGACATCATTCCAGGCCAACATGACAGCAAGGTTCATGGCCGAGGACATTCCGAATACATGGAAAAACGGAAGTGCTCCCAGCATGGTTTCAGTACCCATCGTGAAAGCCGGGAACCATGCGCGGATCTGCTGTACCTGCTTACTCAGGTTCCCGTGAGAAAGCATAGCTCCCTTGGATACACCAGTGGTGCCCCCTGTATACTGAAGCGCGGCAAGATCATCGAATGTGACCGTTACTTTGGGAGTCTCTGCGTATTTTTCGCGGATTACATCCTTCCAGAAGTAAACAGACGGGCCTTTGTCTACATGAGCCGCGAGTTTTTTCTTTTTTGCAACAAGCGGGAACAGGATGCTCTTCGGGAACGGAAGATAATCTCCGATCGACGTGACCACGACAGTTCCAATGGAGCATTTATCCCTGAGTCCAATAACCCTGTTTGCCAGGAGGTCCAGGACCACGACAGCCTTTGAGTCTGAATTCTTAAACTGGTGAAGAAGCTCGGTGTCCGTGTAAAGGGGATTGTTTAAAACCACTACTCCCCCGATCCGCAGGATGGCATAATACGCTGCCACGCACGGGATGACATTCGGCATAACCAGGGCAACGCGGTCCCCCTTGCGGATTCCTGATTTATACAGGAAAGCCGCAAATTGCATCACCATGTGATTAAGCTGTTTATAAGTGAGGGTGTAACCCATGAAGTTAAGGGCCGGGTTTTCCGGAAACTCCTGCACTGCACGTTCAAGGTAGTCCGGGAGGGTCAGAGTCTCATAATTGATATGTTCAGGTACACCATCCTGGTACGAGTTAAGCCAGGGTTTGACCGGATTATATGATTTATTCGACATATTGGGCCTCCTTTAAAGAGTTTCTAGTATAATAATATCAAGGCCACGGTCCTAAATCAAATTTTTAGTATTGTTACTGATGGTATTTAATGCGTTGTTTTTCAGATTTATTAATATAATCAGAGGTTTGAAAGAATAGATACCTGCAGCTGATTTTTCAGGATTAGACAGCATTGCAGTCCGCAAGGCGGGCTATACAACCCGCCCCTTTTTTATACGATTTCCATATCATCCTGCTCTTCATCCCTATCGTCCTCGGGAAGAGGTTTATAAATATACCCTGCAGCAATCCCCGCCAGTATAAACTTAACAAGCTGGTAACCGAACCACTGGATAACAAGGGAAAACGGCACGGGGAAGAGAATATACTGATATAAGGCACCCATACCGGCTGTTACAGTTCCGAACAGTATACCGAATCTCACACCCTCCATGATACCCCTGTTTTCAAAACCTTTAATAAAAATATACATCATCAAAAAGGAGAATATGAAACTGCCGAGGTACATAATCCACATATAGGACATTACATCCTGTCTCCCGACATTTGAAAGGGACGTGAAATACTCTCCCAGGATGAACCTGTGAATGATAAAATCACAAATCTGGAAAATCACAAATATAGCAAGTCCTCCACCGGTAAATCTTATAGTATTCTTTTTATACCATGCGCTTTCTCTATTCATGTTGAACCTCCATAATTATACCATTAACCATTCCAGCCTGCATAAATGTCTAAAACAGCTGTATAAAAAGTAATCAACTTAACAGCGAAAACAAATATTTAAATGATTTGCATCTTTATATTTACTGCAAAATTTTTAACCGGCTGATTGATGCTGATTCCCGGTCCCGGGAATGCATACAAACCGGCCGGGATAAGGGCAAAAAGTGCCGAGTCACCCATTGTCCCCACACCCACAAGATAGAGCCCTGCAGTTATACCGGAGATTTTATCTACTCAGCACCCTGTCTGGAAGTTCGTTTACATCATCATCCCTGCGGGGAAAATATTTTGCCAGTTCTGCGCCTGCACCTGTTATCGCATCACAGAGAGCATCAGCACCCTTCTTATTGGCAATACCCTTACTCACCATATCCGCATAAACATCAAGGGAGGCCTGTTTTATTTTATCATATATACCATGATCAGCAAGCACATAGACCCTTTTCTCAAACAGCGATACAAGGAACAGCATACCCGTGGCATCCCGTGTTTTATCCAGTCCCTGCTCCCTGAACTCCGACAGCGCCTTCTCCCTTACCTCGGCGTCGCGCCTGCTGACCGGAATAAAAAATCTCCTTAGTGACGGGAGACGCCCGAACAGAAAGCGTACAGGCATATACAGCACCAGGGTCACAACCAGGAACGCAAGCAGTCCTGTCATGAACCTGGTGTTGTCAGGAATACCCGACATCCACCCCATCGCCGGTATCACTTTCCTGAGTATATGTTCCGCATTCAGGTATACCACCTCGGACGGGAACACGGCCATGCACGCGGACAGCAGCATTGAAACAAAAACATCAACGTCCCTGTAATGATCACTGCTCTGTACAACCATGGCAACTATTTCGCCAGATGTACCTGACTCGGCCGCTGCAATTGCGGCCTCTATTCTTTCTTTCTCGTTATCAGTAAAAAAATCAGCAGCCTTTTTATTCATTACCATCCTCCCGATGACCCTCCTCCGCCGAAACTTCCGCCGCCCCCGGAGAAGCCCCCTGAATCGGAACCGCTCCATCCTCCGCCTGAACCGCTGCTCCATCCGCCTCCGCCCGGAAATCCGGCATGGGTGAACAACGGCGCAAGCAGCGGAATCAGCGCACCGGCAAATACTGATACAACTATCCCGGTCAGGCCAATGGGGAACAACAGAAAATTGACCATGAACGGCATGGCCAGGGCACCGATTGTACTGCCTGCAGGTTTTGAAAACTTTTTAGCAATAGCTAAAAGGAATATTATACCCATGAAGAAGAACATAAAAAAGGGATTATCACTACTCTCCCTGCCTCCTCTGACGGGCGGACTGTCATTGGTGAATTCCCCTCTGCATGCCTTAACTATTGCTGCAGTGCCGTCAGTAAATCCTCCATCAAAGTCGCCGGACCTGAACATGGGCCTGACTATGTTGTCAAGTATACGGCCGGAGAGCAGGTCAGTGAGTACGCCTTCAAGACCGCGGCCCACCTCGATCCTCATTACACGGTCATTCTTTGCCGCAAAAAATATTATGCCGTTATCCTTTTTTGCCTGGCCTATCTTCCATTTTTCCGCTACCCGGATCGTGTAGTCCTCAAGAGCGTCACCCTCAAGTGACGTTACTGTAAGTATTACAACCTGCGTCGAATCACTCTGCTCAAACGCCTTCAGGTCTGATTCGATCTTTGCCTCGGCTTCAGGCGAGATCATGTCACCGTAATCGTTTACATAACCCTGCAGCGCGGGCACATCAAGTGCCGCAAGAGATAACGGCGCCAGAAGTATAATCAGCGCCGGAATTATTGCACGGAGAAATTTTATCACTGGAAGTTCACCTTGGGCGCACTGGATGCTCCCTCCTGCGCCTTGAACGGTTCCTTCCTCTCAAGGTGAAGCAGAATACTGTTTGTCATGCTGTTGGGGAATGTCCTGATCGATGTGTTGAACTTCTGCACGGCCTGGTTGTACCTTACGCGCGCCACGTTAATGCGGTTCTCAGTACCCTCAAGCTGGTGCTGCAGGTCTGTGAAGTTCTGGTTTGCCTTAAGGTCCGGATACTTTTCCACTACCACCATGAGCCTCGCGATAGAACTTGTAAGTTCACCCTGCGCAGCCTGGAACTTCTGGAATGCCTGCGGGTCATTAACCATATCCTTTGACATCTGGATAGATCCGACCTTTGCCCTTGCCTCGGTTACCGCTGTCAGGGTATCTTTCTCATGCTTCGCGTAACCCTTTACAACTTCAACAAGGTTGGGGATCAGGTCAAGCCTGCGCTGGTACGCGGCCTCAACATCCCCCCATGCTGCGATAACCTCCTCCTCGTTAGCCTGCATGGTGTTGTATCCGCATGACGAGAGAAAAACCGCCAGGCATAAAACAGGTATTGCTTTAAAGAACTTTTTCATTATTATAACCTCTTGAATTTTACAGGAATGCCGGAAAAATCTCCGGATCAATATATTTGTATTCAATATACAGATTCCTGCTATAAGTATGCAAAAAAACATATCGGTTACATGAAAAAATTACCCATCCCCTGCACACCGTGGACAGTATAATACATTATCTCCCGAAAAGCCGCCAGAACGCGAAGAGATAATATATAAAAACGCATTAAATCCGCTGATTCTTATACTCTGAGGTTTGTGCTTAGCTGTGATAAATTATCAAACTCTTTCTTCGCGCCTCTGCGGCTCAGCGCTAAACTCATATTACGTTATATGTTCCGTGAAGCTGTGCACACCTCGGCAGGAATTTTCGAGAGCGGGAGCACCTTGTGTACCGCCTCAAGTCTTATTGCCTCCCTGGGCATTCCGAAAACGACACATGACTCCTCGTCCTGGGCTATTGTGAAAGCGCCCGAATCCTTCATCTCTTTCATACCCCTGGCGCCATCATCACCCATACCTGTCATTATAACACCGATTGCATTCCTGCCTGCATAATATGCCGTTGACCTGAAGAGTACATCAACTGAAGGCCTGTGCCTTGTAACAAGGGGGCCGTCCTTTACTTCGACATAGTACTGGGCGCCCGCACGTTTAAGCAGGGTATGCCTATTGCCCGGGGCAATCAGCGCCTGGCCTTTCAGTATGCTGTCGCCGTTTTTTGCCTCTTTTACGCTTATACCGCAGAGCTGGTCAAGACGTTCGGCAAATGCCCTGGTAAAATTTTCAGGCATATGCTGTACAATGACCAGGCCGGCAATATCAAGGGGAAGTTTTACAAGGAAATCTTTAAGCGCCTCTGTACCGCCTGTTGATGCACCGACAGCTATGACTTTCTCCGTTGTCTCTGTAAGTACGGGCTTCTTTGCCGACGGGATCACGGCGTCCGCAGTAAGTTTTGGATTAACCTCGAGAGAAGATACAGATGTTATCTTCTTTATCCTTGAAAAAGCGGCTGCCCTGACAGTGTCAGTGATCCTTATCCTCGATTCCTCCAGGAATTCCCGGGTCCCCATCTTCGGCTTTGTGATCACCTCGACTGCGCCGCACGACAGGGCCTTGAATGCCGAGTCCGAACCCTTATCTGCAAGACTTGAACAGATTATTACAGGTATAGGGTGCTGCGTCATAATTTTATGCAGGAATGTGAGCCCGTCCATCCTGGGCATTTCAAGGTCAAGTATGATAACGTCAGGCACCTCCTTCGCGATTTTCTCTGCACCGTAATACGGGTCAGAGGCAGTGCCTATAACCTCGATATCATCCTCTTCCGAAAGAATGGCACTGATAGTCTGCCGCACAACAGCAGAATCATCGACTATCAGTACGCGTATTTTTCTTTTCATCTGCATAATTCTTCGAAGTTCCCGAGATCATTATCCAGGTAATGGACATACGCCTTGCCTTCATGGGGCAGGAATACAATCTTCCTGCCATTTGTCCCGCCCGTGTCCTCGCAGACAGGTTTGATCATCTCACTTTCAAAAATCTTTTTTGCCATTAATATATTCTGTCTGCCCACTGTCTCCATTTTCGGGGCATTAACAGTCTTCAGCACGTCGCTCCCGCCAAAGAGCATCAGGGTTGTGTTGCGAAGGCTTATGCCCGATTCACTGAACCTGTGCTTAAGGTAATAAAACGCAAAGTCCACATACTCCGCGTCAGGGGATACAGGCGGATGGCCCGCGATTACCTGTTTCTTGATTCTGTGTTCAGGGAGCATGGCATGAAATATCCCGGACAGTCCCGTATCCGGTGAATGTATTGTCACTGCAACACAGGAACCAAGTATCGTAACAATGGGTACGTAATCCTTTGTAATTATCAGCTGTCCCGGATGTAGAAAGTAATACCTGTCATACTGATCCAGCGGGTTCATGTTCAATTCCTCCTGTACACTGTCGGTTCAACGCAGCGCACCGGGAGATTGTATCCGGTCATAGTTTCCGAATGGCCGATAAAAAGGTACCCGTTCTTTTTAAGGCAGCCCGTGAGCCTCTGGAGAATCTTCTCCTGGTTTGTCCTGTCAAAATAGATGAGTGCGTTACGGCAGAAAATTATATCAAACTTTTCGGCAAATGGGTATGTATAATCCATCAGGTTCATTGGGAAGAACACGGTGCAGGCCCGCAACTCGGGAACAATCCTCACCAGGCCGGCCTTTGCCTCTTTTCCCTCCATGAAATATTTTCGTCTTAAATGAAGCGGAACATTCTGCACCCTTGCCTCCCTGTACACACCGCGTGCCGCATCCTGTACTACCCGCGTTGAAATGTCCGTACCTGTTATCCTGTAAAGATATGATGACGCCAGGCTGTTTCTATACTCCTCGGCCATTATTGCTATTGTATAAGCCTCTTCGCCTGTTGAACATGCGGCGCTTAGCACCTTGAGCGGATGGCGGGTCCCGGATTCCCTTGTTGAAGCAAGTTCAGGGAGAACAGAAGAAACCAGGTAGTCAAAATGCTGCGGTTCCCTGAAGAACCCTGTTTCATGAGTTGACACGAGGTCCGTGAATATGAAGAGCTCACCCTTCATGCCCTCTGATGATCGAATATATCTGTAATACTCGCTGTAGCTTTCCAGTCCAAGTATTTTAAGCCGTTTCGCCAGTCTGCTGGTCAGCATAACCTTCTTTACAGGCGGCATCTTGATCCCGAACTCACCCTCGATGAATGAGCTTATATCATTCCTCTCGGACTCGTTCATCCTGATTTCAAGGCCGTCCATATAATATTGTCCTATACTGCTGCGGCTGCCTGTTCTGCTACAGCTTCCCCGGCTGCATATCCCGGTGTTTCAATATTCTCTTTGACAAGGTTAAGGTCATCTTCCGAGAATACCCTGTCTACATTGAGTATTACGACAAATTCATCCTCTTTCTTTCCAATGCCATTAATAAGTTCAGCACTCAGTTTCATGCCTACCCGAGGAGGCGGCTCTATCTGGTTGCTGTCAAACCTCAGAACCCCTTTTACAGCATCAACAAGTGCGCCAACAACCACCATTTCATCTTCGTAATTGGCCTCAACAATTATTATCGCGCTGTCCGGGGTAATTGTGGTTTCACCCATATTGAACTTTCGACGGAAGTCCATAACAGTTACAACACTCCCCCTGAGGTTGAGCACACCGGCAACGTAGTCCGGCGTACACGGAATCTCCGTGATCCTGGTATATGATAGAACTTCGCGCGTTTTCAGCACATCAAAAGCAAAAAGTTTTCCGTCAAGTACAAACGAAAGGTACTGGGCGCTTGTTTTATTTTCACCGTTGTTCATATTACACCCCCTGTCAGTTTACTCTTTCAAATTCCGAATCCTCGGCATCTCCCATATTCAGCACAACCCCTACTGAATCACTTGCATTTGCGCCGTGCAGCACATGAGTTTTTCCATTACCGTTCCCTTTCCCATTACCGCCTGCAGATACAAGAGGTTTGAGCTCACGAGTTATCAGTGTATGGGCGTCGTGGTGCATATGGTTTACATTTGCCCGCCTGACAAAATCAGATCTATCCGTTGTACTGCGCACACCCGTCCTTAAAAGGACAATCGAATCCTGCATCGCAGCTGTCTGTGCCGCGAGTTCTTCTGCTGTTGCCGCAAGTTCCTCTGCGCCGGATGCGTTCTGCTGTACAACACTGTTAAGCTGCTGAATTGCGGTGTTTATCTGCTGTGCACCGTTCGCCTGTTCACCGCTTGCCGCGTTTATCTCTGCGACAAGTTCCGCCGTCTTCTGGATGTCGGGAACAAGTTTGGAGAGCATGTCGCCTGCCTTAACTGCGACTTCAACGCTGGATCCGGAAAGTTCGCCTATCTCCGCGGCGGATACCTGGCTCCTCTCTGCAAGTTTCTGAACCTCGCTTGCGACTACCGCGAATCCCCGGCCGTGTTCCCCTGCCCTTGCCGCTTCAATTGATGCATTGAGCGACAGCAGGTTTGTCTGCCTTGCGATCTCCTGGATTATGGATATCTTTTCCGCAATATCCTTCATGGCTTTAAGTGTCTGCTTCACCGCATCCCCGCTGTCCCTGGCATCCAGGGCGCTCTTCGCGGCAATACGCTCGGTCTGGCCTGCGTTATCGGCGTTCTGCCTGATTGTCGCTGTCATCTCCTCTATTGCCGAAGAGATTTCTTCAACACTGGCAGCCTGCTCATTCGCGCCCTGCGAGAGTTCCTCTGACGATGATGAGATCTGTTCCGTCCCCGCGCTTACGTTGTTGGATGAAAGCTCAATCGAATTTATTATTGTCAGTATTGATCGTGTCAGGAAAAGGGCTATCCCTATTGAAAGGGCGACTGCTATAATAATCGCTGAAACCATTACTATGTTGATCATTTTAGCGATCTTTGCGCTTTCAGTGTATGCCGCGTTCGCGTTGTTCTGATTAATTGCCACAATCTCCTTTACAGCAGGTGCAATCTTGTCAGTAAAATTTCCGGCCGCTTTTCTTACAAGGGCATCAACCTCTTTGGTATTATTCTGCCTGGAATAGACAAGAATCACATCAACATCACTTTTATATGCCTTTATTCCACCCTCAACAATTTTCGCAAGCTCCTTCTCTCTTGCTGAACGGGAGGCCCTAGTAAATTCCTCGATCGATTTAAGGTAAGCTGCATAATTTGCTTCAATATCCTTCTCCTGCCCCAGCTTCTGCTGCATGTCAAAAACACTGAGGTGCTTTAAAATATTATTTCTCAGCTTAAGCCCCCCGCTGTCAATTTCACCCGCGAGCCGTACGCCCTCAAAATTATTCAGGTAAAATGTCTGCATCATGCTGTCCAGCCGCCCGGTGCTGAACATCCCTATCATGCCAACCACCAGAGTCACAGCGGCAACCATGAAAAACGTTGTAAGCAGTTTAGTCCTTAATCCAAATTTCATAAGATCACCCCTTTTTTATTTACCGTTATAAATTATTGCAACTGACCGTTAGCCGGCGCACTCATATACCTTACGATGGCATTGGCGTCAAGAATCAGCGCCACACTTCCATCCCCTAGAATGGTTGCCCCTGCTATCATGTCACTGCTCCTGCTCCCCCGCGCAAGGGGCTTAACCACTGTCTGGTACTTGCCTATGACCCTGTCCACAAGGAACCCGAACCTTTCACCTGCGATTTCCGCAATCACAATCTGCGGATACGCGCTCCACATCCGGTTGATGCCGAATATTCTTCGCAGGTCAATGCATGGTACAATTTCATCCCTGAGGTTGATCACAAACTGGTTCTCTGTTTCGCTGTCAGAGGCGGAGTTAAAGTCGAGGCACTCCCTTACATTTGAAAGATTAAAAATAAAAAGGCTGCCGCCGATATCCACCATGAACCCGTCTATTATCGAGAGGGTAAGCGGTATGGTGAGAGTCACCTCGGTACCCTGCCCATCAATGCTTGATATATCAATTGTGCCCCTTAACTTTTCAATATTCCGTTTGACCACATCCATCCCCACACCGCGTCCCGAAATGTCAGTGGTTACTGCAGCAGTCGAAAATCCCGGCTCAAATATCATGCTGAAAATCTGCCTGTCGTCATAGTCGCCGGGTGCCAGCAGGTTTTTCGCGATCGCCTTCTCCTTTATCTTCTCACGGTTAAGGCCTGCACCGTCATCTGACACGCGGATAACTACGTTCGAGCCTGCATGTTCAGCATTTATACTGATGGAACCTTCAGGCTCCTTGCCGTATACAAGCCTCGAATCTACGTCTTCGATTCCATGGTCTGCTGAATTGCGAACCAGGTGCATAAGAGGATCTTTCAGTTCTTCAATCACGTTCTTGTCAAGTTCAGTCTGCCCGCCTGAAGTAACGAGTTTCATTTTCTTTCCCAGGCCTGCCGAAAGGTCGTGCACAAGCCTGTGGAATGTATTGAACATTTCACCTATTGGCACCATGCGGATGCTCATTGTGTTTTCCCTGAGTTCGTTGGTAAGCCGTCCAAAGCTTTCCGAAATTGACATGAATTCAGGGAGAGCCGAGTTAGCAGACTCCTGGTTAAGCCTGGCCTGCAGTGTCACAAGTTCTCCCACAAGGTTGACCAGGGTATCGAGCTTTTCATTTTTTACCCGTATTGTGGAGGTGTCCGATTTCCTCCTGTCTAATACCACATTCTCATCACCCGGCCTGCCGCGGCGTTCAACATTGACCGAGCTCCGCTCGAACCTCCGCATAATAGCGGCTGCAAGTTCATCACGGCTGAAAACTTCGTTATTAAGCTGGAAACCCTCGTTGTACTTGATAATAATCTCCGCATAGTCCTCGGCAAAGATGAAAATATCTTTTATGGAAAGTATGCCGCTGTCTGTTATCAGTTCTGCAATCCAGTTCATGTAGCATATTTCCGGCACAAGTTCATCAATCGGGGGGATCGAACTCACGTCAGCCCGTATACGGCATTCACCAAGAGTTTTAAGCTGCACAAGAAGCGGTTCAATCCTGATCCCCTTCGAGAGTATCAGGGGTGAGGGCATAAAAATAATTCTGAAATGATCATCCTGTACTTCTGATTCAGCGTTCATTTTATCTGCATGTTCGTTATGAATAAGCACTGCGGCAAGGCTGCTGTTTTTTGTTATAGATTCAAGCTCTCTCAGCAGGCATTCCCTTTTTTCTCTCTCATCTTCTGTGTCCTGGTCGTCAAGAAGTGTCCTGATGCAGTCCTTTGCTTTAAGGGTCAGGCCGATGATCCTGCTGTCTGCCCTGAGTTCACCGTTTCTCATGCAGTCAAAGACGGTCTCAAGGTCATGTGTAAACCTCGCGAGGTCCGAATAACCGCACATGCTCCCCGAACCCTTGATAGTATGGAGAGCCCTGAATACAGTGTTTATCAGCTCGGGATTATCCGGAGAATTCTCCAGCTCCATGAGCGGCATCTCCATCTGGCTTAAAAGATCCCTTGCCTCTTCCCTGAACGTATCGCGAATGGTTTCTATTTCCATAACCTAACCTTCAAATTCCAGGATTGAACGGATATCGATACCGCAAAGATCGCAGGTTTTCATAAACGCTGAATCAGCAGTGCAGTTGATTACACTCATTCTGCGTTCATCGTGCTTGATGGTTTTACTGAAAGAGATCAGAAGCTGTATGAATGTTATGTCTGTATCGAGAATTTCTGAAAGGTCAAACCTGTAGTGTTCAACGGGTTCCTGGAGAATCCGCTGAAGGGCTGATTTAAGCCTGTAGGCTATTTTCACCGTGGTATCGCTCCCGAAGGAGACAATAAGTGAATGACTGTTTTTTCTGCATCTCACCAATGCCATAAAATTTCCGCTGTCATTACAGCTTTTTAAAGTTCACGCGTAAACCCTGGCAGGATATGCTGCATAATATTACATGTGATCAGTATATACCCACAGAAGAGCCATGCGAGATACTTTAATAACGCGATCACCGCGGTAATAGTCCACTTTTTGTGTATCTTTTTTAATGTTTTTTTTAATTAATTTTTTGTACATAATTCAATCTTTGAAATTATTTTTTTGAATATAAAATTTTCGGTAAAAATAAAAGGACGGGGGGACTGACCATGCAGTCAGACTCTTCTAGTTTTTTGTTATAAACATGGAGGGATTTTTTCTGATGAATCTGATACGCATGGCACCGGTCGGCTCACTGCTTCCATAGAACTCAGCGTCAAGTGGTGAGAGCCTATCATCGACAGTACCGGACTTCCCGCTCACCCGAACAATGACCATTGCCCTGCGGGCAATGCGTGAAGCAACAGGAGCTCCCAGCAGTCTGAAGCCTTCAACCGCCTCTTCGATGAAGAGGCTTTCCGGTTCATCAAAATACTGTGCGAAACCGCCGCTCCCGACCAGTTCTTCAAGAACTATTGTTGAATACACCGCCCTGAGCCCCGGGCTGATTTTTTTAAAGGCAGCATGGTTGGCGACGGGATCGCCTGCAAGGACATAATCGTACACATAATCAACAATGGCCTGTTCAATCCCGGCATCCGGAATTGACGCAAGTATATCTTTCGTGAAGGAGCTGTACCTTTTTCTTGATTCAAATTTTTCAAGCTGAACGTCTAAACTATCACTGCTGCTTTTATTATTCTCTGCGCCCTGCCTCTCCGAACACGAGAGGATGCATAAAAGAAGAAGTACTGCCGGAATTTTATTCACTTAACACCCGTTATTAAAACCAGGTCACTTCTGACCAGTTCTTATAATTTCCCATCTTTTAGCAGAGACATCGCCATATTGCACGTCGCTTTTTTCAAAGAGGATTGTTCCTGCTGTCTGTAAAAACATGAACCGCAATTTTTTTGCTACGTAGCCGCGCGCGTCAAGCTCTTCAAGAATAAGAGCATTCCCCTCAACGTGCCACCTGAACATCATATCAGTAAGAGTTGAGTCATCCATGTCAACTGTACCAGTGCCGTCCCTCATAAAGATATATCTGAACGGGGCGGTGGTATCATCTGCAGAGCGCCTGGTATCAAAGGTGGCCCTGCCGTATTCCTTAACAATATAAGTCCCTTCAATCAACTCACCGAACGAGACATCGGTTACAATAACCCGCTTATCAGAGGCACCGTTATCACGCAGCAGCCTCATCAGCACGGCATCATTCCTTTTCATCGCGATGTAGAGCGGGGTCTCCCCCCTGCTGTCGGCCCTGTTTACATCCTGCCTGTTCTGCGCCAGTACAAGCTTAATGCAGTCCATGTTT